>CAVXFL010000016.1:0-559111 GCA_963761015.1 uncultured Alphaproteobacteria bacterium
TTGAATTCTTCTAGCGGCCCCATCTCCGCTTCGGTCAGCGTCTTACCGAAATGGTGATATCGCTTCGTCAGCTCCTCGATGCCCTTGCGACCCTCCATAAGCAGCGGAATCATATCGTAGCCGGCGCGGCCAAACAACGTGTACGCCGCCAGCGCGCGCATCGCCGGATCGCGCGTCTTCTGGAACGCGTCGGCCAGGTCGGGCAACAATTGCTCGACCGTTTTCAGGTGGCCGTGCGCATCGCGCGTAGACAGTCCGATATGTTTGAACAGCGAAAGGATGTCCTTTTCGCCATGGCCGGTCACCGCCTGGCCGAAGCGCATGTTCAGGCGCGCCATGCCGAGCTGGAAAGCCTCGACGGGCGTCTCGGTCTGCTTCGCCACATAGGCAAGCGATTGGTAGCCCTCTATCGTGATACCGGTGAGGCGGGAGTTTTTTTGCAGCTCCAGCCCGACATCCGCGGTGCGGCGCACCAGCTCGATCAGGCCGCCGATGGTGGCCAGGCCGCCGAGCCCGGCCAACATGGGCGCCCATTCGGCGAGCCGCTCCGTGATTTTGCCTATTGGTTCCCGAACACGCTCGAAATCTTCCCGCAACGTGTGCGTCGCCTCGTGCAGGACGGTGCGCCAGGTGACCGCTTCCGCCTCGCGTGCCGCAGTTCCGCGCCGATGTGGTGCACCGACATGGCCACGTGCCGGGACGGCGCCTTGATGGTTTCCGTCGCCGCCGCCAGGCCGAGCGCGGCGTTGCGGGCCTTTTTGAATGCCTCAGTGATCTCGCGCAGCGGCTTCGATACGTGGTCGAGCGCGGTCAGCTTTACGTGGAATAACTCGCTTTCAGGCATAGCGGCCTCGGACGCGGGAATTTTCCACTTTTAGCACCTCCCGACAATTCGTTGGCAACTCTCACCGAGCGGCCCCGCCATCGGCCGTCGCGCATGGCCAAGCCCGGCCCGTCGGTGGCGCGCGAGGTCCGCGTCGCCGCGATCGCTGGCGAGGCCCTGGCCACGAGCCCCGGGCAGCGGCCAGGCCGGCGCGGCGCCCACGAGCGCACGGCAGCGGCCAGGTCGGCGCGGCGCGGCGCCCACGAGCGCCCGCGCAGTGGCCAGGCCGGCGCGGCGGCCACGAGCCGGGCAGCGGCCAGGTCGGCGAGGCGGCCACGAGCGCCCGGGCAGCGGCCAGGCCGGCGCGGCGGCCACGAGCGTCCGGGCAGCGGCCAGGTCCGGCGCGGCGGCCGCTAGCGCCCGGGCAGCGGCCAGGCCGGCGCGGCGGCCACGAGCGTCCGGGCAGCGGCCAGGGCGGCGCAGCGGCCACGAGCGCACGGCGCCCCACGAGCGTCCGGGCAGCGGCCAGGTCGGCGCGGCGGCCACGAGCGTCCGGGCAGCGGCCAGGGCGGCGCGGCGGCCACGAGCGCACGGCGCCCCACGAGGGCACGGCAGCGGCCAGGTCGGCGCGGCGGCCACGAGCGTCCGGGCAGCGGCCAGGGCGGCGCAGCGGCCAGGGCGGCGCGGCGGCCACGAGCGTCCGGGCAGCGGCCAGGGCGGCGCGGCGGCCACGAGCGCACGGCGCCCCACGAGCGCACGGCGCCCCACGAGGGCACGGTAGCGGCCACGAGCGCACGGCGCCCCACGAGCGTCCGGGCAGCGGCCACGAGCGCACGGCGCCCCACGAGCGTCCGGGCAGCGGCCAGGTCGGCGCGGCGGCCACGAGCGCACGGGCAGCGGCCAGGTCGGCGCGGCGGCCACGAGCGCACGGGCAGCGGCCAGGTCGGCGCGGCGGCCACGAGCGCACGGGCAGCGGCCAGGTCGGCGCAGCGGCCAGGGCGGCGCGGCGGCCACGAGCGTCCGGGCAGCGGCCAGGGCGGCGCGGCAGCCACGAGCGCACGGCGCCCCACGAGCGTCCGGGCAGCGGCCACGAGCGCACGGCGCCCCACGAGCGTCCGGGCAGCGGCCAGGGCGGCGCGGCGCCCCACGAGCGTCCCCGGGCAGCGGCCAGGGCGGCGCGGCGCCCCACGAGCGTCCGGGCAGCGGCCACGAGCGCACGGCGCCCCACGAGCGTCCGGGCAGCGGCCAGGTCGGCGCAGCGGCCACGAGCGCACGGCAGCGGCCAGGTCGGCGCGGCGGCCACGAGCGCCCGGGAAGCGGCCACAATTCGTTGGCAACTCTCACCGAGCGGACCCGCCATCGGCCCTCGCGCATGGCCGAGATCGGCCCGTCGTGCCGCGCGACGCCCGGCGGGCGACGGCCCCCGGCGGAGCCAGACGCCCGCCGCCGGCGGCTCGGGCCTCGGCCAGGCGATCGAGCAGAAGGCCGCAGCGCCGGCCGACCAGGGCGACGGCCCGCCGGCGGACGCCGGGCGCCCGCCGCCGGCGGCTCGGGAACGGCCGAATAGCGGCGATGTCGACGGACTTCCTTTTGCGAACAATAACTTAGAACTCTGTTTCGGACTGCACAAAGCGCGCCCCCGACCGCGGCGCGAAATGCCCGCGGTTGGCGGGAGTTGCTGGGAAGGACCCGCGACCATCCGCGACATCCTCGCGGCTTCCTCGAAGCGGCGACAGGTGCCCGGCGAACACCGAGCAGGCATTCGCGCTCGACGCGCGCGCGGAATTGAAAGCGCTCGCAGGTAGTGGCGTCTCCGCCCTCGCACACGGTCATCGGTGTGCGCTCGCGGCCCTCCGCCGCCGGTCCGCACCTCGCGCCGCGCTTCCCATGACCGTAATGGTCCGTGACGTAACGTGACGTAAACCGTGACGGAAGAAGTTTCTCCTATCCTATTCATATACCTATCTATTTCTAAGTACCGTCACAAAGTCACAAAATGACAGGGTTGGAGACTAGAGCAAGCAATTCGTACATAGAAAACTGCCCGAAATCCCGTGACATCGTGACAAACGCCTAATTCTCCAATCCATTCAAGTGGATAGGAGCGTCACTTAAATCGTCACGGAACGTCACGGCCGTTACATCGTTGGCTTGTCATTCATAATGTTGAATTTCCTCGGTAAAATTGTCGGATGAGAACCCCAATTCGGCGGCTGCTACCCAGATCGCCCGCGTCGTTCCGCCGCCGATCCTGATCGGGTCGCGCGACGCGCGCGCGCTTTCTAGCCGGCGCATTTCATACTGCCACCGATCCCCGCCCCACCGCGTATCGGAAAACAGTCGTCGAAGATCGGCCGCGGTGCGCGAAAACCACACGCCATCGCCCGGCGCCATCCTTGGTTGCCTGTGCTCATTCGCACGGATCGGTCGTATTCCAAAGTTTCCCAGGATGCGCCGCGCAAGGTCCGATCCTACATGGATGTCCGATCCGCCATGCTGAACTTTCGCCGGATATAGCCAGCACGCGATCAAGGAGCCGATCGGCGCGCGATCGGTCGATCGATCCATCTGCACGGCGGTGGTCATTAGGTGCTGCACCATCCGCGACGGCCCATCATCAGCGGCGACATCATCGGCGCGGCGCACGAACGCCGCCAGCGCCGCCACGCCGGCCGCTGCCACCGCTTCATTGGGTAAACCCTCGTCCACCAGAACGTGCCAGCCGGCGAGCAGCGCGCCGAGCTGGTCGGCCTCGCGCGGAGCGCAGCCGGCGCGGCCGAGCGCGGCGCGGAAACTGCGAATGCAAGCCATGTAGCGGTCGAAGTGAGAAAGCGCCCGACCCCACAACGCCCCGCCCGAGGCCCGCATGCGCGCTGCAAGTGCGATGTGTTCGTCGCGATGGTCGGCGCCGGCCTCGGGTTGAGACAACTCAATCAGCGTAAATCGGCCAACATGCTGGGGCTGCATGTCGGGCGGTGCGATCGACGCCATAATAATGCTGCCGGCGAGGTCGATTGAACGCGCATGTCCGTCCACGCCGCCGCGGTGACCGCGCGTGCCTTCGTAGCCCGTCGCGCTCAGGACCAGGTCCAGAAGCGCGCGAGCGCCGCGCTGGTCTTCGCGATCCGACGCTTCGTCTATGAACGACGGCATCGCGCGGCCATCGATCTGCTGTTCGAGCCCGGCTTTCGTGGTATCGTTGCTAAAATGGTGCAGTGGCGCGCAGGCGCGCAGCACACTGAGCAACGCGGATTTTCCAGATCCTGTTCCGCCGATAAGGAAGCCGCACGCCCGCCATGGCGCCGCGGCGCCGTAGTAGGCAGTTCCCAGCAAGCCGAGCGTGGCAATCTCGCCACCAGGATCGCGGAAGTTCCATAATTGGCGGAGATTTTCTTGAAGCTCGCGCGCTACCGCCGATTTGCAGGGCGTGTCCGGGCGCGGGATCGGCGCCGCCGCCGCCCATACCTTGCCGGCATGGCGAATACCGGCTTTGTGCCATATCCCGCCAATCATCACGGCGTTTCCGGCATGCACAATAGGCAGGCCACCCTCATCCGCCCACACGCCGACGCCGCGGATCACCACCTGCTCGCCGAAGATTCCCGCGCGGCGACATTCCGCTTGCAGAAACCCTGCCGCGCCGTTCACGTAAAAGTCGACGACAATTTCTTCGCTCACAAAATCGTCGCCACCGCTGGCGCGGCGTTTGACCGTTGCGCGCTTCGGAAAACGGGCGCGCAACCAATCCGTGTCGCCAAGGAATAAGCTCAGCAGATCATTGCGCGTGCCAAGTTGTCGTGCTGAAAGTTCACGCCGCTGGCCGTCGATGTCGAGGAAGTAGAATTGCCCGGAGCGATGCCCGAGCGCGATCAGCGGACACCCGCCATCGCCGACAACAGCGCCCCCCGGCGGTTCGCGTTTCCCGCCGGTGATTACTTGAAATCCCGCACCAGCGCCAAGGACGGCCGCACGCACTTCACTGACCGCTAGTTTACGTTTCCGGTCGCCGCTCATTCGCTATGTGCCCAAGCGACTATCACGCATCACTGTCGCGAGGCAGGTAGAGCCACGGCGGCGCCGCCGCGCCTGCTGGCGCGAGGCCGGGCACGCGCAGGCCGCGGACAAGGGCGCCATCGACACCGCATGACCGGGTTGAGGTAACGTACGGCGGCGAGAGATCGACGCCGAGCTCTGACAGAGCAATGCCGGCCGAGTAGGCGGCTGCAGCTATTGCCCGAATTTCTCTGTCGAGTTCGCCCTCGAGACGCACTCTGGCAACGAATTCTTCGATCCACGGGCGGAGCGCCAGCAGTCCCGCAACGTTGTCCGCCCGCCGGAGTGGAAGCGGAGCAGCGCGTTGTTGCAGAGCGGCAAGCGTCTGCGCCTCGCGTCGCTCGATCGCTGGCAGTTTAGCCGCGAGGTCGTCTCGGTTGAGCGTCAACCTTTCAGCGACATCGGCTACCTTGGCCAAATCGCGAGCGAGCCGTTCGATCGAGTTCCTTGAAGCCTTTCACCTTCGCGTTGCGAAGTTCGGCTTCGAGGCCGATCCTCGCCGGTTCCAGAGCGCTGACGGCTGCGGTCGCGTCTGCGATCGCGCTGGAATATTCCGCCGCGTTGCGCAGCGGGCTCCGCAACGCGCGGATTACATTCTCGGAGCGGTCCAACTTTTCCGCCAGCGTGCGCGCAGAGCTGATGTGATCGGTCACGGCTGAGGCAGCGGAATAAGCAGGCTCAGTCGACTGCGCCGCGCGGATAGCATCGGCGGCACGCTTATCGGCCGCATGCTTATCGGAGATTGCCGCCTCGACCGCGGTCCAATCTCCGAACGGAACCTGGCAACCGCCGCCAAGCTGCGACGGCCGCGACGCCGCAATGGAATCAGCGACCCTCTCGGCCCAGCGCTCCGGTGTAGGCCACGATCTTGGAATTTCAGGAACGATGCAGCCGTCGTGCAATTGGAATAAAATCGCGACCGGATCGCGCACGCTACTGATCCATACATGCGCGATAAATCCGGGGCCGTTGAGCGCGCGCGCGACCGAGCGCACGGCCAACATTGAGGGGCGATCGTCGGCGAGCGGTGACGGAATGAATTCGGCCGCAATAGGTTCGTTAGGCGGCGGGTCGCCCGGCGACCGCATAGTCAGCCCGTTTATCATGCACTTTCTCCGTTAGATGGCTCGCATCCGCGCAAGTGAGCGCCCCAGCAGAATTTCGGTTTCTAAGCCTTCGGCGCGCAGCCTACCCGCCACACGCCGCAGTGTTGCGGCATCGCCCTCGTGCTCAGACGCAAGTGCAATGCGATAGAGCCCGCGCGCAGGCAATGCGACCCGATCGAGCTGCGCGCCGCGCGCGACCGCGTAAATCCTCATGGCCGGCCGCTGCGCGGCGAGCGACAGGGCAGTCGGCAAGCTCGCCGCGACAGCAACGGTTTCGGCCGGCCGATCCCAGACTACTGCGCCGCTCCAGATCGGAATCGCGCCGCCCTCGAGCCATCGGCTCGTCGTTACAGGGCGCGCTATCTTCGCCGCGCGGAAACCAAGTGGATCAGGTTCTAGCCAGTGAAGATGCATCGCGTTCGTTTTGTTAAACCGCGCGGGCGCCTCGGGCGAGCTGGCGAGCGCCAATAGCGCGGGCATACGATGGCCGGTTTCAGCGTTGCGCAAAGCAGAAGCGAAGCGGAGCGCACCGTAGTTAAAACTACCATCGCGCTCCGCGAACCGCCTGAGATTGATGCCGAAGAAGAAAATAGGTGGGACGCGGACCGCCTCGCTGAAAATTCCGTCAGCGCGTTGGAATTTTGCCTCGGCCTCCGCGTACGCGCGCCGCTCGCGGCCCCATCGCTGGCCCGCCGGATCGGGGTGTCGGAATAGCTTCACGCGGCGTCCCTCTCCGGTAAGGCTCCGGCGGCTCGCGCGCGCCGGGCCAGATACCGTGCAGCCATCGCAGGGCTAAAGTCGGTTGCTGTCAGGCAGATCGCCCCATCGTCGCTTATTCCGTCGAAGCGAAACCGCAACGGAAACGCGGTGCAAAGCGGGCGAACATCGTCGCAGAACAAAGCAAGAAGTTTGTCGCGGCGCCGAAGGTCGGACCATGCCAGCGTTCTTACGCAACCAGATGGATCGCGGAACACGTAACCCGCCGACGAATGTCCGATCGGGACGACCGGGAGGGGCTCATCAGCGCGCGGCGGCCAATTATGCGGCCCGCAGCCCGTGAACCGGAGCGGGAGCGACGCCGGCGGCCGGCCGGGCGGACGCGGGAATGGGATCAGGCACGGCGGCGGACGGCGGTACATAGCAGCAGCAGCTCCTTGGGATGGACACCGGGGCCGCTTCGCCGTAAACGCTCACTTTGGTGGCTGAACGTTTTGTGACGCGGCGGCATGCCTCGGCGCGCCAACGCCGGGGCGTGTTGTTTTTCGGGCTTTTATGGGCGATCACGGCGGGTTATTCGATCGGCTTTCCCCGCGCAGCGCGGATGGCACGGTCCCAGCTCAACGCGATCGCCGACGCGCGAGCAGGCGCACGAACAGTCGCAGCCGGCATGGTTGCGATTTGTGCCAGTCCATGCTCGACATCGATCAGTGTGCGGGCGCCAAGCTTCACGGCTTTAAGGTGACCGAGGCCGATCAGTTCATAGGTCACGCTTCGTGAAAGCCCGCTCAACTGGCACCAGTCGGTCATGGTCGCATATTTCGGCATGACGACGCCGCTGACCGTCGCGGGCAGCAGGAGCGCGGTCCACCAGGGGAAGGAGACCAGCGCACCTCCCGCGACCGGCGCTGTTCCCGCGGAGACTGAGGCAGCATGTGCCGCCGCCATTGTGCTGCAGAGCGCCAGGATCAATCCCGCGATAATCGCGCACCGATTGAACGTCGCGTGTTTTGGCGGCCGATTTTCCATCGGGACGATCCATTCTTAATAGAACGGACCTGGACATAGCGAACGGCGGGCCGTCGATCTATCGTCATAAAATCATAAATGACAATCATAAAATCATAAAGTCAGAAATGTTTGGATTTCCGTCGATTTTGGCCCAGCCAGGTCGTAATCGTCGATTTGGCGGGGTTGTGGCATGAGTGGTGAGCGAAGTCGCGCATATGGAGGTCGAGCGCGGCCGGCTTGGACGGTCCAAGGGTAGCCAGGCACCGGGAAAACTCCGCGTCGAAAGCTGCACGACCCTGATGCGGTGGACGCCCCTGCTTCTTGCACTCCAGCGGATCGTCTCGCGGATCAGCGGCCGCAAATGTCGGCGCACTCGGCGGATCGTCTCGCGGACCAGCGACCGGAAATGGCGGCGCAATCGGCGGAGATGGCCGCACCACAATGTTGTACCAGGTCACCCCATTACTCACCAGTCGGGAATTAAGACGACGTTCCTGTTGTACAGAGTTGCGATCGGTGCTATAGCGGCGGGATGAAGCAGGACGGACGCGGGTTAGATCATCGGACGTTGGAGACCATTCGATTGATGGCAGTCGAGCGAGTGCGGGACGGCGAGCGTCCGTCATTGGTGGTGGCTTCGTACGGCTTCAATCGCACGACGATCTACCGATGGCTGAACGCGGCGGCAAAGCCGGGTATGGGACTGCGAGCACTGCGCTCCAGGCCGGCGACGGGCCGGCCACGCAGTCTGACGCCGCATCAGGAGCAACAGGTGTTCCGCTGGATCAATGGTCGCGATCCGCGTCAGTATGGCCTGGATTTCGGATTGTGGACGCGGTCGTTGGTGGCCGAGCTGATCGAACGGAAATTCGCCATTCGGCTTGGCGTGACGGCGGTGGGAGAACTGCTCGCCAAGCTGGGACTGACACCGCAGAAGCCGCTGCAACGCGCTTACCAGCGCGATCCTGAAGCGATCGAGGCGTGGCGGCGCGAACGGTATCCTGCCATTGCCAGACAAGCAAAAGCCTCGGGCGGTGAGGTGTATTTCTGGGACGAGTCGGGCTTTCGTGCCGATAGCGTGCATGGCAAGACCTGGGCCAAGAAGGGTCAGACGCCCGTGGTCGAACGCCCTGGCCAGCGGCAATCGATCAGTGCGGCCTCCGCGGTGAACGCTCGGGGTGGGTTCTGGTATTGCACCTACCAGGGCGGGCTGAACGCCGAGTTGTTTGTCGAGCTGCTGCGCCGAATGATGCGGCGTCGTTCGAAGCCGTTGCATTTGGTGCTCGACGGACTTCCCGCGCACAAGACCACGCTGGTGAAGACCTATGTTGCCTCCATGAAAGGCATGCTGACGCTGCATTTTCTTCCCGGCTATGCGCCTGAACTGAACCCCGATGAACTGGTATGGAGCCACGTGAAGCGCACCGGCGTGGCCAGAGCGCCCCTGCGGCGCGGCGAAAAGCTGCAGGCCAGGATCGAGGCACAACTCAGCGCCATCAAGCGCGCGCCGCAGTTGATACGGTCATTCTTCAAGGCGCCAAGTGTCGCCTATATTACTGACTGGTGAGTAAAGCTGATTTCCCCACGAATTTCAGGCATCGATGTCAGCACACCCCGCCGAGCGCCATAGCTGCCGCGGCACCGGTGTCGCTTCCGCGTGAGGGTTTTTTCTGCGGCCGATCGCTTTCCATCGTCCCGCCGCCAGCGACCTAGACTGCGCGGACATCAGCCAGGCTTGCGCTTCAAGAATTTGCGCCTGCACGTCGCCGATTCGCTGCCGGATAAGTTCCCGGGCTTGCTCCTCGCGCAACTCTACGTCCGGCAACGGGGTTGCCCATGGCCGCGATTCCTCCCGCAATCTGCGCAGCAATCGACGGCGGGCGCGCATCCGTTCGCGCCGGAAGTGCCACGGACCAGGATCGAACAGTCGCGCCCCAGCTTGGCGCCATTGAATTCGACTCGGCCGCCTCACGCGGTTCCGGGATACGGTTCAAACGGCCCCCACGTCAGCCTTGTCACTCACGCGATTCGGGAAGAAGGGGCGCGGCGGGCGGGGCGTGAGGTCCCCGTCGTGCGGCCGTCGCCGTGCCGCGCCGCGGCCATCATCGCGAGCCCAATCCGATTTGCGCAACTGGCGGGCGCCCCCCCGGATTGGCGAAGCGCCTGGCCAGTGAGGTTGATCCCCCACCCGATCACGCGCCGAGCGCCGTCACCTGGCCGGCGCCGGTTTCGATATCGTCCAAGGCGTCGGCAAGCCGCTGCAGTGCCACCGCCACTTGCGGGCGGTAACGGCTCCGGTTGTACGTTGCAGCCAGCGGCGAGCGAATGTGAGTATGATTTAGCGCCGCCTCGATGATGTCTGGCAGTTCGCCCATATCGCCGAGCATGGTAGCGCCGGTGCGGCGCAGATCGTGCCGGTTCCAGCCCGCCGTTCCGCTCTTCGCCTGAATTGCCTTGGTGGCGCGATCCCAATTCCCGAGCGCGCGCCCCGATGCAGTCGCGAAGATCAGCGCGCGCGGCTTTACCTCGGCGGCCTTCATCGCGCGGAGAAGATCAAGCGCCTGGCGCGGCAGCCGGATCGCATGTAGCTGGCCGTTTTTGGTTTCCGGGATCGTCCAGATCCCCGCCTTGAAGTCGATGTCGCGCCACCGGGCGGACGACGCCTCGCCCAGTCGCGTCAGGGTCAGCAGCAAAAGCCGATGCACTGCGGCATGCGCACCGCGCGCGGCGCGGAGTACCGGCAGGATAGCCGTCAATTCGTCGCGGCTGAGAACGCGCTGGCGGCGCTTCACCTTGGCCGGCGAGTGCAACCGGGCAAGCTCGGCCGAGACATGCCCGCGCTGCGCCGCCCAGCGCAGGACCGGCCGAAGGGTCCGCACCGCGAATGCCGCCGATTGCGCCGCAGCATAGGAATTGGCAGCGGCTTGCAGGTCGGCCGCCGTCAACTCGGCGTGCGGCTGGCCGAGCAATCGCTTGAATACCAGATCGATCCGCTTGCGGCTGTGCGGCCAGGATTCCAGCTCCTTGCCGGCCTTTTGGCTGTACTCCTCGATCACCGCGCCGAGCGTGCCGATACCCAGCCTCGCGTCGCGCCCCGACTCACGTGACCGCCGCCGATCCGCAATCGGGTCCTCGCCCTCGCGCTTCACCCGCACATGGAGCGCCCGGGCCTCATCCCGAGCTTCGCTGATGCCGCGCTCGGGATAGCTGCCGAGCGGGAATTGGCGCATGCGCCCGAGCCGGTCCCGGCACGCCAGCACCCACGTCCGACTGCCCGCCGGCACCCTCGGGCCGGGCGGCGTAAGCCGCAGGCGGAGGCCCGGGCAGGCGGCGTCGGCCAGGTCGCGGCGCCGCCTGGTCTCGGCCGTCTCCCGGACCGCCCTTGCGATCGCCTTCTCGGTAAGATGGACGGCCATTTTCGTGGAGCTCGCCGCTTCCGGGGCTTCAATGGGGCTTCACCTGGGCGTAGTCAAGGGCGGATAGTGATGGACGGTTGCGGACGGCATTATGGCTGATGCGGTTTGAATTTTAGAGGAAAACCGCCTGGAATTAACGGGTTCCGTGTTTGGTATGGACGGCTGCGGATGCTTGGGGATGGTAGCGGCGGGCGGATTTGAACCACCGACCAAGGGATTATGATTCCCCTGCTCTACCGCTGAGCTACGCCGCCAACCGGTTCGGAATACGGCGCAGATATCGCCGCCCAACCACCAAAGTCAACCGAAGTGCGGATGAAGCCGCCACCCAAAACCCGCTCTCCAGCATAAAACACGCAGGCTTGGCCGGCGGCAGGTAGGGCGGGGTGGTCCAGCTGCACCGCCGCCCCATCGGCCGCGGCGCGCACCTGCGCGGGCTGCGGCGCCTCGCGCGCGCGGAGCTTTGCCGCGCAGCGCAGCGGCGTGGCCGGCGGCTCGATCAGCCAGGTCACCTCGCGCAACAGAACCTGGCGGCGGCCCGATCCGGACGGGCCGACCACCACACGCTGCCGCGCCGCGTCGAGCGCCACCACGACCTGGTCCCGCCCGTCGACCCGTGCCGCCGCGCCGAGGCGCTTGCGCTGCCCGACAGTGTAGCCGCCAACGCCCGCATGCCGGCCCACCACGCGCCCGTCCGCGGCAATGATGTCGCCGGGCTCCGCCGCCTTCGGGCGCAGGCGGGCGACGACCTCGGCATACCGGCCGGATGGCACGAAGCAGATGTCCTGGCTATCCGGCTTGTCCGAGACCGGCAGCCCGAGCCGGGCGGCCTCGGCGCGCACCGCCGCCTTCGAGGCGAACTCGCCGAGCGGAAAACGCGTGAAGGCGAGCTGCTCGCGCGTCGTGGCAAACAGAAACCAGCTCTGGTCGCGCGCCGGATCCCTGGCCCGGTGCAGTTCCGGCCCGTCCGGCCCGTCCACGCGCCGTACGTAGTGGCCGGTCGCCAGCGCCTCGGCGCCCAAATCCCGCGCCAGTCCGAGCAGGTCGGTGAACTTCAGGTGCTGGTTGCAACGCACGCAGGGCACCGGGGTCTCGCCGGCGGCGTAACTGTCGGCGAAATCGCCGATGACCGCGGCGCGGAACCGCGCCTCGGCGTCGACGACGTAATGCGGAATTCCGAGATGATCGGCCACGCGGCGGGCGTCGTGGATGTCCTGGCCGGCGCAGCAGGCTCCCTTGCGGCCGGACGCGGCGCCATGATCGTAGAGCTGCAAGGTGACGCCGATCACCTCGTCCCCGGCCGCGCGCAACAGGCCGGCCACCGTGCTGCTGTCCACGCCCCCGGACATCGCCACCACCACCCGCATGCCGCTCACCGGAGCTGCATGTTGCGGCTGCCGGCGGGCAGGCGCACGATCAGGCCGTCCAGCTCATTTGTCATGATGATCTGGCAGCCGAGCCGCGACGTCTTCTGCAGGTCGAAGGCCAGGTCCAGCATATCCTCCTCGTCTTCCGTCGGCGCCTCCAGCTTGCCGAACCAAGCGCGGTCCACGATCACGTGGCAGGTGGAGCAGGCGAGCGAGCCCTCGCAGGCGCCCTCGATATCGATCCCGTGCCGGTGTGCGATCTCCAGCACCGACAGCCCGAGCGGTGCGTCCACCTCGCGCTTCGTGCCGTCGCGTTCGATGAAGGTCATGATGGGCATGGAATTGGCGGTGGAAAGGGGGATTACGCCGCGGCGGCGGCCGCGTGCGCCGCGATCAGTGCGGCGGCGGCGTAGCCCACGTCGTCGGCCGAGGTAAAGCGTCCGATGGCGATGCGCAAGCTGCGCGCCGCGGCGGCCTCGGACAGCCCGAGCGCGCGCAGAACGTAGGAGGGCTCGATCGCCGCCGAGGAACAGGCCGATCCGGTGGACAGACACAGCATCGGCGCCGCCTGCATCAGCGCAGCGGCCGGGGCGGCCGGAAACGTCAGGTTCAGGTTACCGGCGATCCGCCGCTCACGGCTGCCGTTCACGACGATACCGGGCAACCGCTCCCGCAACTCAGCCAGCAGCCCGTCGCGCAACGCCGCGATCCGTTCCGCTTCGGCGGTCAGCTCCTCGGCCGCCAGCCGGCAGGCTTCGCCCAGCCCGACCACGAGCGGGGTCGGCAGCGTCCCGGACCGCAATCCCCGCTCCTGTCCGCCGCCGGAGAACAGCGGCTGCAGGCGAACCCGCGGCCGTCGGCGGACATAGAGCGCGCCGATCCCCTTCGGCCCATAAAGTTTGTGTCCGCTGAGCGACAGCAGATCGATCCCCTGCGCGCCGATATCGAGCGGTATCTTTCCCGCTGCCTGCGCGGCATCCGTGTGGAACAGCGCCCCCACTTCATGCGCGATGGCCGACAGCGCGGCGATATCCTGGATCACGCCGGTTTCGTTGTTCACCGCCATGACGCTGACCAGCAAGGTCGGCGCGGCGAGCGCCTCGCCCAGCGCGTCGGGGTCGACCAAGCCGTCGGACCGTACGGGAAGGAAAACCGGGTCGAACCCCTCATCGCCGAGATCGGCGACCGATTGCAGGACGCATTTGTGCTCGGTCGCAACGGTGACGATGCGGCGCCGCGCCGCTCGCTCGCCGCTGAATTGGGCGGCGAAACGCGCCGCCCCTTTGATCGCGATGTTGTTGCTTTCGGTCGCGCCGGAGGTGAAGACGATTTCGCGGGGATCGGCGCCAATCAGGGCCGCGACCTGCCCGCGCGCGTGCTCCACCGCCGCCTCGGCCGCGCGCCCCATGGCGTGCTCGACGCTGTGCGGATTACCGAACAATTCCGTGAACCAGGGCAGCATCGCCGCCAGCACGCGCGGGTCGCACGGCGTGGTGGCCTGGTTGTCCAGGTAGACGTAGCGTTCGGCCGGGCGGTCCGGGGGGAGTGGCGCCATGCCGCCGATGTGGGCTCAGGCGGCCCGGCGCGCCAGACGTCCCGCCATGTCCGCGTAAGCGCGGGCGAAGGCGTCGACATGCGCCGCCGTCGCGTTCCATGGCAGCGAGACCCGGATCGCCTGGCCGGCGAGTTCGCCGAGCCCCATCGCCGCCAGCACATGGCTGCGCGCCACCTTGCCGGAACTGCATGCCGCCCCGGCGGACACCGCCACGCCTGCCAGATCGAGCGCGATCACCTGGGTGTCGGCCCGCACGCCGGGCAGGGCAAGCGAGGTGGTATTGGCGAGCCGGGGCGCGCCGGCCGCGCAAACGATGGCGCCGCAACGCGCCGCGGCGGCTTCGGCGGCGTCGCGGAGTTGGGCGATGGCGGCCCCTTCGTAACCGGCCGTCGCGGCCGCGGCGAAACCGGCAATGGCGGATACGGCCGGCGTGCCGCCCCGCCGGCCCCGCTCCTGGCCGCCCCCGGCGATCAGCGGACGGATGTGCGCCGCGGCTTCCGGGGTCAGCAACAGGGCACCGGCGCCGGCCGGGCCGCCGAGCTTGTGCGACGAGATGGCCATGCTGTCGCAACCGAGCGCGGCGAAGTCGGTCGACAGGCGTCCAGCGGCCTGCACCGCGTCGACATGGAGGCGCGCGCCGTGACGGCGACACATCGCGGCAGCTTCCGCGACCGGCTGGATGGTACCGGTCTCGTTGTTCGCCGCCATCAGGCAAACCAGCGCCGGCCCCACTCCGGCGAGAAGAGCGTCGAGCGCAGCCAGATCGGCGACGCCGTTGCGGTCCACCGGGACCACGAGGGCATCGGGCGCCGCCGAACGGATGGCGTCGTGATCGGTCGCTCCGATCACCACCCGCCGCCCTACCCCGAGCGCATGCACCGCGAGCGCATCGGCCTCGGTGCCGCCGGAGGTGAACACCAATTCCGCCGGGCCACAGCCGAACGTGTTCGCGATCGTCTCGCGGGCCGTTTCCAGCAGGTTGCGGGCAGCCCGGCCAGCCGCGTGCACCGAGTAGGGATTGCCCGGACAGTCCAGCGCCGTGAGCATCGCGGCCCGGGCCTCCGGCCGCAGCGGCTCGGTGGCGTTGGCGTCGAGGTAGACCATCCAGGCGGCGCTGCTAGTCGGCTGCCGGCTCGCGCTCGCTCTGCCGCGCCTCGCGGGCGACCCGCGCCACCCGCACTTCCAGTTCGGTCAGCTCGGCGCGCAGGCTTTCGATGTCGCGCAGCAACGGATCGAGCGCGGCTTCCTTGGGCGTGCCGTAGGGGTCGAAGCAAGGCGGCTCGTCGTGCCGCCGCTCGATCGGACGGGCGGGAATGCCGACCACCGTCGTGCAGGGCGGGACCGGTTGCAAAACGACGGCGTTGGCGCCGACGCGCGCGTGGTCGCCCACCGTGATCGCGCCGAGAATTTTGGCCCCGGCCCCGATGATGACGTTGTTGCCGATGGTCGGGTGGCGCTTGCCGCGTTCCGAGCTGGTGCCGCCCAACGTGACCTGGTGGTACATGTAGACGTCGTCGCCCACCTCGGCGGTTTCGCCGATGACGACGCCCATCCCGTGATCGATGATGACCCGGCGCCCTACGCGCGCTGCGGGATGAATTTCGATTCCGGTCAACCAGCGGCTGAAATACGCGACAACGCGCGCCGGCAGGCGCAGGCCGCGCGTCCACATCGCCTGTGCGATCCGGTGCCAGAAAATCGCGTGCAGACCCGGATAGCACAGCAGCACTTCGAGCCAGGAGTGCGCCGCCGGGTCCTTTTCACGATAGGCGCGGATGCTTTCACGCAGTGAGTCGAAGGCCATCACGTTGCTTTCCAGGATTGAGCCCGGCCGATCCGTGCGACCGCGGCATGGCGACCAGTTTCCGGCAGGCGGAGCCATCCTGTTGAAGCTAGGGTTTCGCGATCCGGGAGGTCAAGGATATGGACCCGCCGAGGTCACGACCTATCTATGACGCTCGACGCCCGGCCCGAGCGCGGCAGTCGCGCCCAAGGCGCGAACATTGCCAAAATCCAGGCGCGCGAGCGGCGAAACTGCGGCAAAAGTGTTGCGGAGCGCGCATATGTGATGCGCGAGCGTGCGATAGTGCAGCTATGATGCGCGGACACGTGATACATGAATTTCGAACCGGAGCCGACGAACGGCTCGGATCCCAGGAAACGGAATTCGAAACGCCATGCCAGAGGTAATGTTCGCCGGCCCGGATGGCCGGCTGGAAGGCCGTTATCATCATTGCAAGGAAACCGGCGCCCCGCTCGCGCTGGTGCTGCATCCGCACCCCTTGCACGGTGGGACTATGAACAACCGCGTCACCTACACGATGTTCCAAGCGTATCAGCGCCTGGGCTTCTCGGTCATGCGGTTCAATTTTCGCGGCGTCGGCCGCAGCCAGGGGCGTTACGATGGCGGCATCGGCGAGATCGGCGACGCCGCGGCGGCTCTGGATTGGATGCAGGCGGTCAACCCGAACTCGGGTGGGCTGTGGATCGCCGGCTATTCCTTCGGCGCCTTCGTAGGTATGCAGTTGCTCATGCGTCGGCCGGAGATTTCCGGCTGGGTGAGCGTCGCGCCCCCAGCGAACCACTACGATTTTGGCTTCCTCGCGCCGTGCCCCTGCGGGGGGCTTCTGGTTCACGGCGATTCCGACGAACTCGTGCCGGAACCCGCGGTCCGCAAGCTGGTCGACAAGCTCAACACGCAGAAGGGTGTGACCATCGACTACCGGGTGTTCGCCGGCGCCGATCACGTGTTCGCGGCGCACGCGGACCAAGTGGCGGAGGCGCTCGAGGACTATGTGGGCCACAAGCTGCCTCGGCGCTCGATGGCGTTGGCAGCCGATTAGCCCGTCGCCTCGGTCCAACGCCGCGCTCGAATTCGCCCGGTTCCGCTGAACGCGTCCGGTTCTCGGTCGCGCGCAAAATCGAGCGAGCGCCCATCGCCTTCGTGCGTACCCGGTGACGAACCGGACGGCCCCTGGTAATATCGGGGAGGACGAGACGCGGATACCGGAGCGTAGGATGCGCCTGTCCGGTGCGCGTAAGTGTCCTCGGCCTGTGGGGCTGGAGGCGACACATGGACCGCGGCGACGACCACGTTGCGCGGATCGGAGGAAACCAGCCCTCTCCGCGGGGAGACGGTGGAAAGCAAGCCTCGGCCATTCCGGGGTGCATTCTGCTGGCGATCGGCCTGGGACTGGTCTTGCTGCTCGCGGCGGGTTGGCTCCTTTAGCGCCAAGGTTGGCCGGGTTCGCTATCGCGGCGCCCCGGCTCGCCGCAGCCGATCACGGATCGCGAGGCCGAGCCCAATCTCCGGAACGGGCATGGCCGCGATGCGCTTGAGCCCGCGGCGGCGGCCTTCCGCGTCGAGCCGGCGCAGCCCCGAAAACAAGCGAGCGGCGGCCTCGGCGAGATCGCCGCTCGGGCTCAAATCGTAGGTCAGGACTGCCCCGGCCAGCTTCGTGCCGAACGCCAGCAAGGCCTCGTCCGGCGCGACGCTGATCGCGTCCAGACGAACCGGCAGCTCCGGGGCGTAATGCGAGGCGAGCAGTCCGGGCGAGCGCGGCTTGGCGACTTCGCCGGCCGCGTGCCCAAGCGGACCGACCACATCCTGGATCGCCTCCCTCGTCACCCCTCCGGGCCGGAGCAGGGTCGGCTGCTCGCCGGTGAGATCGAGCACGGTCGACTCGACCCCGACGGGACACGGGCCGCAGTCGAGGACCGCGTCGATCCGGCCGGCGAGTTCCGTCAAGACATGCGCCGCCGTGGTCGGGCTGACCCGACCCGAGCGGTTGGCCGACGGCGCCGCGACTGGTACGCCCGCCTGGCGCAGCAACGCCAAGGCGATCGGTTGCGCCGGAACGCGCACGGCGAGCGTATCCAGCCCCGCGCTGGCCAGCAGGGCGACCGGACATTGCCGTCCCCGGGTCAACACCAAGCTCAGCGGACCGGGCCAGAACACTTCGGCCAGCCGCCACGCGAGCGGGTTCGCCGCCACCTGCGCGAATGCCGCCGCGGCATCGGGGTAATGGCAGATCAGCGGGTTGAAGCGGGACCGCTCCTTTGCGGCGAAAATCGCGGCGACCGCCCGCTGGTCGGTCGCGTCGGCGCCGAGCCCGTATACCGTCTCGGTCCCGAACGCCACCAGCCGCCCTCTGCGCAGCAGGCCGGCCGCGCGGGCGATCCCGCGCGCATCGGCCGCGAGCAGTTCGGTCACGGTTTCAGTCCGGCAAGCCGGTGCAGATGAACGGCGGATTTTCCCATCCCGGCTTGCGATAGGTCAGCGGTGCCCCGTCCATCCGGCGCACCGCGCCGCCGGCGGCCTCCAGCACCGCCTGCGGGGCGGCGGTATCCCACTCCATGGTGCGGCCGAGCCGCGGATAGAAGTCCGCGGCGCCCTCGGCCAGCCGGCAGAATTTCACCGCCGAACCCAGATTGGCTACCGAGGCGATCGGGTAGTCCTTCAGGAACGCCGCCAACCGCGCGTCCGAGGCATGATGGCGCGAGGCCATGACGTGCAGCCCCTCCGCGGGCGGACGGCGTGCGCGGATCGCCGATTCCCCGGCGGCCGTGCGCTTCCAGGCGCCCCGGCCGACGATGCCGGTGAACAATTCGCCGCAAGCGGGCACGGCGACCGCGCCCAGCACCGCCCGCCGTTCGCGCACGAGCCCGACGTTTACGGTGAACTCGTCGCGCAACTGCGCGAACTCGCGCGTGCCGTCCAGCGGATCGACCAGCCAGAACTGCTCGCCGGGGTCGACCACCCGCCCGTCCGCGACTTCCTCTTCGGCGATGACGGGAATCTCAGGGGTTGCCCGCCGCAAGGCATCCACGATCAGCCGTTCGGCCGCTTGGTCCGCCTCGGTCACCGGGGTCGCATCCTGCTTTTTCAAGACCTCGAAGCCGCGCGCCCGCACCGCCATGACGATTGCGGCTGCCTTCGTGGCGAGGTCGGCGGCGAGCGAAAGCAGTTCGTGGTCGTCCATGACGGGGTCATAGCGCCGCCGAGGCTTGCGCGTCGACCGCCGGGGCGGCAAAGCAAGACCCCGATTGCAACCGCGTTGCCGCAGCACCGGAGTCGCAAAATGCTCGACATTGCCTTCGCCGCGCCCGCCCTGCCCGAGAGCGGCGCGCTCGTCCTGCTCGCGGGCGAGGGCGAAAGCCCGTCGGGCCTGTGGCAGGCCGCCGATGCCGCGACCGGCGGCGCGGTCGGGCGCGCGCTCGCGGTTTCCGAGTTCAAGGGGAGCAAGGGCCAGACCTGCGCGATGCTGGCGCCGGGGGCCGGACTGTCGCGCGTGGTCGTGGTCGGGCTGGGCAAGGCGAGCGAACTGACCCCCTTGCTCGCCGAGGAAGCCGGCGGCGCGGCGGTGACGGCGGTGATGAAGGACGGCAAGGCCGCGCTCTGGACGGGCAGCCTGAGCCCGTCCTTGGCGGTGGCCGCGGCGCGGGGCGCGGTGCTGCGCGCCTATCGCTTCGACCGGTACCGCACGAAGGAAAAGCCGGAGGACAAGCCGAAGCTGGAGCGCGTCACCGTGCTCTCCGACCAGCCGGGCGCCGCGCGCGAGGCCTACGGCGCCGCCCGGGCGGTGGCGGAGGGCGTCTGCCTGGCCCGCGATCTGGTGAGCGAGCCGGCCAACGTACTGACGCCGCCCGAACTCGCCGAACGCTGCCGCAAGCTGGCCGACCTCGGGGTGTCGGTGGACGTGCTCGGCCCGGAGGATATGAACCGCATCGGCTTTCGCGCCCTGATGGGCGTCGCCCAGGGCAGCGCCAACCCGCCGCGCACCGTTGTGATGCGCTGGCAAGGCGGGTCGGGCGCGGGTGGCAAGCCGACCCAGCCGGTCGCCTTCGTCGGCAAGGGCGTGACCTTCGACACCGGCGGCATCAGCCTGAAACCGGCGGCGAGCATGGAGGACATGAAATGGGACATGGCCGGCGCCGGCGCGGTGATCGGGCTGATGGCGGCGCTCGCCGGCCGCAAGGCGAAGGCGGACGCCATCGGCATCGTCGGGCTGGTCGAGAACATGCCCTCCGGCAGCGCGCAGCGACCGGGCGACGTGGTGAAATCCTATTCCGGACAGACCGTCGAGGTCATCAACACCGACGCCGAGGGCCGGTTGGTGCTCGCCGACCTGCTTTGGTACTGCCAGGAAAAATTCGATCCGCGCTTCATGGTCAATCTCGCCACCCTGACCGGGGCGATCATCGTGGGCCTCGGCCATGAATACGCGGGGATGTTCAGCAACAACGACGAAGTGGCGGAACGGCTGCTCGCGGCCGGCATCGCAAGCGGCGAGAAACTGTGGCGCATGCCGCTCGCCGAGGCCTACGATCAATTGCTGAAGTCGGATATCGCGGACATGAAGAACGTGGGCGGCCGCCCGGCGGGCTCGGTGACGGCGGCGCAGTTCCTGCAGCGCTTCGTCAACGGCAAACCCTGGGCGCATCTCGACATCGCCGGCATGGCATGGGCCACCAAGGACTTGCCGCTTGCCGCGAAGGGCGCGACCGGATTCGGGGTGCGCCTGCTCGATCGGCTGGTGGCGATGCATTACGAGGGGTGATGCCGGGCGGGAATGAGGCTTGGTGCTGCAATCTTCGACCTCGCCGTGACGGAAATCGGCTTCTACCACCTGACCCGGACCGGCCCCGACGAGGCCCTGCCCAAGCTGCTCGGCCGCACCTTGGCCGCTGGACAGCGCGCCGTCGTGATCTGCGGCAGCGAGGAGCGCGTCGCGGCGCTGGATGCCTCGCTGTGGCTGGCGAGCGATCCCGACTGGCTGCCGCACGGCACGCGGCTCACCGGCCATGCGGACTTGCAGCCGATTTGGCTGACCAGCGAAGACGCGGCGCCAAACGGTGCGCGCTTCCTGTTCCTAATCGACGGCGCGGCCGCGCGCCTTGCGGCGTTCGAGCGGGTATTCGACCTGTTCGATGGCCGTGACGAGGCGGCCGTAGCCGCCGCCAGGTTACGCTGGACCGCGACCAGACAGGCTGGCCACAGCGTCACCTACTGGCAACAGGCGCCGCGCGGCTGGGAGAAAAAAGCTTAGCCCGGGCAATCGGCGCCAGGGTCACAGAACCAGGGCGGAGCCACCCAGACCCACCAGCGTCGGCGCCAGCGTGGCGGCGGGCCAAACCGGCGCCATCGCGGATGGGCCATGAAGCGTCCGCCCATCCAGCCCGCGAACCGCCGTGGCCGCGCCGCATAGTGCGTCACCGTCGCGGGCGAATGCAGCCGCGGTTGCTCGCCGGGAATCCAGACCTCGACGTTTCGCGACGAATTGGCATCCGGCGTGGTCAATCTTTCGATGCGCCAGCGATAGCCCATTCCGCCGAGCATGGCGGCCGCTTGGTGAGCGATGGCGTGCGCGCCATCGCCTGCCCACCGAATGACCGCGGGTCCTGGCGCCACGGTTTCGCCATCGGTCGCGGCGCGATCGAACCCGGACCCGAGCCGCCCCGCCAAGGTTTTGGCGGTCTCCCTCGCCGTGGTCGAATTCGGCTGCGAAGTGGACCGAGAGGCTGGTTGCGGCCGCGGTCTGCACTGGCTTCGGAGCGGCGGCCGCCTCGGCGGGCGCCGGCGGCGCCGCAGCAGCGCCAGCCCGATCGGATAGGGGAGGCCCATCGGATTTGGACGGCGCGCCGGGGTCCGCCGGTGCCGGCGGACGCGCGCCCGTGGCTTGTGCGCCGTCGCCGACAGCTGCCGGCTCCGACCCGGGCAAATCCGCTTGCGCCATCTCGGCCGGCGGATTCGGCGGCAGTGGTAGCGCGGCAGGCGCGGTCTCGCCTGTTTGCGGCTGCTCCGCGCCAGCGCCACGGCTCGCCGAAGGAGCGGCCGGCCGGGATTGGTTTGCGGGAAGTTGTGCGGCGCTCGGCCTGAGGTCGGGCGGCGGCGCCAGGATGGACCCGAGCGCCAGCCAGTGCTGCTCCTCCGCGACCTTGCCGGCCGCCAGCGCCGTCCGAGCGCGATCGAACAGCACAGTCGCCAGCTCGCGCGCATGCTCGCACTGCTCGGGCGAGGCATTCGGAAGTGCCGTCGCGACGCGCATCAGTTCCTTCGCGGCTTGGCCGTTGGCGGGCGCCCCGGTTTTGCTTGCCGCGATCCGCGCCTCCGCCCCGGCGAGCAGCGCATCCACGCGCGCGCTCGGCGTGGATTTGACCGGATTTACGGTCGCGCCAGCCGGGCGCGGGGCGTCAAAGTCGCTCCGCGGTCCCAGATCGGCGTGTTCGACGATCGGTCCGCGCGGATCGGAGGTATGGGCAACCGCGGCCGCTGGAGGACCGAGTACCTGCAGGACGCCGCCTGCGGCGAGCGCGCCGCTCACCGCGAGGGTCCAGCACGACGCGAGCTTGTGCCGCTGCCAAACGCCACGGCGGCGCGCGTCCAATGGTTCGGGAGCCCGTCCCTGGGTTTCCTGCTCCTGCTGTCTCATGCCGGTCCCTCACCCCTCGACACACGACCGGGTCGCCGAGGCCAACGGTCTCGCCGGCGCTGGGTTGCCGAGGGGTAGGCCGGAGCGTCAATGCATGGGCAGCGATAGGGCGTGAGGCTCCCGGCCGCGCACATAGGTCACGCCGTCGACCACGACCGTCCTTAGCCGTTTGCGCGAGCGCCTCGCGTGGTGGTGCCCGACGTGCCTGTGCTCCGGCTTGGCTGCAACCACCGGTGGCGCAACGACCGGTGGCGCGACGACCGGTGCGGCCGGCAACGCCGTTTCGATAACGGGCAATCTGGGCGGTTCGGCCGGGGTAGCGGCGGCAGGCGCGGCTTGCAGCTGCGCGGCCCGCGGCCTCGTCCATTCCACGCGTTGATCGCGCAACGTCGCCAGTTCGGCCCGCGTAAGGTCGTTGGCGCCGCGGAGCGCCGCCACGTCGCCGAGAAGCTTGTTGATTTCGGCTTGCTGGTCCCGCACCTGCGCGAGCGCCGCCGCAGCGTTGTCGGCCGCGGCCGACTGTCGCCGCACGACCCAGGTGCCGAGCGCGAGGACCAGCAGCAGGGCGCAGGCGGAGACCGCGACGATGGCCGCCTGCGCGGCCCGACCCGGTTTAGCCGTGTAAGCCCTCGTCAGGTTCAACGTCGGCATGGGCGAGACCCCGTAAGCACCGAGCGGCGCGCGCGCTTTCAGCCGATAAGACACGGGAATTCTCCTGTATTGCAACAACCATTTGTTGTGTCAGGGTCTGCCGCGGTGCCGCCCGGACATGGGCGCTCCGGACATGGACGCCCCGGACATGGAAGCGACCGGGACCGGAGGCACCGGCATTGTCGTCACGGAGCGGTCGCCCGAACCCGCGCCGTCGCCGGACGCGGTGCGCTGCGCCGAGACATTCGGCGGCGCCGGCGGCGGCGGCGCGTCGACCACGGAGGGGGCCAGGACCGGAATGGCGGTGGCCGCGGGCTCCAACGGAAGTGGGTTGCCGCTGGAGGCCGTGGCCGAGGTATTCGCGGCGCGCGGCCGAATGCTCGAAACGGCGGCCGGCGCGCGGGCCGACGCCGGCCCCGCCAAGACGCCCGCGTCGCGTCCCGCCGGTGTCGCGGCTGGCGAAACGAAATAGAACACCATGATGGTCCCGATCACGCCGGCCAGAACCGTGGAAATATCCTTCGTCTTCGCGAAGCCGCTGGAAATATCCGATCTGTCGAGCCACAGTATTCCGATTGCCAGTGCCACGATCGTCGACGTCGCCGCGAACGCCAGCAGAAACGTGATCAGGCCGTTGGTATGGCTGCGCTCGGACAGCGCGGCGGCGAGGCTCGGCGCATAAATCTGGTACATCAGGAACAGGGTGACGATCATCCCGATCAGGAACAGCGCCAGCGGCCCGAAATTCGACCAGAAGGTGTTGCCGGAATCCGTTCTGATCGAATTCTTCCATACCATGTAATAACGCTCGAGAGTGTCCAGAAGCTGGACTTCATTCTTGTCCCTAGCCAGGACCACGATACGGAAGAAATCGGAGAGTTTGTTGCTGTAGTACGGCCATTCCCTGCTGTGATTGTCGACGAACTCGTGCAGACGGCCGAGTTCCGCATCCTCGATTGCGAGATTTCTGAGCCAGGGCGCAAAATCCGACATACTTCCCCCATTCCGGCGCGACTCGCCACTCGTTGGGGCAGATTATCGCGAACCGTGGCTGGGTTCGATCCCGAATTAAGACCAAAACGCCGAAATCGCGCGATGTCGTCCCGCCGGCCGCCGCCGTGGCGCGACCGGAAATCAGGCTCCGAGCGCCGTTGGCGCGACGCGACCGAAACAAACTGGCAATACAACCGTCTGCGGCTACATCGAACGATTTGTAAATGCGATCGGATCTGATACCAATAGAGGTCGAATGCCTTAACGGTTCGCGCGCCAATTGTAGGGTGAGGCCGCCGCATGCTTGACGCCCGTTTCTTCCCGCCGCGTCCCCTGGTCAAGGAACCACCGCGAGGTGTGGAGCTGTTGCGGGCCTTGCGTGTCAACGCACTCCGGCTCTGGCCGGAGGACGTGTACGAGCGCGACGTCCGAATCCTGCCGCTGATGGGGCGGTCGATGATGCTGCTCAACGCGCCGGACGCGATCAACCGCGTGCTGGTGGAAAACGACGCGAACTACCGACGCACGCCGATGCGCGTCCGACTGCTGCGGCCGGTGGCCGGGAACGGACTGCTGCTCAGCGAAGGCCATGTCTGGCGCCACCAGCGCCGCACCGCCGCGCCGGCCTTCACTCCGCGCGGCATTCCGCTCCTGGTCCGCCATGTGGCGGAGGCGGTGCAGGAGGGGCTCGCAACGCTGGCGGCCGAGCCTGGCCCGACGGTGGATTTGTTCGAGACCATGCAGCGCTGGGCGGCCGAAATCGCCGGCCGCTCCATGTTCTCGCTGGAGATGCGGACCTACGGGCCGGAAATGCGCACGCTCGCCCGCGCTTATGTCGAGCGCTACGCTCGTCCTTATCTGCTGGACGTGCTGCTTCCCCCTTCGATCCCGACGCCGCGCGATGTGCGGCGCTGGTGGTTCAGCCGACGATGGATGCGGCTGATCGAGCGCATGATCGCCGATCGGCTGGCGGCTGTGGACGCGAACGCCCCGCGCGACCTGCTCGACCTGCTGCGCGCGGCGCGCGATCCGGAAACCAACCGGGGCTTCACGCCCCGGCAGTTGCGCGATCAGGTCGCCACCATGCTGGTGGCCGGACACGAGACCACGTCCATCGCCGCATTCTGGTCGCTCTACCTGCTCGCCTCGGTGCCGAACGCGCAGGAGCGCCTGGCGGAGGAGGTGCGGGACCTCGACCTGTCCCCGGACGGGTTCGCCGCGGCGCTGCCGCGCCTCGTCTACACGAAGGCCGTTCTGAGCGAGGTGCTGCGGCTTTATCCGCCGGCGTTCTGGATCGTGCGCGAGGCCATCGGCGCCGACCGCTGCGGGACCGTGGATGTGCCGGCCGGGACCACCGTGATGATTTCGCCCTGGGTGCTGGGGCGGCATGCGCGGTATTGGGACGATCCGCACGCCTTCGATCCCGCGAGGTTCCTTCCCGGCGCGCCGCCGGTGCCGCGCTACGCCTATTTGCCGTTCGGCATCGGGCCGCGCATCTGCATCGGCGCGCAATTCGCGATGCCGATGGTCATGCTCACCGTGGCCGGCCTGGTGCAGCGGTTCCGGATCACGCTCGAAAGCACCGATCCCGTTTACCCGGTCTGCGTCATCACCACCCGACCGAGTTACGCGCCGCAATTCTCGCTGCGGCCGCGCTGATTGAAGCTCAGCGGGCGAAACCCTTCACGGCGTCGAGCCCAAGTGCCCCGGTCAGCACCGCCTGATCGAAGATCGCGCCGGTCGCGTCCGCCCCCGTCAGATCGGCCCCGGTGAGATCGGCGCCGGACAAATCCGCGTCGACCAGGCTGGCGCGCACGAGTTTCGCGCCGCGCAGGTCGGCGAAGCGGAACAGCGCGTGGCCGAGATCGGCGCCGGTGAAATCGGCACCCGCGAGGTTGGCGCTCGACAGGTCGGCGCGCATCAGCCCCATGGACTGGTTATGCATGTCGGCGCCCATGCGGGCGCCCACGAAGCGGGCGCCGCGCAGATCGTCGCCGCCGAGCCGCGCGATCACCCGCGCCTTGGCGAAATTCGCCCCGGGGAATTTCGGCGCCTCGTCCGGCTTCTGCTGCAGCCCCATCGAGACGACCGGGCCGACCAGACTTGCGCCCGACAGATCGGCGCCGGTGAAATTCGCCCGGATGATCCAGGCGAGGTTGAGATTGGCGCCGGACAAATTGGCGCCGGTGAAATTCGCCCCCTCCAGCTTGGCGCCGAACAGGTCGGCGTGCGCCAGGTCGGCGCCGGCGAAATCCAGATGGCTGAGGTCGAGGTTGCGCAGCGACTTGGCGGCGAAATCCGCCGGGTGCCCGGGCGTGGCCGCGGCCAGCGCCGCGCGCACCCGGGCGGCGTCAAGGTCGGCGGCCCTCGCCGCGACAGGCTGCAATGCCGACACGGCGGCAATACCGAGCGCCAACAGAACACCGCGCATTCTCGCCCCCACCCCCACCCGATCGGCGATCATGGATGGCAGCATGCGGCGGCGGCAGAGCGGCAACAAGCGGTTCGCCCCAATTCAACTCTCCGCCACGTGGTCGGCGACGAAGGCGCCGCGGCGGCCCATCGGCTTCGGCGGGCCCGGCGTCGTATCCCGCGCGGTTTGCAACTCCAACTCGGAATTCAGCTCGGCGCCGAGCAATACCGCGTAGCTGGAAACCCAGAACCACATCATCACGCCGGCGACAGTGGCCAGCGGCCCGTAGGTGGCGTTGTAGCTCGCGAACTGGCCGACATAGAACGAGAACAGCGCCGACGCAGTGAGCCAGAGCAGCGTCGCGACCACCGAGCCGGGGGTGATCCAGTGCCACTTCGCCGGCCGGCGCGACGGTCCGAACCGGTACAGCAGCGCCAGCGAGATCATGAGGAAGCCGACCAGCATCACCCAGCCGGCGATGGCGATCAGGCTCTTGATATGCGCCGACAGCCCGACGAGCCCGAAGATCGTCGGCAGGCCCACCAAGATCGCGAGCGCCAAAACCCCGCCCAGAATGCCGCCGAGCGTGATCAGCAGCGCCTCGACCTGAAACGCGAGAAAGCCGCGCCGCTCCTGCTCCTCATACGCCATGTTCAGGGCCGAGAGCATGGACTTGGTGCCGTTCGCCGAACTCCAGAGCGTGACCACCACGCTGACCACCAGCCCGATCGTCAGCACATGCCCGGACTGCGACACCAACTCGTGCACGCGATTGGCAATCAGCGTGAAAGCAGCCGGCGGCAGCAGCCGCTGCAGCACCTCAAGCTGCGACTCGACGGAAACGGGATCGAACAGCAGCCCGTAAATGGTGATGAGCATGCTGATCGCCGGGAACAGCGCGAGCGTCGCCCAGAACGCGCAGCCTGCCGCGACCAGCCCGACCCTATCCGAGATCATCTCGTGAAACGTGCGCAGCAGCACGGCTTTCCAACCGCGCCAGGGCATTTCCCAGGGCCGATCGGCCCAGCGCCCCTTCGCCGCCGCCTCCGGGTCCTGCAAGGCGGCACCGTCGGCGAGCGGTCTATCCGGGCGGGCCGGCCCGGGATCGGTCAGGTTCTTCTCGGCGCCTTTCCTCGCGGCGCTCGCGTCGGTCATTCCCGCACCCTCCGCGCCGAACGCGATGTCGTTGCACACGGCAGCCGGCTTCGAGGTCTTGGCCGGGGCCGCCGGATTCGTCGCGACCCTTCCCGACGCCCGTAGCAGCCCCCTCGGTCCGGAAATCCACCGCGCCCGAAGAGAATTTTTCCGACTTTGGCGCAACGTAACCGCTCGGCGACGGTTGCGCGACCGCGCCGGAAGCCGCTCCGACCCGGACGCGGCAAATCTGTTGGCCGCCGCCGCAAAATTCTCTTGCGCCGGGGGGCGGGGGTCCTATCTGCCGCCTCTACGCAGCAACGCACGTGCCTCTGGCCTTCGAGGTTACGCAACGACGTCAAGCGTTCTGGCAATCCGGGTCCTCGACACGCCAGTGCCTCGAGGCCCTCGTCTGGTCGCTGGTTCGTTCGACCGTTTCGTCAACTCCGCCCGTCGCCTGGCTCAGGTGGGCGCTTGTTTAGGGGGCCCGGCGCGATGAATCCGAAAATCGCCCGATTCCTTGCCGAGCAGCAGCCGGCAACGCCTTGTCTGGTGGTGGACGTCGACCGCGTGGAAGGCAATTTCCGTGCGCTCCGCCGTGCATTGCCGCTGGCCCAGGTCTACTACGCTGTGAAAGCCAATCCGGCCACGCCGGTGCTGGAACGGCTGGTGAAGCTCGGCAGTTCCTTCGACGCCGCGAGTTGGGAGGAGGTCGACGCCTGCCTGGCGGCCGGCGCCAAGCCGCAGGCGATCAGCTACGGCAACACCATCAAGAAGGTCTCGGCGATCCAAAAGGCGCACGCTGCGGGCGTGAGGATGTACGCGTTCGATTCGGCCGAGGAATTGGACAAGCTGGCGCAGCATGCGCCGGGCGCGCGCGTCTACTGCCGCATTCTGGTCGACAACGCCGGTGCCGACTGGCCGCTGTCGCGCAAGTTCGGCACCACCGTCGAGACCGCGCGCGAACTGATGCTGCGAGCCGGCGACCTGGGGCTCGACCCGTTCGGCCTCTCCTTCCATGTCGGCAGCCAGCAGATGGAGGCCACCGCCTACGAGGTGGCGATCGGGCGCGTCGCCATGCTGTTCACCGACTTGCGCGAGGCGGGGGTGAACCTGCGCATGATGAATCTCGGCGGCGGCTTCCCGATTCGCTACCGCGACGAGGTGCCGGAGATCGACGCGTTCGGCGTCGCGATCATGCGGGCGATGACGCGCCATTTCGGTAACGATCTGCCGGAGATGGTGATCGAGCCGGGTCGCTTCATCGTGGGCGACGCCGGCGTGGTGAGCGCGGAGGTGGTGCTGGTCAGCCGCCGCTCGAAGGGCGACCCGGTGCGCTGGGTCTATCTCGACATCGGGCGGTTCGGCGGCCTTGCCGAGACCGAGGGCGAGGCGATCAAGTACAAGATCGCGACGCCGCACGACGGGACCGAGCTGGGTCCGGTCTCGATCGCCGGTCCGACCTGCGACGGCGCCGACGTGATGTATCAGCGGGCGAATTACCGTCTGCCGCTGAAGCTCGCCTGCGGCGACCGGATCGAGCTGCTGTCCACCGGCGCCTATGTCAGCACTTACGCGAGCCAGGGCTTCAACGGCTTCGCGCCGCTCGGCGAACACTACATTTGAGGCCGCCGGCTCCGGCCGGTTCGCAGTTCCGCCCAGATCACGGGAAAAGACGTTTCCATGCCGAGATGGCCGGGCTTGGCCCGGCCATCTCGCGGCGGCCTTGAATGCGCGAGCCCAAAGCGCGCGCGTGCTCGGCCCGAACACGCTATGGCGCGAAGGTCGCGGCGAGTCTGCCAACCTGGTTTGTGGATTGTTAATCCGAAGGCGCGCTACTGGGCCAATTCTCATTGCGGCCAACGATGGGCTCAGCAACCTGCGAGCGCTGCCAAGGTGCATCGGAACGCACTGGTGCGCTGTACGAACTCAAGCGCGCGGGCCATCACACGTGGGTGGTGGAAGTGCGCAGCCAAGTTGGGGAGGAGCCGCCTCTGCGGCTGCTGTTCAGCGGTCCGAAGGCTTACGAGGAGGCGCTCGAATTTCTGTCGTCGGTGTGAACGCTCCGGCGGCCGGAATGCCGTCATCGCCGGGGCTGGGGGGGCCGGCATCCGGTGCGGCTCCGAGATGGCCTGATCAGTCGAATCGGCAAAAGCGCTGGAGGTCCGGGCCGGAATTGAACCGACGTACGCGGATTTGCAGTCCGCTGCATCACCACTCTGCCACCGGACCACGGTGCAGGCTCAGGCGCCAACGCCTTGGAATAGCGCCGCTTGCAGCGCTCCCTTCCCATCCTAGCGGCGTCACCGGAGCTTATCCAGATCGCGCATATTTGCGCGGCTCTACCGTCCCACAAGCCCAGGTCGCGCCGGGGCGACTTCGCTTTCCCCGGCGTCCTCCCGCGATGCTGGATGGGGCGTCGCGGCCGGCCAGTTTGGCGAGCGCGCGGCACACGCCCGGCACAGGCCTTCCGCCTCGATCGTGGCGCCGGCGACGGCGAAGCCGTGGCGGCGGGCCGAGGCGGCGAGCGCCCTCGTGAGTTCGTGGTCGTCCAGTTCCGTGACCCGGCCGCAGGCGCGGCAGATGAGGAATTGCGCGGCGTGGCCGTCCTCGGCGTGCGCGACGCAGCCGATGAAGGCGGACAGGCGCTCGACCCGGTGGATCAGCCCATTCGCCAGCAGGAAATCGAGCGCGCGGTAGACGGTCGGCGGCACGGCGCCGGAGCGGGCGCGCCGCAGCCGCTCCAGCAGGTCGTACGCGCCGAGCGCGCTTTCGGCGTCCAGGATCAGCCCCAGCACCTCGCGGCGCAGCTCGGTCAGCCGCGCGCCATGGCGCGCGCAGATCGCGTCGGCGCGCGCGAGCAAGGCCTCGGTCCGCGCCGAGAACCCGGAGGACAAGGGGGCGCCGTTTGCCTTGGGCATGGCGCACCCAAGATAGGGTGTTATGAACCAGCCTGTCACGGCGGAGCCGGCCGACCTGCTCGCCGCCATCCGTTTCGACGCCGCCGGCCTCGTTCCCACCATCGCTCAGCAGCACGATTCGGGCGAGGTGCTGATGCTCGCCTGGATGAATCGGGAAGCCGTCGCGGAGACCCTCGCCACCGGCCGGGTCTGCTATTTCAGCCGCGGGCGCGGCCGGCTCTGGCGCAAGGGCGAGGTCTCGGGCCAGGTGCAGCGCCTGGTCGAGATGCGGCTGGATTGTGACGGCGACACCCTGCTGCTGCTCGTGGACCAGACCGGGGTCGCCTGCCACACCGGCCGGCGGAGCTGCTTCTACCGCGCGGCGCGCGACGGGGGATGGGCGGAGATCGCGCCGCCGCTGGCCGATCCGGCGGCGCTGTACGGCCGCCGCTGAGGGTTGCCCCGCCGCCGGCGCGCCGGTTTAGTGCGGGCGCAAATCAGGGGAGATTGCGACCGTGTTGGAGCTCGAAACGCCGGACGATCTCGCGGCGCTGGCCGGCAAGCCGCTCGGCGCCAGCGACTGGCTGACGGTGGACCAGCACATGATCGACACCTTCGCCGAGGCGACCGGCGATCACCAATGGATCCATGTCGACGTGGATCGGGCGCGGCGCGAGTTGCCGGGCGGCAAGACCGTGGCGCACGGGTTTCTCACGCTCTCGCTGCTGCCGCGGATGGCGCATACGATCTGGCGCATCCGCCAACGCTCGCGCGGGGTGAACTATGGGCTGAACAAGGTGCGCTTTACCGCCCCGGTCTCGTCGGGCTCGCGCATCCGGCTGCATCAGAGCCTGAAGGCGGCCGAGCCCGTGGAGGGCGGCCAGCGCTTCACCTTCGCGGCGCGCGTGGACATCGAGGGCGAATCCCGCCCGGCGCTGGTCGCCGAGACCTTGGCGATCGTCTACGCCTGACGCCGTGCACCGGTCCGGGAGCCGCTGCTAGGGAGGCGTTGCTCGGGCTTGCCCGAATCGCCGGCAGCGGGCGATTGCTGCGCTCTGGCGGTCATCGGGCACGCAGCAGGAAGGACACGGGATGGCGGGGGTTCAGGGCTCGCTCTTGGAACTTCCCCGACGCGTGGAGCGCGCGCCGCGTGTGCAGGCCTCCCGCCCCGTGCATATTTCCGGCTACGCCCGGGAGGAGCACGACTTCTATCCGACGCCGGACTGGGTCACCGAATGCCTGTTGCGGCACGTGGACCTGCGCGGGCCGGTCTGGGAACCGTGCTGCGGCGACGGCGCCATCGCCCGGGTGCTCGCGGCGCACGGTAAGGACGTGGTCGCGACGGATCTCGAGGATCACGGATTCGGCCAGCCGGGAATCGACTTCCACGCCTGCCGCGAATTCCCGCCCGGCTGCCGCGCCCTGGTCACCAATCCGCCGTACGGCGAGGGCAGGGCGCGCATGGGCCCGCGCAACTCGCCGCGGTTTCTGCGCGGCTTCGTTCGCCATGCCCTCGATCTGACGCGTCGCGCCGAAGGGCAACTGGCGCTGCTCGTCCGCTTCCAGTGGATCGCCGGCAAGCGCGCCTCCGACCTGATCGCGTCGAGCCCCTTGGACGCTGTTCTGGTGCTGACCGAGCGCATCCGCTGGTTCGATATGGGCGCGGCGACCAACAACGGACAGCACCACCACTGCTGGCTGTTTTTCGATGCGCGCCGCGACGACGCGCGGCCGCCGCGGATCGTGTTCGGCGAGTAAGCGCTTACCCGCCCGCTGACGAGGCGCCGCGCGTCCGGCAGGAACCGCATCGCCGCTCCCTGGTTGAGGCCGCAGGCCGCAACGGCGGGAGACAGCACGATCCCCAGCGACAGCGAGCCCGGCCGGATCGAACGGCGCGCGCTGCTCGGGACAGCGATCGCCACCGCGGCGGCCTCGGCCTTGCCCGGCGGAGCTTCGGCTGCGCCGCCCCGGGCCGTGCCAACCGCCCCGGCGCCGCCGCTCGTCCTGCGCGTCAACGGCCAGGACCACCGATTGGCCCTCGACCCGCGCGTCACCCTGCTCGATGCGCTCCGGGAACATCTCGGCCTCACCGGCTCCAAGAAGGGCTGCGACCAGGGCCAGTGCGGCGCGTGCACGGTGCTGCTGGACGGACGCCGCGTGCTCTCCTGCCTCGTGCTGGCGCTTTCGGCCAAGGGCGCGGGGGTGACCACGATCGAGGGGCTGGCCGAACCGGACCGCAGCCTGCACCCGATGCAGCAGACCTTCATCGACCACGACGCGTTCCAGTGCGGCTATTGCACGCCGGGCCAGATCATGTCGGCGGTCGCCTGCGTGGCGGAGGGCCACGCCGGATCGGACGCCGAGATCCGCGAATACATGAGCGGCAATCTCTGCCGCTGCGCGGCCTATCCCAACATCGTCGCCGCCATTCGCCAGGCGAAACCGCGCATGCGGGGGGCCTGAATCATGCGCCCCTTCGCGTACGAACGCGCCACCGGGCCGGCCGCGGCCGTGCGCGCGGCCAGCGCCGGGGCGACCGATGCCCATGTGCGCGCGCATATCCAATATCTCGCCGGCGGCACGACCCTGGTCGATTTGATGAAGCTGCGATCGCGCACCGGCGCGGCTGATCGATCTGCGCCCGCTCGCGCCGCAACTGCGCGCCATCGCGGCGGCACGCCGCACATCGAAACCACCTTGGCGCCGGGCGATCTCATCACCGGATTCTTCGTGCCGGCCGGTCCGTGGACCCGCCGCTCCGCGTCACATAAAGGTACGTGACCGGGAGTCGTACGATTTCGCGCTCGCCTCGGCCGCGTGGCGCTCGACATCCGCGACGGCGCGGTGCGCGAGGCGCGCAGCGGTCTGGGCGGCGTCGCCACCCGGCCGTGGCGGGCGGAAGCGGCCGAGGCCGCGCTGCGTGGCAAGCGGCTGGACGAAGCCGCGGTGGGCGAGGCCGCGACGGCGGCCTTCGCCGGCGCCGTCACGCATGGCGACAACGATTTCAAGCCCGAACTGGGGCGGCGCACGCTGGTGCGCGCCCTGCTGCACGCTGCGGCGCTGGAGCTATGACCATGCCGGACCATGTCATACAGCCGGACGGCGTGATCGGCCGCGACCTGCCGCGCATCGACGGGCGCGCGAAGGTTACCGGTGCGGCGCGCTATCCCTCGGACGAGCCTGTGGCCAACCCGGCCTGGGCATTTCTGGTCACCAGCACCATCGCGCGCGGGCGCATCACCGGCTTCCGGCTGGCGGAAGCTCGCGCCGTCCCGGGCGTGCTCGACATTCTCACGTACCAGAACGTGGGCAACGAGGCGAAGCCGCTGCCGCCGACCAAGGCCGGCGGGCATTCCACGACCACCATGCAGTCCGACCGCGTCTGACATCAAGGCCAGATCATCGCCGTGGTGCTGGCCGAGAGCTTCGAGGCGGCGCGCGAGTCCGCGTACCAACGTGCATGTCGACTACGCCGAGGAATTGCCGGCCGCGACATTTCACAGCCGCGGTGTGCAGGCGCGGGCGGTGGCGGATGTCAGCGCGGAGCACCACGACCACCGCCGTTGGCGATGCGGGCCGTGCCTTGGCCGAGGCGGATGTGACGATCGAGGCGCGCTACGGCACGCCGACCCAGCACCACAATCCGATGGAGCTGTTCACCACCACCTGCGCGTGGTCCGGCGGCAAGCTGACGATCTACAAGGAGTCGAGCCAGTTCGTGGACCGGCCTGGCCGCGACGGTGGCGCGCCAACTTGGCATCGACCCCGGCGATGGTGCGGGTGATCTCGCGCTTCATCGGCGGTGCGTTCGGCTCGCGCGGCGGGGCGACGGCGCGCACGGCCTGGATCGCGGTGGCGGCACGGCGGCTCGGCCGGCCGGTGAAGCTCGTCGCCACCCGCGATCAGGGCTTCACCATCGCCACCTACCGCGCCGAGACCTGGCAACTGGTCAAGCTCGGCGCGTCGCGCGACGGCACGCTGCGGGTGCTGGTGCACGAAGGCTGGGAGGTGACGTCGCGGCCGACCGATTACACGGTCGGCGGCACCGAGAACGACGGCGCGCATCTACGCCTGCCCGAATATCCGCGACGCGCGTGACCGTGGTGCACGTTGATCGCAACACGCCCGGCTTCATGCGCGCCCCGCCGGAAACGCCCTACGCCTTTGCGCTGGAAAGCGCGATGGACGAACTGGCGAGGCGCTCGGTATGGACCCGATCGAGTTGCGCCGGCGCAACGACACCGACCGCGAGCCGATCAAGGGGCTGCCGTACACCAGCCGCACGCTGGTCCGCTGCCTGGACGAAGGCGCGCAGGCATTCGGCTGGTCGCGCCGTGATCGCGCCCGGCGAGCAGGCTGTCATTGGCGGTCACGGCCGCGCGCGCCAGCCGATCGCGGATCTGCTCGCAGGCGTACTCCGAGCGCTGGATGGCGCGGCGGTGCCGCTGCCGCAAGCCATCGCGCGGCTCGGCCCGGGGCCCGTCGAGGTCTACGCCGAGAACAACCCGTACGGCGCGCCGCCCGACGGCGTGCGGAAGGTGCAGCACGGCCAGCCGGTGGTGATCGGCGGGTCGCAGTATCCGGACCGCATCGAATACAGCTTCGGCGCGCAATTCGCGGAGGTGCGCGTGCACGCGCACACGCGCGAAATCCGTGTCCCGCGCCTGCTCGGCATTTTCGCGGTCGGGTGCATCATCAATCCGCGCACCACGCGCAGTCAGCTCATGGGTGGAATGATCTGGGAACTCGGTGCAGCACTATTGGAGCAAACCAAAATCGACCCGCGCAGTGCGCGCTACGTCAACGCCAATATCGCCGAATACCTGATCGCGGTGAACGCCGACGCGCCGGCGGTCGAGGTGATCATCGTGCCCGAGCAAGACCGCGACGCGAATCAGCTCGGCATGAAGGGCGTGGGTGAACTCGGCATCGTCGGCGTCAACGCCGCGATCACCAACGCCGTCTTTCACGCGACCGGACGGCGCGTGCGCGAGCTGCCGATCCGCACGGAGGATTTGCTGTAGACGCGAAGCGGATTGCAATTTGGTAATCCAACAAGCTGATGGGAACGGCGACGGCGAGCGGATCATCGGGTTCGGCCCGTCGCCCGCCCCCACCTCGCCGATCGCCGCACCGCTTTTTACCGGATGATGACACGGTATGTTGATGGAGCGGTCGCGCGAATCAGGCATTCGTTACATTCACAAGCGTACCGCCTGCTACTACGTCGGTTCCGCTTTCCGGAGTTTTCCATCCGCGGCATACGAGGTACGCGATCCGTGACAATGCCGGTCTCCCCGGAATCGTACCGCTGCGGTGTGACGTTAGCACTGCGGGTGCGGCGCAGCGGCGCAACAGCTTTGCTTCCGGAAACCCGAAGTCTTTCCATGCACGTCGGGGCCAAAAACCGGTCCCTCGCTGTTTCGAATGGGTAGAAACGGCTTTCAGGCTGGCGGTCTGAGGTCGAGTTTGCCGGCGAGCAGATAAACCATGGCCTTGAGATTACGGGTTGATCTGTAGCCTCGCGCCTTGGCCTTGGCGGCTTGTACGAGGCTGTTGATACCCTCGATCAGGCCGTTGGCAATCTTGCTGGCGAACCAGCGCAGGATGCCATCCCAATGGCGTTTGACGGTGCGTGCCGCCTCAATCATAGGCTCAAGCCGGCTGTGGGTGGCCCAGAAGTACCATTGCTTCAGGTAATTTGCCGCGGCCGCCGGCGGCTGGTCGTAGAGTTCCTGGAACGCCAACCGGATCCGGTAAGCGCGGGCCGTCTTAAGGTGACGCGTGGGGAGGCTGTCGAGCATTGCACGCTGCCGCTCCGACAGGCTAGCCGGGTTGCGCAGCCAGATGTAACGGGTGCCGCGCAACAGGCTTTCGCGCTTCTGCTCACCACGTCGCACCTGATCGACCGCATCGTTGACAATCCTCACCGCGTGGAACTTGTCGAAGGTGACGGCTGCGTTGGGCAGGTTAGCGGCAATGCCCTTGATGAAGGCCGGGCTCATGTCGATGCAGACCTCGCTGACCGCTTCGGGATCACCGCCATGCGCGGCAAGATCATCGGCGAACGCGGTGATGGTCTCGGCGTCTCTGCCCTCGGTGGCGAATAGCAGCCGGGCACGATCGATATCGACAAACAGCGTGATATAGTCGTGGCCGCGCCGGGCCGCAGTCTCGTCGATAGCGACTCGCGTAACGGTCGCGGCGCTGCTCTGCGCTCGCGCCTGCTCGACGTAGTGGTGAACGACCCGCCACAGCTTGGTGTCGTGCTCGCCTACCGTTCGGGCCACCACCTTGACCGGCATGGCCGAGACCATGGTCATGAGCAGCGCCTCGAACAGCAGGGTGAAGCCGCTGTCGGGCCTGGCCCAGGGAACATTGGCCTTGCGGATGCCGCATCGATCGCAGCGGACACGCGGCACCCGAGCGTTCAGATACGCCGGATGCTGGAAGAAATTGAGGTGACGCCAGGTCATTCGCTCGGTGTCGTAGGCTGGGCAGTCGGTGGCGCCGCAGCTCGGGCAAGAGAAGCGGCTGCCCGGGACGAAATCGATCTCGATGTCGAGCCGCTGCGCCGCGGCATCGAAGTCGCTGCGGGTTACCGTCCAGGGCGGGGTCAGCCCCAGCGCCAGTTGCAGCAAAGTTGTGTCGCGCATAGTTGTCCCCGCAAGCGGCCCAACCTGATCGAGCCTGGCGCCGTGCTCGCGGCGGTCAAGGACGCTGCGCGCCGCACAAGCGCGCGGTGGCCTGCGGCCATCCCTGACCGCCGCTGCGCGCGACGCCTTGCGATCCTCAGGCCGGGACGAAGAAACGGCCCCTGTCAGCCGAACAAAGAAACATCAGTAGGTGGTCGGTGCACCTGAGCCAAGCAATGGGGTCGTGACTACCCACCCCAAACAGCGAGGAGGCAGAAATAGAGTGCCGCGGTGAACACCGGCCGGCCGGTCCAGATCGTCGCCAGCCAGGAGAACACCTGCACCGCGCTCGGCAGCGAGATGATGATCGAAGACGCGCTGAAGAAGGCGAGGCCGAGCACCGGCAGGCCGGTGGCGAACATGTGGTGCACCCACACGCCGAAGCCGAGCATCATCGTGGCCACCGTCGAGAGCGCGACCGCGGTATAGCCGACCAGCGGGCGGCGGCAGAACGTGGGCAAGCCCTCCGAGACGATGCCCTGGCCGACAAAACGATCGTGTAGACCCAGGGATGGCCGAACATCCAGAACATGTGCTGCCAGAGCAGCGTCTGGCCCTGGTCGTGCGCAGTCCTCCGCTGCACAGTTGATTGTCCTCCGCTGCGCAGTTGATTGAGACATCCCGCAAGCGGACGGTGTCCGCGGGAGGGATGAGCGATGGGGGAGCGTAAAGCGGAGCGGGCGGGGGCCGTGGAGCGACCGCGAAGGGGAGAGTCTGGCGCAGCGGCGCCCGCCCGCGGTGGGCGGATGTCACGCCAGCGCAAAACCGCCGCGGTGCTGCGGCTGTTGCGCGGCGAGGACCTGGAAGCCGTGTCGCGCTCGCTCGGCGTCACCGCCGCGACGCTGAGCAACTGGCGTGACGCCTTTCTCGCTGCCGGCGAGGCCGCCCTGGCGACCCGGCCCGGCGACGGCGCGACGCTCGAGAGCGAGCGGCTGAAGGCACGGCTCGGTGCGATGCTGCTCGAACACGAACTGCTCGAGCAGAAGATCGCCACGCTGGAGGCCGGCCGCCCTTTGGCCCGCCGGAGGTGGAGACGATGAGCCGCGCGCTCTGCCCCTCCAGCGGCAAACCATACGGCCTGGCGATGGTTTGCCGCGTCTGGCGCGCGGCGCAGGCCAGCGTCTATCGCCGTCGCCTGCCGCCCCGCGCCGAACCGCCGCGGCGCCCGGGTCCGCTCGGGCCGATGTCCGATCGCGAATTGCTGGAAGCGATCCGCGGCATTCTTCTCGCCAGCCCGTTTCACGGCGAAGGCCACCGCAAGATCTGGGCGAAGTTGCGCATCGCCGGCGTGCGCACCTCGAAGCGTCGGGTGCTGCGGCTCATGCGCGAGCACGATTTGCTTGCGCCCGGCCGGGTCGGATCGCCGCGCGGCCCGCGCAGCCACGACGGCACCATCATTCCCGAAACCGTCGATGCGATGTGGGGCACCGATCTGACGACGACCATGACCGGCGAGGGCCAGGCGGCGGTGTTCATCGCGGTCGATCATTGCTCCGCCGAATGCGTCGGCATCCATGCCGCGGCGCGGGCCACCCGCTTCGAGGCGCTCGAACCAATCCGGCAGGGGGTGCGCCAGTGCTTCGGGCGGTTCGCGGCTGGTGCGGCTCGTGGCCTGGCGCTGCGGCATGATCACGGATCGCAATACATGTCCGACGCATTTCAGAACGAACTCACCTTCCTCGGCATCGAAAGCTCGCCCGCGTTCGTGCGCGCGCCAGAAGGCAACGGCTGCGCCGAGCGCTTCATCCGGACGCTGAAGGAAAACCTCCTGTGGGTGCGGCCCGTTTCTACCCATTCGAAACAGCGAGGGACCCTATTTCTTCGCCGGGTTCATCGTGCTGTTCGTGATCGGCGGCCTGTCCGGATTCATGACCGGCGCGGTCGCGGCGGACTGGCAGCTGACCGACACCTACTGGGTGGTCGCGCATATCCATTATGTGCTGATCGGCATCAACGTGTTTCCGGTATTCGGCGGGATCTACATGTGGTTCCCGAAAGTGACCGGGCGGATGCTGAACGAACGGCTCGGCAAATGGAACTTCTGGGTGATGTTCGCCGGCTTCAACCTGGCCTTCTTCCCGATGCACGTCACCGGCCTGCTCGGTATGCCGCGGCGCGTCTACACCTATCTGCCGTCCTTCGGCGTGCACTGGCTCAATCTGATTTCCACCATCGGCGCGTTCGTGTTCGCGATCGGCGTCCTGCTGCTGCTCATCAACGTCGTCATCAGCCGCAGGCGGGGCGCCTTGGCCGGCCCGAACCCCTGGGATTCCTACTCGCTCGAGTGGTCGACCGCCTCGCCGCCGCCGCCCTATAACTTCGCGGTCATCCCGTCGGTCGCGAGCCGCCATCCGCTGTGGGAGGACCGGCTCAAGGAAGGCGCGGGCACCTCCCTCGTCGACCGTTCGCCGTGCTGTTCTTCTTCGTCACGGCCACCGACACGATCAGCCTCGCCATGGTGCCGATATGCACGCGGTAAGCGCCGGGCCTAGGGCGCGCCGGAGTACGGCGCTGCCGATCGCGATCCTGCTGCCGCTGCTGCTTCTCGCTGGCTGCAACCACAGCAATCCGCAGGCGATTGCCGCCGCGATCGGCTCGCCGCACCGCGGCGCCAAGTTGATCCGGCACTACGGTTGCGGGGCCTGCCACGACATTCCGGGAATTGCTCAGGCGGAAGGGGTGGTGGGGCCGCCGCTCGGGATGATCGGGCGGCGCATCTACATCGCGGGACTGCTGCGCAACACGCCCGACAACATGGTCCGCTGGCTTCGCGAGCCCCAGGCGGTCGTCCCGGGCAATGCGATGCCGGACATGGCGCTGAACGAGCACCAAGCCAAGGACGTCGCCGCCTACCTGTACACGCTGCGCTGACCATGCCGCATACCGTTGCGGCTACCGCCCGCGGCCATCTCGCCACGGTTCCGCAAATTTCATCCGAGACCGGGCCGTTTCGGCGACAGAAGGCAGTCGCGGGGCGCTCACGATAAGGATCGGTTAAAAACTTCGCGCGCACAATTCCCGCCGGGATCGCCGACGAGAAACCGTTTGAGGTGCGCAAGAGCATGACGAAAACCGCGCGTGTGGCGATATTGTGCGCGTTGGCGGCGCTCGGTGGCTGCACCGAGCCCGCCGTTGCCCTGAAACCGCTCGCGGTGCAGGAGAGCGCCGTTACGGTGCGAGACTGGAGCCGGGTTGCGCTGGCGATCGCCGATCGGATGAGCATGACCGGGCTGCTGGCGCCGCCCATTGTCGCCGGCGGCCGCCCGATCCCGGTTTCGCGTCCGTATGGGCCGTACTACGTTCAGGTGCTCGCGCCCGGCTCCACCTTCCTCAAGGAAGTGGCGGATGCGCTGCGCGGGGCGATCCTTCGCCGGGGCGGTTCGGTGGCGACTACCCCCGAGGGCGCGACGGTCGTCAACCTGGACGACGATGTCGTGCGCTGGGGTTCGATGCCGGTCCCGCCCAACGGCCTGTTCACGTTGCTGGGCGCGGCTGGGGGCGTCGCGGCGCTGGCCGGCAGCGGTGGCCATCTGACGCCGCTCGCCGGAGCGGGCGTGGGTCTCGGCAGCGGCATCGCGCTCGATACGGTCCTGGCGCTGGCGCCGAAGACTCGCGCCGAGGTGGTCTGGAAGGCGACCATTCAGTCGCGGAGGCGGCTGCTGATGGAGATGCGGCGCCCGATGTACATCTCGGCGCACGACGTTCCGCTTTACCTGAGCGAACTCCATCTCGCCGCGACGTCCAGCCCGGGTCGTCGGTTGTTCCTGCGTGCCCGGCGGATGCGCATCGATCCATGATGATGATCATGTCAGGCCGGAGACGACAAGCGATCTCAGTTCGGGAACTCGGAATCATGCGCATCCATCTCGTGTTCGCCGCCGTCCTGCTGCTCGGCGTGGCTGGCTGCGACGCCGATCTGTCCTCCGGTGGCCCCGCCTACAGCTCGGTGACGGTCGGCTCGCGCCCCGAGGTCGCGGCGGGACCGGGGCACGTGGTCTACGTCGCGGTCGATCGGATGCTGGCGGAGGCGCCCGAGGTCGCACCGGGGTTGCCGCTCGTGGTGACCTCGCTGACCGACACGCAGCATCTCGACCGGAGTTCGCGTTTTGGCAATCTGGTCGCGGAGTTGGTGCGCAGCCGCCTGGTGCAGCACGGCTTGTCCGTCGCCGAGCCGAGGCTGCGCTCGCAACTGCTGCTGCGGCGGCACAACGGCGAGATGATGCTCTCGCGCCATCGGCGTTCCCTGGTGCGGGCGCCCTACGTGGCGGGAATCGTTACCGGCACCTACGCTGTGGGCGCTCGGTGGATTCACGCCAGCCTGCGGCTGATTTCGCCCGACAACGCCCGCATCGTGTCCGCCGTGGACTTCGCGGTGCCGCGATACCCCGACGCCGAGGCGCTGTTGTCGGCGCGTTGAGCGCTGCCGGCCCCGATCGGCTGCGCCCACGAGCGCCTGGGTCCGGGTCCGCGTTGTCCCGGGCCTCTCGCGGCGGCTGCGACGAGAGGCGCAATTTCGCCTGGGTTCCTCGCATTTGGCTGGTTTGAACCTGACCGGCGACAGCCGGTATCCACGGTCCCAGGGCACGGTTCGGGCTTTTTACCCGAGCGTGCCGCATCCCGCCGGGTCCCGGCGTTCGCCGGGAAAGACCAACAGTCGTGCTCGGCGCAAGCGTAGTTGCCCCGCCATCTCGTCCAGGGTTGACCATCGCGCGTGCTGACCACGATATGCTCGCCGGAGATACGAGCATATGGACGCACTCGAGACCGAGGCCAGCGAAGCCGGCCGCGATTTTATCCGCGACATCATCCGTTCCGACCTGGCGGCGGGCCGCGTCGCCAGCGTGGTTACGCGCTTTCCGCCTGAGCCCAATGGCTTCCTGCATATCGGGCATGCCAAGTCCATCTGCCTGAATTTCGGCGTGGCAGAGGAATTCGGTGGCCGTTGCCATCTGCGCTTCGACGACACCAATCCGGCCAAGGAGGAGCAGGTGTTCATCGACGCCATCAAGCGCGACGTGCATTGGCTCGGCTTTGACTGGGGCGAGCATCTCTACCACGCCTCCGATTATTTCGAGCAGCTCTACGATTGGGCCGAGTATCTGATCCGCGCCGGCAAGGCGTATGTCGACGACACGCCGCTCGAACAGATGCGCGCCGAGCGCGGCACGCTCACCGAGCCGGGACGCGACAGCGCGTACCGCGACCGCTCGGTGGACGAGAACTGCGACCTGTTCCGCCGCATGCGTGCCGGCGAGTTTCCGAACGGCGCGCGCGTGCTGCGGGCGAAGATCGACATGGCCTCGCCCAACATGAATCTGCGCGACCCGGTGCTGTATCGCATCCTGCACGTGGCGCATCCGCGCACCGGAACCGCCTGGAGCATCTATCCGACGTACGATTTCGCGCACGGACAATCGGACGCGATCGAGGGCGTCACGCACTCGCTCTGCACCCTGGAGTTCGAGGACCACCGGCCGCTCTACCACTGGTTCATCGAGAACCTTCCTGTGCCGTCGCGCCCGCGCCAGTACCAATTCGCACGACTGAACATCGCCTATACGGTGCTCTCGAAACGGGTACTGACGCGGCTCGTGCAGGAGCGGCGCGTGTCCGGCTGGGACGATCCGCGAATGCCCACCCTGGCCGGGCTGCGCCGGCGCGGCGTGCCGCCAGCGGCGCTGCGCGATTTCGTGCGCCGCAGCGGTGTCACCAAGGCCAACAGCGTGGCCGACTTCGCCGCCTTCGAATTCTCCATCCGCGAGCTTTTGAACAAGACGGCGCCGCGCCGGATGGCGGTGCTGCGGCCGTTGAAGCTGATCATCGAGAACTATCCGGAGGGCAAGAGCGAAACGCTCGAGGCGATCAACAATCCCGAGGATTCTGTCGCAGGGCACGCGCCGACTCACCTTCGGGCGCGAGCTCCTTGTCGAGCGCGACGACTTCATGGAGGACCCGCCGAAGAAATTCTTCCGGCTCTCGCCAGGGCGCGAGGTGCGGCTGCGCTACGCCTATTTCGTTACCTGCCGCGGGGCGATCAAGAACGCGGCCGGCGAGGTGGTGGCCTTGCGCTGCAGCTACGACCCCGCGACGCGCGGCGGCGACGCGCCGGACGGGCGCAAGGTGCCGGCGACCTTGCATTGGGTCGCGGCGGCGGATGCCGTTCCGGTCGAGGTCCGGCTCTATAGCCACCTGTTCGCGCGGCCCGATCCGGGCGCGGACGGCGACATCATGGCCGACCTCGATCCGCGGTCGCTGGAGGTCCTGACCGGCTGCCTCGCGGAGCCGGCGCTCGCCGCCGCCGCCGTGGGCGAGCCGGTGCAGTTCGAGCGTCAGGGCTATTTCTGCGCGGACCCCGATGCCGCGCCGGGCCTGCCGGTGTTCAACCGCACTGTCGGCCTGCGCGACACCTGGGCGAAGATCCGGAGCGGCGACTCCCGTCGCGGGCGGACCTGAGCGCGTACCTGGCCGCGGCGGTTCGCGCCGCCGTAACGACCGACCCGCCCTGACCGGCGCCGCCCGCAAGTTGTGAGCGGGTGAACGCAGCCTTGCGGTAAATTAATTCTGGCCAATGGGCCAGTCATAGCGGGCAAGAATCCCGATCCACGGCGCGAAACGGCTGCCGCCGGATTGTATCGCCGCCGTGCGCATGCGAGCCTGGACTTGCCACGGCGGAATCCCAACTGCCGTCGTCCTCACGGCACGGGATCCCGACCGGCAGTCTCAAACCATGAAGGGAGCTCGTCACATGAACGCACCAGGCGCGAAATTCGCCCGTTTGGCCGCAAGCTGCTCGCTTCTAGCTGGTTTTCTCTGTTTCGCTGCCGCCCCGGCCTCGGCACAGCCCAAGATGCTGCCGCAAGGCCAGTCGCGCACGGTCACGATGAACGACCTGTGCGGCAATTGCCAGGTGGAGAAATTCGTCCAGTGCGGCGACTTTCTCGAGGGTCCGACCTTCGACGATTCCGGCAATCTCTACATGGTCAGCATCAACAGCGGCTGGATCGAGAAGGTGACGCCGGACGGCAAGTGCTCGCATTTCGTGAACACCCACGGCCAGCCGCAGGGACTGAAATTCCACGACGGCAAACTGTATGGCGTCGATCGCAAGATCGGTGTGTTCACGGTTGACCTGAAGACCAAGCAGCTCAGCGAGTACATGCAGTATTTCCATAACCAGAACTTCAATGGGCCGAACGACCTCATCATCGGTCCGAAGGGCGGCATCTATTTCACCGATCCTTGGGGCACCAGTCCGCTGAATCAGCGCGGCGACGTGTACTATATCTCGCCCCCGCCGCAGAAGCAGATCACAAGGCTGATCGACAATATGGCGTTTCCGAACGGAATTGCGCTGTCGCCGGACAACAAGACGCTCTATATCGACGACTTCAGCAATCAGCGAGTGCTCGCGGTTCCGGTGCTTTCGCCGGGCGATATCGACATCGGGTTTGCGCACGTGATGGCCTATGTGAACGGCGGGTGGGGCACCGACAGCATGTGCGTCGACGCGAAAGGCAACGTCTATGCCGCGCACTATAATGCCGGCGAGGTCGTGGTGCTCGATCCCGACGGCTTCATCATCGGCACTATCGCCGTCGCGCCGAAGGGCGGCATGGAGACCACTAACTGCGCGTTCAACAACGGCTATCTGTACATCACGGAAGCAAAGAACAACGAGGTCTGGCGCGTGAAGATGAACGTCGAGGGCGCCAAGCTGAACTAGATTGGCAGCGCCTTCACTGAACTGCAAATTGTCCTGTCATTGCCGGGCTCGGCCCGGCAATGACAGGACCGTGCAGCGCCGAGGTGCCGGCCGACAGGCCGGGCATCTCGGTGGCGCTATCCGCTTACGCCGCCGCCTGCGGGCGCGGCCGCGAGCGCGTGGGCCAGATCGTCCTTCAGGTCCTCGACGTCCTCCAGGCCGATCGACAGCCGGATCACGCCGTCGCGGATGCCGAGCCGCGCCCGTTCCTCGGCGCCGATGCGCGAATGCGTCGTGGTCGCCGGATGCGTCGCCAGCGACTTCGTGTCGCCGAGATTGTTGGAAATGACGATCAGGCGCAGCGCGTTCATGACCCGGAACGCCGCGTCTTTGCCGCCGGCGATTTCGAACGTCACCAAGGTGCCACCGGCCGCCATCTGCGCGCGCGCGAGCGCCGCCTGCGGATGGTCCGCGCGGGTCGGATACCACACGCGCGCCACTTCCGGCCGCTCGGCCAGGAAATCGGCGATCGCGGTGGCGGCGCGGCACGCGGCCTCGACCCGCAGCTGCAAGGTCTCCAAGCCCTTCAGCAGCACCCAGGCGTTGAACGGCGAGAGCGTCGGCCCGGTGTTGCGGATGAAAGGGTGCAGGGTCTTGTCGATCCACTCGCGCCGGCCGAGCACCGCGCCGCCCATCACGCGGCCCTGGCCGTCGATGTGCTTGGTGCCGGAATAGACCACCACGTCGGCCCCGAGTTCCAGCGGACGCTGCAGCAGCGGCGTGGCGAACACGTTGTCCACGACCACGATCGCGCCGGCCTGGTGCGCCATCTCGGCGACGGCGCGGAGATCGACGATCTCCAGCATCGGGTTCGACGGCGTCTCCAGCAGCACCACTTGCGCCGGCCTCGCGAGCGCGCGGGACCATTGATCGAGATCGCCGCCGTCGACGAACTCGCCCGCGATGCCGTAGCGCGGCAGCAGGGTGGAGACGATCCAGTGGCAGGCGCCGAACAGGGCGCGCGAGGCGACTACACGGTCGCCGGTCTTCAGGTGCGAGAGCAGGGCGGCATGCACCGCCGCCATGCCCGAGGCGGTGGCGCGCGCCGCCTCCGCGCCCTCGATCGCGGCAAGCCGCGCCTCCAGCATGGCGATCGTCGGGTTTCCGAAGCGCGAATACTGGTAGTGCGTGGAGCGGCCCTCGAACGTGTCCTCGGCCTGCTCGGCGCTGTCGTAGACGAAGCCCGAGGTGAGATAGAGCGCCTCGGCGGTTTCGCCGTGATGGCTCCGCTCCACGCCGGTCTGCACTAGGCGCGTGGCGATGCGGTAGCGGTTCGGATCGGTGGTCATGGCGGCGGGCCCCTCCGCGCGAGTGGTTCGGCCATCGGATGCCGAGGGGCCGGCGTGCCGCCGGAGCTTATCCTCAGGCCACTTTAGCGCGCTTGTTTAACCTCGCCGCAAGCCGGCCGGACAAATCACGAGGGACGCCGAGGCTAGGCGGCCCGGCATTGCCCCGTCAACTCGGGCTGCCTATAAAATGCCGGCAAGGCCCAGGCGGGTGTAGTTCAATGGCAGAACGGCAGCTTCCCAAGCTGCATACGGGAGTTCGATTCTCCTCACCCGCTCCATTTGCCGTCGGCCCCGGCGGATGAGACGGCCGGCGCGCCATACCGCCCCGCCGAGCGCCGAGGACATCGCGGAGATGGCCGAGCGGACGCTGGCGTCCATTCCCGCCCCGCTGGCGCAGCACATGAAAAACATCGGCATCTCGGTCGAGGATATGGCCGATGACGAAACCCTGGACGACATGGCGATCGAGACCGGCTGGGAACTGACCGGGCTCTATCGCGGCACGCCGCTGACCCGCCGCAGCGTCGGCGACGTGGCCCGCCAGCCGGACCTGATCATCCTGTATCGCGAGCCGATCCTGCTCGAATGGATCGAAACCGGCGAGGACCTGTACCGCTTGGTGCGCAACGTGGTGATCCACGAAGTCGCGCACCACTTCGGCTTCAGCGACGCCGATATCGAGGCATTGCAAGCGGCGACGGAGTGATCCGGCCGTCAGCGCCGCGCCGGGGCACGCTTGCCGCGCGCCGCCGCCTTCTTGGCGGCAAGCTTTGCGGCGGAACCGTTGCGAGGAGCGTTCGCGCGCGGACGTGACGCGGGCTGCGCCGAGGCCGCCCGGCCGGCGGCAGGCTTTTTCGCCGCCGCGCGTGGCCGCCCCGCGGGCGCTACATCGCCGCGGGCCTCGGACATGTCGAGGCCGAAGATGGCGCCGATGTCCTCGCCCTCCAGGACCTTGCCGGCGGGACCTTTGGTCGAGAGCGGCAGGGCCTTGTCGATCCCGGCCACCAACTCGTGCTCGTCCACCGCGCGCAACCGGAACAGCAGCTCCGGTTCCCTGTCCAGCCGCGCGCCGACCCCGTACAGCACCGCCGCGACGTGCTTGCACATGGACGCGTAGTCGGCGCAGCTACAGGAAAACCGGATTTCGGACGGTCGGGGAAACAGGCCCTTGTCCTGCCGGCAGATGCGCTCCATCACGCCCTTCGAAAAGCGCCCCTGCAACAGCTCCACGAGCGAATCGATGCCGCCGGCGCAGTCCTTGCAGATGGATTTCCACTGCGCCTTCGGCACCGCGCCAATCGTCACCGAAACCGTGTAGAGCGACGATCCGCTGACCAGCGCCGTCACGGCCAACGGCGCGATTTGCAGATCGACGACCGAGCCGTTGCGGACGTAGGCGCGGCCGCGCGGCAGCCGGCTGTCGTAGTCGCGATAGCTTTCCAGGTTGTCGCACCACGCCTTGCCCCAGAACGTCGCGGCGATGTTCCGCCCTTCGATCGTCACCGGGGCGACCGGATGGCCCTTCTTGCGCAGCTTCGCGATTTCGCGCTCGGCGTTGCGGCGGCGCTCGGCAACCGAAACGTATGGAGCCCATCCTCCTTCGTAGCCGAACATCGTGCTCAGTCCTTCATCGCGACTTGCAGGTCGAGGGCAACCAGCCGCAATAGCTCATCGTCGTTCATTTCGGTCAGGCTGATCTCGGCCGCGCCCTCCAGCAGCTCATTAGACATTCCCTGCTTCGATTCGATCAAGGCGTCGATCTTCTCCTCCACCGTGCCGCGGCAAACGAATTTGTGCACCAGGACGTTCTTCTTTTGTCCGATGCGGAAGGCACGGTCGGTGGCCTGGTTCTCGACCGCCGGATTCCACCACCGGTCGACATGCACCACATGGGAGGCCGAAGTCAGCGTCAGACCGGTGCCCCCCGCCTTCAGCGAAAGGACGAAGAACGGCACGGTTTCGTCCTCCTGGAAGGTTTGCACCAGGCTCTTGCGCTTGTTCACCGCGGTCGCGCCGTGCAGCACGAGTCCGGGCCGCCCGAAAATCCCGCCCAGAAACGCCGCCAGCGGCGTAGTCATTTCGCGGAACTGCGTGAACACTAGCATTTTTTCCTGCCGCGCCGCGACGACCTCGGCGATCTCGCGCAGCCGCGCCCATTTGCCGCTGTCCTCCTCGGCCCAGCGATTGTCGTTCAGCCAGTGCGACGGATGGTTGCATATCTGCTTGAAGCGCATCATGGCGGCCAGCACGACGCCCTTGCGGCGGATGCCGTCGCTTTCCTCCAGGCTTCTGGCCAGGTCCTGCACCGCCTGAAGATAGAGCGCCGCCTGCCGGTGACTGAGGTTGCAATAAGCCTTGACCTCCGTCTTCTCGGGCAAATCGGCGATGATGGCCTTGTCGGTCTTCATGCGCCTCAGGACATAGGGCCGCACGAGGTCGCGCAGCGGGCCGTAAGGGTTGTGCTCCCGCTCGGCGAGGCCCTTGGCGTAACGCTTGAACTGTTTCGTGTTCCCCAGCAGTCCCGGATTGATGAAATCGAAAATGGACCACAGATCGCCCAGGTCATTCTCGACCGGCGTTCCGGTCAGGGCGATGCGCGCGTCGGCTTTCAGCGCCTTGACCGCCTTGGTTTGCTTGGCGTTCGGGTTCTTGATCGCCTGGGCCTCGTCCAGAACGGCAAACCGCCAGCCGGCTTCCGCCAGCGCCGGAATGCGCAACACCGAGCCATAGCTGGTGATCGCCAAGTCCAGCCCCGAGACGTCGTCGGACGTGAACTGCTTGAGCCGCTCCGCCGGCATGGCGGAAGGATGAACCACTAGGGTCTTCAGGTCAGGGGCGAATTTCTCGATTTCCGCGGCCCAGTTGGCGAGCAGCGAGGCCGGCGCGACCAGCAGGCTCGGTCGCCGCTGCTTCCCGCTCTGCTTCGCTTCGAGCAGCAGCAGCGCCAACACCTGGATGGTCTTGCCGAGCCCCATGTCGTCGGCGAGGCACGCGCCGAGGCCGAGGCCGGAGAGCAGCCGCAGCCATTGCACACCCGCTTTCTGATAGGGGCGCAGCCTGCCGCGCAAGGCCGGGCCGGGATCGGCGCCGGCGCCGTCCGGCGCGCGCAGGGCGCGCAGCGTCTCGGCCAGCCATGGTCCTGCGGTCACGCGCGACCACTCGGCGATCGTCGTCTCCTCGCCGTCGCCGGTGACGGGCGCGCCCGCGATCATCCGCAGCGCCTCGGCGAAAGTCAGCCCGTTTTGCGCCGCGAGCTGTTCCGCCTCGCGGAACTGCCGCATGGCCCGCTCCAGCCGGTCGCGATCGACCTCGACCCATTGGCCGCGCAACAACACCAGCGCATCGGTACCGGCCAGCAGAGCCTTGATTTCCCGCTCGCTCAGCCGCTCGCCGTCCAAGGTGATTTCCATGTGGAAATCGAGCAACCCGTCCAGCCCCACGGCCGATGGCGGGCGGACGCCGACCGTCGCGGTCACCTGCGGGCGCGGCGGGCGATTGGCGCGCCAGGACGCCGGCATCCGCACGACGACGCCTGCGCCTTCCAGATCCGGCACGCTCGCGAGAAAGCGTGAGGCGTCGCCGGGGCTCCAGCGCAGCGGGTGGAAAATCTCCCCCGCTTCGATCATCGACTTGAGCCAGCCGCATCGCTCCGCGGCGCGCTGCACCGGCACCAGCAGCGACAGCAAATTGTTGCGGTTCGCCGCCCCCGCGTATTCCCGCACGGCCTGCCCGAGCGGAAGATGCTGCGGCTTGGCCTGCGCCGACAGCCGGGTCGTGTAGGTGGCCATGAAGGCGAACGGCCATTCCGGGTCGCGGCGATTCTCCGCCAGGTTGAAATGCACGCGCCCGACCAGATTCCACGCCGGATTCAGGCTTTTCAGAAAGCTTTGCAAATCCGTTCCGGCGGCGCTCAGCGAGTCGGCGAGTGCCGTTCCCAGTTCCGCCCACAGCGCGCGCAGGACGTCCGGCGTCAGGTATTCCGCCCCGGGCATCATCGGGGCCGTCAGCACCAGCGCGGCGAGCTCGCCCGATTCCGGCGGCGGAACATGCGGCACGATCCGGGACGGCGCGACGCCGACATCCGTGCTTGGCGATTGCAGGCGCAGCGACGCCACGTACCGGGCAGCGAAGTCCCGCCACCAGACGAACGAGGGCGGCAGGCTCTGCCCGATTTCAGCCGCGCCGAGCCGCAGCAGGCCGTCCCCGCTCCCCTTGGCGAACGCCTCGCCGAGGCGCGTCATCGCCTTGTCGTCGATCCCCGGCGCGTCGTCGGCTTGCTCGACGACGAGATGCCCGTGTGGCGTCAACCGCAAGCCGAGACGAGACATCGGCGCGTGGATGTTGTTAAGTCGGGAGCCCGACATAGTTCTCGGCAAGCGACGTCTGCGCCGCGCGGGAGCCGCGCAGATAGGCGAAATCCGTGCGCTGAATCCGCCGGTCGAACGGACTATCGTCGGGAAACGCGTGCATCAACTTCGTCATCCACCAGGAGAACCGCTCGGCCTTCCAGACGCGGCCGAGCGCGCGATCCGAATAGGCGTCGAGGCCCGCCGCCGAGCCATCGCGGTAGTATTCGATCAGCGCCCGCGACAAATACAGCACGTCGCTGGCCGCGAGATTGAGCCCCTTGGCGCCGGTCGGCGGCACGATATGCGCGGCGTCGCCGGCCAGGAACAGGCGGCCGAAGCGCATTGGTTCGGCGACGAAACTGCGCAAGGGCGCGATCGACTTCTCGACGGACGGCCCGGTCCGCATCGCCTCGGCTACGCTCGGATGAACCCGCCGGCGCAACTCGTCCCAGAACGCCGCGTCGGACCAAGCCTGCACGCCGGTATCCAGCGAACACTGGATATAGCAGCGCACGCGCGTGGGCGAGCGCATCGAGCATAGCGCGAACCCGCGCTCGTGATGCGAATAGATCAGTTCCTCGCGGACGGGCGGCACGTCGGCCATCACGCCGAGCCAGCCGAACGGATACACCCGCTCGAAGCTGGCGAGCGCCGAGGCCGGCACGCTGGCGCGCGACACGCCGTGGAAGCCGTCGCAACCGGCGATGACGTCGCAGGCGATTTCCTGCGCCGCGCCATCCTTGACGAAGCGGACCCGCGGCTTGTCACCGGCGAAATCGTGCAGGCTGACCTGGCCGGCCTCGTAGATCGTCAGCCCGCCGGAGGCCGCGCGCGCCGCCATCAAGTCCCGCGTCAGCTCGGTCTGGCCATAGACCGTGACGGTCTTGCCGGTGAGGCCCATGAAGTCGATGCGGACCTGCTGGCCCGAGAAATGCAGCTCCACGCCTTCATGCACCAGCCCCTCGGCGCGCATCCGCTCGCCCACCCCGGCCGCATCGAGCAGATCGCGCATGACCTGCTCGAGCACGCCGGCGCGGATGCGGCCGAGCACATACTCCGGTGTCTGGCGTTCGAGGATGACCGCGTCGATGCCGGCCTGCTCCAGAAGCCGCCCGAGCAGCAGCCCCGCCGGCCCCGCGCCGATGATGGCGACCTGTGTGCGCATCCGCTCCCCCCGAATCACCTGAGCCATCGCCGCGATGGAGCATCGCGCCGCCGGGCGCCACTTCCAATGTGCCGGGGCGATTGGCGGAGCCGGCGAAGCCCAGCACACTGGCGCCGTTGATGGACTCGGGGAGTGAAAACGCGATGAAAGTCACCGACCTCACGCTGCGGCTGTTCGCCTGGGAGGGCATTCCGACCACCAGATACGCCACCCACGGCGGTACGCTCGGCGGCCGAAGCGACCTCGGGCTGCTCACCATCGCCACCGACGAAGGCATCGAGGGCCATGCCTTCCTCGGCACGGCCAACAATCCGGCGAGCCTCGATGGACCCGCGCTGATCCGTCACCTCAAGCCGATCGTCATGGGCCAGGACCCGCTGGACCGCGAGCGGCTGTATCACGCGCTCTGGACGCGCAGCCGGCTGGCCCCGATCCGCACCATCGGCGCGGTCGACGTGGCGCTCTGGGACATCGGCGGCAAGAAGGCGGGGCTGCCGATCCACCGGCTGCTCGGCTCCTACCGCGACCGGCTTCCGGCCTATGCCAGCTCCGCCGTGCTCGGCTCGCCCGAGGCCTATGCCGAGGAGGCGCGGACGTTCAAATCCGCCGGCTGGCGGGCCTACAAGATCCATCCGCCGACCAACTGGCGCGAGGACCTCCGTATCTGCGAGGCGGTGCGCAAGGCAACGGGCGACGACTATACGTTGATGCTCGACTGCACCTGGAGCTACGAGTTCGAAACGGCGCTCAGGGTCGGCCGGGCGATCGAGGGGCTCGGCTTCTACTGGTACGAAGACCCGCTCGCGGACCAGGACCTGTACAACTGCGTCAAGCTGAAGCGGAAACTGGATATTCCGCTCATGGCAACGGAATATCCGCAGACCGGCCTCGATTCCTATGGGCCCTGGATCATGGAGCGCGCCACGGATTTCCTGCGCGGCGACGTCGCGGTGAAGGGCGGGATCACCACGCTGGTGAAGGCGGCGCATCTTGCCGAGGCGTTCCACATGAAGTTCGAGATCCACCACGGCGGCAATTCGCTGAACAACGTGGCCAACCTGCACGTCGCCATGGCGATCCGGAATTGCGAGTTCTTCGAGGTGCTGCTGCCCGACGGCGCGCAGAAATACGGGCTGGCGCGGGATATCGCGGTGGATGGCGAGGGGCTGGTGCACGCGCCGACCGCGCCGGGGCTCGGGGCCGAGATCGATTTCGACCTGATCCGATCGAAGCAGATCGGCGTGCTGAGCTGATGAGCAGTCCGCGGCCGGCATAGCGTTCGGGGTCGCTGCGCCGGGCGGTTGGTGGTACCCGGCACCGCATGTCCGAGACCTTCGCTCCCGCCGCCTTCAAGGAGGGCCTGATCATCCTCGGCTCGGCCGGGGTCGTCATCCCGATGTTCTATCGCCTGCGCATCAGCCCGGTGCTGGGATTCATGCTGGTGGGCATGGCGGTCGGGCCGTTCGGCCTCGGGCGGCTGGCGTCGCAGTTTCCCTTCCTCTCCTACGTCACCATCACCGATCGCGGATCGATCGCGCCGGTGGCCGAACTCGGCGTGGTGCTGCTGCTGTTCATGATCGGCCTCGAATTGTCGTTCGAGCGGCTGCGCGTCATGCGGCGGCTGGTGTTCGGCGCCGGGCCGTTGCAGGCGGTGCTTTGCTCCGCCGCCCTGGTCGGCGCCGCGCTCGCATTCCGGGTGCCTGTGCGCGCCTCGGTCGCGATCGGGCTGGCCTTGGCGATGTCGTCCACCGCCGTCGTCATGCAGGTGCTCGGCGAGGAGAAGCGGCTGGCCGGTCCGCTCGGACGGCTGAGCATCGCCGTGCTGCTGTTTCAGGATCTCGCGGTGGTGCCCGTGCTGTTCGCCATCGGCGCGCTCGCTCCGGCGGCGGGCGCGGTCGGGTTCGGCCATTTCGGGCTGGCGATCGGTCAGGCGGTGCTGGCGATCCTGGGGCTGGTCGTCGCCGGGCGCCTCGTTTTGCGCCCGCTGTTCCGCATGGCCGCGCGGACCAAAAGCTCGGAGATGTTCATGGCCGCCTGTCTGCTGGTGGTCATGGCCACCGGCCTGGTGACCGCCGCGTCGGGGCTGTCCATGGCCATGGGCGCGCTGATCGCCGGCCTCCTGCTCGCCGAGACCGAGTACCGCCGCCAAGTCGAGGTCACGATCGACCCGTTCCGCGGGCTGCTCGTCGGCGTGTTTCTGATTTCGGTGGGCATGAGCGTGGATATCGGCTGGATCATCCAGCGGCCGCTGGCGTTCGGCGCTGCCGCGGCCGTGCTGATCGGGATCAAGCTGGTGCTGATCACCGCGATCGCGCGGCTGTTCGGGTTCGGCTGGTCGGCCAGCGTGCAAACCGGGCTGTTGCTCGGCCCGGGCGGCGAGTTCGGCTTCGTCGTGCTCGGCCAGTCGCGCGCGCTCGGCGTGCTGCCGCCGGAACTCGCCGACTTCGCCCTGATGGTGACCGCGATGACCATGGCCGCGATACCGCTGCTCGCGAAGCTGGGCGGGCGGCTCGGGCGGCGCCTGGAAACGGCGCGTTCCGCCGGGCCGGTGCTGCCGCCCGTACCGCAAGCGCCGGCGAACCGCGTGGTCATCGCCGGATTCGGCCGCGTGGGCCAGACCGTCGCCGCCATGCTGGAGGCGCACCGGATTCCCTATATCGCCCTCGATCGCGATCCCGATCGGGTGGGCCAGTTCTACGCGCGCGGCAAGCCGGTCTATTACGGCGATATCACGCGGCTGGATTCGCTGCGTCTTCTGGGCCTCGACGGCGCCCAGGCGTTGGTGGTCACTCTGGATGACCGCTCGGCGATCGACGAACTGGTGGCCGCGGCGCGTAAACAGCGGCGGGATCTGCTGATCGTGGCGCGGGCGCGCGACGCCGTGCATGCCGCGCATCTCTACGCCACCGGCGTGACCGACGCGGTGCCCGAGACGATCGAGGCGAGCTTGCAGCTGTCCGAAGCGGTGTTGGTGGATTTGGGCGTCCCGATGGGACCGGTGCTGGTGTCCATTCACGAGAAGCGCGCCGAATTCCAGGCGCAGATCAAGGCGATGGCGCCGGCCGCGGAAATCCGCCAACTCGGCGGGCGACGCGTGCGGGACGCGATCGGCGCGAAGGAAGGGTAGAGCGCGTGGGAGCGCTACAATTGACCCCCGCCAGACGCGGTGCGCAAATTGCCCAGGGGCCGAAACCATGATCCTCCTGATCGACAACTACGACAGCTTCACCTTCAACCTGGTGCATTTCCTCGGCGATCTCGGCGCGCGCTGCGACGTGCGCCGCAACGACACGCTGACCGCGGAACAGGCGCTGGCGCTCGAACCGGAGGCGATCGTGCTCTCGCCCGGGCCCCGCACGCCGAACGAGGCCGGGATCTGCGTCGAGCTGATCCAGCGCGCCGCCGGGCGAGCGCCGGTGCTCGGCGTCTGTCTCGGCCATCAGGCGATCGGCCAAGCCTTCGGCGGTGCCGTGGTCCGGGCGCCGGTACCGATGCACGGCAAGCTCAGCCGCATCGGCCACCAGGGCAGCGACGTCTTCGCCGGCGTGGAAAACCCGTTCGCGGCGACGCGCTATCACAGCCTCGTCGTCGATCGCGAGAGCCTGCCAGACGTGCTCGTTCCCACCGCCTTCACCGACGATGGGCTGATCATGGGCATGCGCCACCGCAGCCTGCCCATCTTCGGCGTGCAGTTCCATCCCGAGAGCATCGCCAGCCAGCACGGTCACAAGATCCTGGCCAATTTCCTGGCCATCGCGCGCGGGTCCAACGACCAGGCGCGAGCGGCCTGACCAGCCGGCACGCGTGTCGAGCAGCCTGAAACCAACGCTCGCCCGCCTCGCCACCGGCAAGTCCCTGTCGGAAGAGGACGCCGAACACGCGTTCGGCCTCATCATGGCCGGCGAGGCCACCCCGGCGCAGATCGGCGCGCTGCTGATGGCGCTGCGGGTGCGCGGCGAGACCGTCGCGGAGTTGACCGGCGCGGTCCGCGCCATGCGCGCGCGCATGATCCGCGTGGTGGCCCCGCCCGGCGCCGTGGACGTTTGCGGCACCGGGGGCGACGGCGCCGGCACGCTCAACATCTCCACCGCCGTCACCTTCGTGCTCGCCGGGCTGGGCGTGCCGGTGGCCAAGCACGGCAACCGCGCGCTGAGCTCGCGCACCGGCGGGGCGGACGTGCTCGCCGCCCTCGGCATCGACGTGGACGTGCCCCTGGAACGGCTGCCGCATATCCTGCGCGCGGCGAACTGCGCCTTCCTGTTCGCACCGCGCCACCACGCCGCGCTGCGCCACGCGGCGGGTCCGCGCATCGAACTCGGCACACGCACGATCTTCAACCTGCTCGGCCCGCTGGCCAATCCGGCCGAGGTCAAGCGCCAGCTCATCGGCGTGTTCGATCCGGCCTGGGCACACCCGATGGCCGCCGCGCTCGCCGAACTTGGCAGCGAGATCCTGCTGGATCGTGCACGGGCAGGGACTGGACGAGCTGACGCTCGCCGGCGAGAACAGCGTCGTGGAACTGAAGGACGGCGTGGTCCGGACCTTCGCCGTGACACCGGAGCAAGCCGGCTTGGCGCGCGCACCGGTTGCGGCGATCCAGGGCGGCGACGCCGTCGCGAACGCCACGGCGCTTGCCGCGTTGCTCGAGGGAGCCGCCGGGCCGTATCGTGACACCGTGCTGCTGAACGCCGCCGCCGCCCTGATCGTCGCCGGCCGGGTGGACGGGTTGCGCGAGGGGGTTGTCGAGGCGGCCCGGGCCTTGGATAGCGGGGCGGCGCTCGCGGCGCTGGAGACGCTGCGCCAGGAAGCCGCGCTTGCGCCGGCCGCGCCGTGACCGCGCCACGGCCGGCATCCATCGCTGAGAGGAATAGCATGAATTCCGCCGCGCCCGATTCGTCGGGCTCCGACATCCTCGCCCGGATCTGCGACCACAAGCGCGAGGAAGTCGCCGCGCTCAAGGCCAAGACCAGTATCGAAACCCTGAAAGCCCGCCTCGGGTCGGCCGACGAGACCCGCGGTTTCGGCCGGGCGCTCAAGGAAAAGACCGCCGGCGACGGCTTCGGCCTGATCGCCGAGATCAAGAAAGCCTCGCCTTCGGGCGGCCTGATCCGGCCGGATTTCGACCCGGCGGCGCTGGCGAAGGCCTACAAGGAAGGCGGCGCCACCTGCCTCTCCGTGCTGACCGACGCCAAGCACTTCCAGGGCGCACCCGAGCACCTGAAGGCGGCGCGCCAGGCGGTCGATCTGCCGGTGCTGCGCAAGGATTTCATCCTCGATCCCTGGCAGGTCTTCGAGAGCCGCGTCATGGGCGCGGATTGCATCCTGCTCATCATGGGCGCGCTCACCGACCAATGCGCCCGCGAACTGGAAGCGCTCGCCCGCTCGCTGGACATGGACGTGCTGGCGGAGGTGCACAACGCCGCCGAATTGCAACGGGCGCTCGGGCTGGAAACCAATCTTGATCGGCATCAACAACCGCAATCTCAAGACTTTGGATATCAATCTTCATACGACGCTCGAACTCGCTCCGCAGGTCCCGCCCGAGCGCTTCATCATCGCCGAGAGCGGCATCCGCTCTCACGACGACCTAGTGATCCTCGCGCAAACCGGGGTGCGCAGCTTCCTGGTCGGCGAATGGCTGATGCGCCAGCCGGACGTCGCCGAGGCCGCGCGGCAGCTTCTCGGCCAGCGCCGACCGGCCGAAACGCCCACGGTGCCGCGGGCCGCTGCCGGATGAGCGAACGGCTCACGCATTTCGACGCCGCAGGCAATGCCGCCATGGTCGACGTCTCAGCCAAGCCGATAACCGCGCGTAGCGCGACGGCCAAGGCGCGGGTCGTCATGCGGGAAGCAACCTTGCGGATGATCCAGGAGGGCGGCGCCAAGAAGGGCGACGTGTTGGGTGTCGCGCGTCTCGCCGGCATCATGGGCGCGAAGCGGACGTCGGAACTGATCCCGCTCTGCCATCCGCTGCCCATCGACGCCGTGGCGGTGGAGTTGTCGCCGGCCCCGCCCGATGCGGTGGAGATCGCCGCGACCGTGCGCACGACCGGGCGAACGGGCGTGGAAATGGAGGCGCTGACGGCAGCGAGCGTCGCGGCGCTCACGGTCTACGACATGTGCAAGGCGGTGGATCGCGGCATGCGCATCGAGGCGCTACGCCTGGTGCACAAATCCGGCGGCAAGTCGGGCGACTTCGCCGCCCCCGCCTCGGAGCACGGGGCAGGGCCATGATCAGCGTCGCCGACGCCCGCGCGCGCATTCTGGAGGGGCTTCGGCCGACCCCGCCCGAGACGGTCGCCTTGCCCCAAGCCTGGGGCCGCGTCAGCGCCGAGCCGGTGATCGCCCGGCTGACCCAGCCGCCGGCGGACGTCTCCGCGATGGACGGCTATGCGCTCCGCAGCGCCGACGGCGCGACGGGCGCCGTGCTGCGCGTCGTCGGCAGCGCGCCCGCCGGCCATCCGTTCGCCGGCCGGGTCGGGCCCGGCGAAGCGGTGCGGCTGTTCACCGGAAGCGTCGTGCCCGAGGGCGCGGATTGCGTCGTGCTCCAGGAAGATACCGAGCGCGACGGCGATCGCGTCATCCTCCACGAGGCAGCCATTGCCGGCCGGCACATCCGACGCGCCGGACAGGATTTCCGCGCCGGCGACGGTGGTGATCCCGGCCGGACGACGTCTCGGGGCGCGGGATATCGGCCTCGCGGCCGGGGCCAACCACCCCTGGCTCGCGGTGCATCGCCGCCCGCGCGTCGCCATCCTGGCCACCGGCGACGAGATCGCGCTGCCGGGCGAGCCGATTCCGCCGGGCGGCATCGTCAGCTCCAACACGCATGCGCTGGCCGCGCTGGCGCGCGCCGCCGGCGCGGAGGCGGCCGTGCTCCCGATCGCGAAGGACGACCGAGGGGCCATCGCGGCCGTCGCGGACTGGGCTTCGGGGGCCGATCTGCTGCTGACCAGCGGCGGCGCCAGCGTGGGCGAGCACGATCTGGTGCAGCAGGCGCTGACCGAGCGCGGCATGGTGGTCGATTTCTGGAAGATCGCCATGCGTCCCGGCAAGCCGCTGATGGCCGGCCGGCTCGGCGATGTTCCGGTGATCGGGCTGCCCGGCAATCCCGTCTCCGCCCTGGTTTGCGCCATCCTGTTCGTGCTCCCGGCGCTCGCCCGTCTGGGTGGGCTTCCCGGCGACCCGCCGCCGACCGTGCGCGCGCAACTCGGCGAGCCGCTCCGCGCCAACGACCATCGCGCCGATTTCCTGCGCGGCCGGCTGACCCTCGGCCCGGACGGCGGCCTGATCGCAACCGCCTTCGCGCGGCAGGATTCGGCCATGATGAAGCTCCTGGCCGATGCCGACGCGCTGATCCTGCGCGCCCCGCACGCCCCGGCGCTGGACGCCGGCGCCGAGGTCGAGGCGATCCGCCTGGATACGCTCGGCCTGTAGGCGCGCAAACGCGTCGCGCGACTGTCGCTTGACGGGCCGGCGCGAACCAATCTAGAACAAGGCCAACTCGTTGCCCGTTTGTTCCGACGCGCGAGCCGGCCCGGTCGGTCGATCGCGAGAGCTCCCCGGGAGGAGATGGCGATGCTCACGCGCAAGCAGCACGAGCTGCTGATGTTCATCGACCGGCACCTGAAGTCGACCGGCTTTTCGCCGAGCTTCGAGGAAATGAAGGACGCGCTGGGCCTGAAGTCGAAGTCCGGGATTCACCGGCTGATTTCGGCGCTGGAGGAGCGCGGATTTCTGCACCGCCGCCATCACCGGGCGCGGGCGCTGGAAGTCTCCCGCCTCCCCGACGATCTGGCGCCCAAGGCCGAGCCCGCCGGGGCGCGCCCCGAGGCCGGGGGGGCCGGCAATTTCGCCCCGAACGTGATCCGCGGCGATTTCACCGCCCGCTTGCCGGGCGTGCGCGCTGCCAACGACGCCCCGGCCGTGCAACTGCCGCTTTACGGCCGGATCGCGGCCGGCGCGCCGATCGAGGCGCTGCGCGACAACGGCGCCCATGTGGAAGTGCCCATTGCGCTGCTCGGCGCCGGCGAGCATTACGCGCTGGAGGTGGCGGGCAATTCCATGGTGGAAGCCGGTATTCTGGACGGCGACACGGTGATCGTGCGCAAGGGCGAGACGGCCGAGACCGGCCAGATCGTGGTGGCGCTGGTGGACGATAACGAAGTCACCTTGAAGCGCCTGCGCCGGCGCGGCAACTCGATCGCGCTCGAGCCCGCCAATGCGCGCTACGAAACCCGCATTCTGCCGGCGGAACGCGTGAAGGTGCAGGGCAAGCTGGTGGGCCTGCTGCGGCGGTACTAACCGTTGCCACGGCCCACGGCCGGCGTGGGGTCCTCCCGTGACTGAAACACCGGGCAATCGTCGTGCCCTGGTGGTCGGCGCCTCCATTTCTGGCCTGGCGGTCGCCGCGCTACTCCTCCGCGCCGGGTGGCAGGTCGAGGTTTTCGAGCGCTCGGAAACGGAGCTGCGTGGCCGCGGCGCCGGCATCGTCACGCATCCCGAACTCGTGCAGGTCATGGAGGAAAGCGGCGCCGGAACGACCGGTCTCGGCGTCATGGTCGAGGAACGTATCGCCTTTGACCGCGCGGGGAACGTGGTCGATTCGTGGCCGCGTCACGGCGTGGTGACGTCATGGGACCGGTTGCACGGCGCGTTTCGCCGGCTTGTGCCGGACGATCGCCATCATCTCGGCCGGACCCTCGTCCGCGTCGAGCAGGATGCACATTGTGTCACCGCGCATTTCGCGGACGGTTCATCCGCCCGTGCGGAGCTTTTGGTCGCGGCGGACGGGTTTCGCTCGGCCGTTCGCGCGCAATACGCGCCCGATGTGCAGCCGATCTACGCCGGTTACGCGATCTGGCGCGGCGTCTGCGAGGAAGCCTCGCTGCCGACCTGGGTCCATCGCGCGATCTTCGATAAATTCGGATTTTTCCTGGGAGAGGGCAGCGAGGCCCTCGGCTACCCGATCCCGGGCGCGGGCGACGATTTGACACCGGGACGGCGGCGCTACAACTGGGTGTGGTATCGCTGCGCGAACGACGCCTGGCTGAGCGATGCGCTGATCGATGCGTCGGGCCGGCGGCACGCGTTCTCGATTCCGCCGCCGCTGGTTCGCGACGATCTCATCGCTGCCATGTCGAGGGACGCCGAGCGGCTGCTCCCGGCTGCGTTCCTCGAGGCGCTGCGTTGCATTCCGCGCCCGTTCTTCACGCCCATCTATGATTTCGGCTCGGCGCGTATCGCATTCGGACGCGTTGCGCTGCTCGGCGACGCGGCTTTCCTCGCCCGCCCTCATGTCGGGATGGGGGTCACGAAGGGAGCGGCCGATGCCCGCGCGCTCGCCAAAGCGGTAACGAACGAGGCGGACATTGCCTCCGCGCTCGGCCGGTACGAGGCCGAGCGCAAGCCGGTTGGCGAACTGGTCCTGCGCCGCGGCCGTGAGCTCGGCAGGTTCATCACGGCGCGCGAGGGCGACCCCCCGCGGGCGCGGGACCACATGGCGTTGCTGCGCGAAACCGCCGTCGCCGATTTGCCGCAGGATTGATTGGGGCGACCGCGAGCGAGCTTGTTCGGTTGTCGCGCCGGGATCGACCATCGTCGGCTCGCGGGCAATGCCAGACCGCTCAGCCGAGTGCTTCGGCGGGGGCGGGCGCGTCGGACGGGCCGGGCTCGCCGTTGACCGGGCTGAGCCGCATGGTGATTTCGTAGCGCGTGCCGTTGCCCTCGCTCACCGCGAGTGTCGCGCCCAATTGCCGCGCCAGCCCGCGCACCAGCTGGAGGCCCATGCCGTCGCGCACGCCGGTTTCGGTGTCGCTGCGGCCCGCCGGCAGCCCGACGCCGTCGTCCTCGACGACCAGTCTGGCCTGCTCGCCCTCGGTGGCGAGCCGCACCGAGATGTTGCCGCGGCGATCGCCGGGAAAAGCGTATTTCACCGCGTTGCCGACGGTCTCGGTCACGATCAGGGCGAGCGGCACCGCCTGATCGCTGGCGATCCTGAGGTCGACGGCCTCGATGTCCAGCCGGATGCGGTCACCGGCGCCGGGGCCGAGCGCCTGCGCGAGTTGGCCGCACAGCTCGACGAGAAAGCCGCGCATGTTGATCGCCTGCAGCTCGCCCTGGAGATACAGGTGCCGATGCAGGGTCGCCAACGCCCGCACCCGGTCGCGGGCCGACTGAAACTCGGCCTTCGCCTCGGGTTGGCGGATGCGCGACGCCTGCAGGTTCAACAGCGAGGCGACCACCTGGAGGTTGTTCTTCACCCGGTGGTGGATTTCCTGGGCCAGCAGTTCCTGTTTTTCGAGCGCCTTCCTGAGCTGCCCTTCGCGCTTGCCGAGCGCCTCGGTCGCCTGGCCGAACGCGCGCCGTAGCCCGTCCAGCTCCACGGGGAGGTCGTCGAGCTTGCCCGGGTCGAACGCGCCGCCGGCGCGCCAGCGGTCCACGGCGCCGGTCAGCCGCTCGATGGGCTGCACGAACGCGAGATTGGCGCCGAGCGCGACGGCGGCCACGCCCAGCACCATGAGCAGGCCGAGACCCAGTAGGCGGTCTTGCAGGATCTCGCGGGCGGCCGCGACGCTCTGCGTCGCATCCTGCGCGATCAGCAGTTGCAACCCGCCGCCGAGGTCGGTCATGGCGTAGAAATAAGGGTGGCCGGACACGGACGGCTGCGTGATGAGCACCGGTGCCGCCGACAGGAGCCGCTGCAGTTGCGGTGCCGGCGGTAGGGCGGCCGGCGCGGAGCCTGGCGCCGGAATCAGCCGGCCCTCCGGATCGACGAGCCAGAGCGCGTAGGCGGAAGAGGCGTCGGCGGACAGCCGGTCGAACCAGTCCGCATGCACCAGCGCCCCCACGGCGCCGAAAAATCGGTTGTCCTTCAGCACGGGATAGGCGGCTTCGATCAGGATACCGCCACCGGCATTGCGCTCGGCGACGACCGTGAACGCCCGGGTCTGCTTGACCAGGCGAAACCAGCGGCCGCGCCCGGGCGGCTCGGACAGCGTCCCTGCCGCGTTTTGCGGGGCGAAGGCGCCACAGAGCGGCTGGCCGTCGGCATCGACAACCTGGAGCCCGGCATAACGATCGCCGTGCAGCTTGAGCACGCTGTCCAGCAGCCGTCGGCACCCGGCCGGTTCCGTGAGCAGCCCCGGTGTCCCGCCGATTGCGCCGAGGGCCTGCCCGACTTCCTCGATCGCGGCGCCATGACGCGCGCTCGCCGCCTGTTCGAGGAGCAGCACGTTTTCCTCCGCCCGCGACACCGCGGAGCGGTAGTTCTGCCACGCGACCAGCCCGGCCATCGCGGCAAGCGGAATGGCGCCCAGGAGCAGGAGCGCCACGAGCCGAGCCCGGAGCGAACGCAGCCCCGGCAGTCGCCTCATCCGTCCGCGGGCCGACCGATCCCCAGTCACTGATTGCGATGCTCCTCGATCAGACGCAGCAGCTCTTCCGGGATCGGCTCGCTGGCGACGTCGTCGAACAGCTTATGCAAACTGCGCTGCAGCCAAACGTCGAAGGCTGAATCGGAGGTCTTTGGTTTGGACGGGCACAAAGGGATCGCCTTGTCCTTCGGCTGCTTCATCGCGAGGCTTCATGTCCCTGGACGCACCCTTGGCCACGGAACGTCGGTCCGCAGGATTACTGCGCTGAGGTTACATCTGGGTTACGCGATATCGCCACCCCGGGATGCGTCGGCCTGGCCGCGAACGGCCGCGCGCGACGAATTGCCGACTCGTGTTGCCGTCCGGCCAGCCGCCGCTTCCTCGGCCGTCTCGCCCATCAGCCAAGCCTCGAGCTGCCGCCGCGCCCGGAACACTCGGCTTTTCGCGGTGCCGACCGCGCAGCCGGTGGCTTCGGCGAGGGCATCGTAGCTCATGCCGTGGACGACGACCATCACGAGCGCCTCGCGCTGGTCGGCGGGAAGCCGGGTCAGCGCCTTGCCGAGTTCCTTCAGCGCCAGCCGGTCCTCGTGCGCCGCATCGGTCGAGAAGGCCGAGGACGGAACATCGTCGATATCGGTGGTGTCGCGACGCTTGCGCAGATTGGAGATGAAGCGGTTGCGGAGAATGCGGTGCATCCAGGCGGCGAAGTTCGTGCCGGGGATGAAACTTTCGTGCGCGGATAGCGCGTTGCAGACGGCGTCCTGCACCAAATCTTCGGCGGCGGCGCGATTGCGCGTGAGCGCCAGTGCCTGAATGCGCAATTTCGGAAGAATGCCTACGATCTGATCATGAAAGCTGGACGAAGCCATGCGCGTTATCCTCCTGACCAATAGTATCCGACCAATGAATCGCCCGGTTCGAAGGTTGCGCCGTCGCCGGCCGGCGCGTCTCACGAAGACGCGAGCAGTCGGGCTGAACGTCCCGTCGTGCTCATCAGAACCAGGCGACGAATGCCGGAGGCGCGCGAGCGGTTCAGCCTGTATCGGACGGTTTGCCTTCCATGGCGCGGGCCAGCCGCGCACGGGCGCGCGACACGCGGGCCTTGATCGTGCCGACCGGCACTTGGCAGACAACGGCCGCTTCCTCGTAGGCGAGGCCGCGCGCGCCCACGAGCACGATGGCTTCGCGCAAATGCATCGGCAGATCCCAGAGCAGGCGTTCCAAATCGGCCAGCTCCGCTTGACTGTGCTGGGCGGGCGCGGTTCCCGGCGCGGGTTGCGGGTGTTCGCCTATGATTCTACGTTCGGTGCGTTGCCGCCGCGCCTGCTCGTAATGGGCGTTGCGCAAAATCGTGAACGTCCAGGCGCGCAGGCTGGTACCGGGGTGAAATTGCGCGCGCGATGCGATGGCGCGGGTGACCGCCTCCTGCACCAGGTCGTCGGCTTCGGCGCGCTGGCGCACCAGGAAACGGGCGAACGCGCGCAGCTCGGGCAGCAGCGCGATCAATCCTTCGCGCACTTCGTCGCGATCTGGCTCATCCCGGCTCGCCGCGTTGCTCATTCGGATGTAAGGAACCCAACGTTTGCTGTTTTCCGGCTTTGCCAGAAGGACGCCTTGAGAGAGGACGGTAGCTGATGCAGAGCATGCGCCAACACCTCGTTCGCGCCTTGCCCTATGTTCGCCGCTACGCGCGGGCGCTCGCGGGAAGTCAACGGACGGGCGATCGCCTCGTTGCCGAGAGCCTGACCGAGCTGATGTCGATGGACGCCGGCGCCGCCAGCGGCTTCCGCGATCCGCACCATGCGCTGTACCGTTTGGTGACGCGCCGCCTGGAACGTGGCGGGGCCTCGGCCCGGGACGACAGGCTCTCGCTGACCCAGCGCGCGCTGTTGCTGTTGACCCAGCTCGAGGAACTCTCGGTCGACGATGCGGCCGCCGTCGTCGGACTGGACGCGGCCGACGCGGCGGATGAGCTCGGCGACGCCCGCGCGCATTTGCGCGACTCCGCGGAAACCGACGTGCTGATCATCGAGGACGAACCGATCATCGCCATGGACATCGAGGAGCTGGTGCGCAGCTGCGGCCATCGCGTCGTCGGGGTCGCGGCCACCGAGTCCGAGGCGGTGGAGATCGCCACCCGGACGGAGCCCGGGCTCATTCTGGCTGATATCAATCTGGGCGCCGGGGGCGACGGCACCTCGGCCGTCGCGCGCATCATGCGCCATCATCAGGCACCGGTGATTTTTGTCACCGCCTATCCGGAGCGGCTGCTGACCGGCGAAGCCCTGGAGCCGGCCTTCGTCATTACCAAGCCGTTCGATCCGATGACGTTGGCGATCGCCACCTATCAGGCGGTGACGGGCGGGCTGCACCTCGACTGAATGCCCCGCACGCCGCTCGCGCATCGGTCCGGGCAGGAAACTTCGCCGGTGCTCGGCCTTTATGTCCGGTGATCGCGATATCGCGATCGGAAGCCGAAATCCGCACCGGCGATTGTGCAACTCGTTGTTTCATCCGTAAGCCGGCGGCGGCTTTTGTCGCGTTGTCGTTTGTCGCACGACGGGGTTGCGGGCATCTGCTCTGGATTTTTTCTCGTCCTGTTCCGGGTTGCACCGGGGTTGCGGATGACTGACGCTTGCCAATTATTGTTCGCTGGATGGAGTCATGGCGACGTTGACAACCGAAATCGAATCCGCAACAGCGCCACCGGCCACCGAGACGGATCTGTCCCACAAATTGTTGTCGGGGGCCGGGCTGCGATCGCCGCGCATCTACTACCTCCATCCGCTGCTTGCCGGTGCGATCGCGGATTGGGACGAGCATTTCGAGCGGATCGGCCGCCTCGGATTCGATCATGTACTCGTGGCCCCGGTGTTCTTCCCCGGCCGCACCGGCTCGATCCTGCTCGCGGCCGACTACGACCGCCTGCATCCGGGCCTCGGCTGGAGCGGGGACGCGCTGTCGGGATTGCGGCGCATCGCGACGGCGGCGCGCGGGCACGACCTCACGCCGCTGCTCGACGTGGTGCCGACCCGCATCGCAGCGGATTCACGCCTGGTCAACGCGGGCTTGTTCCGCCTCGCTGACGCGGCGGCGCCGCTGGACCCACGCCGCTATCCCGACCAAGCCAACTCGGCCGAGGCGCGCGCCGACAGCGAGGAGGCGGTGGATCGGCTCGCCGAGTGGTGGGCGGCGCGGCTCTCCGACTGGGCCGAGGCGGGGCTCGGTGGATTCCGCTTCATCGGCCTGGCGGGCGCGCCGCCGCGATTGCTGCGCCGCATCACGGCCGGGGTCCGCGAGCGGCGTCCGGATGCGCTGTTCCTCGGCTGGACGCCGGAGCTGACCGAGCAGGAGCGCAGCCTCTGGGCCGGCGGCGGCCTCGACTATGTGTTCTCGTCGCTGCCCTGGTGGGATTTCCGCAGCGAAGGGTTCTGGCAGGAGGCCATGGTCCTGCACCGGCTCGCCCCGGTCCTGGCCTGCCCGGAAGCGCCGTTCAGCACGCGGCTGGCGGCGACCTGCCGCAACCCATGGTTGCTGCCGGCGACCATGCGCCGCGCGCTCGGGTTTGCCGCCGCGATCGAATCCGGCTGGCTCATGCCGATGGGCTACGAATACGCGACGGTCCGTCAAATGGACCCGATACGCGACACGGCGGATGATTTCGCCCGCATCGTGGGGGAGGCGCCGACCAATCTAAGCGACGACATCATCCGCGCGAACGCGATCCGGCGGCACGAGCCGATCCTGGCCGGGTCCGGGGATCGGATTCCGCTGAGCGGCCCGGGCGGGCCGATCGTGTCCGTGCTCCGCACCGATGCCGCCGACGCGCGTGCCGCCCGTCGTGCCACGTTCGTTCTGCTCAACACGGATCTGGCGCACCGGCACGAGGTGCCGGCGCGGCTGATGGCGGATGCGGCCGGCAGCTTCGTGCCGAGCGGGTTGGAAGGCGGCCTGAGCCTCGCGCCGGGCGAATTGGCGGTGGTCAGCGCGGAACCGGCGCCGCCGGTGCGGCTCGCGCCGGACGAGTTGGAGAGTTCGGCACAGCGTGCGGCGCGGCAGCCGCGCATCGCCATCGAGGCGGTCAGCCCCGCGGTGGACGACGGCGCTTTCCCGGCCAAGCGAGTGGTCGGGGATCTCGTGACCGTCGCGGCCGACGTGATTTGCGATGGTCACGACATCCTCGCCGTCGCGGCGCTGTGGCGGCCCGCCGACGAGGCGGATTGGCGGGAAGTCCGGATGCATCCGCTCGGCAACGACCGCTGGCAGGCGGCCTTTCCGTTGCGCCGGCTGGGGCTGCACGAATTCGCGGTGGAGGCCTGGCGCGACGGCTTCGGCACGTTCCGCGACGAACTCGGGAAAAAGCATGCCGTCGGCATGGATATCAGGCTGGAGTTGCGCGAAGGCCGCCGGTTGATCGAGGCCACGGTCGCCGCCGCGCCGGCCGCGTTGCGCCCGCGCATGAAGGCGCTGTGCGAGCAACTCGCGGCGGCTGACGAGCCCGAGCAGCGGCGCCTGCTGCTCTCGGCGGAGGTCGCGGCGCTGATGGAGCAGGCGGAACCGCGGCAGTTCGCGGTTCGCTCGGCGAAAACCTACAAGCTGGTCGCCGACCGCGCCGCGGCGCGGTTCGCCAGTTGGTACGAGCTGTTCCCGCGCTCGATGAGCGACAACCCGGACCGCCACGGCACGTTCGCCGACGTGATCCGGCATCTGCCGCGCATCCGCGACATGGGGTTCGACGTGCTGTACTTTCCGCCGGTCCACCCGATCGGCCGCGCCAACCGCAAGGGCCGCAACAACGCGCTGCACGCCGGGCCCGGCGATCCCGGCAGCCCGTACGCGATCGGCTCGGACGAGGGCGGGCACGACGCCATCCATTCGGAGCTGGGCACATTCGACGATTTCCGCCGCCTGCGCGATGCCGCGCTGGCGCACGGGCTGGAACTGGCGCTCGACTTCGCCATCCAGTGCTCGCCCGACCATCCCTGGCTGAAGCAGCACAAGGACTGGTTTTCCTGGCGGCCGGACGGTTCGTTGCGCCACGCTGAAAACCCGCCGAAGAAATACGAGGACATCGTCAACGTCGACTTTTACGCCGAGGGCGCGATTCCGGGGCTCTGGCAGGCGCTGTGCGAGGTGGTGCTGTTCTGGGCCGGGCAGGGCGTGCGCATCTTCCGCGTGGACAATCCGCACACCAAGCCGCTGCCGTTCTGGGAGTGGATGATCGCCGAGGTGAAGGCGCGCTATCCCGACGCGCTGTTCCTGTCCGAGGCGTTCACCCGGCCGAAAGTGATGTACCGGCTGGCGAAGATCGGCTACACGCAGTCCTATACGTATTTCACCTGGCGCAACACCAAGCGCGAGTTGCGCGAGTATATCGAGGAGCTGACGACCACGGCGCGGGAGTTTTTCCGCCCGAACTTCTTCGTCAACACGCCGGACATCAACCCGGTGTTCCTGCAAGCTTCGGGGCGCCCGGGATTCCTGATCCGCGCCGCGCTCGCCGCCACGCTGTCTGGGCTTTGGGGCGTCTATAGCGGGTTCGAGTTGGCCGAGGCGCGCGCGCTGCCGGGGCGCGAGGAATACGCCGATTCCGAAAAGTATCAGATCCGCAACTGGGACTGGGACCGACCGGGCAACATCGTCGCCGAGATCACCGCGCTGAACTGGCTGCGGCGCAGCAATCCTGCGCTGCAATCGCATCTCGGGGTTGCGTTCCTGAACGCCTTCAACGACGCCATTCTGTACTATGAAAGGGCGACGGCGGACCGCGCCAACGTGCTGCTGGTGGCGGTCAACCTCGATCCGCACAACGTGCAGGAAGCGGATTTCGAGATCCCGCTGTGGAAATGGGGACTTGCCGACACCGCCGCGCTGGAGGCCGAGGACCTCATGAGCCACACACGCATGGTCTGGCACGGCAAGATCCAGCACATGCGACTCGACCCGCACGTGCTGCCCTACGCGGTTTGGCGCGTACGTCCGACAGCATGAGGCCGGTGATGAAAAACCCCAAGCTGCAGTCGATTGCCGATCCGCTCTGGTACAAGGACGCGATCGTCTATCAACTGCACGTCAAGTCGTTCTTCGATTCCGACAACGACGGCATCGGCGACTTTCGCGGCCTGATGCAGAAGCTCGACTACATCACCGAACTCGGCGTCACCGCGATCTGGTTGCTGCCGTTTTACCCGTCGCCGCGGCGCGACGACGGCTACGACATTGCCGACTATCGCGGCGTGCATCCGGATTTCGGCAATCTCTCCGACCTGCGCCGGTTGATCGGCGAGGCGCATGAGCGCGGGCTGCGCGTCATCACCGAGCTGGTCATCAATCACACGTCCGACCAGCATCCGTGGTTTCAGCGCTCGCGGCGCGCCAAGCCCGGCTCGGTGGCCAGGAACTTTTACGTCTGGTCCGACACCGATCAGAAATACGCCGGCACGCGCATCATCTTTCTCGACACCGAGAAATCCAACTGGACCTGGGACCCGGAAGCCGGCGCGTATTTCTGGCACCGCTTCTACTCGCACCAGCCGGACCTGAATTTCGACAATCCGCGCGTGCTGCACGAAGTGCTGTCGGTCATGCGGTTCTGGCTGGATATGGGCGTCGACGGGCTGCGCCTCGACGCGATTCCGTATCTGGTCGAGCGTGAGGGGACCAGCAACGAAAACCTGCCGGAGACGCACGCGCTCATCAAGCGCGTCCGCGCCGCGCTGGACGAATACGCGCCCGGCCGCATGCTGCTGGCCGAAGCCAATCAGTGGCCGGAGGATGCCCAGCAATATTTCGGCGACGGCGACGAATGCCACATGGCGTTCCACTTTCCGCTGATGCCGCGCATGTACATGGCGATCGCGCGCGAGGACCGGTTTCCGATCACCGACATCATGCGCCAGACGCCGGCGATCCCGGAGAACTGCCAATGGGCGGTGTTTCTGCGCAACCATGACGAGCTGACGCTCGAAATGGTGACCGACCACGAGCGGGATTATCTGTGGCAGCACTACGCGACCGACCGGCGCGCGCGGCTCAATCTCGGCATACGGCGCCGCCTCGCCACGTTGCTGGAGGGCGACCGCCGGCGCATCGAATTGATGAACGGGCTGCTGCTGTCCATGCCGGGGACACCGGTGATCTATTACGGCGACGAACTCGGCATGGGCGACAACATCCATCTGGGCGACCGCGACGGCGTGCGCACGCCGATGCAATGGTCGCCGGACCGCAACGGCGGCTTTTCGCGGGCCGATCCGGCGAGCCTCGTGCTGCCGCCGATCATGGACCCGATCTACGGCTACGATGCTGTCAATGTCGAGGCGCAGGCGGCCAATCCGCATTCGCTGCTGAACTGGATGCGGCGGATGCTGGCGGTGCGCAAGCGGTTCCGCGCCTTCGGGCGCGGCACCTTGCGCTTCCTCTATCCAGGCAACCGCAAGATTTTGGCCTATCTTCGCGAACTGCCGGCCGAGGATCCGCGCGATCCGCCGGAAACGGTGCTGTGCGTGTGCAATCTGTCGCGGTCCGCGCAGGCGGTGGAACTGGAGCTGGCGGCGTTTTCCGGACTGGTGCCGGTCGATATCGTGGGCGGATCGACGTTTCCGCCGATCGGGCAGCTGTATTACCTGCTCACCTTGCCGCCCTACGGCTTCTTCTGGTTCCTGCTGGCGCCGGAGACGGCGCTTCCGGCTTGGCACACCCCGGCCCCGGAACCGCTGCCCGAGTTCGCGACATTGGTGTTGCGCCACCAGATCGACGAGTTGTTGACGCCGTCCGTCCGCGGCGTGTTGGAAACCGAGACACTGACGGCTTACCTGCCCAAGCGCCGCTGGTTCGCCGCCAAGGGCGAGAAGCTGATGGGCGCGCGCATTGCATACGGACAACGACTGTCGCACAGCGCCGATCCGGTGCTGTTGGCCGAGGTGGAAGCGGAGCTTCCGACCCGCTCGGAGAACTACGTCTTGCCGTTGGCGATCGCGTGGGAAGACGGCGGCGTATCGCCGCTTGCGCAGCAACTCGCGCTGGCCCGGGTGCGACGCGGCGGCCGGGTTGGCTATCTGACCGACGCATTCGCGGTCGACGGCTTCGCGCGCGGCATACTGGCCGAGCTGCAGCGCAGCGGCCGGGTCCCGGTATCGGGCGGCACGCTAGAATTCCGTGCCACGTCGTGCATGGACGGCTTGTCGTTGCCGGCCGATGCCGAGATACGGCGGCTCTCGGCGGAACAGTCGAACAGTTCGCTGATCGTCGGCGACGCGATCGTGCTGAAGATCGTGCGGCGCGTGCTGGCGGGTATTCATCCTGAAGGCGAGATGACGCGCTATCTGACCGAGCGCGGCTTCGGGAATATCGCGCCGCTGTTCGGCGAGGTGGTGCGGGTGGCGGCGGACGGCACGCCGCACACCCTGATGCTGGCGCAGGGTTTCGTGCGCAACCAGGGCGACGGCTGGGCGTGGACACTCGATTTCCTCGCCCGCACGGTCGAGGAACTGGCGCTCACGGGCGAGGTGGCGGACGTCCAGGCCGACGCGTTCGCCGGCTACAACGCGTTTTCCGCCGCGATCGGGCGGCGCCTGGGCGAACTGCATGCGATGCTGGCGGGGCCGACGGATCAGGCGGACTTCGCGTCGGAAGTGGTCGACGAGGCCGGGCTCGCGCAATGGGCGGACAGCGTCGTCGAGCAGATCGACGGCGCCTTCGCGCTGCTGCGCGCGGTGAAGGAATGGCCGGACCAGCCGACCGGGCAGTTGGCGGACGCGCTTCTCGAACAGGAGGACGCGCTGCACCAGTTGGTCGGCCGGCTTACCCAATCCGGCGCCGATGCGTTGCGCACCCGCGTGCACGGCGATTTTCATCTCGGGCAGGTACTCGTGGTGCAGGGCGACGCCTACATCATCGATTTCGAGGGAGAACCGGCGCGCCCGATGGCGCAGCGGCGTCTGAAATCATGTCCGCTGCGCGACGTGGCCGGGCTGTTGCGCTCGTTCGACTACGCCGTGGCCACGGCCGCGCCGGGCCGCGTCGCCGCCTCCCCCCAGGCGGGGGAGCGGCGCATGGTGCTGTTGCAACGTTTCCGCGATGAGGCGAGCGCCGCGTTCCTGCGCGCCTATCGCGAGGTGCTGGAGGCGGCGGAGCGGCCGTGGGTGCCGCCGAACGCCGAGCAGCCGCTGCTCGATCTGTTCCTGATCGAGAAGGCCGCCTACGAAATTCGCTACGAGGCGGCCAATCGCCCGGCCTGGATCGGCATTCCGCTGCAAGGTCTACACGCGATCGTCGCGCGGCTGCTCGCGCCGGCTGAAAGCGAGATGGCATGAACGGCGTGATCGGCGGTTCGGCGGAGTTGGATCCGGTTGTGGTGGACGCGCTAGTGCATGGCCGCTACGGCGACGCGTTCGGCGTGCTCGGCCCGCACGAAACCCCGGCCGGCTGGACCATTCGCGCCTTAATCCCGGACGCGAGCGAGGTCGAGGTGCTGGACCGGGTGCAGCGATTGCCGCTCGGCGGCCTGCAACGGGTGCATCCGTTCGGGCTGTTCGCTGGCCAGATCCGCTCGCGCGTGCCGTATCTGCTGCGCGTCGATACGGGCGATTCCGAGCGGGTGACCGAGGACCCGTATGCGTTTCCGCCGGTGCTGGGCGAACTCGACGTGTATCTGCTGGCCGAGGGACGGCACCAGGATCTGGGTAAGGTGCTGGGCGCGCACGCGACGGAGATGGAGGGCGTGCCCGGGGTGCGCTTCGCCCTCTGGGCGCCGAATGCGCGGCGCGTCTCGGTGGTCGGCGACTTCAATCGCTGGGACGGGCGGGCGCACCCGATGCGGCATCGCTACGAATGCGGCGTCTGGGAACTGTTCATCCCGCGCCTGATTCCGGGCACGCTGTACAAGTACGAACTGCTCGGCCCCTCGGGCGAGATGCTGCCGTTGAGGGCCGATCCGGTGGCCTGGGCCGCCGAATCGCCACCCGCGACCGCCTCGATCGTCGCCGCGCCGCGGCCGATCCGCTGGACCGACGCGGCGTGGCGCGAGCAGCGGGGTCCGCGGCAGCAGCCCGACTCACCGATCGCGATTTACGAGGTGCACGCGCCGTCGTGGATGCGCGGGACCGCGGAATCCTGGGACGCGCTGGCCGAACGGCTGGTGCCGTACGCGCAGCGCCTGGGCTTCACGCATGTCGAGTTCCTGCCGGTGATGGAGCATCCGTTCGGCGGCTCCTGGGGCTATCAGCCGCTCGGCCAGTTCGCGCCGATGGCCCGGCTCGGGCCGCCGGAGGCGTTCGCGCGGCTGGTCGATCGCTGCCACGAAGCGGGCCTCGGCGTGATTCTGGACTGGGTGCCGGCGCATTTCCCGACCGACGCGCACGGGCTGGCGCGGTTCGACGGCACGCCGCTCTACGAGCACGCCGATCCGCGCGAGGGATTCCATCGCGACTGGAACACCTACATCTTCAATCTGGGGCGCAACGAAGTGCGCTCCTATCTGTTCGCCAGCGCGCTGCATTGGCTGGAGCATTATCACGCCGACGGGCTGCGCGTGGACGCGGTCGCCTCGATGCTCTACCGCGACTACAGCCGCCCGGAAGGCGAGTGGATCCCGAACCGCTACGGCGGGCGGGAGAACCTGGAAGCTATTTCCTTCCTGCAGGAACTCGGCCGCTTCGTCCGCGACCGCTCGCCGGGCGCGGTGCTGATCGCCGAGGAAAGCACCGCGTGGCCGGGCGTGACGCGCTCGCCCGATGAAGGCGGCCTGGGATTCACGTACAAATGGAACATGGGGTGGATGCACGACACCCTGCATTACATGCAGGAAAATCCGGTGCATCGGCGATACCATCACGACAACATGACGTTCGGCCTGGTCTACGCGTTTTCCGAGCGCTTCGTGCTGCCGCTGTCGCATGACGAGGTCGTGCACGGAAAGGGCTCGCTGCTCGGCCGCATGCCGGGCGACGAATGGCAGCGCTTCGCCAATCTGCGCGCCTATTTCGGATTCATGTGGACGCACCCGGGCAAGAAGCTCTTGTTCATGGGCGGCGAGTTCGGCCAGGAGCGGGAATGGAGCCATGACCGGGGGCTCGACTGGTACCTGCTCGACCGGCCGCTGCACGCGGGCGTGCAGAAGCTGGTGCGCGATCTCAACGGCCTCTACCGGGCAAATCCCGCGCTGCATCGCAAGGACTGCGAGCCGGACGGCTTTCGCTGGGTGGTGATCGACGACCGCGAGCAGAGCGTGTTCGCCTATCTGCGGTTGGGCGATGGCGAAGACCCGCCGATCCTCGTGGTGTGCAATTTCACCCCGCTGCCGCGCCACGGCTATCGGCTCGGGGTGCCGCGCGCCGGCCCGTGGCACGAGATTCTGAACACGGACGCGGCGGCTTACGGCGGCTCGGATCTCGGCAACGGCGGCGGCGAGGTGCCGGCCCACGAGGTGGCCAGCCACGGCCTGCCGGCCTCGTTGGTGCTGACCTTGCCGCCGCTGGGAACCGTGATCCTGCGCGCCGATTGAGCCGGGACGCGCATGACGGGGGGTTCCCCATGACTAAGCATTTTGCCTTCGCGAAGACCTGGGGCGCTGAACTGGGCCCCCGCGGCTTCACGCGCTTCCGCCTCTGGGCGCCAAGCGTGGGCACGGTGACGCTGGACATCGAAGGCCAGCCGCCGACGGCGATGGATCGCGAGCCCGAGGGCTGGTTCGGCGCGGAGGCGCCGGTGGGCCCCGGCGCGCGCTATCGCTTCCGACTGCCCGACGGGCTGGATGTGCCCGACCCGGCGTCGCGGTTGCAGTCGGGCGACGTGCACGATCCGAGCATCGTGCTCGATCCCGACGGCTATGCGTGGCGGCATGGGGATTGGCGCGGGCGGCCGTGGCACGAAGCCGTCGTTTACGAACTGCACCCGGGCGCCTTCGGCGGTTTCGCCGGAATCGCCCGCCGGTTGCCCGAATTGAAGGAACTGGGCGTCACCGCGGTCGAACTGATGCCGATCGCCGATTTTCCGGGGCGGCGGAACTGGGGCTATGACGGCGTGCTGCAATACGCACCGGATACCGCTTACGGAACGCCCGACGATCTGAAGGCGCTGATCGACGACGCGCACGGCATCGGGCTGATGGTGTTTCTGGACGTCGTCTACAACCATTTCGGCCCGGACGGGAATTACCTGCACGTCTATGCCAAGCAGTTCTTCGACGAATCGCAACATACGCCCTGGGGCGCTGCGGTCGATTTTCGCCAACCGCCGGTGCGCGACTTCTTCATCGAGAACGCGGTGTACTGGCTGATCGAGTACCGCTTCGACGGGCTGCGGTTCGATGCGGTGCACGCGATCCTGCAACCGGAATTTCTCGACGACATGGCGGCGGCGATCCGCAACCGGATCGAGCCCGACCGCCATGTGCATCTTGTTCATGAACACGGCCGCAACGTTGCGAGCCATCTGCGGCGCGGCTTCGATGCGCAATGGACCGACGACACGCACCATTGCCTGCACATACTGCTGACCGGGGAGCACGAGGGCTATTACGCGGATTATCGCGAGCCGGCGCGGCTGCTGGCGCGCTGTCTGTCGGAAGGGTTCGCGTTCCAAGGGGAAATTTCGGGCTATTTCGGCGGTCCGCGCGGCGAGCCGAGCGGCGATCTGCCGCCCACCGCGTTCGTGATCTGCCTGCAAAATCACGATCAGGTCGGCAACCGCGCCTTCGGCGAACGCCTGACGCGCCTTGCCGATCCGAAGGCGCTCGAGGCGGCAACGGCGCTGCTGCTGCTCGCGCCCTTCATACCGCTGCTATTCATGGGCGAGGAATGGGGCTCCGAGCGTCCGTTCCTGTTCTTCACCGACCACAACCCCGAACTGGCGGAACTGGTGCGCAAGGGCCGGCGCGACGAGTTCCGGCATTTCGCCGCGTTCGCCGATGCCGAGCGCCGCGCGCAAATCCCGGACCCGAACGATCCGGGCACGTTCCGCGCGTCGATTCCGGATTTCGACGCGGCCGGCGATCCGCCGCACCGGCGACGGCTGGCGCTTTATCGCGAACTGCTGGCGCTGCGCCATGCGCGGATCGTGCCGCGCATTCCCGGCACCCGGTCCACCGGCGCGCGCGCGATTGGCGAGACCGCCGTTCGCGCCGCCTGGCGCATGGGCGACGGCGCATTGCTGACGATCGCGACGAATCTCGGCGGCGAGACGGTGCCGGTCGACCCGTGCCCCGGCGGGCTCTTGTTCCAGTCGGAACCGGGCGCCTCCGACGCGGCGCAGTTCGGCCGGCTGCCGGCGCGCGCGACCGTGGTATTCCTCGCCGAACCCGGTGAAGGGAACGCGGCGTGAGCGACGCTCATCTGGTCGCGCTGGCCGAGCAGGCCGGCATCGTGCCGCGCTGGCGGGATTATCGCGGCACGATGCGCGATGTCGCGCCAGCTGTTTTGCGGGAAGTGCTGGCCGCGCTCGGCTTTCCGGCCGGGAGCGAATCGCAGTTCCGCGACAGCGAACGGCGGTTGCGGGAGGAGCAACAGGGGGCGGGCCTGCCGCCGCTGATCCTCGCCGACGAAGGCCGGCCGATCCCGTTGCGCGTGCCGCCGGGGCGGTTTCGCGTCTTGCTGGAGGACGGCATGGCGTTCGAAGGCGCCGCGGATGCAGCGGCCGGTGGCGCGGTGATCCCGCCCATCGCCATCCCCGGCTATCATTTGCTGGAAATCGGCACGGCGCAGACCACGATCGCCGTCGCGCCGCCGCGCTGCTTTTCGCTCGCGGATGCCGGCGCGGAACCGGGGCAGGCGGACAACGCGGGCCGTCGCCCCTGGGGGCTCGCCGTGCAACTCTACGCGCTGCGCCGTGACGGCGACGGCGGCATCGGCGACTTCACCGCGCTGCGCCGCTTCGTGGGTTCGGCGGCACGCCACGGCGCCGCGGCGGTCGCGATCAGTCCGGTGCACGCGCAATTCAGCGCCGATCCGGATCGGTTCAGTCCCTATGCGCCGTCGAGCCGGCTCGCCTTGAGCGTGTGTCATGTCGACCTCGACGAGCTTGGCGCCGGCTTGCCGCTCGAACCGGCCGCCGCGGCGGAACGCGAGCGCCTGGAGGCGCTGGCGCTGATCGACTGGCCGGCCGCCGCACGGGCGCGGCTGTCGCGTTTGCGGCGCATTTGCCGTGATTTCGCATCGCTGCCGGTGGCACTTCGGCGCGAATTCGCGGACTTCGCCGCGCGCCGTCCGGACATGGAATCGCATGCGCGCTTCGAGGCGCTGCACGCGCAGTTCTTTGGCTCCGACCCCGGCCGCTGGCACTGGCGGAGTTGGCCGGAGCAGTACCGCGATCCGCTCGGCCCGGCGGTGGACTCGTTCGCGCGCGAACACGCCGACGAAGTCCGCTTCCATTTCTTCCTGCAATTCCTCGCCGAACGCCAGCTTCAGGCGGCCCAGGCGGCGGCGCGCGCGGCCGGCATGAAGGTCGGATTGATCGCCGATCTCGCCGTCGGCAGCGATAGCGGTGGCAGCCAGGGCTGGAGCCGGCAGAACGAAATGCTGATCGGGCTGACCATCGGCGCGCCACCCGATCTGTTGAATCTGCAAGGCCAGAACTGGGGTGTGGCGGCGTTTTCGCCGTCGGGTCTGCGCCGAAACGGCTATGGCGGGTTCATCGACATGCTGCGCGCGGCGCTCCGCCATGCCGGCGGTCTGCGCATCGATCACGTCATGGGCCTTGGCCGACTCTGGGTCGTTCCGGAGGGCGCCGGCGCCATGGATGGCGCCTATGTGCGCTTTCCGCTCGATGACATGCTGCGGCTCGTTGCGCTCGAAAGCCGTCGCCATCGCGGCATCGTGCTGGGCGAGGATCTTGGAACCGTCGCGGAAGGGTTCCGCGCGCGGCTCGAAGAACGTCGTATCATGGGGTTGCGCGTGCTCTGGTTCGAGCGGGACGCGGAGACGTTCCATTCCCCCGCCACCTGGACGCGCGACACGGTGGGAATGACCAGCACGCACGATGTGCCGACCGTGGCCGGATGGTGGCGCGGCCGCGATCTCGACTGGCGCAAGCAACTGAACATGATCGGCGACGATCAGGCGGTCTGGTTCGAGTACCGAGAATCGCAGCAGCGACCGCGCCCGGCTGTGGCGCGCCTTCCGCGACAGCGGTGCCGCGTCCGGCGATATGCCACCGCCCGAGCACCCGGTTCCCGCGGTCGACGCGGCCGTTCGCCATATCGGCGGAGCCGCCTGCGACCTGGTCATGCTGCCGCTGGAGGACGCGCTGGCCGAGCCGGAGCATCCCAACCTGCCTGGGACGACGACCGAACATCCCAACTGGCGCAGGCGTACCCCGGGTGCGACGGATCGCCTGCTCGACGCGCCGGAGGTGGCCGCGCGTCTCGCGGCGCTCGCCCACGTGCGAGCGCAATGATCGCGCTGCGGGCGACCGTTCGGCTGCAATTCCACAAGGGCTTCACGCTCGACCAGGCGCGCGAGCTGCTGCCCTATTTCGACAAGCTCGGCATCAGCCACATCTACGCCTCGCCGCTGTTGAAATCGCGCTCGGGTTCGACGCACGGCTACGACATCGTCGACCACCATGCGATCGACCCCGAACTCGGCGGCGAGCCCGCGCTGCGGCGGCTGGTCGACGAGTTGCGCCGCAACGACATGGGGCTGATTCTCGATATCGTGCCGAACCACATGGGTGTCGGCGGCGCCGACAACGCCTGGTGGCTCGACGTGCTCGAATGGGGTCGGGCCAGCCCGTACGCCGAGTTCTTCGACATCGACTGGGACCCGCCGGACATCAGCCTGCGCGGCCGGCTGCTGGCGCCGTTCCTCGGCAAGCCGTACGGCGAGTGTCTCGACGACGGTGAATTGCAGTTGCGTTTCGACGAGGCGGACGGGCGCTTGTTCGTCGCCTATTACGGCCATCGTTTCCCGATCGCGCCGCGCGATTACGCGTCCGTGCTGCTGAGCGCCGGGCCACCGCTGGAGGAAGCGGCGCGGGCCTTCGTCGATATTGTGCCATCGGGCCGCGAGGCGGTGCGCCGGCAGGCCCGCCAGGCGCGCGAGCGGTTGCGCGCACCAGAACTTCGCCAAGCGGTCGACGACGCGCTGCGCGTCTACGACGCGACGACGCCGGAAGGCCGCGACGTTCTGCACCGGCTGCTGGAACGCCAGCACTATCGTCTGTCATGGTGGCGCGCCGCGGCGGACGAAATCAACTGGCGCCGGTTCTTCGACATCAACAGCCTCGCCGGCATTCGGGTGGAACTTCCCGACGTGTTCGATGCCACGCACGGCTACGTGCTGAAGCTTTATGCCGACGGACTCATCGACGGATTGCGCATCGACCATGTCGACGGTTTGGCCGATCCGCGCGGCTATTGCCGCAAGCTGCGGCGGCGGCTGCAGACGGCCGCAGAGCAACGGCCGAACCATCTGCCCGACGAACCGGCCGTTCTCTGGGTGGAGAAGATACTCGCGCCGCACGAGCGCCTGGCGCGGGAATGGCTGACCGACGGCACGACCGGCTACGATTTCATGAACCAGGTTTCAGCGGTATTGCACGATCCGAGCGGCGAGGCGTCGCTCACCCATATCTGGACCGGCTTCACCGGCCGCCCGGGCGAGTTCGAGCAGGAGGTTCGCGCGGCGCGGCGCCAGATCCTCGGCAGCGCGCTGGCCAGCGAAACGTTGGCGACCGCGGCGACGCTGCACCGGCTGGCGCGGCGGGACCCGAAAACGCGCGACTTCACACTCACCTCGATCTATCGCGCGCTGGTGGAAATCCTCGTGCATTTTCACGTCTATCGCATCTATGCCGGATTGGGCGGCATTTCCGCGGTGGATGCGCGCGAGTTGGAATGGGCGATGGCCGGCGCGCGCCGCACCGTGCGGTACGTCGATCTGCCCGTGCTCGAACTGCTCGGCCGCTGGCTCGCCGGCGAGGGCATCCGCGCGGTGCCGGCGGGCACGCGGCGGCACGAATGGCTGCGCGCCATGGTGCGGTTCCAGCAGCTTTCCGCCCCGACGGCCGCCAAGTCGGTGGAGGATACGGCGTTCTACCGCTACGGCCGGCTGCTCTCGCGCAACGACGTGGGCGCCGATCCCGGTCACTTCGCCATGACGCCCTCGGCGTTTCACGCCGCCAATGCCGAACGCCGGCGCTCGCACCCACGCGCGCTGCTGGCCACCGCGACGCACGATCATAAGCGCGGCGCCGATATGCGGGCGCGGCTCGCCGTGCTCAGCGAAATCCCCGACGAATGGGAAGCCGCGCTGATCCGCTGGATGCGGCTGAACGCGCCACTGAAGCGGGAGATCGAGGGATCGGCGGCACCCGACGCGGCAGACGAACTGATGCTCTACCAGACCGTCATCGGCGCTTGGCCGCTCGATCTGTCGCCGGACGACCGGCCCGCGCTCGACGCGTACGCCGAGCGGTTGCAGGCCTGGCAGGTGAAGGCGCTGCGCGAGGCGAAGCGGCACTCGGAATGGTCGGCGCCGAACGAAACCTATGAAGCGGCGAGCCGGGAGTTTCTGACCCAGCTTCTCGATCCGGACCGGCCCGCCCGCCTGGTCTATGAACTGGCCGAGTTCGCCGGCCGCATCGCGCCCGCGGGAGCCCTGAACGGGCTGGCGCAGACCTTGCTGCGCATGACCTGCCCGGGTGTTCCCGATTTGTATCAGGGTACCGAGTTCTGGGACCTCACCCTCGTCGACCCCGACAATCGCCGGCCGATCGACTACCATGCGCGGAGCGTCGGCTTGGACACCGATCCCGGCCTTCCCTCACTGGTTCGTGATTGGAAGACCGGCCATATCAAACAACAGTTGATCGCGCGCACGCTGCGGTTGCGCGCCCGATCTGCTAGCCTGTTCCTGTCAGGCGGATATCTTCCCCTGCGCGTCGAGGGCGGACGGGCGGACCATATTTTCGCCTTCCTCCGGGCGCACGAGGACCGGGCGGTCATTGTGGTGGCACCCCGGTTAGCGGCGCGGCTCCCGGGTGTTGCCGAGAGACCACTCGTCGACAGCTCTGTTTGGCGGGGAACTTTCCTCCATTCGCCGCGTAAATTTGCGGGGCGTTCATGCAAGGATGCACTGGGCGGCGCGGGAGTGGGAGCTGCGGGCCGTCTTCAACTAGAAAAAATATTGGCGACCTTCCCCGTCGCACTGCTGGAGGTGCAATGAACCGGCTCGTGGTCGTCTCGAACCGGGTGCCCGCGATCACCGCCGGGGCGCAGGCCGGGGGCTTGGCGGTCGCCATCGGGGGGCTCGTGCAGAAGCGCGGCGCGCTCTGGCTGGGCTGGAGCGGGCGCACCGCGCGCGACGGCAGCGAGCGGGCCGTGGAGATCAACAGCCACGGTTCGGTCGAGTACGCGACGCTCGATCTCACCCCGCAGGAACACCAGGGCTACTACACGCGCTTCTCGAACGGTGTTTTATGGCCGCTGCTGCACACGCTGCCGGAGCTGATCGCGTACGACCGGCGCGACGCGGCGACGTATCGCGAGGTCAACGCGCGCTTCGCCGACGAATTGGTGCCGCTGCTGCGCCCGACCGATCTGATCTGGATTCACGATTATCATCTGCTGCCGCTGGCGGCCTTGCTGCGCCAACGTGGCGTGCACAACCCGATCGGGTTCTTCCTGCACGTGCCGTTTCCGGCGCCGGACTTCGTCGCCTCGGTCCCGGATTTGCCGGGGCTGATCAAGAATCTGCTCGCGGCGGATCTGCTGGGTTTCCAGACTGAGCACGATGTCGAGAATTTCCGCGCCGCCGCGCAGGATCTGGCCGGCGCCGTGTCGCCGCGGCGCGGCTGGCTGCAACTCGGCGGGCGGCGGACCAAGCTCGACGCTTTCCCGGTCGAGATCGACACGCGCGACTTCGCGCAGGTCGCGGCCGGCGCGGCGCAGGTGCCGAGCACCGAGCGGCTTCGCCGCAGTCTCGGTTCGCAGAAGCTGATCCTCGGGGTCGACCGGCTCGACCCGACCAAGGGTCTGCTGCAGCGGTTCGCGGCATTGCGGCGATTCCTGGAGAAATACCCGGACTGGCAGCGCCGGGCCACGCTGCTGCAGATCGCCGCGGTCTCGCGGCACGACGTGCCGAGCTATCGCGACCTCCGCCGCCGGCTTGACCGCGAATCCGGCAATCTGAACAGCGATCTCGGCGATCCGGACTGGGCGCCGCTGCGGCTGGTCGCCAAGACGGGACCGCGTCCGGTTCTCGCCGGCTACATGCGGGCAGCCAATGTCGGGCTGGTCACGCCGCTGCGCGACGGCATGAATCTGGTCGCCAAGGAATACGTCGCGGCGCAGGACCCGAGCGACCCCGGCGTCCTGATCCTGTCCCGCTTCGCCGGTGCCGCGCGCCAACTCGCCGGCGCGCTGCTGGTCAACCCATACGACGCGGACGGCATCGCCGACGCGCTGAACCAGGCGCTCCGGATGGATCTGAGCGAGCGTCAGGCGCGATGGGAGCAGATGTGGCGCGCGATCGAGGGCGCGAGCTCGGTCGGCTGGGGCCGCGGGTTCCTGGCCGCCCTCATTCGGGCGGCGGCGATTCCGGGCGTCGCGAACCTGGAACCGGCGGGCGGCCTCGGCCCGTCGCGCTCGGACTTCGCCGAACGCGTCCGCGGCGAACTGGACGTGCGGCGCAACGGCGCGCCCGGCTCGGGCGCCCCCGGCGCCGGAATCCCGGCGGCGCTGCGACCGCACTGATACCGACTGGCCGGCGTCGCGCCGCGACGGCGCGTCTCGGACTTCCGCCAGCTCGAACAATGCTGTCGCGCGAGGGTTCGGCGCGCGCCGTCGTGCCCTAGGCATGCACCGCGCGCGACGCTGGCGCCATCCTCATTGCGCGGGCGTGAGGCCGAGGATAAGGTTCCGTGTTTGATGGCCGTCGGCGGCGCCATCCCATTGGGTTGGCGCGCGCGCGTGACATGACGGACTTCCAGATTCGGAGACGCGGTTATGAATTTCGCAACCGTCGCGGTTGACGGGGCTCCATGATGGGGCCGCCTGGCCGGCAAGGGCTTTACGATCCCCGCAACGAGCACGACTCCTGCGGCGTCGGGTTCGTGGTCAACATCAAGGGCCACAAATCGCACGACATTATCCGCCGCGGCCTGCAGATCCTGGTCAACCTCGACCATCGCGGCGCCGTCGGGGCCGACCCGCTGGTGGGCGACGGGGCCGGCTGCCTCATCCAGATGCCGGACGCGCTGCTGCGTCACTGGGCCGACAATGAAGGCCTGACCTTGCCGCCGTCCGGCCGTTACGCGGTCGCCATGTGTTTCCTGCCGCGCGACGACAAGGCGCGGGAATCTGCCACCCGGTTGGTGGAGCGCTATGTCGCGACCGAAGGCCAGTCGTTGCTTGGCTGGCGCGACGTGCCGACCGACATCGCCGGGCTCGGCGCGCGCGTCATCGACACCATGCCGGTGATCCGCCAGGCCATCGTCGTCGCGAGCCCGGCGTTGAAGGATCAGGACGCGTTCGAACGCAAGCTGCTGGCGATCCGCAAGCAGATCCTGAACAACGTCCGCTCGCTGTCGGTGAAGCGCCATTTACCTGCGCTCGCGGAGCTGTACATCCCGTCGATGTCGACGCGCACCGTGGTGTACAAGGGCTTGCTGCTGGCGCCGCAGGTGGAGACGTTCTACGCGGATCTGCGCGACCCGCTGACCATTTCGGCCCTGGCGCTGGTGCACCAGCGTTTCTCGACCAACACGTTCCCGTCGTGGCGGCTGGCGCATCCGTATCGGTTTCTGGCGCATAACGGCGAAATCAACACGGTGCGCGGCAACGTCAACTGGATGTATGCGCGCCGCCACGCGATGTCGTCCGATCTGATCGGGCCCGACCTCGACAAGATGTGGCCGCTCATTCCGCACGGCCAATCGGATACCGCCAGCATCGACAACGCGCTGGAGATCCTGATCGCCGGCGGCTATTCGCCGGCCCATGCCATGATGATGCTGATCCCCGAGGCCTGGTCAGGCAATCCGCTGATGGACCCGGCGCGGCGCGCGTTTTACGAGTATCACGCCGCGCTGATGGAGCCGTGGGATGGCCCGGCGGCGATCGCCTTCACCGATGGCCGGCAGATCGGCGCGACGCTGGACCGCAACGGGCTGCGGCCGGCGCGCTACATCGTCACCGACGACGACCACGTCATCATGGCCTCGGAAGCCGGCGTGCTGCCGGTGCCCGAGGAGAAGATCGTCCGCAAGTGGCGACTGCAGCCGGGCAAGATGCTGCTCATCGACCTCGACGAGGGCCGCATCATCGACGACGCCGAAATCAAGGCCAAGCTCGCCGACGAGCACCCGTATGCCGAATGGCTCGGGGCAACGCAGTTCAAGCTCGAGGACCTGCCCGACCCGGAGGAGACGCCGGAGACGCCGCCGGTGCGTCCGAACGATCCCGAGACGATGCTGCGGATGCAGCAGGCGTTCGGATACACGCAGGAGGACATTCAGTTCTTCCTCGAACCGATGGCCTTGCAAGGCGACGATCCGGTCGGCTCGATGGGCACCGACACGCCGCTCGCGGTGCTGTCGAGCAAGCCCAAGCTGCTGTACAATTATTTCAAGCAGAACTTCGCCCAGGTCACCAACCCGCCGATCGATCCGATCCGCGAGGCGCTGGTGATGTCGCTGGTCTCGATGATCGGGCCGCGGCCGAATCTGCTCGGCCATCGCTCCGGGACGCATTACCGGCTGGAAGTGGCGCAGCCGATCCTGACCAACGCCGATCTGGAGAAGATCCGCGCGATCTCCTCGCTGGTCGGCGACGCGTTCCGCACCCAGACGATCGACATCACCTGGCCGGCCGCTTCGGGCGCGGCGGGGCTGGAGCCGGCGCTGGAGCGGATTTGCCGCGAGGCCACCGAGGCGGTGCTGGAAGGCTACAACATCCTGATCCTCTCGGACCGCGCGGTATCCGCGGAGCGCGTGCCGATGCCGGCGCTGCTCGCCACCGCCGCCGTGCACCATCACCTGATCCGGCAGGGCCTGCGCACCAGCACGGGACTCGTGGTGGAAACCGGCGAAGCGCGCGAAGTGCACCATTTCAGCGTGCTTGCGGGATACGGCGCGGAGGCGGTGAACCCGTACGTGGCATTCGACACCTTGGAGCAGATTCGCGTCCAGAACGAGCTGGCGCTGAAGCCGTCCGAGGCGCAGAAGAACTATCTCAAGGCGGTCGGCAAGGGCATTCTGAAGGTGATGTCCAAGATGGGCATCTCCACCTACCAATCGTACTGCGGCGCACAGATTTTCGACGCAGTGGGTCTCGCCAACGCGCTCATCGATAAATGCTTCACCGGCACCGCCAGCACCATCGAAGGCGCGGGGCTCGCCGAAATCGCCGCCGAGGCGATGCGGCGGCACGGCAACGCCTACGGCGACAACCCGATCTATCGCGACATGCTGGACACGGGCGGCGACTATAGCTTCCGCCTGCGCGGCGAGGACCACGCCTGGACGCCGGAATCGGTCGCGCGGCTGCAGCACGCCGCCCGCGGCAACGTTGCCGACGAGTACCGCGCGTTCGCGGGCACCATCAACGACCAGAGCGAGCGGCTGTTGACCTTGCGCGGCCTGATGGAGCTGAAATTCGCCGCCGAGCCGGTGCCGCTGGAGCAGGTCGAGCCGGCCGCCGACATCGTCAAGCGCTTCGCGACCGGCGCGATGAGCTTCGGCTCGATCAGCCGCGAGGCGCACACCACGCTCGCCATCGCCATGAACCGCGTCGGCGGCAAGTCGAACACCGGCGAGGGCGGCGAGGAATCCGACCGCTTCAAGCCGCTGCCGAACGGCGATTCGATGCGCTCGGCGATCAAGCAGGTGGCCTCGGGCCGGTTCGGTGTGACGACCGAGTATCTGGTCAACGCCGACGATTTGCAGATCAAGATGGCGCAGGGTGCCAAGCCCGGCGAGGGCGGCCAGTTGCCGGGGCACAAGGTCGACAAGAACATCGCCCGCGTGCGGCATTCCACCCCGGGTGTCGGCCTGATTTCGCCGCCGCCGCACCACGATATCTATTCGATCGAGGATTTGGCGCAGCTCATTCACGACCTGAAAAACGCCAATCCGCGCGCGCGCATTTCGGTCAAGCTGGTCTCCGAGGTGGGCGTCGGCACGGTAGCGGCAGGTGTCGCGAAGGCGCGCGCCGACCATGTGACGATCGCGGGGTTCGAGGGCGGTACCGGCGCCAGCCCGCTCACCTCGCTCACCCACGCCGGCTCGCCGTGGGAAATCGGGCTTTCCGAGACGCAGCAGACCTTGGTGCTGAACGGGTTGCGCGGGCGCATCGCCGTGCAGGTCGATGGCGGGCTGCGCACCGGCCGTGACGTGGTGATCGGCGCGCTGCTCGGGGCCGACGAGTTCGGATTCTCCACGGCGCCCCTGATCGCCGCCGGCTGCATCATGATGCGCAAGTGCCACCTCAACACCTGCCCGGTCGGCATCGCGACGCAAGACCCTGTGCTGCGCAAGCGCTTCACCGGCCAGCCGGAGCACGTCATCAACTACTTCTTCTTCGTGGCCGAGGAAGTGCGCGAGCTGATGTCGCGCCTGGGGTTCCGCAGTTTCCGCGAGATGATCGGCCAAGTCGACCGGCTCGATATGCGCCGTGCCATCGATCATTGGAAGGCGCGGGGCATCGATCTCGGCCGCATTCTGCACCAGGCGAGGCCGGAGCCCGGCGTCGCGATCTACAATTGCGAGCGGCAGGAACATCACCTGGACCGCGCCATGGACAACGAGCTGATCGCGCTCGCGCGGCCGGCACTGGAGCGCGGCGAGCCGGTGCGGATTGCGCGCGAGATTCGCAACGTCAATCGCACCGTCGGGGCCATGCTGTCCGGCGAGGTCGCGAGACGCTACGGCCATGCCGGGCTGCCGGAGGACACCATTTCGATTGCGCTGCGCGGCACCGCGGGCGGCAGTTTCGGCGCCTTCCTGGCCCGTGGCGTGAGCGTGGAACTGGATGGCGACGCGAACGACTACGTCGGCAAGGGTCTCTCCGGCGGGCGCGTGGTCGTCCGCCAGCCCGCCGAAGCGCGGCGCGATCCGGCGGACAACATCGTGATCGGCAACACCGTGCTGTACGGCGCCATCGCCGGCGAGGCGTATTTCCAGGGCGTTGCCGGGGAGCGTTTCGCGGTGCGCAATTCCGGCGCGCTCGCCGTTGTCGAGGGCTGCGGCGACCACGGCTGCGAATACATGACCGGCGGGGTCGTCGTGGTGCTGGGCGACACCGGGCGGAACTTCGCCGCCGGCATGTCGGGCGGCATCGCCTATGTTTACGATCCGCAGCGCCGGTTCGGCGCGCTGTGCAATACCGCGAGCGTCGCGCTGGAGCCGATCGCGCCGCCGGACCCGGCGGGCGCGGAGGACGCCGGGCGGCCGCGCCAGCGCTCGATTTCGGTCGAGGACAACGGCATGGGCGATCCGCTGCGCTTCGACGCGGAGCGGCTGCGCATCCTGATCGAGCGCCATCTGCTGTTCACCGGCAGCGCGCGGGCCCGCGAATTGCTGGATGATTGGGATGCGGCGCGCGAGCATTTCGTGAAGGTGGTGCCGCTCGATTTCCGGCGTGCGCTGATGGAGCTGCGGGCCGAGCGCCAGGCGCGGGCCGTGGCGGCCGAATGAGCGCGGCTGCCCGGGAGACACCGCGCCATGGGTAAGGTCACTGGTTTCCTCGAGATCGAGCGGCACGACCGCGGCTACGAAAAGCCGAACGCGCGGCGGAAGACCTGGACGGAATTCCTCAAGCCGCTACCCGAACCGGAGTTGCGGGACCAGGCGGCGCGCTGCATGGATTGCGGCATTCCGTTTTGCCACAACGGCTGCCCCGTCAACAATTTGATTCCTGACTGGAACAATCTGGTGTACCGCCACCAGTGGCGCGCGGCGCTCACCAGCCTGCACTCGACGAACAACTTCCCCGAGTTCACCGGCCGGCTGTGTCCCGCGCCCTGCGAGGCGGCCTGCACGCTGAACATCGACGACAATCCGGTCACCATCAAAACCATCGAGTGCGCCATCGTCGATCGCGGATGGGAGGAGGGCTGGATCGCGCCGTTGCCGCCGTCGCGCCGCTCCGGCAAGCGGGTCGCGGTGGTCGGGTCGGGACCGGCCGGGCTCGCCTGTGCCCAGCAGCTCGCGCGCGCCGGCCACGCCGTCGCGTTGTTCGAGAAGAGCGACCGGATCGGCGGGCTGCTGCGCTACGGCATTCCGGATTTCAAGATGGCGAAGCCGCTGATCGACCGCCGCATGGCCCAGATGCAGGCGGAAGGCGTGGAGTTCCGCCCCGGCGTCGAGGTCGGCGCCGACATCGCGATCGGGTCGCTGACGGCGGATTTCGACGCGGTCGCGCTGTGCGGCGGCGCCGAGTGGCCGCGCGATCTGGAGGTGCCGGGCCGCGAGCTGGACGGCGTGCATTTCGCCATGGATTTCCTGACGCAGCAGAACAAGCGCAACGCCGGGGACGACGAAACGCGCGCGGCGCCGCGGGGCACGATCAGCGCCAGGGGCAAGCATGTCGTCGTGATCGGCGGCGGCGACACCGGCTCGGATTGCATCGGCACGGCCATCCGCCAGGGCGCCGCGTCGATCACCCAGCTCGAAATCCTGCCCAGGCCGCCGGATCGGGAGAACAAGGCGCTGACCTGGCCGGATTGGCCGCTCAAGCTGCGGACCTCGCACGCGCACGAGGAGGGCTGCGAGCGCGACTGGGCGGTGCTGACGAAGCGCGCCATCGGCGCGGACGGCCGCATCGAGGCGCTGGAATGCGTGCGAATCGGCTGGGAAAAATCCGCCAACGGCCGCATGGCCATGCGCGAGATGCCGGGCAGCGAGTTCCAGCTCAAGGCGGACCTGGTGCTGCTGGCCATGGGTTTTCTCGGCCCGCTCCGCCCCGGACTGGTGGCCGAGGCCGGGGTCGCACTCGACCCGCGCGGCAACGTGCGGGCGGATACGTCGACCTATCGCACGTCGATTGCCAAGGTATTCGCCGCCGGCGACATGCGCCGCGGCCAGTCGCTCATCGTGTGGGCCATCCGCGAGGGCCGGCAATGCGCGCGCGGCATCGACGAGTTCCTGATGGGCAGCAGCGTCTTGCCGCGCTGACAGAGAGCGCCCCGACCGGGCGCGGCGGTCTCGTCAGCGTCTCATTCGTGTGATGCGCGAGACGGCGTATCGTGCCATGAGAAGCGGTGGGCGCGACGGGCTGCTACGTCCCGTGCGGGCGGAGAAATGCTCTGGAATTCCCCGCCTCCCCTGACCCCTCCGCCCCGAGGGCGGAGGGTGAAATGAATGGGGTGCTACGCCGCGCGGGCGGCGGCGTATTCGCGGTCGAGGGCGGCCAGGGCCGGGGTGTGGGCGGTGACGAGCGCCCGCACGACATCGGCGTCGGGCGGGCCGAAGGCGAGATCGTGGGGCAGCCTGCCCATGCGGCGGATCAGCGCCGCCCGTTCGGGATAAAGGACGGCGTAGTGTTCGGCCTCGGCCAGTCCGGATTCCCCGGCTCCGGGGCGTGCCCCCTCCCCCTCAGGCGGGCGAGAGGCAGTACGCTCATTCTCGGCACACGGTTTTTCACCTCTTCCCCCGGTCGCGGGGAGAGAGGATTGGGTCGGGAGGGCGGGGCCGCGGCACGGCGCCGATGGTTCCCGGTCGCATTCGGCGCCCGAGCGGCTTGCCGCGGGCTTCGCCGGCTGCGCCGGGGCGGGTTGCATCGCCGGCGCCAGGGCCTCGGCCATCAGGGCGATGGCGCAGTGCTCGGTCCAGGCGGCGCTGTTGCAGGCGGCGGGGTTCGCCTCGCGCTTGCCGCGCGCCTCCTGCAGGCGCAGCAGCAGCCGGAGCGCGCCGTTCGCCTGGCGCATCATGCCGATCGCCTGGGCGCGGCATTTCGCCGCCCATTCCAGGGTGGTTTCGGGGAGCTGCGCCAGGCGCAGGCAATCCTTCCACTGCTCCGAGGCGGCGACGAACATGGCGGCGAGATCGGCCTCGGCGGCATTGGCCGGAACCAGCGCCGCGACCCGCGCGATGGCGGCGTGATCGCGGCGGGCCAGATCCTCCGGGCCGTCGGAGAGCGGCGGCGGCAGGGTGAGGCGCAGCGTGCGGATGAGGTGGTAATACGCATCCGCCGGCAGCCGCAGGGCGAGGGCCGCGTTGGGGTGGTCCGGGATGGCGCCGTCGAACATGGGGGCGCTTGTAGCGTTAGCGTGGTGTCGGCTCAATGGTTAGTTATGATGACCCGTCGAAGGCGGCGGTGTCCGGCGCCGGCTACGCGCGCCGACGCGGCCCTTGCTAGCGCCGACAGAATGATGGGAGCCGGTCTGAGCGACGACGCAGGAAGGGCAGCCTATCTTGCGAGACTCCACGCGGTAGGGTGGAATGCGCTTCGCATTCCACCATCAAGGCGCTACACCATCGCTGCATGCCGGACTATCGTCGCAACCGCGTCGCCGGCGGCACCTACTTCTTCACGGTCAACCTCCGCGACCGCGATCGCCCGCTGCTGGTCGAGCATATCGAGCTTTTGCGGCAGTCGGTGCGCCGGGTGCGTGTACTGATGCCCTTTCATATCGACGCCTGGGTCGTGTTGCCCGATCACATGCATGCCCTCTGGACTCTGCCCGAGGGTGATTCGGACTTTCCACGGCGATGGCAGGCGATCAAGATGGCGTTCTCCAAGCGTATCGCGGCGGGGGAGCCACTGTCGCCGAGTTGGCGCAGCAGGGGCGAACGTGGCATCTGGCAACGGCGGTACTGGGAGCACACGATCAGGGACGACCGGGATTACGCAGCGCACATGGATTATATCCACTTCAATCCCGTGAAGCACGGCTACGTATCGGACGTCGCGGCGTGGCCGTTTTCGTCGTTCCACAAATGTGTTGCGATCGGGCTCTACCCGCGCGAATGGATGGGCGAGCATGATGGGGCGGGTGAGCGGGCCGAGCGGCGATGAGATTTGTCGATGCGCCGGTTTTTGGTGGAATGCGAAGAGCATTCCACCCTACCTCGCTCATCGTTCCGGCAGGCGGTCGCGCGCGGGTTCTATCCAGCCGGTTGGGCGCACCAGGGTGAGGACGCTGGCGATTTTGGTGAGAGAGAAATATACGGAGATTCAAGCTGAAGCGGGTGCGATTTCCTTGCTGCAATCGGTGCGGCATCAAGAGGTGGGGTGCAGAAGCGCACCCCACCCTACGCCTGCTGAACGAGCCGGTTTGGGCCTCGGCGGGATGATCGCTTTGCTACGCTCGGTCCGATGACCGCTTGGGGTGGGGAGTGGACGTTCCGCGGCATGCGCCGCTTGCACCTGGCCGTCATTGTAGGGTGGAATGCATTTGGCATTCCACCACCCTGCGGCACGATCCCTCTTGCATGCCGGACTATCGGCGCAGCCGCGTTGCCGGCGGCACGTATTTCTTCACGGTCAACCTGCTTGACCGCGATCGTCCTTTGCTCGTGCAGCACATCGACCTCTTGCGACAATCGGTGCGCCGGGTGCGTGAATTGATGCCATTTCACATCGATGCCTGGGTCGTGCTGCCGGAGCACCTGCACACCCTTTGGACGCTACCGGAGGGGGGATGCGGATTTCCCGCGGCGATGGCAGGCCATCACGATGGCGTTCTCGAAGCGGGTCGCGGCCGGGGAGGCGCTGTCGGCGAGTTGGCGGAGCCGGGGCGAGCGCGGAATTCGGCAGCGCCGATATTGGGAGCACACGATCAGGAACGACCGGGATTATGCAATCCACATGGATTACATTCACTTCAATCCGTTGAAGCACGGCCTCGTGACGGAAGTCGCGGCGTGGCCGTTCTCGTCGTTTCACAAATCAGTGGCGATGGGGCTCTATCCGGCGGCGTGGAGAGGTAGGGACGATGGAGCGGGTGATCGGGCGAGCGGCGTTGAGATTCGGGCGGATCGGCGTTGATGGTTGAGCCGGTCGTTGGTGGAATGCAAAGAGCATTCCACCCTACGCTTGCTACGCTTGCTGTTGAAGAGGGTCAGACTCCGGTTGTGTTGCGTACTCCGCACGCGATACCCACGCGTCGAAGATCTCATCGGACAGCGACGGTTCGGTCCCGGGAGGTAACGGGGGAGTGAACGAAATGCGGCCGTCACGCCAGCGCACTTGACCGAGCCGCTGACCGCGATACACCAGATCTGCGCCCTCTCGATTAGGATACACAAATACGTATCCAAACTGCGGCAGAGGATTTGCGTGCCGCGCCAAAGCTCGAAGCCGGTTGCGCTCATAAAGCTTGAGAAAGGCCAGAAACTGCTCAAGAGAGTTAGTGTCTCGCTTTAACCTCACGCCGGGGCCGGCCCCATTTCCGGCGAGAAATACTACCCCCGCAGCTTCAAGCGTATTCATAAGCGCCTCCGTCGTCGCGTTCCTGTGTGACCCCACGCCTGCTTCGAATTGGCGAATGGTGACGATCCCGACGCCGGCAGCACCGGCTAGCTCTCGCTGAGACCAATCGAGAAGCGCCCGCGCGGCGCGGCATTGGGCTGGTGTCATGATGGCAAGCTACATAATTCCAGCGGAAAAAGCCACAACTATCGAAAATAGACAGCTTGGTCGATGCCCGCTCAAACACCCTCGAATGTCGGCTTTAGGGGAGCGCCGCCGTCCGACCGAATGGCAGCAATGGGTCGGGACCGGGCACCGAACCGGGGCGCCCGTATTCCGGATCAGCTTCGTTGCCCCTGGCGCGCCGCGGTTTCGGCCTCGTAGCGCTGGCGCGCGGTTTCCACCGCCTTCGCGTGGGTTTCGGCGAGCGCCGGGCGGGCGGCGGTGGCGCGCTCGGCGGCGGCGAGCGTCGCCTGCGCGTGGCCCTGGAATTGCGGCATCACGTGGCGGGCGATCAGCTCGTAGCTGCGCAACGTCGCCTGCGGGTTCGCCCAGTTGTGCGCCATCAGCAGATAGGCGCCGAAGCCGCCGTTCGACTGCGCCATCAGCCGCTCGATCTGGGCGGCGCACATGTCGGGCGTGCCGATCGCGCCGAAACCGGACTCGTTGATCAGCGCAATCATTTCCTCGAGCGTGGTGCCAGGCAGGGACATTTGCGGGAACGCGGCGACGTTCTGCATGTAGTGGAACCATTGGCGCATGCCGTATTCCACGTCCTTCGCCGCCTGCTCCTTGGTCTCGGCGCAATGGACCAGGCCGACCAGCCGCCATTTCGACCGATCGACGGTGTGGCCGTGCGCGCGCGCTTCCTCCTCGACCACGCTCCAGTGCAGCGCCAGCGCATCGAAGCCGGCCGCCGTGGTCGCGCCGATGGAAAGCAGGCCGACGCCGTGCCGGCCGGCGAGTTTTGCCCCGGTGGGCGAGGCGACGGCGGCAACGGCGACGTCGAACAGCGGATTGGAGTAGGGGCGCAAATGCAGCCGCGCCTCGCGCAGATCCCAGCGGTCGTTGCGGAACGTCACCGGCTCGTCCGAGCGCAACAGGCGCATGACGACGTCCAGCCCCTCCTCGAGGAGGCGGCGCGTGTCGGCCTGCGACAGGCCGATCATGATGCCGTCGGTCGGCAAGCTGCCGGGGCCGGCGCCGAACATGACCCGGCCGCGGGTCAGGTGGTCGAGCATGACGATGCGCTCGGCCACCCAGAGCGGGTTGTGGTAGGAGACGCTGACCACGCCGGTGCCGAGGCGGATGTGCTTGGTGCGCTCGGCGGCGACGGCGATGAAGATTTCGGGCGAGGCGCTGAGCTCGGTGCCGGCGGAGTGGTGCTCGCCGAACCAGGCCTCGTCGTAGCCGCAGCGGTCGAGCCACTGCACCAGTTCGAGGTCGGTTTGCAGCGCCAGCGTCGGGTTGATGCCCGGCGCGTGGAAGGGTGCCAGGAAAATGCCGAAGCGCAGGCGTTGCGGGGCCATGGGGAGTTCTCCGGATGCGGTATCGGGGCGCGAGCATGGCACCTCGGCGCCCCTGCGAACAGGCGCCGGTCATGCGCCGGTTCGCGGCACCCTGCCCTCGATCGGATAGGCGGGATCGCTGTAGCCGGGCGTGGACGGGTGGCCGGGCGGCACCAGCCGGTCGACCAGGGCCTCGTCCTCGGCGGTGAAGCGGTAGCGCAGCGCCGCGACATAATCCTCCCACTGCGCCTCGGTGCGCGGGCCGGCGAGCGCCGCCGTCACCAGCCGGTTGTTCAGCACCCAGGCGAGCGCGAACTGGCCGGCGGGGATGCCCTGCGTGCGGGCGTGCGCCACGATTTCCTGCGCGATGCGCAGGCTTTCCGGCCGCCATTCCGTCTCCATCATGCGCTTGTCCTGCCGTCCGGCGCGGGTGTCGGCGGGCGGCGGCCCCTCCGCCGGATACTTCCCGGTCAATACGCCGCGCGCGAGCGGGCTGTACGGCACGACGCCGAGGCCGTAATGCGCGCAGGCCGGCAGATGCTCGACTTCCGGCATGCGGTTCAGCGCGTTGTAATAGGGCTGGCTGACCACCGGACGGTCGATCCCGGCGGCATCGCAGAGGCGGCAGAACTCGGCCACGCGCCAGCCGCGGAAATTGGATAAGCCGATGTACCGGATCTTCCCCGCGCGGACCAGATCACCGAGCGCGCGCACGGTTTCCGTGAGCGGCGTCGCGTGGTCCTCGCGGTGCAAATACAGGATGTCGATGACCTCGACGTTCAGCCGGCGCAGGCTCGCCTCGACCTCGTCGAACATGTAGCGCCGCGTCAGCCCACGCCGGTTTGGACCTTCGCCGCTCGACTGGCCGAGCTTGGTCGCGAGAATCCACCAGTCGCGATCGGCCGCGATCGCGCGGCCCACGATCTCCTCCGACCGCCCGCCGACATACACGTCGGCGGTGTCGATGAAGTTCACGCCCTGATCGCGGGCGCGCGCGACAATGCGCGCGGCGGTCGGCTCGTCCGTGGTCGCGCCGAAGGTCATGGTGCCAAGGCACAGGGGCGAGACTTGCAGCCCGCCGGCGCCGAGATTGCGGTACTCCATCACGGTGATCCTTCCGCTGAAAATTGCAAGCAGACATGGCTGCGTCGCCGCGACCCTAGTCCAGATCGACGCCGGACGGAATGGACGCGTACGCACGCTTGATCAGCTCGATGCGCTTCCGGTATGCCTGCCGCACGCGTGCATCAGCTTCCGCCACGCCGTCCAACGAGCGCAGCCAGGCGATTTCGGATTCGAGATTCGGCGCGCAGCGGTCGATGCGGTCATCCACGGCAACCTCGGTCGCGCCGTGCTGGGCAACGAATTGCCGCAGCAGTTCCTTTTCCGTCGCGTCGATAACGTCGTCCTGCCCACGCTTGCGCGACAGCTTCCACAGATATTCCCCGGCCGACTTGAACGGATAATGGTAAACGCAGGCGAATTCCGTGGCGGAAGCGGGCGCGGCCGGGCCCGCCGCTCGGCCGGCGGCGCCGGGCGGAAGCCGGTCCCCGTTCGCGTTGCGAAAAGCGGGAGCGTGCCGCTCATCGGCGCGCGGCGATTCGGGCGTCGCATGAATGAATTGGCCGGGGCGGAACATCGCCCTGCGCGAGGCGGGGCGCGACGGGAGCGCGTGGCGGAAGCGTCGGATGACCGGCTGATCGCGCCAGCCCCGCTCGCCCCCCGAACCGATCTCGATACGCTCGAGTGCGATCGCGTCCGTCGCCCGCAACTCGTGCCACGACGCAAAATCGACCGCCGAGCCGAACCGCACCGGGTCGAGCACAAGAAACTCGTCGAGATCGAGCAGCAGCGCCCAGCGATAGTCGAGTACGCCGGGCAGCAGATTGAGCGCATGCGCGTACGCCTTCGCAGTCGCCGTCACACCGGGTTCCGTCCGATTGTCGATCCAGACCACGACCCCGGCGTCGGCGAGCACCGACAGCAGCACGTCGGAGTCGTCCGCGTTGTCGTTGCTGTACAGGAAGAATTCCTCGACGCCGATGCCGCGGTGATAGGCGATCCATTCCAGCAGGTAGATGCCCTCGTTGCGGGCGGCGGCGATGACGCAAAGCGCGCGGCGCGGCCGCACCGCCCGGCGCGCGAGGGCGTTGCACGCGTGGCCGAGCGAGACGTGATGCCCCAGTCCGGCGTTGGCGAGAACGTCGAGACGCGCCGGAATACCGAGCTTGCGCGGGTATTCGTCTTCCGGCGACGCGATCCGGCGCGCGAGCCACTCGCGCAAGCTCGGCAATCCCTCCGCGGCCCAGATGTCGTCGGGCATCATTGCCGCCAGCCGCGCCGCGAGCCGCGGATCGTCCAGCATCGCGCTCGCGAGTTGTTCGAGTTCGGCGAGCGGCAGCAACGGCAGCAAGGCATCGAGCACGAACCCGGCATCGGCGGTGTCGGAGCGTTCGATGTGGCGGATGATGGTCGCGGCCTCGTGCGGCGCGCCGAGCAACGGCGCCACCGCCTCCAGCCTGGCCAGGACCGGCTGCATCACCAGCGATTCCGGCGCCTCGAAGAGATCGAAGGTTTCGCGTTCGCCGATCGTGTCCGCATCCGCGGCGGCGGTTCCGAGCGGCTCCTCCGGCGGCAACGGCGCGATCGACACGTAGCGCAACGAGAGCGGATGCAGGAACGCCACCCGCCGGTCGTCGCGCCAAGTCACGCGCACCGGTAGGATGGCGTTGCAGTATTCGTGCGGCGGAATGGCGATGGTGGCGTCCGGCTCGGTCAGCGGCAGCAGCGCGGCGATCGTGCCGCGATCCTCGGCGATATGCGCCAGCACCGGCGGATACCGCAGAAACGCGGCGTTCTGGCGCGCGCTGGCGAGCAGGCCGGTTTCCGGGTTCAGGCAGAGATAGCCGCCATGCCAAGCCGTGGCGACGAAGCATCGCAGCATGCAGCCTCCCCGCGATGTGGCCGTCCGCGAGCGTGCGAAATCCTCGCCGAGGAATTGCCTCGGCAATGAATAGCCGCAAGCATACGGCTGTGAACAGGAGCGTGCGATGGCGGAGGCACTTGGGGAGGAGATCGGCTTCATCGGTCTTGGGGTCATGGGCGAGCCGATGTGCCGCCACCTGGCCGAGAAGAGCGGCCGCAGCGTGCGCGCCTACGATGTCGCGGCCGATCCCTTGCGGCGGCTGCGGGCGATCGGCGTCCTGCCCGCGCGCGATCGCGCGGCCTTGGCCGAGCGCGCCGCCACGATCTTTCTCGCGCTTCCCGGCGGGGCGGAACTCGAGGTGGTGTGCCGCGGCGCCGACGGGCTGCTCGCGCGGGCTCGTCCCGGCCAGACCATCGTGGATCTCGGCACCTCGCCGGTTCGACTGACCCGCGCCTTGGCCGCGGAGTTCGCCGCCAAGGGGACGCGCTACGCCGACGCGCCGATTGCCCGCACCCAGCAGGCGGCCGAGGCCGGCACGCTCAGCGTCATGGTCGGCGCCGATGCCGAGACCTTCGCCGCCATCCGCCCGCTGCTCGCGTGCTTCGCCGCGGAGATCACGCATTGCGGCCCGGTCGGCGCCGGACAGGTGGTGAAAATCCTCAACAACATGGTGCTGTTCCAGACGGTGGTGGCGCTATCCGAGGCACTCGCCGTCGCGCGCAGCGCCGGCGTAGACGGGGACATGCTGTTTTCGACCCTGACCAAGGGCTCGGCCGACAGCTTCGCGCTGCGCAATCACGGCATGCGGGCCGTGCTGCCGGGCCAATTCCCCGAGCGTGCGTTCTCGGCCGAATACGCGCTGAAGGATCTCGGCTATGCGCTGGACCTGGCCAGGGAAGCCGGACTTAATCTTGCGGGAGCGGACGTCGCGGACGCGCTGCTCAAGGAGGCGATCGCGCGGGGCTACGGCAAGCAGTATTGGCCGGTGCTGAGCCGGATCGTCGAACTCCAGCAGCGACTTGCTGTGCTAGGCATATCGCATGGTGGCATTGCGCAAGGCTGTTCCGCGCCGGATGACGGTGGCCGAGTTCCTGGACTGGGACAGCGGCGACCGCTCCGGACGGCGCTGGCAGCTCCGGGACGGCGCGCCGGAGGCGATGGCACCGACCACCGATGCGCATGGATCGATCCTGGGGGAACTCGGCTCCGTCATCCGCAACCTCCTGCTCGAACAGGGGAGCCAGTGCCGCGCGGTGGTTGCGCCCGGCATCGTTCCGCGCGCCGGGGCCCAGGTACAACGTGCGGATTCCCGATCTCGGTGCCACCTGCAGACCGCCAAGCGGCGAACAGCTGGTGACCGAGCCGGTCTTGCTGACCGAAATCCTATTACCCTCGAACGCCGCGCAGACCCGGGCGAACGTCTGGGCCTACACGACGATCCCGAGCGTGCGGGAAATCCTGGTTGTCGAGAGTTCGGCGATCCGCGCCGAACTGCTGCGCCGGCTGGCGGACGGCAACTGGCCGGAGCAGCCGATCGCGCTCGCGGCGGAGGACGAGCTGGAACTCATCAGCATCGGGTTGAAACTGCCGCTGCGCGCCATCTACCGGACCTCCGGGCTTCGCTGACGCCGGTAGCGGGCGGCCGTTTGCCCCTTGTCATGGCGCCGGCCATGGACGATTTAGGCCAAAGAGGACCGACCCAGTTCCCTTTCCCGGCAAGGCAGACATGTTCATCGAAACCGAAGGCACGCCCAATCCCGCCACCCTGAAATTCCTCCCCGGCCGCGCCGTCATGGGGAGCGGCACCGCCGATTTCCCGTCCGCCGAAGTGGCCGAGCGGAGCCCGCTCGCCGCGGCGCTGTTCGAGTTGCCGGGCGTGGCCCGCGTGTTCCTGGGCTCCGACTTCATCACGGTTACCAAAACCGACGCCATCGGGTGGCAGGCGTTGAAGCCGCAGGTGCTCGGGCTGGTCATGGAGCACTTCGTCGCCGGCCGCCCGGTCATCGCCGGCGAGGCGGAGCCGGACGCCGAGGAAGACGTCTCGCCCGAAGACCAGGAGATCGCGGAGCAGATCAAGGAACTGCTGGACACGCGCGTGCGCCCGGCGGTCGCCGGCGACGGCGGCGACATCGTGTTCCGCGGCTACCGCGACGGCGTGGTGCGGCTGCACATGCAGGGCTCGTGCAGCGGCTGCCCGTCGTCCCGCGCGACCTTGAAGCACGGGATCGAGAACATGCTGCGCTACTATGTCCCCGAGGTGGTCGCGGTCGAGCAGGTGGAACTCTAGCGCGTTCGCGCCGACGGGGAATGGCCGGGTCGAGCCCGGCCATGACGAATCCGGACACAGGTGAAGCGGCGGCCCGCACGGACATGAGTGACGACCCGATCGCGACGGGCCTCGACGAAGCCGCGCTGGAACGGCTGTTTCGCGGCGCCCGCACGCACTACCGCTGGACCGACGAGCCGGTCTCGGACACCACCTTGCGCGCGTTGTACGAGTTGCTGCGGCTCGGGCCGACCTCGGCCAATTCCTCGCCGGGGCGGTTCCTGTTCCTGCGCACCCGGGAGGCCAAGGAGCGGCTGGTCCCGGCGCTCTCGCGCGGCAACGTGCGCAAGGTCGATGACCTCGCCGGTCACCGCCATCGTCGCCTACGACCCGCGTTTCTACGACTACCTGCCGCGGCTGTTTCCGGGCGCCGACGCCGGCGCGTGGTTCAGCGGCAACGAGGCCCTGGCCGAAGAGACGGCGTTCCGCAACGGCAGCTTGCAAGGCGCCTATCTGATCGTGGCCGCGCGGGCGCTCGGGCTGGATTGCGGGCCGATGTCCGGCTTCGACCGTGAGCGGGTGGACGAGATCTTCCTCGCGGAGCGCGGCTGGAAGAGCAATTTCCTGGTGAACATCGGCCACGGCGATTCGGCCGACCAAGCGGAGCGCGCGCCGCGCCTCGATTTCGACGAGGCTTGCGCGCTGCTGTAAGCGGCGAGTCGGCGGCCCGTCAGCGCGCCTGCTGCACCGCCGACAGCAGCCAGCGCCCGCCCGGCGCGCGCAGAAAAGTCCAGAACTCGGTCGCGGAGACGCGCTCGACCGGGCTGCCGTCGACGATGCGGCCCGACGCATCCTGCGTCACGTCGATCATCGAGAAGACCATCGCCACGGTGGCGTAATCGCGCCCCGGCTCGGTCCAGGCCTCGCTGAGATCGCCCTTCTCCAGCCGCACGTCGGTGACGACGTTGTGCACTCCCCGGCTCTGTTGCTCCGCGAGTTGCTCGGCGAAGTAGATCAGCATCTCGGGGGTCGTCAGCCGGCGCAGCGATTCGAGATCGCGCGCCGACCAGGCGGCCTGCATGTCCTTCAAGATCTGCTCGAAGGCCTGAAAATCCTGCGGACCGATCGCGAGCGGCTGGCCAGCGGGGCCGGGCTGACCGCCGCCCATCGGCACCGGACCCATCGACGTCCGTCCCATATCGCGCGCGAACCCACCGGGCATGCCGGCGAAAGACGGCTGCGGCGCGACGAAGCGGCGCCAGAGCCAGCGCACGATCACCACGATCAAGAAGATCTGCAGCAGCAACCCGAGAAAGCCGAAGGTGCCGTGGATGCCGCCGAACATTCCGTGGCCGAACAGCATCCCGCCGATGCCGGCACCGATCAGCCCACCGAGCAGTCCGGACATGAACGGCGAATGCGTGCGGTAGCCGAATCCGCGCGACGGCGCGAAGCTCGGCGAGGACGGCTGCGTGAAGCTGCGCTGGACGGGGGCGGCCGAGAACGGTGCCGCGTTGGTTCTTGGCGGCGCGGACCAAGTGTGCGTGCCGCGGCTGCCGAACGAGAAACCGCGGCCGGCCCGCGCATCGGCCAGATTGGGCGCGAGCACGAGCATCAGCGCGGCCACCGCGGCAAACAGATAGGAGGTGCGGCGCATGGCCAGAGTTCCTCGTCGATTCACAGGCGAAAAATAGTGCCGTCGATGGCGTGGTAACAGAGGCCGCCCGGGCGTGGCTCGCGACGGTTCAGGCCCCGGCCATGGTCATGCCGTCCACCCGCACGGTGGGCGCGTCGGTGCCGCGGCGGAAGCGCAGGTCGCTGGCGGGTGCCAAATGGGCGAACATGTCGGCGAGGTTGCCGGCCACCGTAATCTCCGCCACCGGCTCTGCGATAGCGCCGTCGCGGATCATGAAACCGGCCGCGCCCCGGCTGTAGTCGCCGGTGACTCCGTTCACGCCCATTCCTATCAGTTCAGTGATATAGAGCCCTTCCTTGATGTCGGCCATCAGCTCGGTCGGGGATTGCTTTCCGGCGACGAGGTAAAGGTTGCTTGGCGCCGGGCTGGGCGGGCCGCCGGTGCTGCGCACCGCGTGCGCGGTGGTTGTCATGCCGAGTTGGCGGGCGCTGCGCAGGTCGAGCAGCCAGGTGGTCAGCACGCCGTCGGCCACCAGCGCGCGACCCGCGGTCGGCTGGCCCTCGCCGTCGAACACGCGCGAGCGCAGGCCGCGCACCCGCAGCGGGTCGTCGATGATCTCGATGCCGTTCGGGAAGATGCGGCTGCCGAGCTTGTCCTTCAGGAAGGTGGTGCCGCGCGCCACCGATGCGCCGTTGATCGCCCCGGCCAGATGGCCGAGCAGGCTGGCGGCGACGCGGGGGTCGTAGACCACTGGCACGCGCGCGGTTTTCGGCCGGCGCGGTCCGAGCCGTTTCACCGCCCGCTCGCCGGCGTTGCGGCCGATCGCGGCGGGGTCGTCCAGATCCCCGGCGTGGACGGCGGAGGTGAAGTCGTAGTCCCGCTGCATCGCCGTCCCTTGCCCGGCGAGGGCGCTGGCCGAGACGGAGTGGCTGGTCCGCCGATAGCGCCCGGCGAACCCGGCCGAGGTGACCAGTTGGACATCGGATTGGCCGAACCCGGCGCTCGCGCCCTCGCTGTTGGTGACGCCGGGCACGGCGAGCGCCGCGTCCTCGGCCGCCGCCGCACGCGCGATCAAGGTCTCGGCGTCGGGTTCCACGCTATCGATCAGGTCGAGCGGCGCGGCGTCGGGCGGCGCGACGACATCGCCCAACCCCGAAAACGGGTCCTCGGGCACCACGCGCGCCATCGCGACCGCGCGCTCGGCGAGTTCCGCGAACCCGGCCGGATCGACGGCGGTCGAGGACACGATGGCCGAGCGCTGGCCGATGAACACGCGCAGCCCGAGGTCGCGCCCCTCGGAACGCTCCAGGTGCTCGATCCGGCCGAGCCGGCGTTCGACCGCCACCGACGTTCCGGCCACCAGCACCGCATCGGCCGCATCGGCCCCCGCCGCACGCGCCCGGCCGATCAGATCGCCGAGGAGATCAAGGTTGTTCATCGGCCGGCGCCGGGAGTGGCGTGCAACGCGCGCGCTACGGCTTGCGCGTCCCCGGCGATCGCCCGCAAATAGGCGCGCGCGGTCGCATCGGGTTCAGCCCGGCCCTGCTCCCAATCACGCAATGTGCCGAGCGGGATGTGAAATCGCGCCGCGAATTCCTCCGGCGTCAGCGAGAGTGCGCGGCGGAGCGTCACGGTCCGCGGCACACGCTGCATGCGGTCGAACTCCTCCTCCGTGACAGGCTGGGCGTCCGGATCGCGGAGCGCCGCCGCATCGATTTCGGCATCGCTCATCGCGTCTGCGCGACTCCAGTCAAACTTCGCGGTTTTCGTTGTGATATCGGCGGCGCTCATTTGGTTCGGCTTTCCGTGCAGAGATGATGCGGATTCTCTCGCCTTTCAGGGTGTAGCAGACGAACAGCAAGCGATCTTCCGCCATCGCGAGCATGAGGAATCGGTGTTCGCCGCCGTCATGACGATCGTCGACCCACTCGACCGCAAATGGATCGCTGAAGGCCTCGCGAGCCATTTCGAAGCTGACGCCGTGATCGCGCCAATTGCGGGCGGCCTTCGCGTCGTCCCACTCGAAAGCGTTGTCCCGCACCAATCTGGTCTGGCGGCGGTCACGCCGCTAGGCGCTCGGCGATGTGCGGCAGGGGCGGGACCTTGCCGGCGGGGCCGAGCGCGGCGAGGGTCGGGCGGGCACGGAACACGCGGTTCGCGGCGCGGAGGATGTCGTCGGTGGTGACCGCGGTGATCTTCGCCACCGTCTCGCTGGTCGGGATCACGCGGCCGAATACCTGAAGCTGCCGGGCGAGCTGCTCGCAGCGGCTGCCGGTGCTCTCCAGCGACATCAGCACGCTCGCCTTCACCTGCGCCCGCGCCCGCGCCAGCTCACGTTCCGAAACCTCCAACCGGACTTTCCGCAACTCCTCCAGCGTGACCGGGACGAGTTCCGCCGCCTGCTCCTCGCCGGTGCCGGCGTAGATGCCGAACAATCCGCCGTCCAGATAGGGCGCGGCGAACGAGTAGATCGAGTAGACCAGCCCGCGCTTCTCGCGCACCTCCTGGAACAGGCGCGACGACATGCCGCCGCCGAGCAAGGTGGAGAGCAGCAGCACGGCGTAGTAGTCGGGATCCGCGTAGGCGACACCGGGAAAGCCGAGCACGACGTGGACCTGATCGAGGTCGCGATCCTCGCGGATTTCGCCGCCCTGGTACACGCCGGGCGGCGGCGGCGCGGGAAGATCGGTGCGCAGATCGGCGAAATGCCGCGTCACCAGATCGACCACGCGGTCGTGATCCACCGCGCCGGCGGCGGCCACCACGATGTTCCCCGCCGCGTAGTGGCCGCCCATGAAGCCGAGCAGCGCCTCGCGCGGCATGGCGCTGATGACCGGCTCGGTCCCGAGCGTGGGGCGGCCCATCGGCTGGCCGGGGAACGCGGTAAGCTGGAAATGGTCGAAGATGATGTCGTCCGGCGTGTCGTTGGCCTGGCCGATCTCCTGCAGGATCACGCCGCGCTCGCGCTCCAGCTCCTCGCGGTCGAACACCGAATGCGTCACGATGTCGCCGATGATGTCGGCCGCGAGCGCGGTGTCCTCCTTCAGCACCTTCACGAAATACGCGGTCTGCTCGCGCGCGGTGTAGGCGTTCATGTGGCCGCCGACCGCCTCGATCTCCTCGGCGATCTCGGCGGCGCTGCGCCGCTCGGTGCCCTTGAAGGCCATGTGTTCGAGGAAATGCGAGACGCCGTTCTCCTCCTCACGCTCATGGCGCGTGCCAGCGGCGACATAGGCGCCGAGCGAGACCGTCTCGACGCGGTCCATGCGCTCGGTGGCGACGGTGAGGCCCGAGGGCAGGCGGGAGATGCGGACCAGCTCGCTGTCGGAGCCCTCCCCGGATCGGGGTCCGGGGCTGGCTTGCTCTTGGCTCATGCAGTGTTCCTCTGGGCAACGGCGCGCACCGCCGCCTCGACGGCGGCGAGGTCGTTGGGCGCCACGATGAAATGTTCCTCGCGTTCATATAGGTCGGCGAGGCGCGGCGGCAGAGGGGGGCGGACGCCGACCGCCCGCGCGATCGCGTCGGGAAATTTCGCCGGGTGGGCGGTGGCGACCGCGATCGTCGGCACGCAGTGGGCCGCGGGCAGGGCGCGGGCGGCGGCGATGCCGATGGCGGTGTGCGGGTCGGCGAGGTAGCCCGTCGCCTTTTGGAGGCGGCGGATTTCCGCCTCGGTGCCGGAATCGTCCAGCCGGAAACCGTGATAGAGGGCGCGGGCGCGGCGCCAGGCGGCGTCCGGCACCGCCATGCGGCCGGTCGCGCGGAACTCGTGCATGATGCCGGCCGTGGCGCTCGCGTCGCGGTCCATTAGCTCGAACAGCAGGCGCTCGAAATTCGAGCTGATCTGGATGTCCATGCTGGGCGACAGGCTGGGCTCGACGCCGCGGATGGACATGTCGTTGGCGTCGAGGAAGCGCGCCAGAATGTCGTTGCGGTTCGAGCCGACCACCAGCCGGGCGATCGGCAACCCCATGCGCCGCGCCACCCCGGCGGCCAGCACGTTGCCGAAATTGCCAGTGGGCACGCTGAACGCCACCTCGCGCTCGGGCGCGCCGAGCGCCAGCGCCGCCGCGACGTAATACGGCACCTGCGCCGCGATGCGCGCCCAGTTGATGGAGTTCACCGCCGACAGCCGCAGCTCGGCGCGGAATGTCGCGTCGGCGAACATCGCCTTCACGAGGTCCTGGCAGTCGTCGAACGTGCCCGCGACGGCGATGTTGCCGATGTTGTGCGCATCGACGGTCGTCATCTGCCGCCGCTGCACCTCGCTGGTGCGTCCCTCGGGATGCAGGATGACAACAGAGAGGTGCGCGCGGTCGCGGCAGGCTTCGATGGCGGCCGAGCCGGTGTCGCCCGAGGTGGCGCCGACGATGGTGATGCGGGTGCCGCGCTGTTCCAGCACGTGGTCGAACAGCCGGCCGAGCAGTTGCAGCGCGAGGTCCTTGAAGGCGAGCGTGGGGCCGTGGAACAGCTCCTGCACCCACAGATTCGTCTCGAGCTGGATCAGCGGCACGACGGCGGGGTGGCCGAACCCGGCATAGGCGTCGCGGCAGAGCGCCTGGAGCCGCTCGAACGGGATCGCCTCGCCCACGAAGGGCTGGATCACGCGCGCGGCGAGTTCGGGGTAGGCGAGGCCGCGCAGCGACCGCCAGTCCGAGGCGGAAAAATGCGGCCATTCGGCCGGCACATAGAGCCCGCTGTCCTCGGCGAGCCCGGCCAGCAGCACGCCCGCGAAATCGCGCGCGGGCGCCTGCCCGCGGGTGGAGATATAGCGCATTTGCGCCAGCATAGCGGCAGAGACCGAAGGAGGCGATTGACGCCACCAAGCGGGCGATTGCCGATGCCAACGTTGGCGGCAGCCTCGAGCAGCCGGTGGCTCGGCCGGGTCGGGCGTGCGCCGCGCCGGCTACTTGCGCGGGGCGGGGTGCTGATCGCGCTCGAAATCGATCCGTTCGGCGACCGGCAATCCCTGGAAATGGCGGCGGAGGCAGTCGAGGCCTAGTTCGGCGGCGCCGAGACGCACCCACTCGCGGCCGCCGACGATGCGAGCGCCGCGGGTGACGATTGCCGCCTCCGCCGCGATGCCGATACTGATGTTGCCGCCCACGTCGATGCGGTCGGCGCCGGCGTCGATCTCGACCAGCACCGCCAGCGCATGGCTCGCGCGCGTGCTCCGCCGCGCCGCAAGCGCGACGCGGCCGGCGGTTTCGGGCGTGATGTCCGCGGTTGCCGGCGCCTCGTCCAGACCGACGGCGGCGCATAGCTCGCCGAAATCGCGGGCGACGATGCCGCGGCGAAACACGGCTTCCGCGCCGGGCAGATGCGCGAGCCGCGCGGCGGCGGCGCCGCCGGTGAAGGTCTCCACGATCGCCAGCGCGGCGCCGCGCTCGGCGAGCGCGCGCAGGATCACGGTCTCCAGCCGCTCGTCGTCCTCGGCGAGGATGAAATTGCCGAGGCGGCGGCGCACTTCGGCCGCCACCGGCGCGAGCTTCGCCCGCACCACGTCCATGTCGGCGCCGCGCACGGTGAGCTTGGTTTCGATTTCGGGATAGTGCGCCCGGAACCCGAGCTTGATGCCGCCGCCGGGCACCATGTCTTCCAGCCCGGCGAGCAGCGCGTCGATATGCGATTCGCCGAGCCCGTAGGAGTGGAACCGCTTCAGGTGGATCACCGCCTGCACGCCGCTCTTGGCCAAGAGCCGCGGCACGATCTGTTCGTCGAGCATGCGGCGCAGCTCGCGCGGCACGCCGGGCGTGAAAAAGAAGCGCGCCCGGCCGATGTCCAGGGCGAAGCCGCAGGCGGTGCCGATCGGGTTGTCGAGCAGTTCGGCGCCCTGCGGCAGTATCGCCTGCTTGCGGTTGTTCGGCGACATGATCCGGCTGCGGCGGCGGAAGAACTCTTCCATCCGCGCCAGCCAATCCTCGTTCAGCACCAGCTCCGAGCCCGCCGCCGCCGCGGCGATTTCCTGGGACAAGTCGTCGACGGTCGGGCCGAGCCCGCCGTTGACGATCACCGCGTCCGCGCGCTCGCCGGCTTGCCGGAAGGCGGCGAGCAGGGTTTCCCGATCATCGCCGACGATGGTTCCCCAGCGCGTGGCGAACCCGAAATCGCCGAGCGTCTGGCTGATATGGCTGAAATTGGTATTGACGATCGCGCCGCTCAGCACCTCGTCGCCGGTGCAGATGATCTCGATTTGCATGTCGCGCTTACTTGGATGCGCGCTACGCGTGGGCCGCGAAGCGGAACCCGTCGCCCCAGCGGGTGAACCGCCCGATCGAGGGCGAGGGGAAATGCGCGGTGCAGACCAAGGTCTCGGTGTCGCAATGCTCTTCGAGGAACCGCCGGCGCGTCAGCGCCGACTGCTTCGGATCGAAGTCGGCGCGCATGGAGATTTCCGGGTAACGCGCCTGCAAGGGCGAATGGATCAGATCGCCGCACATCACCGCCGCCGGCGTGCCCTGGCGCCCGACGCGCACCGCGAAGTGGTCCGGCGTATGGCCGGGGGTCGGCTGCAAGCGCACGTGATCGCCGAGCACGTGATCGCTGGTGACGAGTTCGGCGCGGTTGGCCGCCACGATCGGCAGCACGCTGTCCTCGATCCACGGCGCGTCGTCCTTGCTGACGGCCTTGCTCCAGTAGTCCAACTCCTTGCGCGAGAACACGTAGCGCGCGTTGGGGAAGGTCGGCACCCAGCGCCCGTTCTCCAGCCGCGTGTTCCAGCCGACGTGATCGACGTGCATGTGGGTACACATGACGAAATCGATGTCGTCCACGCTCAACCCGGCGGCGGCGAGCGCGCGCATGTAGGTGTCGCTCTTCATGCGGTCCCAGAACGGGCGCGTCGGGCGCGGCTTGTCGTTGCCGACGCAACTGTCGATCAGGATGGTGTGGTGCGGCGTGCGCACGATATAGGACTGGATGCAGAGCACGACCTTGCCGCTCGCCGGGTCGATCGCGGCCGGCTCCAGCCAGGCGCGATTCTCGGCCAGCAGTTCCGGGGTGAGCGTCGGGAAGAAGGTGAGGGGGTCGAAAAACGGCGCCTCCTGCTCGACAATTCGCCGGATCGTCAAATCACCGAGGGCGATCGTGGTTGTCATCGCTGGCCGTCTCCTCTGGTATGGCGTTGCGGCGATGCTAGCGGGCGGCCCGGCCGCCGACAAATGCCGTGGTCCGAGGGAGGGTAGGCAGGATGCATGACGACCCCGAGATCGCCGCGCTCGCGCGCCTGATCGGCGAGGCGGAGCGCATCGTGCTGTTCACCGGCGCCGGCATCAGCACGGAATCGGGGATTCCGGATTTCCGCAGTCCAGGGGGCTTCTGGACGCGCAACCGGCCGATCGATTTCGCCGAGTTCATCGCCTCGGAGGAGGCACGGCGGGAGGCGTGGCGGCGGCGGTTCGAGCTGGAGCCGCTGGTGCGCGCGGCCGCGCCCAACCGCGGCCACCGCGCCTGCGCCGCGCTGGTGCGCGAGGGCAGGGCGCGGGCGGTGATCACGCAGAATATCGACGGGCTGCACCAGGCCGCCGGCATCCCGGACGAGCAGGTGATCGAGCTGCACGGCAACACCACGTACGCCACCTGCCTCGACTGCGGGATGCGGCACGAACTGGAGCCGGTGCGTGCCGCGTTCGCGGCGAGCGGCGAGTCGCCGCGTTGCGTGGACTGTGCCGGAGTGGTGAAGACGGCAACGATTTCGTTCGGTCAGTCGATGCCGCGGGAGCCAATGCGGCGCGCCGAGGACGAGACCTATGCGGCCGACCTGTTCATCGTGCTCGGCTCGTCGCTGGTGGTGTATCCGGCCGCGGGGTTTCCGTTCGCCGCCAAGCGCAATGGCGCGAAGCTGGTCATCATCAACCGCGATCCGACCGAGCAGGACGACATCGCGGACCTCGTCGTGCGGCGCGCCATTGGCGAAACGTTCGGCGCGGCGGTCGGGGTCGATTAAAACGGATTCAGACCGGCTGAAATCCCGAAAACCCGTCATCGTCATGCCCGGGCGAAGACCCGGGCATCTCGGCGCCGCGCGGCAGCGAGATTGCCGGGTCAAGCCCGGCAATGACGCAACAAGCGCTCTTCAGGTTGGCAACACTCAATCGATCGGCACGAAGATCGAGTGGCGTATCTTGCCCTCGATCGCCTTCGACAAATGCCCCTTGCCGGTCGTGTCCTCCACCAGCAGCACCTCGCCCGCGCCGATCACGCGGGTTTCGCCGTCGCTCGCGGTGATGCGCACGCCGGCGTCGAGGTTGATGATGTATTGCCGCCGCGGCGCGGGGTGCCAGTCGAGGTCGTAATCGCCGCCGGTTTCGCGGAAGATGATGCCGGTCGCGGGCAGCCGGCGGGACATCCTGCCGGCCGGCCCCTCCTCGGCCCATTCCACCGCGATGTCGCGGAAATGCGTCTCGCCGTTCGCGTCAACGTAGATGTTGTGGATGCGCATGATGCGGTCTCCCCGGCTCACGCCGCTTCCGGCTCGGCCGTGTAGTCGGCGTCGCTCACCTGCTCGAACCAGGTGGTCGCGTCGCCCTGCTCCGGCGCTTCCACCATGGACAGATGCGAAAACAGGCGGTCGGGCGCGGCGCCGTGCCAGTGCATCTCGCCGGCGCGGATCAGCACCGCGTCGCCGGGTCGCAGGACTTGCAGCTTCTCGCCGCGCTTCTGGATGCGGCCGACGCCGGACAACACCCACAGAACCTGATGCACCGCGTGGGTGTGCCAGTTGGTGCGCGCGCCCGGCGCGAACGAAACGACCGTCGCGCGTAGATGCGAGGGCAGGGCGCCGACCGCCACCTCGTCCTGCCAGACCGCGCCGGTGAAATATGTCGCCGGCGCCTGCCGCGTCGCCCGCGCCGATCCCCGCACGATGTTCATGCCGCCCCCCGATTTCCGTTGTCAGTATTTCCGTCGTCAGCCGGTTCTTCCGCCGAGCACGGGCCAAAGTGCGACCGTCAGGCCGCCCGCCCGTGGCAGTGCTTGTATTTCTTGCCCGAACCGCAGGGACAGGGCGCGTTGCGCGGCGTCGCCGCCCAGGTGGAGGGGTCGCGCGGATCGATCTCCTCGTTGCGCACCGGCATCGCACTCACCCGAACCGGCATTTCGGCGTCGGCCATCTCCAGCTCCGCCTCGGCCATCGCGCCGGCCATCGCCGGATCGGGATGGCTCTCGAACATGACCTGCGCGTGCTGCTCGAACATCGGCTCGGGCTGGTCGTCCGGCATGATCTGCACGCGCGCGATCAGCATGGTCACGCGCTCCTTCAGCTCGTCCAACATGGCGTTGAACAGCGCGAAGGCTTCGCTCTTGTACTCGTTCAGCGGGTCCTTCTGGCCGTAGGCGCGCAAACCGATGCCCTGGCGCAGATGATCGAGCTGGAACAGGTGCTCCTTCCACACCTGATCGAGCACCTGGAGCAGCAGCGACTTCTCGATGAAGCGCATCAGTTCGGGGCCCAGGTTGGCCGCCTTCGCCGCCATGGTTTCGTCGCTCGCGCGCAACAGGCGTTCGCGGATCGCGTGCTCGTCGATGCCCTCCTCGCGGGCCCATTCGACGACCGGCAGCTCGAGCCCGTAGATGCGCACGATGTCGTCCGCCAGCTTGTCGGTTTCCCACTGCTCGGCGAACGCCTTTTCGGGGATGTAACGCGACACCAGCGCGTTGATGATCTCGACGCGCATTTCCTCGACAGTCTCGGAAACGTCCTCGGCTTTCATGAACTCCTTGCGCTGCGCATAGACCTCCTTGCGCTGGTCGTTCATGACGTCATCGTATTTCAGCACGTTCTTGCGCATGTCGAAGTTGCGCTCTTCGACCTTCTTCTGCGCCTTCTCCAGCGCCTTGTTGATCCAGGGATGGATGATCGCCTCGCCTTCCTTCAGGCCGAGGCGCTGCAAGACGCCGCCCATCCGGTCCGACCCGAAGATCCGCATCAGGTCGTCTTCGAGGGAAAGGAAGAACCGCGAACCGCCGGGATCGCCTTGCCGCCCGGAGCGACCGCGCAACTGGTTGTCGATGCGCCGGCTTTCGTGGCGTTCCGTGCCGATGACGAACAGCCCGCCAGCCGCCTTGGCCTCGTCGTGCTTGCGCGCCACCTCCTCGCGGATCGCCGCCTCGCGCGACGCGCGTGCCTCCGGGTCTTCGATCTCCGCCAACTCGCGCTTCAGCCGCATGTCGAGGTTGCCGCCGAGCTGGATGTCGGTGCCGCGGCCGGCCATGTTGGTGGCGATCGTCACCGCGCCGGGCACGCCGGCCTGCGCCACGATCGCGGCTTCCTGGTCGTGGTAGCGCGCGTTCAGCACCGCGTGCGGAATCCGATGCTGCTTCAGAATGCCGCTGAGCAGCTCGTTCTTCTCGATCGAGGTGGTGCCGACCAGGACCGGCTGGCCATGCGCCCGGCGATCCTCGATCAGCCTCGCGACCGCCTCGTATTTCTCGCGCGCGGAGCGGTAGACCTCGTCGTCCTGATCGTCGCGGATGCAGGGCAGGTTGGTGGGGATTTCCACCACCTCCAGCTTGTAAATTTCCGCGAACTCGTCCGCCTCGGTCATCGCCGTGCCGGTCATGCCGGCGAGCTTCGGATAGAGCCGGAAGTAGTTCTGGAAGGTGATCGAAGCCAGCGTCTGGTTTTCCTGCTGGATGGTGACGTATTCCTTCGCCTCCAGCGCCTGGTGCAGCCCCTCCGAGTAGCGCCGTCCCTCCATCATGCGGCCGGTGAACTCGTCGATGATGATGATCTTGTCGTCGCGCACGATGTATTCGACATCGCGCTCGAACAGCGTGTGCGCGCGCAGGCTCTGCTGCACGTGGTGCAGCACGGTGATGTTGAAGATGTCGTAGAGATTGCCTTCGGTGATGATGCCGGCCTCGCGCAGCATGTCCTCGACGCGCTCCGAGCCGTCCTCGGTGAGCGAGACCGTCTTGAATTTCTCGTCCTTGTCGTAGGTCGAGGCGTCCTTCACGAGTTCCTGGACCACCGCATCGACCCGGCGGTAGAGATCGGAGGAGTCCTCGGCCGGGCCGGAGATGATCAACGGCGTGCGCGCCTCGTCGATCAGGATGCTATCCACCTCGTCGACGATGGAATAGTAGAAGTCGCGCTGGACCATGTCGTCCAGGCGGTATTTCATGTTGTCGCGCAGGTAATCGAAGCCGAACTCGTTGTTGGTGCCGTAGGTGATGTCGGCGGCATAGGCGGCGCGGCGCTGGTCGTCGTCCAGGCCATGCACGATCACACCCACGGTCAGGCCGAGGAAGTGGTAGATTTGGCCCATCCATTCGGCGTCGCGCTGGGCGAGGTAGTCGTTCACCGTGACGACGTGCACGCCGCGCCCCATGAGCGCGTTCAGATACACCGGCAAGGTCGCCACCAGCGTCTTGCCCTCGCCGGTCTTCATCTCGGCGATCTTGCCGTCGTGCAGCACCATGCCGCCGATCAGCTGGACGTCGAAATGCCGTTGCCCGAGCGTGCGCTTGGCGGCCTCGCGCACGGTCGCGAAGGCCTCGGGCAGGATGTCGTCGAGCGTGGCGCCGTCGGCCAGTTGCTGGCGGAACATGCCGGTGCGCGCGCGCAGTTCGTCGTCGCCGAGCGCCGCCACGTCCGGCTCCAGCGCGTTGATCGCCGGCACGCGGCGCTTGTAGCCTTTGAGCACGCGCTCGTTGGCGGTTCCGAAAATGGAGCGGGCGATGCTGTCGAACATGCGGAGCCTTTCCGGGGTCGGCCGGCCCCCAAGCCCCCGGGCGACGAGGAGCGGATAACAGGCCGGAGCGGCCGAGGGGGCCCCGATCAGATAGGACCCGCACCGAGCCCGGTCAACGCGATACGGGCGCGCGCCGGCGAGTGTGTCCGCCGCCCCCTCCCGCGCCGGCAAGGCCGGGTTCGGTTGGCATGCGGATCGTCCAGCCCACGTTCTTGTGAGCGGTCGCGGGTTCCGCCAAGATCGCGGAAATTTCCCGGCATTGAAGGACTACCATGCGGCTATCGCCCTTTCCTGCTGCCGTCCTGGCGGCGGCGTTCGCAGTTCCGGCGCTGGCGGCCCCGGCCGGCAAGCCCGCGCCCGCCGCCGCGGCCGCCGCCCCGGCTGGCAAACCTGCGCCCGCCGCCCCGCCCGGCAAGCCTGCGCCCGAAGCCGTCGGCCCGGCGCGGCCCGACCCCGTGGTCGCCAAGGTGGACGGGCACGAATTGCGGCTCAGCGACGTCCGCGACATGGCGCGCAACCTGCCCCAGACGCTGCGCGGCCTGCCGCCCAAGATGCTGTTCCCGCTGGTCGTCGATCAGCTCATCGACCGCGAGGCGATGGCCATTGCCGCGCGCAAGCAGGGCTTGGACAAGGACCCCGCCGTTCAGCACGAGATGCGCCTGGCCGAACTCGGCGTGCTGCAGAACGCGCTGATCCAGCGCGAGGTCGGCCCGAGCATCGGCGAGGAGGCCGTCACCGCCCGCTACAAGCGACAGATCGCCGGCAAGCCCGGCCAGGAGGAGGTGCACGCGCGGCACATCCTGGTCACCTCCGAGGCGAAGGCGAAGGAGATCATCGGCGAACTCGAAAAGGGCGCCGATTTCGCCGCGCTGGCGAAGAAGCACAGCACCGATCCCGCGGCGAAGAGCGGCGGCGACCTCGGCTGGTTCAAGAAGGCCGACATGATCCCAGCGTTCGCCAACGCCGCGTTCGCGCTGAAGCCCGGCGAGTTCACGAAGCAGCCGGTTCACACGCGATTCGGCTGGCACGTCATTCAAGTGCTCGCGGTCCGGCGCGAGCCCGCGCCGACCTATCAACAGGCGCGCGCGGGGTTGCGCCGGGAGATCGTGCAGGAAGCCGTGCAGAAGGCGATCGACAAGGCCCGCGCCGAGGTCAAGATCGAGCGGTTCAACCCCGATGGCACGCCGATTCGCCCCAGCGACATGGCGGAACCGCCGCCGTCGCCGGAGGCCTCGCCGATGCCGCCCGCCGGGACTCGCTGAGCGCGGCTGCGCAATGGCCGGGTCCGCGCCGGTCTCGCCGCTCGCCGTTCCGTTCCCCGCGCTGCCGCCGCTTGCCGGCGTTCGGCTCGGCGCGGCGGAGGCCGGCATCCGCTATCAGGGCCGCCCCGATCTGGTGATGGCCGAGCTGGCGCCCGGCACGACCGTCGCCGGCGCGTTCACCCGCAACCGTTGTCCCGGCGCGCCGGTGGACTGGTGCCGCGCCGCGCTCGCGGCCGGGCAGGCGCGGGCACTCGTGGTCAACGCCGGCAATGCCAACGTCTTCACCGGCCGCGCCGGCGCCGAGGCGACGCGCGCGACCGCCGAGGCCGCGGCGGCGCTGATCGGCTGCGCCGTGGGCCAGGTCTTCGTCGCGTCGACCGGCGTGATTGGCGAGGTCCTGCCGCATCGGCGCATCGTCGAGGCGTTGCCACGCCTTTACCCGGCGCTGGCGGCGGAGGGCTGGGAGCGGGCGGCGCGCGGCATCATGACCACCGACACGTTCCCCAAGGCGGCGACCCGCACCGCGCGCATCGGGGAGACGGAGGTGCGGATCAGCGGCTTCGCCAAGGGCAGCGGCATGATCGCGCCTGACATGGCGACGATGCTGTGCTTCGTGTTCACCGACGCGGCGATTGCCGGTCCCGTGCTGCAACGGATGCTGAGCCGGGGCGTCGCGGGCAGCTTCAATTGCACGACCGTCGATTCGGATACGTCCACCAGCGACACGGTGCTGCTGTTCGCGACCGGCCAGGCGCGGCACGCGCCGGTGCCGTCGGAAGGCGGGCCCATGCTGCGCGCCTTCGCCGCGGCGCTCTCGGCGGTGCTGCTCGATCTGGCGCTGCAGGTGGTGCGCGACGGCGAAGGCGCGCGCAAACTGGTGCGCATCGCGGTGACGGGGGCCGCGAATCCGCGCTCGGCGCGGCGCGTGGCCATGGCGATCGCCAATTCGCCGCTGGTGAAGACGGCGGTCGCCGGCGAGGATGCGAACTGGGGCCGCATCGTCATGGCAATCGGCAAATCCGGCGAAGCGGTGCAGCGCGATCGGCTCGCGGTCGGCATCGGCGGGATCTGGATGGCGCGGGAGGGCGCGGTGGTGCCCGATTACGACGAGGCGCCGGTGGCCGCGCACATGCGCGGGCAGGACATTCACATCATGGCCGATCTCGGCCTGGGCCGCAGCAAAGCAATTGTCTGGACCTGCGACCTCACGCACGGTTATATCGACATCAACGGCAGCTATCGCAGCTAGGGTCGCAGGATCACTTCAGCGATGGGGTCGGGGGGAGCCTCGTTTCTAAACGGAATGGATGACTCGATGCGCGCGGTGCTTGCTCTGCTTGCGATAGTGGCGGTTTCCTCGTGTCAGGCTTCGCCGGGCGGCCGCAGCGGCGCCTGGCCGCCGCCCTCGGGCACCGCCGCCGCGCCGGCAAGGGTGCAAAGCGACGTGGCCGCGATCCTGAAGGGCATGGAGCAGGCGCGCGTCGACGGGCTCCGCCGCGCGGGGCGGTAGATCGCGTTCGGCTGAGCGGACATCGGCGGCAGCGTCCGCGCCGCCGAGATCACCGGGTCACGCTCCGCATGACGGGCTCGGAATGTTCGTGCCAGGGCCGCGGTTGTCCATGTTGCGAAAGCGATAACGGCGTCGATTGGCGGCGCGTCATGTCCGCCCGGTCTTACCGCTTCCTACATCCTTCCTACATGAAGCACGCGGGAACATGCTTGCGCCTTTCGCCATCACCGTTTGCGGTATCGAGGAACTGCCGGAGCATTGCGCGGTCGGCGTGAGCCACGTGCTGTCGATCCTCGATCCCGGCTGGCCGGTTCCGCCCGCCTTCGGCGAGTTCGGCGAGCATGAACGGCTGGAGCTGCGATTCCACGACATAATCGCCGACGTGCCCGATCGCATGGCTCCGGAACCCGGGCACGTCGAACAACTGCTGCGGTTCGGCCGCGATCTGATCGCCGAGCCGCGGCAAAGCGCGCATCTGCTGGTGCATTGCCATGCCGGCATCTCGCGCTCGACGGCGGCGATGACGTTGATCCTGGCGCAGGCGCTGCCGGAAACGCCGGCCGCGGAGATCGTGGCCGAGGTGCTGCGCATTCGCGCGAAGGCCTGGCCGAATCTGCGCATGGTCGAATTCGGCGACACCATGCTCGGACGCCAGGGCGCGTTGGTCGCCGCGGTGCCCGAGGCCTATCGCTGGCAATTGCAACGTCGCCCGGAATTGCAGGAGGCGATGCGCGGTGCCGGCCGGGGCCGCGAAGTCGATGCCGCCACCGGCGAGCGTCCCTGAACGCCCGTCGTGCGTGAAAATCGCGGGGCATGAAAGTCGCGCAGGTCATGGCCGGCGCCGTCCTCGGCGGCGCCGAGATGTTTTTCGAGCGGCTCTGCCTCGCGCTGCATCGCGCCGGCGACGACGTGCTGCCGGTGATCCGCCGCGATCCCGCGCGGGCGGCGCGGCTGCGCGAGGCCGAACTCGCCCCCGCCCAGCTCGCCTTCGGCGGCCCGCTCGACGCGCTGACCCGGCCCCAGCTCGGCCGGGTGCTGCAGAAATTCGCGCCCGCCGTGGCGGTCGCCTGGATGAGCCGGGCCATCGACCACATGCCGCGCGGCGATTGGGTGCGGGTCGGCCGACTCGGCGGCTACTACCGGCTCGACCATTACCGCGACTGCGACCACCTGGTCGGCAACACGCAATTCCTGGTGGACTGGCTGCGCGCCCAGGGCTGGCCGGAAGCCCGCACGCATTATGTGCCGAATTTCGTGCCCGACTACGCCGAGGCGCGCCCGGCGGTCGATGTTCCGCCGGGGCGGCCGTTGTTGATCGCCCTGGGCCGGCTGCATCGCGACAAGGGCTTCGATGTGCTCATCCGCGCCATGCCGCGTCTCGGCGGCGCGACCTTGCTGATCGCGGGCGAGGGGCCGGAAGACGCCAGACTGCGCCGGCTGGCGCGCGGCGAGGGCGTTGCGGAGCGCGTCGTTTTCCATCCGTGGCGCAGCGATGTCGCCGCCTTGTTGAAGGCGGCCGACGTGTTCGTCTGCCCCTCGCGGCTCGAACCGCTGGGCAACGTGGTGCTGGAGGCCTGGTCGGCCGGCCGCCCGGTGGTCGCGGCGGCGGCGGACGGCCCGCGCGAACTGATCGCGCCGGGATGGGACGGCCTGCTGGTGCCCATGGAAGACCCTGGCGCGCTCGCGGCGGCGATCGGCGGCCTGCTCGACGATCGCGCCCGCGCCGCCGCGCTGGCCGCCGCTGGCCGCCGGACGTTCTCGGCCCGGTTCTCGGAAGCCCCGGTGGTGGCGCGCTGGCGCGCCTTCCTGGCCGCGGTCGGGTCCTGAGCCCCGCGATTTCACCGGGACTGGCAGCCGAACCCGCCGATTGCTCAAACCGCGCCCAGGGGTGATTTTGCCCGGCACAAGCTAGTGTCCCGATTCCCAATTGCCATCCAAAAATCATGCGGCCCTCGCTTGGCCGAGAACGGCGCGGGCGCGTGTGATCTTGGCCAGGATCTCGGCGCCTTCTGCCCGCCAGACATACCGCCGGGGCGTGGCATTGCGGGCCGCGAGATAGGCTTTGATGTCGCGCACCAACTCGTTCACCGAACCGAAGCTGCCGGCACGGATCACGGCGCCGGTCAGCTCGGCGAAGAAGCGCTCCACCAGATTGAGCCACGACGACGAGGTCGGCGTGAAGTGCATGTGAAAGCGCGGGTGCCGCTCCAGCCAGGCGCGCACCTTCGGTTGCTTGTGGGTCGCATAGTTGTCGGCGATCAGATGCAGGTCGAGCCCGCGCGGCGTCTCGCGATCGATCTGCTTCAGGAACCGCAGCCATTCGACGTGCGTGTGGCGCGCCTCGGTGCGCGCGATCAGTTTGCCGGTCAGCTGGTTAAGCGCGGCAAACAACGTGATGGTGCCATGCCGAACGTAGTCGTGCGTCATGGTGCGCGGCCGCTTCGGCGCCAGCGGCAGCCCGAGTTGCGTGCGTTCGAGCGCCTGACACTGGCTCTTTTCGTCGCAGCACAGCACCAGCGCCTTGGCCGGCGGGTCCAGATAAAGCCCGATCACATCCCAGAACTTGTCCTCGAACTTCGCATCGTTGGACAGCTTGAACGTCCTGACGCGGTGCGGCTTCAGCTCGTTGCGCGACCAGATGCGCTGCACCGAACTGGCGGAAACCCCGGCGTGCCGGCCCATCGCGCGGATGCTCCAGCGGGTTTGTCCCGCCGGCGGCCGCGTCACCTCGGTGACCACCCGCGCCAGCGTGGCGGCCGGGATGGATGGTTTGCGGCCACGCCCGGGACGATCGTTGAGCCCGGCCAGACCCGCGGCTGCGAAGCGCCGCGACCACAGCGAAACCCGCTTCGGCGTGGTGTTCAGCCGTGCCGCGACGGCCTCCACGCCGAGCCCTTCCAGCCGCAACAGGATGATCGTCGCGCGGTCCCGATCGCGCATGCTGATGGCGCTGGCGCGGGACCGCCGACGCAACTCCGCCAGCACATCGGGCTCCGCCGTCAGCCGTCTGATCTGCTGTGACATGCGCCCCCTTGCGAATCGGCGTGCAAGGGATTCTAGTCGGCATTAGCGAGGCAGGACACTAGCGAAGGAGTTCAGCTCATGTCGGATCGGCCTTTCACGCGCGAAGACCTCGAAGCCCTGAAGCAGTGGGACACCCCCACGATCTGCAACGGGCTGGAAGTGGTCATGCCGGACCGGCGGGCGGTCGGCTTCACGGTCGAGCCGATGGTCCCGGTGGACCGGGGCTTTCCGCCGATCGTGGGCCTGGCACGCACCGGCCTGATTCGTGCCAAGGAGCCGGCGCGCGGCAAGGTTCCGGCGCGCGAGGAATGGTACGACTACGTCGCGCCAACCGACCTGCCCACCATCGCCATCATCCAGGATTTGGACGACCGGCCCGGCTACGGCGCTTTCTGGGGCGAGGTGAATACCACCATTCACAAGGCGCTCGGCGTGATCGGCTGCGTCACCAACGGCTCGTTCCGCGACCTCGACATGCTGGCGCCCGACTTCCAGATCATCGGCGGGCGCATCGGGCCGAGCCATGCCTACGTTCACGTCGTTGATTACGGCCGGCCGGTGAACGTGTTCGGCATGCACGCGGTGCATGACGACGTGATCCACGCGGATTTCCACGGCGCCGTGGTCATCCCGGCGCAAGCGGTGCGCCAGTTGCCGAAGGCGATCGACCTTGTGTCGCGGCGGGAACGAGTCATTCTCGACATGTGCGCCGCGCCCGATTTCAGCCTGTCCAAGCTGCGCGACGCCATGCGCCGATCGGCCGAAATTCACTGAAGCGTCACGCCGAAGGGTCACGCAACGCCCGGTCGGGAAAATGGGAAATCCAGCGCGCTTCGTCCTCGGCCGAGCGTGAGTTGCTCGCTTCGGCGACGTTTCGCAGAAATTGAGATGACGCCGCGCTGGATTTTCTACAAACGAGCGAAATCGCAGTCAATCCATTATCTACACTCGTTGTCTGACGTCTGCCTTTAATCTTGTTCACTAGTGGTTGTTCGTTGGCCTTGCGCTTGCGCGCATTCGGCTGAAACTGATATTTTGACGGAGATCAATGCGCTCAGCGACAAAGACTGAGAGGTCGGGCGCGGAAACCGAGTTTCCCGCCGGCCAAACGCACACCATCCGTCATTCAGCCAAAGGGGAGATGACTCATGCCTGATCCAACTCAGGGGATCGATTTCGCGGAGACTCAGAAGATCGCCACCAACATGCTCGCATCCACGCTGTGCAACAGCGGTGCCGAGGCGTTGCTGGACGCGCAGGCCGATCTGCTCAAGGGCGTCAGCAACGCCATGACCGAATGGCTGCATCGGCGCCAGGAGGCGATTGCGCAAACCTATCGGTTGGTCGAGCGGATGCGCGAAAGCCTCGACGTGAGCGAAATCTGGAAGGCGCAGCAGGAATGGGCGGCCGCCGCCATGCAGCGCTTCGCGGCCGACGTGACGGCCTATCCCGGCCTGTTCGCGACCGCCGGGCAGCGTGCCGGCGAGGCTCTCCGCCAGAGCGCGACCGAGGCGGCCTCCGACACCGATCAAGGGACGGGCGGCCAGGGGGCGGCCGTCGGCGACATGGCGCGGCGCGCGGCCGACATAACCCAGCGGCCGGCCAAGCTGCCCAAGGTCCCGGCCGAGCCGAAGGCTCCGGCGCCGGAGCAGATGATGGCCCACTGACCCGTGACGGCGGCGCCCGAGCCTGCGTTTCGGGCTCGGGCGTCGCCGTCGGACTTCTCGCCGGAACGCCGGACTTTTCGCCCGAACGATTGCCGCCGCCTTGCTCGCGGCTTAATTAGGCCCCGGGGCGTGGCCCTTGGGGAAGCGGCGGGGCGTGGCGCAGCTTGGTCAGCGCGCGTGTTTTGGGTACACGAGGCCGCCGGTTCGAATCCGGCCGCCCCGACCACGCGGTTCCGCTCGCACGGCGCGATCGGGGCGGGACGGACACTTTGCGAGGCGAGAACATGCCGCTGCGGGCGCGTATCTATCAGCAGCCGAAGAATGCCATGCAGTCCGGTTGGGCCGGTACGCAGCGCTGGATTCTGGAATACGAGCCCGTGGTGCCGCGCCGTCCGGACCCGCTGATGGGCTGGATCGGGAGTTCGGATACGCAAGCGCAAGTGCGGCTGGTTTTCCCGAACCGGGAGGCCGCCATCGCCTACGCCAAGCAAAACCACATCCCCTGTGATTTGGAACTGCCGCAGGTCCGGCGCGTGAAGCCGAAAGCCTACGCCGATAACTTTCGCTACGGCCGCATCGACAACTGGACCCACTGAATCGGCAAGTACGCTGACGCTCAGGTATCCGCGAGCGCCTTCAGCATGGCGTCGCGCGCCGCCGTGTCGCCCTCCGCATGGACGGGCTGAAGGCAGACATGGGTGGCGCCGGCGTCGAAATGCGCCTTGAGCTGCGCCTTCACCGCCGCGGCGTCGCCCCAGTTCACCATGGCGTCGATGAAGCGATCGCTGCCGCCGTTCGCCAGGTCGACCTCGGTGAAGCCGATGCGCAGCCAATTGTTGCGGTAGTTCGGCAGGACCATGTAGCGGGCGAGTTCCTTCCGCCCGAGGTCGCGCGCCCTGGCCGGATCGGTCTCGACGCAGACCTTCTGCTCGATCACCAGCCATTTCGACGGGCCGAGGATGGCCTTGGCCTGCTCGGTGTGTTCGGGCGTCGTGTTGTAGGGGAGTGCGCCGCGGCTCTTTTCGGCCGCAAGCTTCAGCATCAGCGGCCCCAGCGCCGCAATGGCGATCGGCCAGCTCTCGGCGCCCTCCTGGCCCTTGGTCATGCCGTCCAAGTAGCGCCGCATGGCCGGCACTGGCTTTTCGTAGGTTTGCCCGCGCAGCTTCTCCACCATCGGCGCGTGGCTCACGCCGAGGCCGAGCACGAAGCGGTCGCCGTAGAGGCTGCGCAGCGTGTAGAGCCCCTGGCGGGCGGTGAAAGGGTCGCGGGCGTAGATGCTCGCGATCGAGCTGCCGAGCTTCAGCCGCATGGTCTGGCCGAGCGCGAACCCTGCCACCGAAAGCAACTCGAAGCCGCGCAACTCCGGATACCACAGCGTATCGTAGCCGAGCGCCTCGACGATTTTCACGAACGGCGGGATGTCGTGGGGTTTCAGCTTGTCGAACGCGTACCAGACGCCGAGCCGCCCGAGTTCCATCGCTATCCTCCTACAGCCTCCACGTCCGCCGCCGCCTGCCGACGGACAGTGCGCACGGTTTCAAACGCTCTCTCCGCCATGCGGCTGGCCACCTGATCCAGGGTGCTACCTCGACCGCAAGGACAACGCCAGCGCTGGAGCAGAGACAGGGCAAGGCGCGACGCGTCCGTCGGCCTCGGGCCGGCTGTCATCGAAGCTTCACAAAACTGCAATACGGCGGACTCCGGGAGCGCTTAGGTTCCGGCCGCGCCCCGGCAGGGGTGATTGGCCGGGCTCCCACCTTCGGAGCCGCGAAGCGCCATAAACGGGAAATGGAGGTTTCATGAAGCTCGCTAGGACGATGCTGGCGATCGCCGTCGCCGGCGGTGTCGCCGTTGCCGCCAACGCGCCTCTCGGGGCAGCGGAGCAGATCACCGGCGCCGGCGCGACGTTTCCGTACCCGATCTACGCCAAATGGTCGCAGACCTACAGCCAGAAGTCCGGGGTCCGGCTGAACTACCAGTCGATCGGCTCTGGCGGCGGCATCGCGCAGATCAAGGCGGGCACCGTCACCTTCGGCGCTTCCGACGCGCCGCTCCCCCCCGACCAGTTGCAGAAATTCGGCCTGGCGCAGTTCCCCATGATCATCGGCGGGGTGGTGCCGGTGGTGAACCTGCCCGGCGTGAAGCCTGGGCAACTGCACTTCACCGGCAAGCTGATCGCCGACATCTATCTCGGCAAGGTGAAGAAGTGGAACGCCGCCGAGATCGCCGCGCTCAACAAGGGCGCGAAGCTGCCTGATATGGCGATCACCGTGGTCCACCGTTCCGACGGCTCCGGCACCACGTTCAACTTCGTGAACTACCTCGCCAAGGTGAGCCCGGAGTGGAAATCCAAGGTGGGCGAGGGCACCTCGGTCTCCTGGCCGACGGGCATCGGCGGCAAGGGCAACGAGGGGGTCGCGGCTTATGTCGGCCGGATCAAGGGCAGCATCGGCTATGTCGAGTTCGCCTATGTGCTGCAGAACCACATGACCTACGGGCTGGTCGCGAACCAGGCCGGGCAGTTCCCGGCTCCGAGCATCGCCAGTTTCCAGGCCGCGGCGGCCAGCGCCGACTGGAAGGATGCCAAGGATTTCTACCTGGTCGATGACCAACGCGCCGGGAGCGCAGTCCTGGCCGATTACCGCGTCCTCGTTCATCCTGATGTACAAGCACCCGAAGGACGAGGCCGCGGCCAAGGCGGCGCTCGGCTTCTTCAAATGGGCGCTGGAGCACGGCCAGAAGGAGGCCGAGCAGCTCGACTACGTGCCGCTGCCGGCCGCCCCTCGCGCAGCAGATCGAGGCCTATTGGAAGGCGGAGATCCACTGAGGTGCCGGCCCGGGGTGCTGGCCTTCGGCTTTCACTGGGAAGGTACGGACTGATCGATGCAACAGCCCATCGCCGTTGACGAGGGCGTCCCGGCCGGCCCGTTCGCGGAGCGGCCGGAGCCGGCGGCGCGCGCACGTCCCGCCGGCTCCGGGGACCGCATCTTCCGCGCCGTCGTGGCCGCCGCGGCGGGCTTCGTGCTGATCAGCCTGGTGGCGGCTGCGGCCTCGATGCTCTACGGCGGTTTGCCCGCCTTCGAGAAGTTCGGCCTGGGGTTCATCTATCGCGAGGTCTGGAATCCGGTCACCCGCCAGTTCGGCGCGGCGGTGCCGATCTACGGCACCCTCGCCACCTCGATCATCGCCATGCTCATCGCGGTTCCGGTCAGCTTCGGCGTCGCGCTGTTCCTGACCGAGGTGTCGCCGAATTGGCTGCGCGGCCCGATCGCCGCCGCCATCGAGCTGTTGGCCGGCATCCCGAGCATCATCTACGGCATGTGGGGCCTGTTCGTGTTCGTCCCGTTCATGTCGGACTGGATCGAGCCCTGGATCAACGACCATCTCGGCGCGATCCCCGGGCTGGGCGCGCTGTTCAGCGGCCCGCCGCTTGGCATCGGGATGCTCACCGCCGGCATCATTCTCGGCATCATGGTCGTGCCGTTCATCTCCTCGGTCATGCGCGACGTGTTCGCCCTGGTCCCGGCCTCCCTGCGCGAGGCCGCCTTCGCGCTCGGCTCGACGCGGTGGGAGGTGGTCTGGGGCGTCGTGCTGCCCTACACGCGCACCGCGGTCATCGGCGGCATCTTCCTCGGCCTCGGCCGCGCGCTCGGCGAGACCATGGCCGTCACCTTCGTGCTCGGCAACGCGCACGACTTCAACCTCTCGCTGTTGATGCCGAGCACCTCCATCGCCGCGACCATCGCCAACGAGTTCACCGAGGCGGATTCGCCGATCTACGTATCCTCGCTGATCGCGCTCGGGTTCCTGCTGTTCGTGGTCACGTTCATCGTGCTGGCCGATCGCGAAACTCATGCTGCTCCGCATCGAGCGGCGGGAGGCACGATGAGCGCCTGCACGCTTGAGCCGGGCGCGTGCGGCGGCGGCGCATCGTCAACCTCGTCGCCCTCGGCCTCGGCACGGTGGCCACGGCGATCGGGCTGATTTTTCTGGTCTGGATTCTGCTGACGACGCTGCTGAACGGCGTCGCCGCGCTCGGTCCGCACCTGATCACCGAGATGACGCCACCACCCGGTTCGGAGGGCGGACTGCTGAACGCCATTTTCGGCAGCACCCTGATTATCGCCGATCGCGGTCGTCATGGGCACCCCGATCGGCATCCTGGCCGGCACGCATCTGGCCGAATTCGGCGGCAAGGGCCGGATCGCCGAAATCATCCGCTTCGTGAACGACATCCTGCTCTCGGCGCCGTCCATCGTCATGGGCCTGTTCGTCTACCAGATCATCGTGCGGCCGACGGCGCATTTCTCCGCGCTCTCGGGCTCCGTTGCGCTCGCCTTCATCCTGCTCCCCGTCGTGGTGCGCACGACCGACGAGACCATCCGGCTGGTCCCCGTCAGCCTGCGCGAAGCGGCGCTCGCGCTCGGCGCCCCGCAGTGGCGGGTGATCGTGCAAATTCTCTATCCGGCGGCGCGCACCGGCATGATCACCGGGGTTCTGCTCGGCATCGCGCGGATCAGTGGCGAGACCGCGCCGCTGTTGTTCACCGCGCTCAATAACCAGTACCTGGACCGCCGATCCGACGCAGCCGATGGCGAATATTCCCGTGGTGATCTTCCAGTATGCGCTCAGCCCCTACCAGGCCTGGCACCAACTGGCCTGGGCCGGGGCGCTTCTCATGACCCTGTTCGTGCTGGTCGTGAGCGTGGGCGCCCGGTTTGTCCTGCGCTCGCGGGTCGAAAGGACATGAGAATGCCGCAACAAGGTGGGACCGCCGTTCGCCCCCAAATCGGCGCCATCGAGGTGGGCCGGAACAATGCCCGGCCGAACGGGAACGCCGCCAGTCCGGTGAAGGTCGAGATCCAGGACCTCGATTTCTTCTATGGATCGAACCAGGCGCTGAAGCACGTGACCCTGCGGCTGCCGGAGCGGCAGGTCACCGGCATGATCGGTCCGTCCGGCTGCGGCAAATCGACCCTGCTGCGCGTGCTGAACCGGATGTACGACCTTTATCCCGGGCAGCGCGCCACCGGGCGCGTGATGATGGACGGCGAGAACCTCATCGGGCCGGACGTCGATCTGATATGGCTGCGCAGCCGGGTCGGCATGCTGTTCCAAAAGCCGACCCCGTTCCCGATGTCGATCTACGACAACATCGCCTTCGGCGTCCGCCTGCACGAGCGCCTCTCCAGGGCGGAGATGGACGAGCGGGTCGAGTGGTCGCTGACCCGCGCGGCGCTCTGGGGCGAGGTGAAGGACCGGCTGCGCTCCAGCGCGACGGGGCTTTCGGGCGGGCAGCAGCAGCGGCTTTGCATCGCCCGCTCCATCGCGGTGCGGCCGGAGGTGATTTTGCTGGACGAGCCGACCAGCGCGCTCGATCCGATCAGCACGCTGAAGATCGAGGAGCTGATCGACGAGCTGAAGCAGGATTTCACCATCGTCATCGTCACGCACAACATGCAGCAGGCCGCGCGCTGCGCCGATCAGGTGGCGTTCTTCTATCTCGGCGAACTGGTCGAGGCCGGTCGCCGCCGGTGAGATCTTCACCGCGCCGAAAGAGCGGCGAACCCAGGAATACATCACCGGCCGGTTCGGCTGACCGGCGGAGGAGCGCGCATGTCCGATAGCCCCGCGCACATGATCAAGCGTTACGAGCAGGAGCTGCAGCGCCTGCGCGACCTGATGACCCAAATGGGCGGCCTGGTCGAGAATCAGCTTGCGCTGGCGACGCAGGCGGTGCTGCAGAAGGACGGCGCGGCGGCGACCCGGGCGGTCGAGGAAGACCCGCGCGTGGACGCGCTGGAACGCGACGTACAGCAGTTCGTCATCCGCCTGCTGGCGCTGCGCCAGCCGGTCGCCAACGATCTCCGCCAGATCGTTGCCGCGCTCCGGACCACCGGCGATATCGAGCGCATCGGCGATTATGCCGCCAACATCGCCAAGCGCAGCATCGTGCTCGCCGAGTTCAACCTGCCGCACAGCCTGTCCGGCGTCGCGAACATGTTCCGCATGGTGCAGGAGAACCTGAAACTGGCGATCGACGCGATCGGCGACCTGGACGCCGACAAGGCGATCCAGGTCTGGCGCTCCGACGACGTGGTGGACGACATCTACAACGCGCTGTTCCGCGAACTGATCACCTACATGATGGAAGACCCGCGCAACATCACGCCCTGCGCGCATCTGCTGTTCATCGCCAAGAACCTGGAGCGAATCGGCGATCACGCGACCAATATCGCCGAGCTGGTCCACTACGCCGCAACCGGGGAAACGCTGCCGGATGAGCGCCCCAAGGGCGCCACCACCGCCTATGCCACGGTCAGGCCGCCGGCGGCCTGACCGCCAGCCGGCTTTCATCGAACCCGAGGAGACCCATGCCCGACGGATTTGCCATCTCGTCCAAGCCGCTGGTGCTGGTGGTGGAGGACGAGGCACCGCTGGTGACGATGCTGCGCTACAACCTGGAGAAGCAGGGATTCCGCGTCGAGGAAGCCGCCGACGGCGAGGAGGCGCTCACGCGCATCGACGAGGTCAAGCCGGACCTGGTGCTGCTCGACTGGATGCTGCCGGCCGTCTCCGGCATCGAGGTGTGTCGGCGCCTTCGCCGCCGCCCGGCCACCCGCGACCTGCCGGTTATCATGGTGACCGCCCGCACCGAGGAGCAGGATTCGGTGCGCGGCCTGAACACCGGCGCCGACGATTACGTGACCAAGCCGTTCAGCATGGACGGGCTGCTGGCCCGCATCCGCTCGCTGCTGCGGCGCGCCGGCACCTTGCCGGACAAGGGGCGGCTGGAGTTCCACGACGTCGTGATGGACCTCGCCGCGCGCCGGGTGCAGCGCAACGGCCGCCCGCTGCATCTCGGCCCCACGGAGTTCCGGCTGCTGGAGTTCCTGTTGGCACATCCGCGCCGGGTATTCTCGCGCGAGGAATTGCTGGACGCGGTCTGGGGGCCGGACATCCACGTGGAACCGCGCACGGTGGACGTGCACATCCGCCGGCTGCGCAAATCGATCAACGGCGAGGGCGAACTCGACCTGGTCCGCACGGTGCGCGCCGCCGGCTACGCGCTCGACACCGAGCCCGCGTGAGCCGGCGGTGGCCGGCGGCGCGGGTTGACGCCGCAGCCCCAGGGTCCTATCTGCGCCGCTCCCGTTTTGCCAATCGCCGACATCCCCGCAGGTCGCCGCCATGAAGATCCGCAACAGCCTGAAATCCGCCAAAGCGCGCGACAAGAACTGCCGCGTCGTGCGCCGCCACGGCCGGGTTTACGTCATCAACAAGAAGAACCCGCGGATGAAGGCCCGGCAGGGGTAGAGCGCTTCCGACCGACTGGAAGCGTCAATTCGTACACCGCCGTGATGCCTGGGCGAAGGCCCGGGCTGCTAGGCGCGGCACGGCCCGGCAATTGCCGGGTCAAGCCCGGCAATGACGCGACATTTTTCCGCTCTGAGTGGACGCGCTCTTCTGAGTGAACGCACTCTGGCGTCTACGTCGCCAGCTCGATCAGGAACGGCCCCGGCCGGGCGAGCGAGTGCGCCAGCAGGTCGTTGAACGCCGTCATCGTTTCCGCCCGCGCGCCCTCGACGCCCATGCCGGCGGCCATGCGGACGAAATCCAGGTCCGGATTGCCGAGATCGAGCATGTCCAGCGCCGTCCTGCCGGGATTCGCGCCGACATTCGCCAACTCGTGCAACAGGATCGCATATTTCCGGTTGGACAGGACCACCGTCGTCACGTCCAGCCGTTCTCGGGCTTGCGTCCATAGCGACTGGATCGTGTACATGGCCGAGCCGTCGGCCTCCAAATTGATCACCCGCCGGCCCGGCGCGGCCACGGCGGCGCCGGTGGCGAGCGGCATGCCGCCGCCGATCGCGCCGCCCGTCGTCTGCAGCCAGTCGTGCGGCGGCGCGGCATGGGTGTTGGCGAAGAAGCCCCGGCCGAAGGTGACGCTCTCGTCCACCACGATGGCCTGCTCCGGCATCAGCGCCGCGAGCGTGCGCGCCACCGCCTCGGGGGCGATGGCGCCACGCGCCGGCTCGGGGCGCGGTCCAGGATCGTGCAGCGCCGCGTCCGGCGCGTCCAGCGCCGCGGCGAGCCGCGCCAGCGCGTCCTCGCTGTCCTGCTCCGGCCGCGCCAGCACATGGACGGCGCAGTCGCGCGGCCGCAACAGGCTCGGCTTGCCGGGATACGCGAAGAAAGCCACCGGATCGCGCGCGCCGACCAGGATCAGGTGCTTGAGCCCGGCCAGTTGCGCCACCGCCTGCTCCACGACGTAGGCCAGCCGTTCCAGCCCGACCCGGCCGCGCCCGCGCGCGATCCGGGCATTCGACCACTGCGCCAGCAGCCGCGCCCCGCTCGCGCCGCCGATCCGGTGCGCCAGGCGCTGCGGCCCTTCCCGGAGCGCGCCGCCGCCGAGCAACAGCAGCGCCGGCTCGCCGGAGCGCAGCGCGCGTGCCGCCTCCTGGATCGCGGCTGGGTCGGCGCGGCTCGGGGATGGCGGCGGCAGCACCGGGCCAAGTTCGCCGCCGTCGTTCCAGGCGGTGTCGGCGGGCAGGATGAGCGTGGCGATCTGGCCCGGCGCCGTTCGCGCCGCCTGCACTGCCACGGCCGCGTCGGCGCCGACCGCCGCCGCCGATGTCGCCGTACGCACCCAGGACGAAACGCCGCGCGCCCAGCCCTCGGCATCGGCGGTCAGCGGCGGATCGAGCGGGCGATGATAGGTCGCCTGGTCACCGACGATGTTCACGATCGCCGAGCCGGCGCGCCGCGCGTTGTGCAGATTGGCGAGCGCGTTGGCCAATCCCGGCCCGCAATGGAACAGCGTCGCGGCCGGCTTGTCGGCGATGCGCGCGTAGCCGTCGGCCGCCCCGCTCGCCACGCCCTCGAACAGCGCCAGCACGCAGCGCATGCCTGGAATGCGGTCGAGCGCGGCCACGAAGTGCATCTCGGACGTGCCGGGGTTGGCGAAGCACGTGTTCACGCCGGCGGCGAGCAGCGTGTGCACCAGGCTTTCAGCACCGTTCATCGATTGTTTCCCTCCGCGGGCGGAAACTGCCCGCGCCGCGCAGCGCTGGCAACCGGCCCTCACGCGCTTGCGCGCGCGGCGCGGCCTCGGTCAGGATCGGCGGGCGAGGCGAGGGGAGAATGGCGGCAATGGCGCTCACGGTGCTCTATCCCGAGACGCTGTATCCGGACGATGCCGTGGAGCGCGAGATCTACGGGCCGGACGTGCGCGTCAGGTTTGCCGGCGTGGGGGCGGTGTCGGACCTGACCAACGCCGATTGCGCCGAGGCGGACGGGCTGATGACCCTGCACCTGGCCGTGCCCGGCGAGCAGATCGCGCGGTTTCCCAAGCTGCGCGCCATCGTCCGCATGGGCGTCGGCTATGACCGCATCGACCGCAGGGCGGCGGCTGCGCGCAACATCCTGGTGTGCAACGTGCCGGATTACGGCACCACCGAGGTCGCCGATCACGCGATCGCCTTGGCGCTGGCGCTGCGACGCGGCCTGATCCTGCATTACGAGCGGCAGCGCGCCAGCCCGCCGGCGCCGTGGCGGACCATCGATTCGCCGCTGATCCGCCGCCTCGGCGCGCTCACCTTCGGGATTCTCGGGCTTGGCCGCATTGGCACGGCGGCGGCGCTGCGCGCCAAGGCGTTCGGCGCGCGGGTGATCGGCTACGACCCGTATCAGCCCAACGGGGTGGAGCGCGGCATCGGCATCGCGCGCGCCCGCTCGCTGGAGGAGTTGCTGCCCCAGGCGGACGTGCTGACGGTGCACGCGCCGCTGACGGCGGAAACGCGGGGGATGCTCGGCTTCGAGCAGTTGTCGCTGCTCCCGCGCGGCGCCGTCGTGGTGAACACCGCGCGCGGCGCGATCATCGACGTCGAAGCGCTGGACCAGCTTTTGCGGACGGGTCACGTTGCCGGCGTCGGGCTGGACGTGCTGCCGGAGGAACCGCCGGTCGAGCCGGTGCCCTCGCTGTTGCGCGCCTATCGCGCGCGCGAGACGTGGGTGGAAGGGCGGCTGATCATCACGCCGCATTCGGCGTTCCATTCGCCGGAATCCTGGGAGGACATCCGCGTCAAATCCGCCGAGACGATGCGCGCCGCCCTGCTCGGCCCGCGCCCGCAGAACGTGATCACGCCGGAGATGCCATGACAGCTCCGTTCGCGTCGTGCCCGCGACATCGATCCGATCGGGTCGTCTGCCCCTCCCGCGCGGCCCTCGCCCGGCTGGCCGCTTCCTTCTTAGCCGGGTGTAACGGCGCCGATCCCGCGCCGGACCCGACCTCGAGGACCCATCCACCATGCCGCTCGTCACGGTTCCCGGCGCCGCTTCGACCACGATCGAGCTGCAATTTCAGACGCCCGAGAACACGTTCCGCACCGAGGCCCTGCTCGCCCAGGTCTACGCCGCGTATTCCGCGGGCAAGCTCGCGGTCGCGAACGCGCCGACCGCGCCGCCGGCCAATCCGAAACTGCTGAATGAATACACGCTCGGCGACCAGGGCGGCGTGAAGGGCGCCGGCCCGACGCAGGGCACGGTGCCGACCGGCTACCTGGCGATCGTCGACGGACAATTGTCCAGCGTGCCGGTCGAGATCGTCGGCGCGGGCCAGCCCAACCAGACGGTCGTGGCGACCGGCAGCCTGCGCTTCTTCACCGGGACCGGGTCCGGCACGATCGTTTCAGCTCAGGGCAACAACGTGATCGCCGCGCCCACGACCGGGGGCGGCGATTGGAATCTCTATTTCGACACTGGCAACAACACGGTTTACGCCGCCTCGGGCAATTTCCTCGTCCAGACCGATACGGACGTCACGTTCGGACGTAATCTGGTCTATCTCGGCACCGGCAACGACACCGTGGTCTCCTGGGGCCAGGACACCATCGTCGCGGCGCCGTCGGGCCAAAATCTCGTCGGGCTGTTCCACGGCGGGTCGGTGCTCTACGGCAACGCCGGGGCGAGCACGGTCGTCAACTCCGGCAGCAACGACACCGTCGTGCAGGGCGGCGGGCCGGAAACCGTCTATGCCGCCTCCGCCAGCGGCTTGTATTTCGGTAGCCAGGGCGCACTCACCTTCCTGGCCGGCCCGAGCACCGCGCCCACCGTCGTCGCGGGCGCGGGGGATGCCATCCTGTACGGCGGGCCCAGCGGCGGCGGGACGTATTTCGTCGGCTCGGGCGCATTTCTGCTCGACGGCGGCAGCGGCAATTCGACCGTGGTGGGCTTGCGCGGGGTGGCGAGCGGGGCGGTCCTGTTCGCCGAAAACGGCGGCGCCATGAACCTGGTCGGCGACAGCAACGGCAATCTCCTGGTCGCCGGCGCGGGCAGCGCCACGCTGAACGGCGGCGGCGCCTTCGGCAACAACTGGTACTACGCCGGGACGGGCAACGATCGCATCGCGGCCGGCGCGGGCGCGGACACGATCGTCGCCGGCCCGGGCACCGACACGCTGGTCGGCGGCGCGGGGCTGACGGTGTTCGACATCAACGCCGCCGTCGCGGCCGGAGGCCAAGAGCTGATCTCGAAGTGGACCAATTCCGACCAGCTTTGGCTCATTGGCTATGGCGCGGCGACCGGGGCAAGTGGGCTGCCGGCGGGCGCGACCCTCTCGGATATGCAGGGATCGGCCGTGCTGTCGTTGCCGGACGGCACCCGGATTACCTTTCAGAACGTCGCGAGCGTTGGACCCGTCGCAGGTCCATCTCGCCTGACCGGCCGCGAGCGCCCCGGAGCGGGGGCGCCCCGGGGCCGGCGATCAGCCGTTGGTCAGCCGCCGGTCACTTGCCTTCCTTCTCGATCCGCTTGACCCCTTCGTGGACGATGCTGTGGCGCACCCAGGGCGTGGAGCCGGCCTGCAGGTAGGGACTCGGCCGCCTTGCGTACGGCATCGGCGCCAGTCGGCGACGATGTGACGCTGGCCGAGCGCGCGGTGCTCGATTGCGGGATGCTCCTGAGCCGCTGTGCCTCGCCGAGATGCTCGGTCAGCATCCACTCCGTGTGGTGCGCGAAGCCCCGCAGCATCGGATCGGCGCCCGCCTGCGCCTCCTGCTTGAACAGCTCGATCGCCTTCTTGTGCGCTTCGACCTGGCCGTACAGGTAATGCATGTCGAACTCGGCGCCGTTGTAGCGGCTCAAGCGGTTGAGCATATCGCGGTCCTGCCGGTTCAGCCGATGCGAAACGTTGATCCCGGCGCGCTCCGCGTCGTACGCGAGCGTGTCATTCAGTTCGGTGTGATCGGTGACCATCCAGCGTCCGAACTCGCTCACGGCCGGCTCGGCCGCTCGTTTCGACGCCATGTGCCCGGCCTCGATTTCGGCGATGCCCGCGCTGATCGCCTGATCCACGAAGCGCCGGTCCTGCTGGTTGAGCGGGGCACCCATGGCCCGGTTTTGCCAGTGATTTTCGTTTTGCCAGTGATTTTCATGCGGCCCGGTCATGAATTGCCCGCGTGGGCCGCCCGCGCCAGGCATCATGTTGATGCCGCCCGGTTCACCGGTCCCCATCATGCCCGGACCCATCATGCTCGGACCCGTCATCCCCGGGCCCATCATGCCCTGGCCCGGCGGGCCGTTCGCTCCGGCCAGCGTGCCGAGAGGCGGTCCGCCGTTCGGGCCGGCCATGGAAGCGTTGGACTGGGCCAGCGCGAGCCGCCGGGGCGGCGGCCAGCAAGGCCATGAGCGAAGCCGTCGTGGCAAAGTGTCGCATGGGAAGTTCCCTCCTGCCCGGAATATCCGTCGGGCTTCAGTCTCCTTCGCACAACGTTCCGGTTTCCGCCGGGTTCGCGGCCATGCCGAGCACCGTCGCGTGAAGCGGCCGATGCCGCCTCGGGTACGCCGCAAACGGGGCATGTCGGAAAGCCGCCTTGCCTGGTTGCATCCAGAGCCGGGGATCGCCCGTATTACCGACGGTCTCGCTCAGGTCGGCTGCTGGTGACGCAGACTCAATTGGTTTCGCAATCGCGGGCAAAGGCTGCTATAAAGGCTCGGATCGCATCAGCACCGCTGCGCTAATCGAATAGGTCGGAACCGCAGCCGGCCGTCCTGCACCCGGGGCCGGGCGCAACAGTGAATTCGGAAGGATATGCTTATCATGAAGAAACTCCTCCTAGCTTCCGCCGCCGCCCTCGCCTTGGCGACGGTCGGCGTGGCCCATGCCGCGGACGGCAACGGCTGCCCCAAGCAGCTCGCCGCCTCGGGCATCCAGAACCAGCAGGGCCAGACGAATGTGCCGAGCGGCCAGCTCGCCGCGTCCGGCAAGCCCGAGCTGAGCACCGCGACGAAGAGCCAGCTCGCCGCCTCCGGCAAGCCCGAGCTGAGCACCGCGACGAAGAGCCAGCTCGCCGCCTCCGGCAAGCCCGAGCTGAGCACCGCGGCGAAGAGCCAGCTCGCCGCCTCCGGCAAGCCCGAGCTGAGCACCGCGACGAAGAGCCAGCTCGCCGCGTCCGGCAAGCCAGAGCTGAACACGGCGGTGAAGAGCCAGCTCGCCGCCTCCGGCAAGCCCGAGCTGAACGGCGCGATCAAGAGCCAGCTCGCGGCCTCGGGTATCGAGAACCAGCAGGGCCAGACCAACCGGCCGAGCACGCAGCTCGCCGCCTCCGGCAAGCCGGAGCCGGGCGCGACCGGCACGCAGCTCGCGGCCGTCAACCCCGACTGCCACTGATCACCCCGACCGAAGCCGGCGGAGGGCCGAGGGTGCCGCGACCTCCCACGCGGCCCCCTGGCTTCCGCCGGCATTTCGGTCTTTGGTCTCCGGCACCGCGGCCGCCTCCGAGGCGGCCGATTTTCCCAGGAGCTGGATGATGCCCGACCTCTCGCCGATCCGGTCTCGCGTTCGTCCCCGCCTGCGGGCGGTGTGGCTTGTCGCGATCGTGGCCTGCGCTCCGCCCGCCGCGCTGGCGGCCGGCCAGCGGCACCATCATGCGCGCGCGCCGCAACCGACGGGCACCATGCCGATGATGCCCATGGGGTCCATGGCGCCGCCGGCGGGCATGAAACCGATGGGCTCGATGGAGCCCGGGTCGATGCGATCCAGCGAGGCCTCGCTGGTGCGCACGCTGCTGCCCAGCGTCGTGAACATCAGCTCGCGCAAGGTGGATATCGAGCCGGGCTCGCCGATGAATGCCGCCGCGTCGGGGCGGGCCAATTCCGGCCGCGTGATCACCCTCTCCGGCTCCGGGTTCATCGTCGATCCGAAGGGCGTGATCGCCACCAACTATCACGTGGTCGGCGGCGCTTACGAGATCGTCGTGACGTTCTGGGACGGCTCGCGCGCGCCGGCCAAGCTGATGGCGGCCACCAAGGTGGGCGACATCGCCATCCTGAAGGTCAATGTCGGCCATGAGCTGCCGATCGTGCGCTGGGGCAACAGCGATCAGGTGCAGGTCGGCGATCCGGCCATCGCCATCGGCAATCCGCTCGGCATCGGCATGTCGGTGAGCTCGGGCATCGTGAGCGCGCTCAACCGCGACATCATGGCCTCGCCGTTCGACGACTTCATTCAAACCGATGCCGCGATCAACCATGGCAACTCCGGCGGACCGCTGTTCAACATGGCCGGCCACGTGATCGGCATCGACACGGCGATCTATTCGCCGACCACCGGCTCCGTCGGCATCGGCTTCGCGATCCCGTCCAACGACGCGGAGTTCGTGATCCGACGGCTGATGAAGTACGGCTCGGTCAAGCCGGGCTGGATCGGGGTCAGCCTGCAGCAGGTCACGCCGGATATCGCCGCGGCGCTCGGCATGTCGCGGCCGGACGGCTCCATTCTCGCCGATGTCGATCCGTCCAGCCCGGCCGCGAAAGCCGGATTGCGTGTCGGCGACGTGATCATGACCGTCAACTCCCGCCCGGCGAAGGATACCCGGGCCGTCATGCGCGATACCGCCAAGGTGCCGGTTGGCGACAAGGTGACGATCGGTTTCTGGCGCGGCGGCAAGGACGAAACCGTCACCTTCGCCGTGGCCGACTGGCCGAAGGCGACGAAGCTCGACAAGCCGGCCACACCCGCCGCATTCGACCGGGCGGCGGTTCCGCAGAACCTGGGCTTGCAATTGACGGCGTTCGACGACCAGGCGCGCAACAAATACGGCATCGACTTCGACCAGAGCGGGGTGCTGGTGACCGGGGTTGCCGCGAATACCGATGCCGCCGAGCGCGGCCTGGTTGCCGGCGACGTGATCCTCCAGGTTCAGGAACATCCGGTCGGTACGCCGGCCGAGGTGCAGCAGCAGCTCGAGGCGGCGCGCGCCGCGAAGCGCGCGATGGTGCTTGTGCTGGTGCAGCCGAAGTTGCAGCCCCAGCCGGCCACGCAGGAGGTCGGCATGCCGGGGGCGAAAACGCCGTCGCCGATGGCGCAGAAGCAAACGATGATGGGCCTGCGATGGGGTCCGCCGAAATGGATCGCGCTCCGGCTAGGTAACGGCTGACCCGGGGCAAACCGGCGAACCGTCCTTGCCGGGCTCGACCCGCTAATCTCCGGAACGGCCCCGAGAATTCCCGGGTCTGCCCGGGCATGACGGGTGGGGCTCAGGGCGGGCCGGGGTTGAACGTGCAATCGGCCCCGCCGCCGGCCTTCTGCGCGATCGTGTGCGGGTCGATGGTGCATGCGAGTTGCGACAGGGATTCGTAGATCGACCCCGCCGTGCCGTCGGGCGGTACGCCGACCTCCGCGACCGTTGCATAGAGTTCGTGGGCTTTCCGGCCCGTCACCATGACGGTGCGCTTGCCGAACGCCAAATTGCAATCGTGGTGCGTGATGTCCACGTCGCTCGCGCGGCAGACGACGGAGTCCGCGCGCACCGTGATCTTGCCCTTCGTGGCGTCATGGCCGGTCTGCCCGTCCAGAAGGTGGGCCAGGACCGCCTTCGTCCCGGCGCTCGCCAGCGGCGACTGCTGCGCGACCAGCGCCGCCAACGCCAAGGCCCCAGGTCCGCTGGCGGTCGCCGTCGGGGCGGGGTGGCTGGCCAGCAAGAAGGGAACAGCCAGCAGCAGGATTTTCCGCATCTCGGCGCCTCCGTTTCGCAGCCGGTATCAGATTACCCTTTCTGATCGGCCCGGGGCACCGGGGTCAAGGGGAAAGCGGCGTGCCCGACCGCGATCACACCGGCGGTTCTCCGGCGACCGGCCGCGCGCCCAGGCTCGCCATCAACGCGGACACCTCCGCGATAACGGCCTCGGCCGCGGCGGCATCCGTACCCTTGGCCACGATCGCCACGCCGTTGGCGTCGAGGCGGAAATACGGATAACTGCCGATCTCGAGACTCGGGTGGCGCGCCTGGATGGCCGCGAGATCCGCCGCGATGCGCCCCTCGTGCAATCCGGGCGCATGCACCGCGCGCGAGACGATCGGCGGGCCGCCGGCGAGGCGTGGCGCCAGCGCCTCGAACATCGCCTGCATGACGCGCGGAATCCCCGCCATCACGTGCACGTTGCCGAGCGAGAAACCCGGCGCGATGGAAATCGGATTGTCGATCAGCACGGCCCCGCGCGGCATCGTCGCCATGCGCTGGCGAGCGGGGTTGAACTCGCCCGGGCGATAGTGCCGCTCCAGCCGCGCCCACGCTTCAGGATGCGCTTCCCAGGGCACGCCGAACGCGGCGGCGACGCATTCGCTGGTGATGTCGTCGTGCGTGGGACCGATGCCGCCGGTGGTGAACACATGATCGAAGCGCGCCCGCGTCTCGTTCACGGTGCTCGCGATCGTCGCGGCCAAATCGGGAATGACGCGCACCTCGCGCAGCGGAATGCCGATCTCGCCCAGCCGGCTCGCCAGGAACTGGATGTTGGCGTCCCTGGTCCGGCCGGAGAGAACCTCGCTGCCGATCACCAGCAGGCAGGCGGTCGGATTCCGTGCCGGCGGGGCAGTTTCGCTCACCGCGCGATCCTAGAGGAAGTCGCGCAACAGCGGCACCAGCGGGCGGTCGGCGGGCGGCATCGGGTAATCCGCCAGGCGCTGCGGCCGTACCCAGGCGAGCGTCTGGCCCTCCAACGGGCGCGGTGTGCCGCGCCAGCGGCGGCAGAGATAGAGCGGCATCAGCAGATGGGCGCGGTCGTAGGCATGGGAGGCGAAGGCGAAGGGCGCAAGGCAGGCGGAGGTGACGTCGATGCCCAACTCCTCCTTCAACTCGCGGATCAAGGCGCTTTCCGGCGTCTCGCCGGGATCGAGCTTGCCCCCTGGAAACTCCCAGAGGCCGGCCAGCTTCTTGCCTTCCGGCCGCCGGCTCAGCAGCACCCGGCCGTCCGCGTCGATCAGCGCGCAGGCGGCGACCAGCAGCAGCGGCTTCGACCCGGCCGGCGAGGCCGCCGGTTCCGCCTCGGGCTGGCCGAACAAATCCTCGCGCGTCGCCTCGAAGCGCAAGACCGGATGCTCCCCTCCGCGCGCCGCGAACGCCTCTCGCCCGGTGCCCACGAGACGAAAGCCGATGCGGCGCAACACTGCCACCGAAGCCGCGTTCTCGGTCGCGACCGAGGCCTCCAGCCGCTCCAGGTCGAGATTGGCGAGCGCCCAGCTTGCCAGCCGTCCGGCCGCCTCGGTCGCCACGCCGTGTCCCCAGAACCGCCGTCCCACCCAGTAGCCGAGCCGGCCGACCCGCGCCAGCCGGTCGATCCGCAGCCCGACGCCCCCGACCATCACCTCGCCGTGGGTTTCCTGGCCGGTGACCGCCAGATGATAGCCCGAGCCTGCCTCGTGCTGCGCGCGCGTGGATTCGATCCAATCGTCCGCCAGCTCACGCGGGTAGGGAAACGGCACCTCGGCCAGATTGCGGCTGACCTCCCAATCGTTGACAAGCCGATGGAGTTCCGCCGCGTCCTCGGCGCGAAGGGCGCGCAAGGTCAGCCGTTCGGTGCGCAGCATCTCCAGCCCGCTCGCCTGCCGGGCCGGTCGGCGGGCCTCGTTGTCGGGCTCCAGCGTCAGAGGTGCATGCATGGCCGCGTCCGGCAGGGGCGAGAAGCGGGCGCGAGCGTGACCTACGGCCGCCGCAGGTGCAAGCGGCCGACCCGATTGCAACCGAAACATGTGGCCGGCTTGCAATGCTTGCGTTGTATTCGGGTCACGCGAGAGCCGCGCCAGAACATCCGTGCCGATCGGCTCAGGCCGGCAGATCGACCAGCCTGATGCGGCCCCGCTCGACTCCCAGGCCGATCGCGCCGCGTTTCAGCGCCATGGCGTAATGGCCGTACACCTCCCACCGCCAGCCATGCATGGCGCCGATATCCGGCGCCTCCTCGGTGGCGAGCCGCTCGATGTCCTCGGTGGAGGCGAGCAGTCGCGGGGCGACGTGATGCTCCTCGCTCTTGGCGGCCAGCAGCACTTTCAGCAGCGATATCAGGGCGGGTGACGGCCGGGCGCGCTCGCTCGACTTGCTGGCGTCCGGCAGCGCGCTGTCGGGAAGCTTGCTCGCCGCCGCGATCGCCGCGAGCAGCGACGCGCCCGAACGTCCCTCGGCGAACCCTTTGGTGATGCCGCGCGCCCGCACCAGTTCCTCGGCGGATTTCGGGGCCGTCGCGGCCAGTTCCAGCAGCGTTTCGTCCTTGACCAAACGCTGGCGCGGAATGTTGAGAAGCTGCGCGTGGCGCTCCCGCCAAGCCGCGATGGCTTGCAGATAGCCGAGGAAGCGGCGGTTGTTGCTGCGGTAGCGCAAGCGCTTCCACATGGAGTCCGGATCGACCGCGTAGGTCTTCGGGTCTGCCACCGCCGCCATTTCCTCGGCGACCCAGCCCAGCCGCCCCTCGCGCTCCAGTTCGCCGCGCAGCTTCTGGTAGACCGTCCGCAAATGCGTCACGTCGGCGGCGGCGTAGGCGATCTGCGCCGGGGAAAGCGGGCGCGCGGCCCAGTCGCTGAAGCGCTGCACCTTCTCGATCTGCTGGCCGGTCAGCGCGGAGACCAAGGTGTCGTAGGCGACCTGCTCGCCGAACCCCGCGACCATGGCGGCGATCTGGGTGTCGAACAGCGGTCGCGGCACGTTGTCGAATTTCAGATAGAAGATTTCGATGTCCTGCCGACAGGCGTGGAACACCTTGGTCACCGCGGCGTCGGCCAGGAGTTCGCCGAGCGGGTTCAGATCGAGCCCCGGCGCCTGCACGTCCACGATGGCGACCTCACTCCCGCCGGCGAGTTGCACGACGCAAAGCTCCGGCCAGTACGTCCGTTCCCGAATGAACTCGGTGTCGATGGCGACGAAGGTCTCGTTGCGCAGCCGCTCGCACACGGCGGCAAGTTCGGCGCTGGTCGTCAGGAGTTGGGGCGTTGGGAACTCCGGGCGGTTGCGCGCCGCATTCGGGACCGATCGCACTGTGCCCGCTCGCGCCGCTATTCCGCTGCCTGCGCGAAATGTTGCACCGGGCGGCAGGTGCACACCAGGTTGCGGTCGCCATAAACGTTATCGACGCGTTTCACCGGCGGCCAGTATTTCGCCTCGGCCACGAACGGCAGCGGGAACGCCGCCTGCTCGCGGCTGTAGCCGTGCGGCCAGGTATCGGCCATCACCTCGCGCGCGGTGTGCGGCGCGTGTTTCAGGGGATTGTCGGCGCGGTCCAGCCGCCCCGCCGCGATCGCCGCGACTTCCGCGCGAACGGCGATCATGGCGTCGCAGAACCGGTCGAGTTCGTCCTTGGATTCGCTCTCGGTGGGTTCGATCATCAAGGTGCCTGGCACCGGCCAGGACATGGTCGGCGCGTGAAAGCCGAAATCCTGCAAGCGTTTCGCGATGTCTTCCACCTGCACGTCGGATTCCTGCTGAAAGCCGCGACAGTCGATGATGCACTCGTGCGCCACCAATCCGGAAGGACCGCGATACAGCACGGGATAATGGTCCCCCAGCCGGCGCGCGACGTAATTGGCGTTGAGAATGGCAACCTCGGTGGCGCGCGTCAGCCCGGCGGCGCCCATCATGCGAACATAGGCGTAGCTGATGGGCAGAATCAGCGCGCTGCCGAACGGGGCGGCGGCGACCGGGCCGTAACTTTCCGCCGGGCCGGCATCGGCGCGCAGCGGATGATTGGGCAGGAACGGCGCGAGATGCGCCGCGACGCAGATCGGCCCGATGCCGGGACCGCCGCCGCCATGCGGAATGCAGAACGTCTTGTGCAGGTTGAGGTGGCAGAGATCGGCGCCGATCGCGGCAGGACTGGTCAGCCCGACCTGCGCGTTCATATTGGCGCCGTCCATGTAGACTTGTCCGCCCGCGCCATGGACGATGTCGCAGACGGCGCGCACGTCGGTTTCGAACACGCCGTGCGTGCTCGGGTAGGTCAGCATGATCGCCGCCAGGCGGTCGGCGTGCAGCGCCGCCTTGGCGCGCAGATCGGCGAGGTCGATGTTGCCGCCGCGGTCGCAGCCGACCACGACGACGCGATAACCGGCCATCGCGGCGCTGGCCGGATTGGTGCCATGCGCGCTTGCCGGAATCAGCACGATGTCGCGCCCGCGTTCGCCGCGCGCGGCGTGGTAGGCGCGGATCGCCAACAGTCCCGCGTATTCGCCCTGCGAACCGGCGTTCGGCTGCAAGGAGACGCCGGGGAATCCGGTGATCGCCGACAGCCAGAAGCAGAGGCGGCGAATCAGCTCGTTGTAGCCTTCGGTCTGATCCGCCGGGGCGAACGGGTGCAGGTTCGCGAAACCCGGCAGGCCGATCGGCATCATCTCGGCCGCCGCGTTCAGCTTCATCGTGCACGACCCGAGCGGGATCATGCTGCGGTCGAGCGCCACGTCCTTGTCGCGCAGCCGCTTGAGATAGCGCAGCATCTCGTGTTCGGCGTGATACCGGTTGAACACCGGGTCCCGCAGGAATGGCGTGCGGCGTTCGAGCGAGGCGGGGATCGAGGCCGGCGCGTCGCGCAACTCGGCGCCAAGCACGGCGGCCAGAGCTTGCAAGTCCTCGGCGGTGACGGTCTCGTCGAGGGCGATGGCGACGCCCGACGCATCCAGCCGGCGCAAATTGAAGCCGGCGGAAAGCGCGCGCGCGATCACCCGATCGGCCTCGCAATCGAGCGCGATCGTGTCGAAGAACGTGCCGTGGCGTAGCGCGCAGCCGGCCCGCGCCGCCGCGTCCGCCAAGAGCCGCGCCTGCAAATTCACGCGCCTTGCGATGCGGCGAAGGCGCTCGGGGCCGTGCCAGACGGCATACATCGCGGCCATGACGGCCAGCAGCACCTGGGCGGTGCAGATGTTCGACGTCGCCTTCTCGCGGCGGATATGCTGCTCGCGCGTTTGCAGCGCCAGCCGCATCGCGGGCTGTCCGGCCGCGTCGATGCTGACGCCGACCAGGCGGCCGGGCATGTGCCGCTGATAAGCGGCGCGCGTCGCGAAAAACGCCGCGTGCGGGCCGCCGAAACCCATCGGCACGCCGAAGCGCTGCGCCGAGCCGACCACCACGTCCGCGCCCATCTCGCCGGGTGGTTTCAGGAGCGTGAGCGCCAGTAGGTCGGCGGCGACGATGGCGAGCGCGCCGCAATCGCGCGCCGCCGCGATCTCGGCGGAGAGGTCGCGGACGGCGCCGCTCGTTCCCGGATATTGCAGCACCACGGCGAAGGGCCGCGCTGCGGCGATCGCGGCGACATCGCCCGGTGCCACGTCGGCCAGCTCCAGCCCGAGCGGCCAGGCGCGCGTCGCCAGCACCGCGCGGGTCTGCGGATGCAGATCGCCGGCCACCGCCACGACGCTCGATTTCGACTTGGCGACGCCGTGCGCCATGGCGACCGCCTCGGCCGCCGCGGTTCCCTCGTCCAGCAGCGAGGCGTTGGCGACCGGCATGCCGGTCAGGTCGCAAACCATGGTCTGGAAGGTCAGCAGCGCCGCCAGCCGGCCCTGCGCGATCTCCGACTGATACGGCGTGTACGCCGTGTACCAGCCTGGATTTTCCAGCAGGTTGCGCTGGATCACGGGCGGCGTGTGCGTGCCGTAATAGCCCTGGCCGATCAGCGACTTCACCGCCGCGTTGCGGGCGGCGAGCGCGCGCATCTCGGCGATCACGCCGGCTTCGTCGGTCGGCGCCGGCAAATCGAGCGGCCGGTCGGTGCGAATCGCCGTGGGCAGCGCCTTGGCCGCAAGCTCGTCGAGGCTTCCGATGCCGAGCGCCGCCAGCATCGCGGCGATCTCGGAGTCCGACGGTCCGATGTGGCGCGCCACGAACCCGTCCCGCGCCTCGAGCCGGGCGAGTTCCGCGAAGGTGTCCATCTCGTTGCTCATGTCAAAGATTTTTCAGGTAGGCGGCGTAGGCGTCGCCGTCCATCAGCTTGTCGATCGCCTTGGCATCGGCGGGCACCATCCGGAAGAACCAGCCGCGTTCGTGCGGCGAGCGGTTCACGAGCGACGGGTCCTCGACGATATCCGGATTGCTTTCCAGCACCTTTCCGTCCAGCGGTGCGTAGACGTCGGAGGCGGCCTTCACGCTCTCCACCACCGCGCAGGCCTCGCCCTCCCGCATCTCGCGGCCGGGTTCGGGCAGTTCGACGAACACGACGTCGCCGAGCGCTTCCTGGGCGTGATCGGTGATGCCGACGGTGGCGATATCGCCATCCAGCCGCACCCATTCGTGTTCAACCGTGTAACGGAGCAGAACCATCGATATGCCTCCAGGGCGCGGCTTGTCAGCGTGCGTAGCGGTGCGGAACGAAGGGCAGGTCGACGACATGCGCCGGCAGCTGCTTGCCGCGGACGAGCAGAAACAGCGATGTGCCCGGCGCGGCGAGATCGTTGCGCACGTAACCCATGGCGATCGGGGCGTTCAAGCGTCGGCGAGAAACCGCCCGAGGTGACGGTTCCGGCGGCGGTGCCATCGGCGGCGACGATCTCCGCCCCGGCGCGTGCCGGCGCGCGGCCTTCCAGACTGATCCCGACGCGATGGCGATGCGTCCCGTGCTGGAGCTGATCGCGGATCGCGGCGGCGCCGGGAAAGTCCCAACGCTCGCGCCGGCGCTTGCCGATGACCCAGGCGAGCCCGGCCTCGACCGGGGTGGTCAGTTCGTCGATGTCGTTGCCGAACAGGCAAAGGCCGGCCTCCAGGCGCAGGCTGTCGCGCGCGCCTAGTCCGGCGGGGCCGACTCCCGGCTGCTCCAGAAGCTTGCGGGCCAGCGTCTCCGCCTGGTCGGCGGCCACGGAAATCTCGAACCCGTCCTCGCCGGTGTAGCCGGAGCGGGTCACCATGGCGGGTGTGCCCGCGACCGCGATCTCGGCCATGCCCATGAAGGGCAGGGCCGCCGCTTCCGGGGCGAGCCGGGCCAGCGCCGCGGCGGCCAGCGGGCCCTGAAGTGCGAGGAGCGCGCGGTCGTGCAACACCTCGAGCGCCCAGGGATTGGCCTTGTCGGCGAGCAGCACGAAGTCACCATCCTTGCGGCTCGCGTTCACCACCAGGAACAGGCGATCGGCATCGAGCCGGGCGACCATCAGATCGTCGCGGATTCCCCCTGCCTCGTTCAGCAGGACCGTGTAGCGCTGGCGTCCGGCGGGAAGTGCCGCGATCTCGCTCGGCACCAGCCGTTCGAAGGCGGCGGCGGCCGCCGCGCCACGCAGCACGGCCTGGCCCATGTGGGACACGTCGAACAGTGCTGCGCGTTCGCGGCACTGCCGATGCTCGGCGATGATGCCCTCGCCGTATTGAAGCGGCATCGTATAGCCCGCGAACGGCACCATCCGGGCGCCGAGCGCGCGGTGCAGCGCGTCGAGCGGAACCGACTTCGGAGCCTGGGGTGCTTCGTTGGGTTCGATGACGGTGATCACGCCGCACTCCGCGCCAAGGCCGTCCCGCCGGCCCGATGCCGGCGGGCAACGACCCCCCTCTGTCGCGGAACCTGAGAGATTCGGGCGCGATCCGGCGCCGTTACTCCGTCGGTGCGGCGCCTCGTCTTGGCGCCGGCTTTCCAGAGGCCCGGTCTCCGGCGCGGTTCCTGGTACCTGAGCGTTTCCGGGGGCGGTTGCGCCTTCGGCGGCAGGCCTCGTCGCGGCTGGCCTGCTCTCTCCCGCGTCGGATTCGTGCGGACCACCGGAACATGGCCGAAAACGCGGCGAGGTTCAACCATTTCCGCAGGTGGCCCGCTCAACTGGGCGCGCGCTTGACTTGGCGACGGCCGCGCCCGACTCACCAATCCCGATGGCCGTTTACACCGAGGTCTCCGACGACGCACTGGCGGCATTCCTCGCCGAGTACGACATCGGCCGCATGGTCGCGTTCCGCGGCATCGCCGAGGGCGTCGAGAACAGCAACTATTCGCTGCGCACCACCGCCGGCGACTACATCCTGACGCTGTACGAAAAGCGGGTGAATCCGGACGACCTTCCCTGGTTTCTCGGGCTGATGGAGCACTTGGCGCGGCACGGCCTGCTTTGCCCGTTGCCGGTGCGCGCGCGCGACGGGCAGGCGCTGCGCCGGCTGTGCGCGCGGCACGCCGCGATCACCACCTTCCTTCCGGGCGTCTGGCCGCGCCGGGCGCGGGTCGAGCACTGCGGGCCGGTCGGCGAGGCTCTGGCGCGGTTGCATTTGGCCGGCCGGGACTACGCGCCGACGCGCCACAACGCGCTCGGGCCGGAAGCGTGGCGGGTGCTGCTCACCGAGTGCCGCGGCCGCGCCGACGAGCTTCGCTCCGGGCTCGCCCACGAACTGGACGGCCCGTTGCGCGACATCGTCGAGGCGTGGCCGCGCGGCTTGCCGGCCGGCCACATCCATGCCGACCTGTTCCCGGACAACGTGTTCTTTCTTGAGGGCCGGATCTCGGGCCTGATCGACTTCTATTTCGCCGCCACCGATCTGCTGGCGTACGACGTCGCGGTCTGTCTGAACGCCTGGTGCTTCGAGCCCGACTACAGTTTCAACGTGACCAAGGCGCGGGCGCTGCTCGGCGGCTACGCGAAGGTCCGGATGCTGACCGAGGCCGAACGCGAGGCGCTGCCGATCCTGTGCCAGGGCGCGGCGATGCGCTTCGTGTTGACGCGCCTGTTCGACTGGCTGCACGGCGCGGCCGGCGCCTATGTCACGCCCAAGGACCCGTTGGACTTTCTGCGCCGGCTGCGATTCCATCTGGCCGCGACCAGTGAACGCGCCTACGGACTCTGACCCCCCGGAGCAGCCCGCCGGCGGGATCGTGGAAATCTGGACCGACGGGGGCTGTCGGCCAAATCCCGGGCCGGGTGGCTGGGGCGCCATTCTGCGCTTTCGCGGCCGCGTCCGCGAGTTGTCGGGGGCCGAACCGGCCACCACCAACAACCGGATGGAACTGACGGCGGCCGCCGCGGCGCTGGAGACGTTGAAGCGGCCGTGCCGGGTGATCCTGCACACCGACAGCGAGTATTTGCGCAACGGCGTGACGCGCTGGATGGAGGGCTGGGTGCGACGGAACTGGCGCAATTCGGCCGGCGACCCGGTGGCCAACATGGACCTCTGGCGGCGACTGCTCGACGCCGCTTCGCGCCATAAAATCGACTGGCGCTGGATTCGCGGCCATTCGGGCGAGCCGATGAACGAGCGCGCCGACGCGCTCGCGACCGAAGCGCGGCGAGCCCTCGGGCATTAACCACCCCCTGCGCGCTGCACGCGCTTTTCGCCGGCGGGCTCATCCGCCGTGCGCGCTGGCACGTATGACGGTAGCGGGCCGGGCTGGCCGGCCGGCGCGTCCTAGGTGTTCGCCGAATCGCACCGTGTCGGCACTGCCGTGACGCGTCTCGGATAAGGGGGAGAACCATGTCGGGCATTATGGACGGCTCGCTTCTCGAAGCCGCGGAATCGCATCATCAGAAGATCAGGTTTCAGGCCAAGGGCAGCGTGATGCAGGCGCTGGCCGCTGGGCGCGCCCTGCTCGCGGCCAAGGCCGCCGCGCCAGGCAAGCGCTGGCTCGCGGTCCTCAAGCAATCCACCTCGATGAATCCGCGAACCGTCCAGCGCTACATGCTGGTGGCCCGGGCGATGGACGCCGGACTGCTCGGCGCCGACTTCGAGAACATGAGCTTCAGCCACGCCTACCGGCTCGCGGTGAAGCAGGCGGAGCGCGCCGGCCGGCGGACCAGCGCCGTCGCCGCCGGTGGCGCGGCTTCCAGTGGAGCGGCATCTGAGCAAGTCAGGGCGCTGGTCCAGTTTCGCCAGGCGGCCCGCGCGGCGATGTCGGTCGGCGTTCCGCTGACGAAGCTCGAACGCGAGTTGAGCGAGCGGATCGGCCCCAGGGCCCTGAACGGCACCTCGCCGAACGGCACCTCGGCCCGCGAGAACGCGGAGGCCTGATCGACCTACTCGCGCGGGTTAATTAGCCGATCAGCGCCCCACGAGTTCGCCGCGCCGCGCCATGGCGGCGATGCGGTCGCCGGTGCGGCAGGCGACCGCCTGGATGGTCAGCGAGGGATTGACGCCGCCCACCGTCGGCATGGTCGAGCCGTCGCAGATCCAGAGATTGGGAATATCCCAACTCCGCCCGTCGGCATTCACCACGCTGTCCCGCCGGTTGAAGCCCATCCGGCAGGTGCCGCCGAGATGGGCGGTGCTTTCCGAGTCCCAGATATCGCGCGCGCCCACGGCTCTCATGCTGCGCGTCATGAAACGGATCGCGTGCTCGTAGAGCTTCTTGTCGTTCTCGCAATATGCGAACGTCGCGCGGGCGACGGGGAGGCCGAAATCGTCCTTCTCGTCGGCGAGCGTGACCCGGTTGCTCTCCTGCGGCAGCACCTCGCCCACGATCTTGAGCCCGGCCCAATGATTGTAGAGGGACATCGCGTCCTTCAGCCGCTGTCCCCATAGTCCCTTGCCGCTGGCCAGGCCGCGCGCGAACTCCATCACCAGCGGACCCTGGCTCATGTAGGCGTAACCGCCGTGGAAATCCTTCTCGTCGTCGGCGTAGTTCCAGTGCTCGCAAATCGCCAGCGAGGGCGGACCCTTGTTCCAGCGGATCTCCTCCTCCATCACGCCCCAGACGGCGTGGTTGGATTGCACCATCAGATTCTTGCCGACCAAGCCAGTGCTGTTGGCGAGCCCGTCGGGATATTGCGGACAGGCGGAGTTGAGCAGCAAACGCGGCGTTTCGATCGCGTAACCTGCGACGACCACGTTCTTCGCTTTCTGATGGCGCCAGCGCCCTTCGCGGAAATAGTCCACGCCGTTCACCCGGCCGTCCATGCCCACGGTGACGCGGCCCACCATGGCGAGATCGCGGACCTCCGCGCCAGCCGTGATGGCGCGGGGGATCCATGTGACCAGCGCGCTCTGCTTGGCGTTGGTGGCGCAGCCGAGCTTGCAGAAGCCGCGATAGACGCAAGGCGGCGAGGCGCCGCGCGGGGCGGAGACGGTGGCCAGCGGCGTCTCCGACCATTTCACGCCGAGCGCCTCGGCGCCGCGCGCCAGTACCAGACCCGATGCGTTCACCGGATGCGCGCGATACGGGTAGCGCCTGCGCGGCGGTCCCCACGGATAGTTCACCGGCCCCGAGATCTTCAGCGCGTCTTCGACGACATCGTAATAGTGCCACATCTCCTCGGCGGAGATCGGCCAGTCCACGGCGTAGCCGAGCTTGGTACGCGATTTGAACCAGTCGGGGCGGAAGCGCAGCGACACCATCTGGAAATGCACCGTGCTGCCGCCGACCGACATGCCGCTGTTGTTGCTGCCGAGTTCCAGCGGGTTCTCGCCATCTACGATGCGGTTGGGCGTCCAGTACAACTTCTCCTGCTCGATCTCGTCGGACGCGAAATCCTCGAGCGGCCGCCAATATGCGCCGACATCGAAGGCGACCACGGAGAAGCCGGCCTCGGCCAGCTTGCAGGCCAGCGTGCCGCCGCCCGCGCCGGTGCCGACGATGGCGAAGTCCACGTCCTCGGATTCCTTGTACTCCTTCATCGGAATCCATTGGCCGGGATAGAAGACGTTGGGCGCGCGTCCGTGCTTCGCGCGCGGCATCCGCGTCGGATCGTCAGCCACGCTTCTTCTCTTTCGCTTCCCACGAATCGCGCCGGTCCAAGCCGAGGCGCACGTAGCCGCGGATCGACGCCGGTCCGCCGTAGCCGACCTCGTTCCAACCCGCGGGATGGCCGTAATAGTAGGTGACGATGTCGTGCAGCAGCCGGCTCTTGAAGAACTTGATCGGTTTCATCGCCGCCCATTCCGGGCTGCGCACGTCGCCTTTTTGCACCAGTTCCAGCACCGTTTCCTGCCGTCCGCCCGACAGCTCGCGAAACCGCGCGCCGTAGCGAAGCCGCAATTCGTCGTCCAGCGCGCGCAGCCCGATGCGCCAGCATTGCTGCATCGTCGGCATGTCGGCCTCGCGCTGCCCGTCGGTCTTGTTGTCGGCCATCTTGGCGTCGACGAACGCCGGGATGGGAACCGGGGTCAGCGGCCCCGGCTCCTGCGGAATGATGCGGTCGCAAATCGCCTGCAATGTTTGCCATTCGTCGTCCGTGAAGAAGCGCCGCGGCGGGATCTGGTGCAAGCGTTCGTCGAGGACGGAGCGGTCCTTGTCGTTGAAGGAGACCGTGTTCCACTTGTCGAGGACGTTGTAGCCCGGATAGCGCGAGCGCATGTCAGCGCCTCCTCCGCAGCGCCATCAGCTCCAGCGCCGCCAGACCTGCGATGCCGAGGCCGGTGAAACTCGGCGGCGCCGGCAGCGGCGGTCCCGACAGCACGTTTTGCGACCAGTTCTTCCAGCCGCCCATGTTGCGATGCACGCCGAAAATGTGGAACGCCACGCCGAGCACGCCGAGCGCGGTGGTCAGCCGAAGCCAGAGCCGCGCGATGCGGCGGCGCTTGGGCGAGGGCGCGATGACCGCGTCCGCGATCAACGCGGCGGCGATCGGCGGCGCCGATACCGGCAGGTACATCGCCGGATCGTGGAAGGCGCCGCGAAAATGCAGCAGGCTCACTTCGCCGATCGTGCCGAGCAGCCCGGCCGCCGTCATCGCGCCCACGACCTGCCCGCCCGGCAAGCCGAACAGGATCGGCTCGTGCCCGCGCCCGCGGTCACGCACGCGCTCCGCCGCCATGCCGAACACACCCGACAGCAGCAGCGCCATCGGCGCCCCGATGGGCGCGCCGTAAAAGAAATTGCTCCAGGAGAAGCCGCCCTCGCGCTTGCCGATATTGTAGAAATGCATGCCGGTGCCGATGAGGCCGGTCAGCGCCCCGAGCGCGTAGATCGCGTCGCGCGAGCGGGTCGGATGCGGCTCGCGGTCGCGCATGCCGTGGAGGCTGGCCGAAAACGACAGCGTCGAGCTGACGAGCGGTAGATACATCAGGCGATTGATGAAGCTGCCGCGGTAATGCTCGACGCCGCTGTCGCCGAGCACCGCCAGCGCCAGCACCGCCGCCGCACCGTTCAGCTTGCGCGCCGCGTCGACCTGCGCCTGTTCCGTCGAGCCGGTCAGCAGCGTCCGAGCCGAGCGCGCCCGTTCGCGCAGGCTACTCGCCGCGGGCCGCATCACCTCCCCGGAGGTTTGTGCCTCCGCCCGCATCCACGGCTGCAGCACATCGCGCGCGCCGCGGGACAGCAATCTCCTGGCCTTAAATCGCCGGTGTTCAATCATGGCTTGCCTTTTCAGTGAACCGCGTAGCGCTCGGCGTCGCGGCGCTTGAACTCCAGCCCGAGGCCGGGACGCGAAAAATCCGGTTCTATGACGCCGTCATGCGGCGTCGGCGCGCCGTCGAACAGCATGTGCTCGATCCGCACATGGTCGTGGAACCATTCGAGGTTGCGGAACCGCAGCGCGGCGCAGGCGGCATGCAGGTGCAGCGACGGCGCGCAATGACCGGAGAGGTCGATATGATGCGCCTGGCACAATCCGGCGACTTGCAAGAAGCCCGTCAGGCCGGCGCAGCGCGTCGCGTCCGCCTGCTGCACATTGACCGCGTCCGCGTTCAGCATGCGGCGGAAATAATCCAGGTCGTAGCCGTATTCGCCGGCGGCGATGTCCATGCCCGCCGGCCCCCGCTCGCGCAGCAACCGAAGGCCGGCGAGATCGTCGCTCGATACCGGTTCCTCGAACCAGGTGACGCCTTGCTCGGCGAACATCCGCGCGAGCGCGAGCGCCTGCTTTTGGCTGTAGGCGCCGTTGCTGTCCACGAACAAGGCGATCTTTGTCGCCGATCGCGGCGCGGGCGGCGCGCACGCGTTCGGGATCGCGCTCGGGCTCGCTGCCCACCTTCATCTTCACCGAGCGGCACCCGTCGCGCTGAACCCAGCCGGACAGTTGCTCTCGCAACTCGTCGTCGGTGTAGCTGGTGAAGCCGCCGCTGCCGTAGATCGGAACCTGCCGCCGCGCCATTCCGAGCAGGCGCGCCAGCGGAAGGTCGAGCAGCTTCGCCTTGAGATCCCAGAGCGCCGCGTCGACCGCTGACATCGCCGTCGCAACGAGGCCCTGGCGGCCCAGATTGCGCACCGCATGTTGCATCGACCACCACGCGGCGGGCACGTCGAGCGCGTCGATGCCCTGGATCGCCTGTTTCAGCTTCTTCTCGATCAACGGGACGTTCGACGCGTCGGCGTAGGTGTAGCCGAGGCCGGTCTTGCCGCCGGCCGTGACCTCGGCGATCACCAGCGTCGTCTTGTCCCACGAAAGCGTGCCGTCCGCCTCCGGCTTGTCGGTGGGAATCGTGTAGGCGGCGGCACGCACCTGCTCGATCGCTGCTTCCGGTCGCATCGGCCGGACCTAGGCGTGCACGGACGGCAGAACGGTCCCCAGGATCTCCTTCGCGGTATTCTTGATGATGCTGTATTCTTCCGGATCGCCCGTGACCAGCGTGGTGCTGAACGCCTTCGCCTGCTTCAACGTGATATGCGGCGGCAGGGGCGGGACGTTCGGATCGACGTAGGCTTCCAGCACCACCGGCCGGTCGGCGGCGAGCGCGTCGTCCCAGGCCGCGCCCACCCGGTCGGGATCGTCCACATAAACGCCCTTCAGCCCGAGCAGCTCGGCGTAGCGCGAATACGACACGTCCGGAATGCTTTGCGAGGCCTCGAACTTCGGGTCGCCCGCCTGCGCCCGCATCTCCCACGTCACCTGATTGAGGTCGCGGTTGTTGAGCACCAGCACGATGAAGCGGTGATCCGCCCATTTCTTCCAATATTTCGCGACGGTGATCAGCTCGTTCATGCCGTTCATCTGGAACGCGCCGTCGCCGACCAGCGCGAACACCGGGCGGTCGGGATAGGCGAATTTCGCGGATACCGCGTAGGGCATCCCGGCGCCCATCGTCGCGAGCCCGCCGGAGAGCGAGGCCATCATGCCGCGACGGAGCTTCACGTCGCGCGCGTACCAGTTGGTGCCCGATCCGGAATCGCCGCAGATGATGCAGCGCTCCGGCAATCGCGGCGACAGCTCCCAGAACACGCGCTGCGGGTTGAGCGGGTCCGCCGACTGCATGGCGCGGCCCTCCATGACCTTCCACCAATCCGCGACGCTCTTCTCGATTTGCTGGCGCCACGACCGGTCGGACTTGGCCTGGAGCATGGGCAACAGCGCCCGCAAGGTCGCCGTGCTGTCGCCGACGAGGTTCACCTCCATCGGGTAGCGGATGCTCAGCATCCCCGGCTCGATGTCGATCTGCACGCCGCGCGCCTGGCCGACATTCGGCAGGAACTCGGAGTAGGGAAAGCCGGACCCGACCATCAGCAGCGTGTCGCAGCCCATCATCAACTCGTAGCTGGGCTTGGTGCCGAGCAGGCCGATGGAGCCGGTCACGAACGGCAGGTCGTCGGGCACCGCCGCCTTGCCCAGCAGCGCCTTGGCGATGCCGGCGCCGAGCCGGTCGGCGGTTTCGATGACCTCGTCCGTGGCGTGCATCGCGCCGGCGCCGATCAGCATGGCCACCTTCTTGCCGGCGTTCAGCACCTCGGCCGCGCGCCGCAGCGTCTTCTCTTGGGGAAGCACGATCGGGCGCTCGTAGCCGGTCCCCAACTCCACGACGCCATGCTGCTGCGGCGGCTCCTCGACCGCCTTCATCTCCTGCAGGTCGTTGGGGACGATGATGCAAGTGACCCGGCGGTCGGCCTTGGCGATCCGCATGGCCCGGTCGATCAGGTGCCGCACCTGGCCCGGCGCGATCGCCGTCTGCACGAATGCGCCGGCGACGTCCTTGAACAGGTTCTGCAGGTCGACTTCCTGCTGGTAGTGGCTGCCGAGGGCGGTGCGCGCCTGCTGGCCGACGATCGCGAGCACCGGCATGTGGTCGAGCCGCGCGTCGTAGAGGCCGTTCAGCAGATGGATGGCGCCGGGGCCGGACGTCGCCAAGCAGACGCCGACTTCGCCCGTGAACTTGGCGTGCGCGCAGGCCATGAACGCGGCCATTTCCTCGTGCCGCACCTGCACGAGTTCGATGGCGCCCTTGGTGCGGGCGAGCGCGCCCATCAGCCCGTTGATGCCGTCGCCGGGGAAGCCGAATACCCGGCGCACGCCCCAATCGTGCAGCCGCTGCCACATGAAGTCGCCGACGAGCTTGGCCATGTCGCGTTCCTTTCCACCGCCGCGCGCGGCACGGCGCGCGCACCGCCTTGCCCCGCGAGACCCGAGTTGTCTGGACCTGTCGGCCGAACGTGTCGCGCCCAGCCGATGTTGCCCTCACAATCAGGTCATTGCCCGTGAGGGCAGGTCATTGCCGGCGAGGGATTTCTGGAACGCGATCGACGAATGGGGGCGGCGAACTGCCGAGGGCCACGACCGGAACCGGCCCAATCGCTATTCGGGAGCTTGCGCGCCGCGCGAACCGCGATGTGAAATCGGTCCATGAACCAGCGCCAGGACCCGGATGGCGGCTTGGCCGCGCGGGCGGCCTACGAGCCCGACGCCAAGCCCCCGCTGGCCGGCTTGCGCGTGCTCGACCTCAGCCGGCTGGTCGCCGGCAACATGCTGACCCTCCAACTGGCTGATTTCGGCGCCGAGGTCGTCAAGGTGGAGGACCCCGCGCGCGGCGATCCGCTGCGGCACTGGCGGATCGAGGGCGCCAGCCTCTACTGGAAGGTCTACGCCAGGAACAAGAAGAGCCTCGCCCTCGATCTGCGGCAATCGCGCGGCCGGGATCTGCTGCTCGCGCTGGCCGAAAGCAGCCACGTGCTGGTGGAGAATTTCCGCCCCGGCACCTTGGAGGCGATGGGGCTCGCGCCGGAAGTGCTGCTCGCGCGCAATCCGCGGCTGATCGTCGTGCGCATTTCCGGCTTCGGGCAGGACGGGCCGTATCGCGACCGGCCCGGCTTCGGCACCTTGGTCGAGGCGATGTCCGGGTTCGCGGACCGCAACGGCTATCCCGACCGCCCGCCGGTGCTGCCGCCGCTCGCGCTGGCCGACATGGTGGCGGGGCTGTACGGGGCCTACGCCGTCATGGTGGCGCTGCGCGAGGCGGAACGCGGCGGCCGGGGGCAGGTGATCGACCTGCCGCTGCTCGATCCGCTGGTTTCCATCCTCGGCCCGGAAGCGGCGATCCACCAGCGCACCGGCGAGGTGCCGGGCCGCACCGGCAGCCGCTCGTCCACCACCACGCCGCGCAACGTCTTCGCCACCTCCGACGGGCGCTGGATCGCCATCTCCGCCTCCATCCAGGCGATGACCGAGCGGCTGTTCCGCGCCGTCGGGCGCGCGGACATGATCGACGATCCGCGCTTCCGCACCAATGCCGAGCGGGTGCGCAACGCCGATGCCTGCGAGGCGCCGATCGCCGCGTTCATCGCCGAACGCACGCTGGCGCAGAACATGGCCGTGTTCGAGGCCGCCGAGGTCACGGCGGCCCCGGTCTACGACATCGCGCAATTCCTGGCCGATCCGCACGTGCGGGCGCGGCGGATCATCGCCGAGTTGCCGGATGCCGAACTGGGCACGGTGCTCATGCACGCGGTCGTCCCGCGCCTCTCGGCGACCCCGGGCCAGCTTCGCCACGCGGCGCCGAGGCTCGGGGAACATACGCGCGCGGTGCTGGACTCGATCGGTTGCGACGCCGATAATCTCGCCGCGCTGCTGGTCGACGGCGTCATCGCGGAGGCTTGAGCCGCGCCCAACCAAAACCGCACGTCACCAAAAAATCGCACGTCACCAAGGGCAGGCGTTCCCGCAACGGATTCGACACCAATTGGGCGCAGGATGCGGGCTGGACCGGTTGCCCGGCGACTTGCGGCAACTCCGGGGTTCACCAAATCTTACGCAGCCGAGCACGAAGGCCACCGAGCACGAACGGCCACACAGGGGCGGGTATGAACAAGGTGGAATCCTGGCCGGTGGCATCGCCGACCCAACTGGAATCCGAAGCGTCCGAGGAGCCGGCGGGGCGCGAACTGCTGCGGCTGATCGCGCTGAAGCACGCCGACACCTTCCTGGTCGCCGATCCGAGCGGGGACGTGCTCGGCGACTCCGACGGGCTGTTCGACAACGATACCCGCGTCCTGTCCTATTTCCGGCTGAGCCTCGCCGGCCGGCCGGCGACCCTGCTCGGCAGCGCGGTCAGCCAGGACAACGTGCTGTTCACCGCGCACCTGACCAACCATCCGCTGCCGCCGACCGGCGGACCGCCGACCCCGAAGGGTGTTATCCACATCGCGCGCGAGCGGGTGGTGTGGCGGCGGCGCCTCTATGAGCGGATCGTGGTCACGAACTACGACGACAGCCCACGGACCTTGCCGCTGACGATCGGCTTCGCCGCCGATTTTCGCGACATGTTCGAGGTGCGGGGCCGCGAGCGGCCGGCCCGTGGCAGCACCCTGCCGGACGAGGTCGGCGAGGACCGGGTTCTGTTGCGCTATCAGGGGCTGGACGGCGTGATTCGGGCCTGCGCCATCGCCTTCTCAGCCGTTCCGGCCGAACTGTCAGCCGGCCGCGCCGAGTTCCCGATCGCGTTGGCCTCGAACGCGGCGATGGAGTTGTACCTGGAGGTCGGCCCGGAGCCGGCACAGGACCGGCCGAGCAGAAGCCGGTTCCGTCGCGCCGTCGCGCGCGCGCGCTGGGGTATGCGGGTCGCCAGGCGGCGCAGCGCGCGCCTGCTCACGCCCTCGCGACTGTTCGGCGAGTGGATCGAAAAATCCGCCGCCGATCTCGCCCTGCTCACCACCGAGTTGCCGACCGGCCCGTATCCGTACGCCGGCATTCCCTGGTTCTCGACCCAGTTCGGGCGCGACGCGATCGTCACCGCGCTGCAAACGCTTTGGCTCGACCCGGCGCTGACGCGCGGGGTGCTGAGTTTCCTGGCCGAGAACCAGGCGCGTGAACGCTCGCAATTCCGCGATTCGGCCCCAGGCAAAATCCTGCACGAAATGCGCCGCGGCGAGATGACCGCGCTGCGCGAATTGCCGTTCGGGCGGTACTACGGGGGCGTCGACACCACGCCGCTGTTCGTCGTCCTGGCCGGCGCGTACGCGGATCGCACCGGCGATCTGGCGTTCATCAACCGGCTCTGGCCGGCGCTGAGCGCGGCGATGGCCTGGATCGAGGGCGAGGGCGATTCCAACGGCGACGGCCTGCTGGACTATGCCCGCGGCCAGTCGAGCGGGCTGCTCAACCAGGGCTGGAAGGACAGCATGGACTCGGTCTTCCACGCCGACGGGCGCTTCCCCGAGGGGCCCATCGCGCTGGTGGAAGTGCAGGGCTACGTCTACGCCGCCTGCCGGGCCATGGCCGATCTGGCCGGGCGGCGCGGCGAGTCCAATTCCGCCGAACACTGGCAGGGGCGCGCGGAATCGCTGAAGGAAACCGTCGAGCGCCGCTACTGGATGAGCGACGCGGGCTTCTACGGCATCGCGATCGACGGCAAGGGCGAGCTTTGCCGCGTGCGCGCGTCCAATGCCGGCCACCTGCTGTTCGCCGGCCTCGCCGCCCCGGAGCGGGCGGCGCGGGTCGCCGACCAACTCAGCTCGGCGGGATTCAATTCCGGCTGCGGCATCCGCACCCTCGCCACCGGTCAGGCGCGGTACAATCCGATTTCCTATCACGACGGCTCGGTCTGGCCGCACGATACCGCGCTCTGCGTCGCCGGCATGGCGCGCTATGGCGAGCGCAAGGCGGTCGTCGCGGTACTGAACCAGCTGTTCGAGGCGGCGGTGCATTTCAATCTGCGGCTGCCGGAGCTGTTCTGCGGCTTCGCGATCGCGCCCGGCGAGGCGCCGATTCCGTATCCGGTGGCCTGTGTGCCGCAGGCCTGGGCGGCCGGCTCGGTGTTCATGCTGCTGCAAGCGTCGCTGGGCATCGCCATCGACGGTTGGCAGGGCGAGGTCCACGTCGATAGCCCGACGCTGCCCATCGGGGTGGACCGGCTCTGTGTGCGCGCACTCCCGGTCGGCCCCGACCGCATCGATCTGGTGTTTCAGCGCGTCGGCGATCAGGTGGTCTGCTTCGCCGACGGCAAGGGCCGCAGCGCGGTGAAGATCGTCGCCGAGGATTGAGCCGGCTCGGAGGGTTTCGCTAGAAACGCGCTCTAAATTCCCGCGTACCAGGCGTAGCCCTGATCTTCCCAATAGCCGCCCTTGCCGCCGCGTAGGTTCGTGAAGCTGTCGACCAGCTCGATGCGCATCACGTATTTCGCCATCTTGTAGCCGAGCTGGCGTTCCACGCGCAGACGAAGCGGCGCGCCGTGGGCGACGGGCAAAACCTGGTCGTTCATGTCGTAGGCCAGGATGGTCTGCGGATGGACCGCCTCGCGCAGATCCAGGCTCTCGTAATACGTTGTCTCCGCGTTGCCGTTCTCCATCGGATCGGCGCAGCGGAACACCGCGTAGCGCGCGCTCGGCTGCAACCCGACCTGTCGCAGCACATGCGCCAGCGGCACGCCCTTCCACTTGCCGATGCAACTCCAGCCCTCGACGCAGTCGTGGCGGGTGATCTGCGTGCGCGAGGGCATGGCGCGCAGATCGGCGAGCGAGAACTGCATCGGGCGTTGCACCAGGCCGTTCACCTGCAAACGCCAACCGACGAACTGCTTGTCGGCCAGGTCCTGATAGTCGTCGTCGTCCGGATCGAGCGTGCCGTTAGCCTTGAACCGCGGCGAGAGATCGGCCTCGGTGTATTCCCGGGCGAGCACCTGCTTCGGCGCCAGCAGGCCTTGCGCCCATTTGCTGAGCCATTCGGCGCTGCCGAGAACATTCTGCGCCCGCGCGTCGTTGGACAGCCGATCGCAGCCGCCGAGCAACGCCGCGCCCATCGCGCCCGCCGCCCCGGCCACGAACCGGCGGCGCCGGATGCGCTGTCTACTCCTCGGCATGCGGGGATTCCTCGATGGCATAGCGGCCGCTCAGCATGGAGCGCAGGTTGTTCCAGACCCCGGAGATCAACACCATGAACACGTGAACCAGCACGAAGGCGACCAGCGCCCAGGCGAGAATGAAGTGGACGGTGCGCGCCGATTGCCGCCCGCCGAACAGCGTCAGCAATTGCGGAAACGCCGCGTCGATGCGCGGCGACATGGTCAGGCCCGCCAGGACGATTCCCGGCAGGAACACGAACACCACGACCAGGTAAGCGCCCTTCTGGAGCACGTTGTAATGGCGCGCTTCCTCGCCTTTCGGAAACCGCAGCAGCGCGTGATCGCGAATCGTCCGCCCGACATGCGCGAGGTCGTGCCGCGACGGAACCAGGTCCCGCCAGAAATGCCCGCCGAGCAGCCCGCCGATCAGGTACACGGCGCCGTTGAGGACGAACAGCCAGGCGAAGAAGAAATGCCAGAGCCGCCCCTCGGCCAGCGATTGCCAGCCCGGCAGCGTAATCCAGGACGGAAATCCGCGCGCCCAGGGATGCCCTTGCGCGTCCGCCGAGACCCCGAGCACGCCGGTCGTATCGAACTGATGGCCGAGCACGGTGGTGATGCCGCGCAACTGTCCGCTCGGGCTCGGCTTCGCCGACATCGCCAATACCGGGTGCGCGAAATCCGAGTAGCGCCCCCAATACAGCGCCGGATGCGCGTTGAAGATCTGCAGGCCGCTCATCAGCAGGATCACGAGGCAGGCGAGATTGATCCAGTGCGTGACGCGCACCACCACCGAATGGCGGTAGATCAGGTGGCGGCGAAGCGGCGAGGCGCCGCCCCGCCCGGCCGCATCGACGAACCCGGCCAACCCGCCGGTGCCGTCGGTATTGGCCGCTTCGCTGGCCACCAGCCGATCCTCCTACCGGCTCACATCGGCGGCTTCAGATTTGCCTTTGCCGACCACCACGGCGTTGGCGACCTCGCTGCCATTCTCGTTCTTGGCAAGGACGAACACCTTGCGCCCCGCCTTCAATTGATCGGGCGAACTCGAGGTGAACATGACGATGGTCGCGCTCTTTGGCACGGTGATCGTCTGCGTGCCGCCCTTGTATTCGAGCGTCAGTTCGCGCCCGCCCTTGACCTGCTTGACCTGGGCGATGTTCGCGTTGGTCATCATGTTGGGCTGGGATTCCAGATCCCACGGATAGTGGCCCTCGCCCAGCCCGCGCAGGTTCTCGGCGAAGATATGCACCTCGACGGCCACGGGTTTGCCGTTCTTCTCGACCGAGGTGATGCCGACGAATTCGCCGTCCTTGATCGCGCTCAATTTCGAGCGGCTGACCATGAACACCTTGAGCTTGTCGGCAAGCTTGAGCTTGTCGGCAGTCCCGTGCCTGGTCTTCACCGTCAGCGTGTGGTCTTGAACGGATTCGATGGTGCCGCGAATGTGGTGCGGCGGCGCCTCCGCGGCGAAAGCAGGCGCGGCGAAGGCGAGCCAAGTACCGAGCGCGACGGTTGCGACAAGCGCTTTGGCCATGCGATGCGTCGACATGCGGCGTTTCCTTCCCTTGGGGATCTTCAACAAGCCATCGAGTCGCTCGTCCGAGTACGGCGACACGCGCGTCGGGCGATCCCGAGCGCGCCAAAGGTAAACCAGCCGCTACTCGGCCTTGGTCGGCATTCAAGGCCCGAGGCCATTCGGGGTCAAGCGGGATCGGCTGGGCGTGGTATCGTGGACCTCAGCGCCAGCGGCCGCGCCTCGGGCCGCGGCCCTTGCCCGGGTCGTAGCCGCCGCCACCCGGGCCCATCGGCTTCGGTGTCTGCTCACGCCGGGCCCGCATCGCCGTGGTCCGCAGCGAGGCCGAGGCGGCCGGGGGCGGGGCCAGGCCGAGATCCAGCGCCTCCAGCCGGCGGATCTCGTCGCGCAGCCGGGCCGCTTCCTCGAACTCCAGATCGGCGGCGGCGGCGCGCATGCGCTTTTCCAGCTCAGCGATCGTCGCCTTCAGATCCTTGCCGACGAACTCGGCCGCGCCGCCGTCCGCGAACGGTCCGACGGTGACGTAATCCTGCTCGAACACGCTCTCCAGCACGCGGCCGATCTGTTTGCGCACCGATTGCGGCGTGATGCCGTGGGTCTCGTTCCACGCCTGCTGCTTGACGCGGCGCCGCTCGGTTTCCTCGATGGCGCGGCGCAGGCTGTTGGTCATCGTGTCGGCGTAGAGGATCACCCGGCCGTCGATGTTGCGCGCGGCGCGGCCGATGGTCTGAATAAGCGAGGTCGCCGAGCGGAGGAAGCCTTCCTTGTCGGCATCCAGAATGGCGACGAGCAGGCATTCCGGAATGTCGAGTCCCTCGCGCAGCAGGTTGATGCCGACCAGCACGTCGAACACGCCGAGCCGGAGATCGCGGATGATTTCCACCCGCTCCAACGTTTCGATATCGGAGTGCAGGTAGCGCACGCGCACGCCGTGTTCCGTGAGGTAGTCGGTCAGGTCCTCCGCCATGCGCTTGGTCAGTGTCGTCACCAGCACGCGCCCACCCTTGGCGGCGGCGGCCTTGCATTCCGCCAGCAGATCGTCGACCTGCCGCTCGACCGGGCGCATCTCGACGACCGGGTCGATCAGGCCGGTCGGGCGGATCACCTGCTCGGCGAACACGCCGCCGGTGCGCTCCATTTCCCACGGGCCCGGGGTCGCGCTGACGAAGATCGTCTGCGGCCGGAAGCGGTCCCACTCCTCGAATTTCAGCGGCCGGTTGTCGATGCAGGAGGGCAGGCGAAACCCGAATTCCGCCAGGATGGACTTGCGGTTGAAGTCGCCGCGGAACATGCCGCCAAGCTGCGGCACGGTCACGTGGCTCTCGTCGACGATCAGCAGCGCGTTCTCCGGCAGGTATTCGAACAAGGTGGGCGGCGGGTCGCCGGGATTGCGCCCGGTCAGATAGCGCGAGTAGTTCTCGATGCCCTTGCAGGAGCCGGTCGTCTCCATCATTTCGATGTCGAACATCGTGCGCTGCTGCAGCCGTTCGGATTCCAGCGGCTTGCCCTCGGCGAACTCGACGAGCCGCTGCTTCAGTTCCGCCTTGATGCCCTGGATCGCCTGCGTCAGGGTCGGGCGCGGCGTGACATAGTGGCTGTTGGCGTAGACCGTCACGCCGTCCAGCTCGGCGGTTTTCTCGCCGGTCAGCGGATCGAATTCCTGGATGGATTCGATGTCGTCGCCAAACAGCACGATGCGCCAGGCGCGGTCCTCGTAATGGCTCGGGAAGATATCGACGGTTTCGCCGCGCAGGCGGAACGCGCCGCGCTGGAACGCCGCGTCGTTGCGGCGGTACTGCAGGTCGACCAGGGCGCGGGCGAGCTTGTCGCGATCGATGCGCCCGCCGCGCTCCAGCTTCACCACCATGCGCGCATAGGTCTCGACCGAACCGATGCCGTAGATGCAGGAGACCGAGGCGACGATCACGACGTCGTTCCGCTCCAGCAGCGATTGCGTGGCGGCGTGGCGCATGCGGTCGATCTGGTCGTTGATCTGCGCGTCCTTCTCGATATACGTGTCGGTGCGCGGGACGTAGGCTTCCGGCTGGTAATAGTCGTAGTAGCTGACGAAGTATTCCACCGCGTTGTTCGGGAAGAAGGACTTCATCTCGCCGTAGAGCTGTGCCGCGAGCGTCTTGTTCGGCGCCAGGATCAGGGTCGGGCGCTGCACCGCCTCGATCACCTTGGCCATGCTGAAGGTCTTGCCCGAGCCGGTGACGCCGAGCAGCACCTGATCGTGCTCCTGCTGCTCGAGCCCGGCGACGAGATCACGAATGGCGGTCGGCTGATCGCCGCTCGGCTGGTAGTCCGAGACGACGTCGAGCCGCCGGGTGGCCGGCTTGACGGGCTGTTTCTGCGGCACGAACAGCAAGGGGGGCGGGGCGGCGAGGACCTGGGACATCCGATTCTCCTGCCCCTGAAGATGGTCCCGCCGCCCGGCGCCGTCGAGGCCAGCGGGCGATCGTCCCCCGCAGCCGAGAAGGCTCGGCTGGCCGTGGTCAGGATGCGCCCGGATGAGCCTTGGCCGGCGTTCCCGCACCGGCGCCGCTGCCGCCGAGCTTGCCGCTCTCCTGCTCGAGCATGCTGGGCACGAGTTTTTCCACAAATCCCGCGACGATCCCGAGCAGCAGCACGACCGGGACCGACATGATTTCGAGCGGGCCGTACGCGGTTTCCAGCTTCGGCATCAGGCCGGTCGCGAACAGCAGCACGAGCGCGCCGCCGGAGATCGCGCCGATCACCAGGCGCAACACGCTGTCGCAGAGGTTGCCCTTGTAGTTCGTATCGAGCGCGACCGCGCGGCTGCGGATGCCGAAGGCGATGGAGCCGATCGCCCCGATCAGTCCGGCCTGAGCGCCCAGCCAGAAGGTGTCGGAATGGTGGAAGGCATTGTGTTTCGCGATTTGCAGCAACGCGAACAGCACGACGCTGGCCGTCACCGCCGCACTCGCATATTGCACGCGACCGGCGATCTCCCGCTCGCTCTTGATCGCGCTCTGCGCATCGTCGAGCGTGCTCAACGCCTCCTTGGCCATGCCGTCGCCGTTGCCATCCAGCGCCTGTTGCAAGGCCGTGGCGACGGAGGAGTCGTAGCTCTCGCGGCGTGGCCAGCCGCTGAGCAGGGCCTGCAGTTTGGCCCGCACGGTGCCGAGCGGCAGCAGCTTGCCTTGCTGCTGCTTGCGCTTGGCGGGCTCGTTGGAGAGCTGCACGTGGACGCCCTCGCGCTCGTAACCCTGATCCGTGCGCGGGCGGAACAACGACGCGAGGCGCGCCAGTCGGCCTCGGCGCTCACCCGCTTCCGTCAACAAGCGGTCCGGTGCTTCCGTGCTCCGATCACCGCGCAGTTCGAGCCGGCTGTAGTAGACGATGTAATCCGGATCGACGGCGTAGATGTACTTGACGGTGTTGCCGCGCTCGTCGAGGTCGCCGACCTTCAGCTTGGAGACCGTCGGCACCAGGGCATGGGTTTTAGCCCCTCCTGTGTCCTCCAGCGGCAGTTGCACGACGTTGGACGGCTCGGCCCGACCGTCCGCTTTGTCTGCGCTCGGGACGGGAGCAGAACTCTGCGCGAGGGCAGGGGCGGCCGCGTCGAGCGACGACCGTATCTCCGCGTCCGGCGCCGCGGGCGGATTCGCCAAGTCGGACATTGGTTTCCTCCTTTTTTTCGCGGCCGCTTCGGACGATTGGCGAACCGACTTGCCCGCGAGCTTTGCGTAACGAATACGAGGATATGAGAAGCCGGGTTGTGATCCACGTCACACGCGGGCGCGACTTTGTGCGGCTGGTGGTGGCCGTGGCCGCGTGCGGCGATAAGCCGCGCCGGTTCGCGTCATCGGAGGTCGCCGGAGCGGCGAGGCATTCCGAGCAACAAATCCGGCCGATCCGTGATCACGCCGTCGACGTCCCACGCGATCATCCGTGCCAAGTCGGCTTCGGTATCCGCCGCCCAGGGGACGACGCGCAAACCGAGCGCGTGCGCCTCGGCCACCTCCAATTCGCGCAACGCCCAAGCGTCCGGACTCCAGGTGCCGCCGCCCTCCGCCGCCACCGCGCGCGGAATCGAGCCCGCGTAATCGGCGGCGGCGGCACCGTCCCACCAGAGGCGTTGCTCGGCTTCGGATCGCGGCTCGGTCAGCCAGCCCCGCGGAATGTGCGGATGGTGCCGGCGCACATGACGCAGCGCGCGCCAGTCGAACGACTGCACGCTCACGCGCTCCAGGACGCGCGTCTCGGTCGCGACGGCCACGACCAGATCGGCCATTCGCCGCGGCGGGACAGTCGCGTCCGGTCGCGCGGGGAAGGTTTTCAATTCGATGGTGAATCGCACGCGCGCGTCGAGCGCGAGCACCCGGGCCAACATCGGAATCCGTTCCCCGTCGCGCGGCGCCTGGTCGGGGAATAGCGCGGCGTAGGCGCTGCCCGGGCGAATGCGGCCGACATCGAACGCGCCAAGCTCCGGCCAGGTCAGCGCGCGGATCGGCGGTGTCGGAGATGCGAGCCAGTACCCGTCGGGTCCACGCGTGATATCGGGGTTGAGCCGCGGATCATGGCTCACCACGACAACATCGTCGGCCGTGACCGCGACATCGAGTTCGAGCGCGTCGACGCCGAGCGCGATGGCGCCGGCGAATGCGGCCAGCGTGTTCTCCGGGAACAAGCCGCGCCCGCCGCGATGCGCCCCCACCTCGACCCGTCGCGGCCGGTTCCATGCGCGCGAGTTGGCCGATTTAGGCGAGCCCCGAGCGCCGGTAGGCGGCGCGCAGCGGGGCGGCGAAGCCGATTTGCCTCCGCGGCAGCTTCATCGCGGCAGTCATGATCCAAGCATAGGGTTGCTTCCCCGCCCGGCCAAGCTGCTCGGAACTTGTTGAAACCATCAGCCGCCGCGTCGCCTTGCGTTTCGACCGGGCGGCTCTGACGTGGAGGCGTATTGAGGCCGCGGCCCGAACCGCGTGCCGACGAAGGAGACCGCCATGCCCGATCAGCCGACCCTCGCATACCGGCCGCACCGGGCCGGGCGGCCCGGGACTTGGCTGCTCCGGCGGGCTCAGAAGGGGCCGCCCGAGCCGCCGGGCCAGCCGTCCGATCCGTTCGACCCCGACGAACCGCCGCCGATGCAAGATCCGCCCCAGCCGATCCCGATCCCGCCGGACCCGCCACCCGAGCCGATGCGCATCGCGCCCGGCCCGCACTGACCGCTGCCGCGCCGTCACGCGGCTCGCGGCGGCGGCACGCGCAAGCCGGGCCCGAGCCTCTTCGCAGATCCGGCCCGCTGCGCTATCCAGTTGCGATCACCATGCCCGAAGTTCGACCCGCGCCGGTTGTGGACGGGGCGCCGGAGCTGACCGTCGTCGTGCCGGTCTACAACGAGCGCCCCAACGTCGCGCCGCTGGTCGCGCGGCTGGAAGCGGCGCTCGCCGGCGTACCGGTGGGAGGCGGTGTTCGTCGACGACGACAGTCCGGACGGCACCGCCGCCGCGGCGCGGCACGCCGGCGAACGCGACCGGCGCATCCGCTGCATCCGCCGCATCGGCCGCCGCGGGCTTGCCTCGGCCGTGATCGAAGGGGCGCTCGCCTCGTCCTCCGCCTACGTCGCCGTGATCGACGGCGATCTCCAGCACGACGAGACCCGGCTGCCGGAGATGCTGCGGCTGTTGCGCACCGGCGATTGGGACCTCGTGGTCGGCAGCCGCCATGTCGAGGGCGGGGACGCCGCGGGCCTGGCCGGCGTCTGGCGCCACCGTCTGTCCAGCGTCGGAACCCGCGTCGCCCAGGCGATTCTGCCGGTGCGGCTCTCCGATCCGATGAGCGGGTTCTTCATGATCCGCCAGCCGCTGTTCGAGCGTCTCGCGCCCGAACTGACGGGGCAGGGCTTCAAGATCCTGCTCGATCTCCTGCTGACCGCCCCGGCCGGCGTCCGGATCGCGGAAATTCCCTGCGAATTCCGCGAACGCACCGCCGGACGCAGCAAGCTCGACCCGCTCGTGCTCGCGCAGTTCGCCGGACTGATCCTGGACAAGCTGCTGCGCGGTCTGGTGCCGCTGCGGTTCGTCGCGTTCGCGGGCGTCGGCGCCCTCGGGCTTCTGGTGCATCTGGCGATCCTGACCGGCGGGCGGGTAGCCGGGCTGCGGTTCGCCGCCGCCCAGATCGCCGCCACGATCGTCGCCATGGCGGCGAATTTCTGGCTGAACAACCAACTGACCTACCGCGACCAGCGTCTGCGCGGGCCGCTTATGTGGCGCGGCCTGGTGCTGTTCATGGCCGTCTGCGGCCTCGGCGCGATCGCCAATGTCGGCATTGCGCGGGCACTGTACGCGGAGCATACCGCCTGGACGCTCGCCGGAGCCGCGGGCGGTGCGATCGGGCTCGTGTGGAACTACGCGGTATCGGCGACCTTGGTCTGGCGCGCGCGCTGAGGGTCGGGCCAGGGGGCGCGCTAGCCGCGCTCCTGGTGCTGACTTGCATCCGCCTGCTGGTCGCGGCCTGGATGCCGCTCTCGCCCGACGAAAGCTACTATTGGGTCTGGTCGCGGGCGCTGGCCCCCGGCTACCTGGACCATCCGCCCATGGTCGCGCTCTGGATATGGGCGGGCACCGCGCTGGCCGGGCAGGGCGCGATCGGGGTTCGGCTGCTCGCGCCGATCGCCGCCGCGCTGGGCTCCGTCCTGCTGGCCAAGGCCGCCTGGGATTTGCTCCCCGAGCGCATCGGCGGCTTTCGCGCCGGGCTGCTGGCCGCCGCGCTGCTGAACGCCACGCTCCTGTTCGGCGTGGGCGCGGTCACCATGACGCCCGACACGCCGCTGCTGTTCTTCTGGACGGCGGCGCTGTGGGCGCTCGGACGCCTCCATCGCAGCGGTAACGCCGCGTGGTGGCTGGCGGCGGGCGCCGCCGCCGGGCTGGCGCTGTGCAGCAAATACACGGCGGCGCTGCTGCCCCTGGCGGTCGGGCTCTGGCTGTTGCTGGCTCCTGGCGCGCGCCGCTGGCTGGTTCGGCCCGAGCCCTGGGCCGGCCTGCTGCTCGCCTTGCTGCTGTTCGTGCCGACGCTGCTGTGGAATGCGCGCCACGGCTGGGCCAGCTTGCATCTCCAGGGCGGCCGTGTCCTCGACTGGCACTTGGCGGGAGCCCCCCGCTACCTCGCCGAGTTGATCGGCGGGCAGATCGGGCTGGCCACCCCGCTCGTCTTCCTGTTCTGCGTCGCCGGCACCGGGTTGGCGGTGCGGCGAATGCGGCGCGACCGCGATCCCGCCTGGGCGCTGCTCGCGCTGATGACCATTGTCCCGGCGCTGGTCTTTCTGGAGCACGCGCTCGGCGACCGGGTGCAGGCCAACTGGCCCGCCGTCATCTATCCGAGCGCCGCGATCGCCGCCGCCGGGCTGGATGGGCGCTTGTGGAACCGCCTGCGTGCCCCGGCGGTCGGCCTCGGATTCGCGCTGTTCGCGGCCGCCGCGTTGCAGGCCGTCGCCGCTCCGTTGCCGCTGCCCCGGCGCTACGATCCGACGCTCACGCGGCTCGGCGGCTGGCGCGGCTTCGCCGCGCGCATCGAGACCGTCCGCCGTCAGGCCGGCGCGGGCTACGTCGCGGTCGAGTCCTATGGCGACGCGTCGGAACTGGCGCGGCTGCTGCCTGCCGGGGTGCAAGTGATCGGCGTCGATCCGCGCTGGGCGATGTTCGCGCTGCCCCAGGGCCGTGCCGAAACCCAAGGGCCCGTCGGGCTGCTGGTCGAGACCACGCGCCATGAGATGCCCGGCCTGGGCCGCTGGGACTCCGCCGTGGCGCTCGGCGCCGTCGCGCGGAGCCGAAACGGCATTCGCGCCAAGTCCTATCGCCTCTATCGGGTGAGCGGCTTGCGCGGCGGGACGCCAACGGCGCTGCTTCCGACAGCCGGGCCGGAAGGGACAAGCCGAGAGCGGCAACACCGATGACGCGATGGCGAACGAGCGATGTCCGATAACCCGCAGGCCGGGGCTGATCCCGAGGCGCTCGCGGCGTCGTTCGATCTCCGCGCGCTGCCGCCCGGCTTCTACGCCGATCCCTATCCGACCTATCACGCGCTGCGCGCCCACGAACCGGTGCGGCGCATGCCGGACGGGTCGTGCTTTCTCACCCGCTACGCCGACGTGGTGGCGGTGTATCGCGATGCCCGCACGTTCAGCTCGGACAAGCAGATCGAGTTCAGGCCGAAATACGGCGACTCGCCGCTTTACGAGCACCACACGACCAGCCTCGTGTTCAACGATCCGCCGCTGCATTCGCGGGTGCGGCGGCTGATCGCCGGCGCGCTCACCGGCCGCGCCATCGGCGAGATGGAACCGGCGGTGGACCGCCTGGTCGCCGATCTGCTCGATCGTGCCGAGCGCATGGCGCGCTTCGACCTGATCGCGGATTTCGCGGCGGCGATTCCGGTCGAGGTGATCGGCAACCTGCTCGCGCGTGCCGCGCGGGGAGCGGGCGCCGCTGCGCGACTGGTCGCTCGCCATCCTGGGCGCGCTGGAGCCGGTGCTGAGCCCCGAGGCGGCGGCGCGCGGCAACCGGGCGGTCGTGGATTTCCTGGCCTATCTGCGCGGACTGGTCGCCGATCGGCGCGCCCATCCGGGCGATCCGGCGCATGACGTCCTCACGCGCCTGATCGCGGGCGAGGCCGACGGCGAGCGGCTGAGCGAGGCCGAGCTGTTGCACAACTGCATCTTCATCCTGAACGCCGGGCACGAGACGACCACGAACCTGATCGGCAACGCGCTGTTCGCGCTGCTGCAATGGCCGGGCGAGAGGCAGCGGCTGAGCGACAGCCCGGCGCTGATCCGCCCGGCGGTGGAGGAGTTCCTCCGCTTCGAAAGCTCCAATCAGCTCGGCAACCGCCGCGCGGTCGCCGACGCCGCGATCGGCGGCGTGCGGCTGCCGGCCGGCAGCCTGATCACGCTCTGCATCGGCGCGGCCAATCGCGACCCGGCGGTGTTCCGCGACCCGGACCGGCTGGACCTGACGCGCGAGCCGAACCGGCATCTGGCGTTCGGCTTCGGCGTGCATCAATGCGCCGGGCTGAACGTGGCGCGGATGGAGGCGCGGATCGCCATCGCCGGCTTTGTCGCGCGCTTCCCGCGCTACCGGCTGGCCGGCCCGCCGGTCCGCGGCGGCCGCGCCCGCTTCCGCGGCTTCCTCTCGGTTCCCGTCGCAGTAGGCTGAGGCGGCTCAGCGCGCCGGCAGCCGGGCCCGGATCGCCAGCGCGATCTCCTCGATGGCCGCGTTCGCCTCTACGATGAGCCGGCCCATGGTGATGAAGCCGTGGATCTGGCCGGGGAAGCGGCGCACCGCCACCGGCACGCCGGCGCCGATCAGCTTGCGCGCGTAGTCCTCGCCCTCGTCCACCAGCGGGTCGAGCCCGGCGGTGATCACGATCGCCGGCGGCAGCCCGGCGAAATCGAGCGCCAGCAGCGGCGAGGCGCGCCAGTCCTCGCGGTCGGCCGGCGTGCGCAGATAGTGGTCGCGGAACCAGACGATCATCGAGCGCGTCAGGAACAGCCCCTCGCCATAGCGCCGGTGCGAGCGATGCCGCAGCGACATGTCGGTGCCGGGATAGATCAGCACCTGCAGCGCGATCGGCGGCCCCGCGTGATCGCGCGCGTGCAGCGCGACCACCGCCGCCAGATTGCCGCCGGCGCTGTCGCCGCCGACCGCGAGCCGCGCCGGATCGACGCCGAAATCCGCCGCGTGCTTGGCCACCCACTCGGTCGCGGTGATGGCGTCCTCGACGGCCGCCGGAAACTTCTGTTCGGGGCCGAGGCGGTAATCGACCGAGATCACGGCGCAACCGGCGGCGTTGGCGATCTGGCGGCAGAGCGTGTCGTGCGTATCGAGGTCGCCGATGACCCAGCCGCCGCCGTGGAAATAGACCAGCCCGGCGAGCGGCGTGTTCGGCGCGGTACCGAGGCCGCGATAGACCCGCAGCGGGATCGGGCCGTGCGCGGTGCGCGCCGAGGCTTGGCGCACCTCCGCGACATCCGGCGGGTCCGGCTGCAGCACCGCGCGGGCGTTGCGCGACACCTCGCGCGCCTCGGGCGGGGTCAGGGTGTCGTAGGGCGGGCGGCCTGAGTTGCGGATGAGGTCGAGGACCTGCTGCGCGCCCCAATCGATCCGTGGCATGTCGTCTCTGCTCCCCCTCATCCGGTCCAGCCCAGGATGGCGGCCGCGACCTCGTCCGGCTTGTCCAGCTCGGCGAGGTGCCCCGCGCCGGGAATGACGCGGATTTCGCTGCGCTCGCCGACGGCGTTGGCGATGCGCTCGGCGTAGCCGCGCGGCATCACCCGGTCGTGCTCGCCCCAGATCAGCAGGGTCGGCGCGGTGATCAGCGGCAGCCGCTTCTCCAGCCGCGTGTTGCCGAGCGGCCAGAAGGCGCGCGCCGCCGCCTCGTTGGCGCGGTTCTGCTCGATCGGCCATTCGATGGAGTTCGCGCCCTCGGGCGGCTCCTTCAGCTTGGTCCAATTCTCCGGGTTGGCGCAGAGCAGGGAAGCGACCTCCTTGGGGCGTTGCGCCCAGGGGTCGGCGGGCGGGTCCTTCTCGTCGAACAGGCCGAACGGCGCGATCAAGGCGATGCGCCGCACCGAGCGCGGCCAGACCGCCGCCATCTCGGCCACGAACGAGCCGCCGACCGAGCTGCCGGCCAGATCGGCGCCGTCCAGCTCCGCCGCGATCAGCAATTGCCGCACGGCGAGCAGCCAGTCGAGATGGGAGTCGAGCAGCTTGTGCCCGGTTGCGCCGGGGAAGCCGGGCAGCGACGGCACGATGACCGTGCGGTGTTCGGCCAGGCGGTCGAGAAATGGGATCCAGCGCGGCAGCCCGCCGAAGCCGGCCAGGAACCCGAGCCTTTCCCCCTGCCCCGCGCGCCAGACGCGACAGGGCTCTCCGTTCACCTCGACGGTATGCGTTTCCGGTTCGCTCACTCCCCCTCTCCTCCGGGTCGGCCCATGCAGCTTGCCCATCCTAGCCCGACATGCCCCTGCTTCGGCAACCGGGCCGGCATTTCTCCCGCGCGTCTCATTGTATTCGGGAACGATACGCAGGATTTTTCCGAGATGCCGCCGGTGCAACGTGCCGCTTCTGCTCCACGTCGTTCCGGCTCGGGAAACCAGGGCATGTTGTGCCGCAGGAATGATATGTCGAGACGGCCTGCGCCGATCCGCGCGGACGTGGGTTTGCTCGAACTGCCGGCGGGCGTCCGCGGTTTGAGGCCGGCGAGAGCGCGTTACGGATGACTGGACAACTGCTGCGTCATTGCCGGGCTTGACCCGGCAATGACGCAGCCGTGCGGCGCCGAGATGCCCGGGTCTTCGCCCGGGCATGACGAGGGTGTCCGAACGCGCTTCGGCTAGGTGGCGTCGGGTTCGGCGGCCACGGCATCGAGGGCGGCCAGGGCCGGGGTGCGGCCGGTGATGAGCGCCCGCGCGAGCGCGGCCTCGGACGGGCAGAAGTAGCGGACGTCGTGGGGCAGGCGGCCGGTGCGGCGGATCGCGGCGGCCCGCTCGGGATAGGCGGCGGCGTAGCGCTCGGCGGCGGCGACGAGGTCGGCGTCGGGTGCTGCGGCGCCCGGTTCGGGCGCGGGCGCGGGGGCCGCGTCCGGCGCGGGTTTTCCGTCCGGCTCGGCGGCCGGGGTGCCCACGAGACCGGTGGATGTCGTGGGGTCCGCCGCCGCCGGGGTCTCCGCGACATCGACAGGTTTCGTGGGGAGGCCCGCGAGCGCCTCGGCCATCAGCGCGAGGGCGCAATGTTCGCTCCAGGCGAGACGGTCGGAGGTGGCGCTGTCGGCCTCAAGCTTGCGCCGCGTCTGCTGCATCCGCAGCAGCAGGCGCATGGCGTTGTTCGCCTGCCGCATCATGCCGATTGCCTGGGCGCGGCATTTCAGCGCCCACTCGGGAGTCGTCGCGGGCTCCTGCGCGAGCCGCAGGCAATCCTTCCACTGTTCCGAGGCGGCGACGATCTGCGCGGCGAGTTCGGCTTCGGCGGCGTTGGCCGGGGCGAGGGCGGCGACCCGCGCGATGGCCGCGCGGTCGCGCCGGGCCAAATCCTCGGCGCTGCCGGAGACCCCGGCTTTCGCCGGAGGCGGCGGCAGGGTGAGGCGGAGCGTGCGGACGAGCTGCCAATAGGCGTCCGCCGGGAGTTGGAGGGCGATCTCCGGGTCGAGCCCGGGGGCGGGGTGGTTTGGGGTGGCGCCGTCGAACATGGACGGAAGTGTAGCGTTAGTTATTCTACCGCGTCAATGGTAGAAAGAATGTCGGCACGCGTGGAGGGCTCACCTCGCGTAGCCTCGCGTAGCGCGAGTGGAAAGCAAAGCGTAACGTCCGAAGCGGTCGCCGGACACACGACCGCAATCGCACCGCATCAGTTTTGTCTGATCCGACCCCTGGCACCTGGAGGGCCTCCACACACGGGCTAGGCTGCTAGATCGTCCTTCGGCGAGAGCCTCGGCTCACCGAGCCGCGGCACGATATCTGAAAATCTTGCCACCATTGCGCCATAGTCCGTTGATAGGGCGTCACGATACACCTATTCATTGATAATGGGGTATATGGCCTCGGAGGAACCTGGATGCCCGATTTCAAGCTGAAGTTGCCCGATAATGCGATCTTTCAGCATCGCCAGGCGAGAAACGTCTTCTATGATTCGCATGCGCTGGATCAACTTCTCGCAAACCACGATTGGGTAGGGCTGCCTTCCATCGGCATTCCCAGGGCGGTCAAAGTTCGTATCGAAGCCATCGAGGACCAATCGCTGGTGTCTCTGATCGGCTACATCAGCCAGGCCGCCAATGTGGACCGCACCGCTTCGCTCAATCCATACGTCAAGATGCTCGCCGACAGCATTCCCGAGGATTTTGCAACGAAACTTGCCGACGTGCTCTACAGCACCCCCATTCTGTCGAATCGGACCAACATCGTCACCGGCGAACCGGTTGAGATCGGCAAAGTGCATGCGGGCGGCAAAATAACCTATGATGAACCCGGCGAACTGGTCGCCGGGACAAGAGTGCCGCTGGCAAGCGGGTTGCGGTATATCGGGCTTACGAAGCGACTGAAGTTCAATATGATCAAGGATACGCAGGTCGCCGTGGCGATCGACCAGGATGCTCTGCTGCAGCGCAAATTTGGCTTGATATTTGCGGGCGCTGAAGTTTCCCAGCCGGTGAAGATCCGTGGATGGAGCGAGGCGGTGCTGAAGATTACCGCCGGGCGCGACCAATCCGGCGGCGCCGCGTTCAGCTTCGGATTGTCCGGGCATTTCTAGCGCGGCAGGGCGCAAAAGCGAAGCGCGTTCCGCCCCACGCCGAAATGGCGGGTCAGCCCCGGCCTGGGGCCCCCGATTCGCGAACGAATTGGGAACCCCCGCGCCGGCGTCACCCGCCGCACGCTCGCCGGGGCTGCTAGCCACCGGCTTGCGGATCGGCTCGGGCGTTGCTAGTCGGGCAGTTCGCGGCACTGGAGGTCGGGCCATGGACACGGACCTCGCCGACGTTCTCAGCCGCCATCCGGTACCCCGGCATCGCTTGACCGCGGAGGCGTATCGTCGGCTGGGCGAAGCGGGCGTTTTGGGTGAGGCGGATCGCGTCGAGCTTCTCGACGGGCAGTTGGTGGACATGGCTCCGATCGGGCCGAGACACGCGCTCGCGGTGGATGCCCTGAACGAGCTGCTGGTCGCGGCGGTTGCCGGTCGGGCCGGCGTGCGCGTGCAGAACCCGATCGCGCTGGATGCCCGGACGGAACCGCAGCCGGACATCGCCTTGGTCCGCCGACCCTGGCGCGGTTATCCGGCGGCGCATCCGCAGCCTGGCGATATCTTCCTGTTGATCGAGGTTGCCGATACCAGCCTGGAGCTCGACCGCGGGGCCAAGCTGGAGCTGTACGCGCGGGCGGGCATCCGGGAGTTCTGGCTCGTGGACCTGACGACGGACTCGGTGTTCGTGCACCGCAGACCGCGCGGCGACCGATACGATCAGGTGATGAAGACCGAGCCTGCCGGCGTTTTGGAAGTCGACGATCTGCCTGGGGTGGCGATTCCCGCGGCTCCACTTTTTGCCTAGCTAAAGCAAGCGTCGGGCGTGACCTCCAGATCGAGCCAGCGGCGCGAACCGACCAGCGCGTCACCAGCGAGAAACGCCTTGGCGTTCTGGAAGTCCTGCTCGAACGAAGCGAGTTTGTTCAGCACGCGCTCGGAATTGTCGTTCGCATCGAGAAAGCGTTTCGCTTCTTCGTCCATGCACAGTCCGTCCTGGTCATCTTACTCCGCGGCAATCCCCTCGGGCACGAAGGCGGGCACCGACGCGCGGGCGGAGCGGTCCACCGGCCGCGGCCACCAGCGGTCTTCCCAATCGCCGAACAGGTCGCGCATGTTCGGCAGCACCTTCTCGGCGAACAGCTTCGTGTTGAAGCGCGTCGCTTCCTTGTTCAGGTTGCCGAACTGCAGCAGCAGCATCAGGTGGCCGACATTCAGATCCGTGGCGACCTGGCGGAGCTGTTCCGTCACCTCGTCGGGCGAGCCGATGATGACGTAGCCGTTCTCGACGATGTGCTCCATGTCGCGCGCCACCATCTGCATGCGCGTTCCGGTGGTCGAACCGAGTACCGGATTGGCCTCGCGCGAGCGGTTGGCCGCCTGCGCCATCTGGCCCTCGATGCCGGCGCGCTGCGTCGCTTCCGAAACGTAGCCCGGCGGCGAGGCGAAGCGCGGATCGATGTGCAGGCAGCGGCCGTAGAAATACTCGGCGGCCTCGCTGTAGAGGTCGAGCGCGTGCTGGCGGCTTTCGCCGACGCCCACGAATTGCAGGAAGCCGGCGCGGTACGGATTGCGATCCTTGCCGAGCCGGGCCATTTCGTCCCAGAACCCCTGCATCGTCAGCCGCCCGGCCTTGTAGCCGTAATAGGACAGGTAGGCGTACACGTAGTCCATCTCGGCGCACCAGCGCCACGTCTCGACCGAGCCGCCGCCGGGGATCCAGACCGGCGGATGCGGGCGCTGCAACGGGCGCGGCCAGATGTTCACGTAGCGCTGCTGGTTGAAGCGGCCGTTGAAGGCGAAGGTGTCGGGCTCGGTCCAGGCGCGCATCACCAGATCGTGCGCCTCGTGATAGCGGTCGCGCAGCGCGCTCGGGTTCTGGCCGTAGGCGAAGCAGGTGTCGAACGGCGTGCCCACCGGGAAGCCGGCGATCAGCCGCCCACCCGAGATCACGTCGATCATGGCGAACTCTTCGGCGACGCGCGTCGGCGGATTGTAGAGCGCGAGCGAGTTGCCCATGACGCAGATGGCGGTCTCGGTGGTGCGCCGGGCGAGCGAGGAGGCGATGAGGTTGGGCGAGGGCATGAGCCCGTAGCCGTTGGAATGGTGCTCGTTCACGCAGACGGCGTCGAAGCCGCAAAGGGCCGCGTATTCCAGCTCGTCCATGAAGTCGTTGTACATGTGGTGCGCGCGCTTCGGGTCGAACAGCGAGGAATGGATATCGACCCAGACCGACGGATGGTTCTCCCGGAAGTCGTCCGGAAGCTCCGTGTACGGCATGAGATGGAACCACATGATTTTCATCGCCGTGTCCTCCGCCGGCCGCGTGGCCGGATGCCTGGGTTCGTCGTGGCGCCCGCTGGCGCGAGCATGACGATAGGGGGAGGAGTCTGAAAGTCCGGCTGCCCGGCTGTCAATGACCCGCCGCCGCGGCTTCCGGGCGGAACGCCTGGGGCATGGCGCGGCTTTCGGGGGCGATGGGCTTTGGCCACCAGCGGTCCTCCCACTCGGCGAAGATCGGCTTCAGCCGCGGCAGCACCTGTTCCGCGAACAGGCGCGTGTTGTACTGGGCCAGTTCCTTGTCCATATTGCCGAACTGCATGAGCAGCATGAGCTGGCCGACGTTCAGATTGTGCGCGAGCGTCGTGAGCTGCTCGACGACCTCGTCCGGCGAGCCGATGACGATGTAGCCACGCTCGACGAACTCCTCCATGACCTGCGGGAAATCGTACGGATTGTCCGCCCGACCGGCGGCGCGGCGCATCATGCCGAGCACGCCCGTCCGCTGGGTGGCTTCCGAGCTATAGCCCGGGGGCGCGGCGAAGCGCGGGTCGATGTGCAGGCAGCAACCGTAGAAGTATTCGGCCGGCCGCCGGTACAGCTCCATCGCGTGCGCGCGGGATTCGCCCACGGCGACGATCTGCGCGAAACCGGCGCGGTACGGATTGCGGTCCTTGCCGAGCCGCGTCATTTCCGCCCAGAACCCGTCCATCACGGCCTTCGCCGCGATATGGCCGAAATACGACAGATACGCGTAGACGTAGTCGTTCTCGGCGCACCAATGCCAGGTTTCGATCGAGCCGCCGCCGGGAATCCAGATCGGCGGATGCGGCTTCTGGATCGGGCGCGGCCAGATGTTCACGTAGCGCTGCTGGTTGAAGCGGCCGTTGAAGGCGAAGGTGTCGGGTTCGGTCCAGGCGCGCATGATCAGGTCGTGCGCCTCGATGTAGCGGTCGCGCAGCGAACTCGGGTTCTGGCCGTAGGCGAAGCACGTGTCGAACGGCGTGCCGACGGGGAAGCCGGCGATCAGCCGCCCACCCGAGATCACGTCGATCATGGCGAACTCTTCGGCGACGCGCGTCGGCGGATTGTAGAGCGCGAGCGAGTTGCCCATCACGCAAATCGTGGCGTTCGTGGTGCGGCGGGCGAGCGATGTCGCGATCAGATTGGGCGAGGGCATCAGCCCGTAGCCGTTGGAATGGTGCTCGTTCACGCAAATGGCGTCGAACCCGCAATCGGCCGCGTATTCCAACTCGTCCATGAAGTCGTTGTACATGTGGTGCGCGCGCTTCGGGTCGAACAGCGAGGAGTGGACGTCGACCCAGATGGACGGATGGTTCTCCCGGAAATCCGCCGGAAGTTCCGTGTACGGCATGAGATGAAACCAGAGAATGTTCATGGGCGTCTCCTCCCGGCCGGCGGGAGCCCCGCTTGCTTCCGCTCGGTCCGTCGCGAGCGGCGACACTGGGATTCGCGTTCCGGACCTGTCAAGCGCGCAGCCTTGCGCCGCGTGTGCGAACGTGAGCCTGCGCCGCGCGCCGCACTCCGTTGCATGCACGGAAATGTTACCCTCGCGAGCCGGGGCCGGGAATATGGTCCGCGCGTAGCGTGCGGTCATTCCGTTTCGTCATGGGAGGGAGATGATGAGGTTTCAGCCAGTAGCGGTGCTCTGCCTCACCGCGGTGGTCGCGCTTGCGGCCGGCGCGGCGGCGCGGGCGCAGGGCCACAATCCGCCAGGGGTCAATCCGACCCACTACCAGTGTTACCGGGTCGCCGAGCAATCGCGGTTCAAGCCGGTCGCGGTGAAACTGCAAGACCAGTTCGGGACGTCCGGGGTGAAGCTCGTCAGGCCGCTGTTCCTGTGCGCCCCTGTCGCAAAGAACGGCGAGAAGCCGAAGGACGAGCGGACGCATCTCGTATGCTACGAGGAGGAGGGCGGCAAGGCCGCCGATAAACGCGTGACCACCTTGAATCAGTTCGGCAAGGAGGCCCTCACGGTTGGCGGACCAGTGATGCTCTGCGCCCCGTCGCTCAAGAGGGTCGCCGGCTAGGACGGCCCGCGGTCAGAAGGCTTGGTCGCTGCGATCGCGTCGGCAACTGGTGGGCTGGGCCGTTCAGTCGGCCGCCTCCACCGGGACGGCGGCGTCGAGCCCGGCGCGCTCGTCCGAGCGTCCCAACATGCGCGTCAACGCCGTGCAGACGCGCAGCCAAGCCTCGTAGGAGATATCCGAACCCGCCGCGTCCACGGACGAGAACCGGTCCACATAGCCCTTGAAAAATCCATCGGAGAGAAACTGCACCTCGCCGGATTTGTGCCGGGAATTCTCGACATCGACCCAGAGCAGCACGTTGTCGCCGCGGGTCCGAAGCACCGCGCGGAGTTCGGCGACGGCGTCGTCGGGCCAATCGGGGTGTTTTTTGTACACCAGGATCTTCCGCTCGCCCGCCAGGTCCCGCAGCAATTTTCCTTTCAGGAACTGCAGGCGCCGGCATTCGCGCCGGAACAGCTGCGCTTCGTCGGCTTGTCCATGAAAGTACCACGTGTGATTTCGGTAGCCGTGGGCCTTGTCGACGGTGAAGTATTCCTGGTCGATCAATTCGATACCGGTGTTTTCCGGATCGCCCAATCCGTCGAAGTCGGTAATCAGCGCTTCCAGCAAACGGTCCGGCGGCAGCGAGCCGAACGCCAGCAGGCTCATCGGCTCGAGCCCGAACCATTTCTGCACGAGCCCGAACTCGCAATTCCAGCCGAGGCTTTCGAAATTGCGCAGCAACAGCTGCTCGGGGGACGTGCGCCGCCCTTCCAGATGCCAGGCGGTCCCGGTCGCCGCGCCGTACCGCCTGACCGCCTCGACCCAGCGATCGGCGTGCGCGCTCAATTCGGGTATGCCGACCCGGCCTTCCCACCACCCCTGGGTGAACAGGTGTTCGCACAGCGCGGCTATTTCCTGGCGGTGGTAGTGCCGGGTCAGATCGGCGTAGCGCCGCCAATACCAATCGGGATCGACCGCAAGCGAATGGGGCAGTCGCTTTTCGAAATAGCCTTGCTCCAGATAATGCTGGTGCGCCGAGGCGATCTCGTCTCCCGAGAGGGCGGGCTCGATGTCCGGGTAGTAGTGCGCGTACCAGGCGGGATCGAACGGCGCCGCGCGCATGAGTTCGCCGATCAGGAAGCGCAGAAACGGCACCGAGACGGTGGCGCGGGGTTCCGACATTTGCGCTTCGGTAATGCCGAGCGCCTCGCAGATGAACGCGAACGGCGGGATGTAGGCCGCCGTCGCGGCGGAGTCGGCGCGGCCGCGCAGTTGGGTTGGTCCGGACTGCCGCTGCTTCGGCCGCCGCGCCGGCAGCGCGCCGGCGCCATTCGGCGCCCGTTCATCGCGGGGCCCGTACTCGGCGCGCAGCGCCTCGTTCGCGGGCTCACCGTGTCCAGGCGACTCGCCGTGACCGTCCGATGGCGTGGCCGATCCGGACCAGCCCTGCGCGCCGTTGTGCATGCGTGACCTCTATACCGGCGCGTTGGAGAGCATTTGGCGATGGACGCTCAGGATCGACGTTTCATACGCGAGTTCGAGCGCATCGTCCTTCACCGCTCCACCATAGATGTCTTCGCACGTGATCAGCAGTTCGACGATGTGCTGGGACCCGATGCCCAGATCGCCGATCGTCAGCTCGGGGTCGTCGACAGGCATCCCGACCAGTTCGCCTATGACCGATATCAGGCGAACAAGCTTGTCACGATCACGCGTTCTGGTTTCGCTTTTTGGCTGCATTTCCGGGCCCGTTGACGAACGTTTGGTTTAAATCGAACCCTTCAGCATGGCTTCTTTACGCAGCCCAATGCGCTGCAAAACCGCGAATGAGTCAAGCGTTCGAGAAGCCTGTTACAATTATTGCATTGGTTAAGATTCTTGTTGCAAATTGAAGCCCAACTCACGGATTACAGTGCCAAATAGCGTCGCCCAATGTCGTCGTCGGCGCGCAGCGCGGCCATGTCGCCGCTGTGAACGATCTGGCCCTTGTCGATCACGAGGGCGTGGCTCGCGATGCCGAGGCAGAAATGCATGTTTTGTTCGGCGAGCAGGATCGTCGCGCCGCCGCGACGCAGTTGATGCAGCATCGCCGCGATGCGCGCCACGACCACCGGCGCGAGCCCCTCGCTCGGCTCGTCGAGCAGCAGCACGATGGGATTGCCCATCAACGTACGGGCGATCGCCAGCATCTGCTGCTCGCCGCCGGAGAGCAGGCCGGCGGCGCGATGGCGCAGCGGCACCAGCAGCGGGAACACCTCCCAGATGCGGTCGAGCGTCCAGTAGTCCTGTCCGTTCGGCCCCTTCTTCGTCGCGATCAGCAGGTTGTCCAGCACGCTGTGATCGGGGAAGACCTGCCGGTCCTCGGGGACATAGCCCAGCCCGGCGCGGGCCCGCACGTGCGCGCGCGCGCCGCTCAGTTCCCGCCCCGCCATGCGCACCATCCCGCGCCGCGCGGGCACGACGCCGGCGATGGCCTTCATGGTCGTGCTCTTGCCGGCGCCGTTGCGCCCGAGCAGCGCCACCGTCTCGCCTTCGTGCAAGGCCAGCCCGACGCCGAACAGGATCTGGCTGCGGCCGTAAAAGACCTCGAGCCGATCGATCTCGAGCAGGGCGCGCATCAGCCGACGGGCTCGGCATCGTGCGCGGTGCCCAGATAGGCCTCGATCACGTCCGGGTCCGCGCGGATCTGATCCGGCGTGCCCTGCGCCAGCACGCGGCCGTAGCACGGTACCCGCACCGACTGCGCGATGCGGAATACGATGTCCATGTCGTGCTCGATGAAGATCAAGGTAAGATGCTGCGTCTCCCACAAGTGTTGCACGCGCTCGATCATGCGCCAGCGCTCGTCGGGCCCCATGCCGGCGGTGGGTTCGTCGAGCAGCAGCACCTTCGGTTGCAGCGCCAGCGCCAGCGCCACGTCCAGCAGTTTCTGATCGCCATGCGACAGGTTGGCGGCGAGCGCACTGCCCTTCGCGTCGAGCCCGAGCAGCGCCGCGACGTGCCGCGCGGCCTCGCGGCAGCCCTTGGGAGGGAACCGCTCACCCAGACGCATGGCGTGGCCGCGATGCGCGGCGATGGCCGCCATCAGGTTCTCGGTCACGGTCAGGGTGGGAAAGATGCTGGCCACCTGGAACGCGCGCCCGATGCCGCGGGCCACCAGGGCGGCGCGCGAAAGCCGGGTGACATCGGCGCCGTCGAGCAGGATGCGCCCGCTGTCCGGCTTCAGCGCGCCCGAGATCAGGTTGAAGAAGGTACTCTTCCCGGCGCCGTTCGGCCCGATGATGGCGGTCAGCGAGCGGTCGGCGAAGGTCAGCGTCACGTCGTCGACCGCCGCGACGCCGCCGAACCGCTTGGTCAGCCCCTCGACGGCGAGCATCAGCGCAGGCCGCCATAGGTGTGCCAGGACGGCGCGACCAGCCAGCCGCAATCCACGGGCAGATTGGCCCCGGTGATCGCGGACGCATCGCTCGACGCGAGGAAAGCGACCGCGCGGGCGATCTCCGCCGGCTCGACGACGCGCCCGAGCGCCGAGTTGGTCGCAAGCAACCGCTCGTCGCGCTGGCCCGCGTCGATCGCCGCCTGCAATGCCGGGGTCCGGGTGTAGCCGGGCGAGACCGCGTTCACGCGAACCTGCGCCGGGCCCCATTCGGCCGCGAGACATGCGGTGATCGCGATCACCGCCGCCTTCGCCGGCGCATAGGCGTGCAGCGGCATGGAGCGCATGCCGGCGATCGAGGCGATGTTCACGATCGCGCCGCGCCGCCGCGCCACCATGAACGCGCCGAACGCGCGGCAGCACAGGTAGACGCCGCGCTGGTCCACGCGCACCACGTCGTCCCAGACCCGCATCGGCAATTCGTTGGGCCGGAGCGGCGCCTGGATGATGCCGGCGCTGTTCACCAGGATATCGACCGGCCCGATTTCACGCTCGATCGCCTCGGCGCAGGCGCCGAGCGCGGCGTCGTCGGTCACGTCGACAACCCGCGCCTCGCCGCCGATCGCCTGCGCCACCGCCTCGGCGCGCGCGTCGCGGTCGAGCACCACCACGCTGGCGCCGCGCGCGCGCAACTCGCGGCAGCAGGCCTCGCCGATGCCGCTGGCGCCGCCCGTGACCACGGCGATGCCGAAGCTCATGGCCGTTCCGTCCTGAGCCGCGCTTGCAGGAAGTCCAGCAGCCCCCGGCGCAGGCCGAGCGCGAACACCAGGATGACCACCCCGAGCACCAGGTCCTTGTACTCCGTCACGCGCGTGGTCACGTCCTCCAGCAGCAGGAGCAGCACCGCGCCCAGCGTCGGCCCCAGGAACGTCTCGACCCCGCCCATGATGATGATGAACACGCCCTCGCCGGAGGTGGTCCAGTACGCGAGTTCGGGATAGGCGCCGGACACATAGAGGCTCATCACCACGCCGCCGAGCGCGGCGAACACCGCGGCGAGGATGAACGCGGTCAGCTTCACCCGGTACACGCCGATGCCCAGGAAGGCGGCGCGCGCCTCGTTGTCGCGCACCATGCGCAGGCTGTAGCCGAACGGCGCATCCAGGATGTGCCGCATCAGCAAGAGGCCGATGACCAGCAGCACGCAACTGAACTCGTAAAGCTGCCACTGCTTGCTGAGGTCGACGTGCAGGAACGGCGGGCGGGGGATGCCGCCGCGCAATCCCTGGTCGCCGCCGGTGAACGAGACCCAGGCGATGATGATGGAGTAGATGAACATCTGCATCGCCAGGGTAACGAAGGCGAAGTAGATGGCGCGCAGCCGCACCGAGAGCGCGCCCACCGCCGCGCCCGCCACGGCGCCGAACGCGAGCGTCGCCAAGAGCGCGACCGGGATCGGCAGCACGAGCCGCTGCATCAAGAGGCCGAAGCAGTACGCGCCCAGCCCGAAGAACACGCCATGGCCGAACGAGACCATGCCGCCGTAGCCGACCAGCAGATTGAGCGAGGTCGCGAACAGGGCGTAGGCGGACAGCCGGATCACGAAATCGATCAGCGCCGGACTGCGCCAGACGAACGGCAGCGCCAGCAGCACGGCGAGCGCGCCGAGGCTGAGCCCGATCTCGATCAGATCGCGACGGCGCATGTTACGCGATCTCCCTGCCGAACAGGCCGGTCGGGCGGATCAGCAGAATGGCGATCATGAACAGGTAGACCAGCCCGTCGGTGAACAGCGGAAACCCGACGCTGCCGAAACTGTGCACCAGGCCGAGCAGCACGGCGCCGATCAGCGCGCCCAGGATCGAGCCCATGCCGCCGATGACCGTGACGATGAAACTCTCGATCAGGATGGAAAATCCCATGCCCGGGGTCAGCGAACGCACCGGCGCGGCGAGCGCGCCGGCGAGCCCGGCCAGCGCCCCGCCCAACGCGAACACCGCCGCGAAGATGGCCGCGGTGTTGATCCCCAACGCCTCCACCATGTCCGGATTGTGCGCCACCGCGCGGATGATCTTGCCGAATTGCGTGCCGGCGAGCGCGATCGCGAGCGCGATGGCGATGACCACGCCGATGCCGACCAGGAACATGTAGAACGGCGGCACCGCGCCGCCGGCCACGAACACCGGCGGCACCTGGAACACCGCCGGAATGCCGATGGAGAGAAATTCCGGCCCCCAGATGATGCGCACCAGATCGTCGCAGATCAGTACGATTGCGTAGCAGACCAGCAATTGCATCAGCACGTTGCCGCCCATGACGGGGCGGATGAACAGGTACTGGAAAACGATGCCGAACAGGCCCATGGCGACGGCGCCCGCCAGGACGGCGAGCGCATAGCCGCCGCCCAACTGTATCACCGTGTACGCGACATAGGCGCCGAGCATGTAGAACACGCCGTGCGCGAAGTTCGTCACTTTCAGCACGCCGAAGATCAGGGTGAGCCCGGCGGCCACCAGGAACAGCACGGACCCGGCGATCAGCCCGGAGGTGGTCTGCGTCACCACGCAGGCCGGGCTGGTGAGGCAGTCGATCAGCGCCTGCCACTCCATGGCTATCGCCCGACCGGCGGCACGCCAGCGTCATGGCCGGGCTCGGACCGGCCATCCACGTCTTTGCCGCCTAGCCGCAAGAAAGTCGTGGATGGCCGGAACAAGTCCGGCCATGACGGACAACGTTGCAGCACGAGTTCGTTCGCCGATAAATCGTGCCCATGCAGGGCGGCTGGGTGGACATTCTGACGAATCGGCCGAATGGCACCCTCTATGTCGGTGTAACCAGCGATCTCAGCCGACGCATCTGGGAACATCGGGTGGGCGTCGCAGAAGGATTTCACGAAGCGATACGGCCTGAAGGGGCTGGTGTTCGCAGAACGCCACCAGGATATTCGGGCGGCAATTCAGCGGGAGAAGACGCTCAAGCATTCGCCGAGGGCCTGGAAGGTCCGCCTGATCGTGGCGGCGAACCCGGACTGGAACGATCTCTACGCGTTCCTCTCCTGAAGCGGTTGCATTCACGTCACGGCCGGACTTGGTCCGGCCGTCCACGACTTTCTTCCCGTCTCGGAAAAGCCGTGGCTGCCCGGATCGGGTGCCCAATTCGGAAATCGAATTGGGGTCCCGATAAGCCCGGGAATGACGGATGCCGCTTCGTAGGAAAACGAGCATCCAGACCGAAGGACTCACGCGTACCCGTGCTTCTTCTTCCACTCCGTTTCGAGTTCGACGATCTGGCCCCAGTCGCCGGGCTGCATGTCGACGACGTAGGGGAACTTCGGCACGGTGGTGCCCCAGCCGATCGCGTAATCGACGATGGTGTGGTCGTCGGCCCGCATGGTGATCGTGCCCTTGGTGCCGAACGGACTCTCGATGGTCAGCCCGGGCAGCACCGCGGCCAGCTTCTTGCCGTCCGCGCTGCCCGCTTTCTTCGCCGCCGCCTCCAGGAAGCGGATCGCCGTCGCGTTTTGCCAGGACCAGTTGGTCGGCGAATCCCCGAACCGCTTCTTGTACGCCGCGCCGAACGCGCGGTTGGCCGGCGTGTCGGGATAGGTGCTCAGGTAGCGGTCGCCGGAATGAATGCCGTGCGGCAGGTTCTTGATCGCGGTCAAGGTCGTGTAGTCCGCCAAGTTCACCGCGAACAGCCGCGTGTTGTTGAACAGTGCGTAGATGCTCGCCTGGTCGATGAAGGCGACGAGATCGCCCGCCCACAGCGCCGAATAGAGCGCCTGCGGCTTGGCCTGCATGAGCTTGGTGATGTTGTCCGTGTAATCGGGCTGGAACAGCTTCGGCCAGGACTGCGTGATCAGTTCGATATCCGGCTTGAAGTGCTTCAGGTATTCCAGGTACTGCGCCGTGGTGTCGCGGCCATAGGCGTAGTCGGGCGACACCGTGGCCCAGCGGTGCAGCTTGTGCTGCGTCGCCATGTTGGCGGCGTAGCGGCCGCCGACCACCGAATCGTGCATGCCCTGACGCGCGCAGCGGAACGCGTTCGCTATGCGGATCTTCGGGTCCGCGGTCAGCGACGACGTTTCGCTGTTGGTATGAATGCACAGCACACCGAGGTCGCGGGCCACTTCGTTCACGGCGAACGCGCCCGCCGAAGACTCGGCGTCCACGATGATCTCGCAGCCCTCGGTGTTGATCAGGTCGCGCGTATTGCGCGCGGATTCCTGCGCCTGCCCCTTGGAGTCGCGCAGCACGATCGCGATCGGCCGGCCCGCCAGCCCGCCCTGGGCGTTGATGCGGTCGATTTCCATCATCATGGCGTTGCGCGAACTGTTGCCGAGCTGCGCGACGCGGCCCGACAGGATCGTCGGCACGCCGATGCGGATGGTTTTGCCCGCCGCGGATGCGATGCGCGGCGCGAACAGCGCGCCCGCCGCGCCGGCCAGGATCGGTACGGCGCTTCAGCGCCGGCCCGTTATGCGGCATCGAATTCCCCCCGTATGCTGTCTCGGCGTCGCCGCGAGCAACAGCAGCGAACGCTTTTCTATTCTCGTTGCACGACAGTTTCGGCGGGAAACCGCCGCGTCGTCAACCGCCGGGGGCGATGTCCATGGCCGCTTCGAGCCCGAGAACTTCGGCCAGGCGATCGAGCCGTCGCGGCACGTTGTCGCCCGCCAGCGCGCGGCGCGATTCGGAAAGCCGCAGCAAGAGCCGGCCCCGCGCCACCACGAGGCCGGTGTCGGCCAAGAGGTCCGGCGTGCCACCCGACAGGGCGTAGGCGAGGCGCAGGGCGGCGCCGAGTATCTCCGCGCGGGCCGCCGAGACGACATCGAGCAGGAGCCGGGCGGGGGCGAGGAACGGCGCGTTCGGCTCCGCGCCGTAGCGGGCGCCGACCGTCAGCGCCAGGAACGCCCGCGCATGGTGATCGAGGCCGATGCCGGGTTGGCGCAGCACGCGGAGGAAGGCCTGTTCGGCGCGGAACTCCGGGTGATCGCGGCTGCCGATATCCGACATCCAGCAGGCCGCCTCGCGCAGCCGCCGGTGCTCGGCGGTTTCGTCGCGGAACAGCGGCGCGGTCCAGGCGACGAGGCGGTCGGGCAGTTGGGGATCGCGGCCGAGCCGGCGCGCGTAATCGTGCCCGGCCGCCAGCAGCGGGTCCTCGGCGCGGATCTCGTCGGGCATGGCGAGCAGATACCAGCCCTCGCGCAGCCCGTTGGCGCTGAACACGACGCGCTCGGCCGCGGTCGCGCGCACCAGCCGCCGCAGCACCACGGCGGCGAACGGCAGATCGTCGATGCGGCGGCGCGACAGCCCGGGCAGCCGTTCCAGGGCGCGGCGGCTCGCCCCGGCGACGAAGTCGGCCAAACCGCGCGCTTCCTCCCGTGCGATCGTGTAGTGATGCACCATGGAGAGCGGGTAGCTGGTCTGGGCCATGTGCACCCGCGCGAGCGCCCGGAAGGCCCCGCCCACCAGATAGAGATCCCGCCCGGCGTTCTCCGCGAGCCACGGCACCTCGGCCAGATCCTCGTCCACGATCGCGCGGGCGCGGACCGGATCGCCGCCCGCCCGGTCCGCGAGCCGGATCACGCCGAGCTTCAAGGTGCGCGCGGGACCGCGCCTGCCGGCCTCCAGCCGTACCAGTTCGAGCGAGCCGCCGCCGATATCGGCGAGCACGCCATGCGCGGTCGGAATACCGCAGAGCAGTCCGGCGGCGGACAGCTCGGCCTCGGCTTCCCCGGAGAGAATGCGGATCGGGACCTCGGGCAGAAACGATTTCAGGTCGGCGACGAGTTCGGCCCCGTTGGTCGCATCGCGCACCGCCGCGGTGGCCAGCACCTCGAACCGGGCGGCGCCCATCGCATCGGCGATCGCCTTGTAGCGGGCCAAGACCGTGAGCGTCTTGGCGACGCCGTCCTGGTTGAGCTCGCCGGTGGTTTCCAGGCCCTTGCCGAGGCGCAGCACGGCTTTCTCGTTGAAGATGGCGAGCGGATTGCGGCTCTGCCCATCGAACACGACGAGGCGGACCGAGTTGGAGCCGAGATCCACGACCGCACAGCGCGGCGCGTCCTCGCGCGGGGCGAACGGCATGATGCTACGGTTTGCCCCGAATTCTTCGCTTCAACATCGTATGCCTCCCATGGGCGCCAGTTAACCGCATCGGAACGAGCGTATCCGTCACCCCGGCGAAGGCCGGGGTCCAGGAGGGCCCGCGACGCGCTGGATTCGCCCCCGATATGGTTCCGCTCGGTCGCTTCCCGCGAACCCCGCGCGTGTTACACCCGGGTGAGCAATCAAATGCGTTCCAAACCGCCGTGGATTTTTGCATGTTGCGGTGATGCGGAATCCCTGCGTCTACATTCTTGCGAGCAGACGTAACGGCACGCTTTATGTCGGGGTGACGAGCGATATCGCACGCCGCGTGTGGCAACACAAAAACGATCAGATCGACGGATTTACCAAGAAGTACGGGGGCAAGCTGCTGGTGTATGTGGAAATGCACGCGACCATGCCCGACGCCATCCTGCGCGAGAAGCAGATCAAGGAGTGGCGGCGGGCCTGGAAGCTCGCCTTGGTTGAACGCGCCAATCCGCAATGGCGCGATCTTTATCCCGACATCGCGGGGGCAGCGCAGCCGCCGCCCGCGAACTCGGGGGACGCCCTGGACCCCGGCTTCCGCCGGGGTGACGAGGACGCCCTGGACCGCGGCTTTCGCCGGGGTGACGGGGATGCCTGAACGCGGATCGCTCCGGTGCGGTTCAGCCTTCCGCACGCGCTAATCTTCCAGAATCCGGTCGGGCCGCCTTGGCGGGGCGGTCGCCAGGGTCGGGCCGTGGCGGGCGGAGCCGCGGCCGGATAGTGACGGGTTGGTCATGAAGTAATCGTGCGCGGATACCGGCTTGCGTCCGGGCGCGACGCGCCGCCAGGTGCCATCCGGCATCAGCTCCCACGACTGCATGGAATCCTTCAGGTTCACGACCATGATCTGGTCCAGGACCTGCGCGTGCACGGTCGGATTGTGGATCGGGACCAGCGTTTCCACCCGCCAATCCATGTTCCGCTCCATCCAGTCGGCGCTGCTGATATAGACGCGGGCATGCCGGCTCGGCAGCGCGTGGCCGTTGCCGAAGACGCAAATGCGACTGTGTTCGAGAAAGCGGCCGACGATGGACTTCACGCGGATGGACTCGGACAGGTCCGGCACGCCGGGGCGCAGGCAGCAAATGCCGCGCACCACCGCCATCACCTTCACCCCGGCGCGCGAGGCTTCGTACAGGCAGTCGATCAGCTTCTGGTCGACCAGGCTGTTCATCTTCAGCCAGATCGTCGCGGGCAGGCCGGCGCGGGCGAAACCGATCTCGCGCTCGATCAGCTCGATCAAGGTCGGGCGCAAGGTGAGCGGACTGAAGGCGATGGCGTCCATCTTCTCCGGCTTGGCGTAGCCGGTCAGGTAGTTGAACAGCCGCGCCGCGTCGCGCGTCAGATCCGGATCGGTGGTGAAGAACGACAGGTCGGTGTAGATGCGCGCGGTGATCGGATGGTAGTTGCCGGTGCCGAAATGCGCGTAGGAGCGCATCGAGCCACCCTCGCGCCGCACCACCAGCGACAGCTTGGCGTGGGTTTTCAGCTCCACGAACCCGTAGACGACTTGCACGCCCGCCGCTTCCATGCTGCGCGCCATGCGGATGTTGGCTTCCTCGTCGTAGCGGGCGCGCAATTCCACGACGGCGGTGACCGACTTGCCGGCTTCGGCCGCCTCGATGAGCGCCTTCACGATCGGCGAGTCGCGCGTGGTGCGATACAGCGTCTGCTTCACCGCAACGACGTTCGGGTCGAGCGCGGCCTGGCGCAGGAACTGCACCACCACGTCGAAGCTCTCGAACGGGTGGTGGACGATGATGTCCTTGGCGCGAATGGCGGCGAAGCAGTCGCCGCCGAAATCGCGGATGCGCTCCGGGAAGCGCGGCGTGTAGGGCGGGAACAGCAGGTCGGGGCGGTCGTCGACGATCAGCTGGCGCAGATCGGCCACCCCGAGGATGCCCTGCTGCACCAGCACCTCGTCGTGCGGCGCGTCCAGTTCGTCGGCGACGAGGTCGCGCAAATCCTCGGGCATGGTGGCGTTCACCGCGAGGTGGATCGCCACGCCGCGGCGGCGGCGCTTCAGCGCCGTTTCGTAGGAGCGGACCAAATCCTCCGCTTCCTCCTCGAACTCGACATCGGTGTCGCGGATCAGGCGGAACATGCCGCGGCCGGCGACATGGAAGCCGGGGAACAGCCGGTCCATGAACAGGCTGACCAGATCCTCGAGCATGACGAAGCGGATGCGGACCGGGGCCGCCGCTGCGGCGTCCGAGGCAGGCTGCTGGGCCGGCAGGCGGATGAAGCGTTCGATCTGGCTCGGCAGCGGGATCAGCGCGCGCAGATTGTGCCCGTCGCTGTCGCGCACCAGCCGCAACACCATGACGAGGCCCATGTTGGGGATGAATGGAAACGGATGCGCCGGGTCGATGGCGAGCGGCGAGAGGACCGGGAAAACCCGCTCCATGAACCAGCCGTCGAGCCAGCGGAGGTCCTCGGGGGAGAGGCAGCCCTCGATGAGCGGCGGTCGCGCGGCCACCTCGATGCCGGCCTGGCGCAGCAAGCCGCAGAGCTGCAGCCAGACGCGCTGCTGCTCGGCGAGCAGCGCCTGGGCGCGCACATGGATGGCGGCGAGCTGTTGCGCCGGCGTGCGCCCGTCCGGCGAGACGGCGGTGACGCCCGCCTTGGCTTGGCCGATCAATCCGGCCACGCGCACCGAGTAGAATTCGTCGAGGTTGGAGGCGCTGATCGACAGGAACCGCACGCGTTCGAGCAGCGGATGGCGCGGGTTGTCCGCCTCCTCGACGACGCGATGATTGAAGTCGAGCCAGGACAGCTCGCGGTTGATGAACCGCGCGGGGCTGGTCGGGTCGATCGCGGGCGGGCCGCTCTGGCGGGCCTCGGCCACGTCCCGCACGGGCTGCGGATGCGGTATGCGGTTCATCCGGGGAATCTAGTATCGAGTGGAATCAAAAGGCCAGCGCTCCAAGCTGCTCCCGAATATCGGGGATGCACCCCGGGGGTGGCGCGCCTACGGTTGGGCACGCTCGGCATGTTCGGCGTCGGCGGAGCCGCCGGGCTGGGACAGCAAGTCCGAAACGTGCCGCGCCGCCAGCCCGCGCGTGATGCGGGTGCCCGCAACGAGGGATTCGTGGTCCAGTCGCGCCACCGCCTCGCGGATCGCTTCGGCCGTTCGCGGCAGCCGAAGTAGCAGCCAATCCTGCACGGATTCCGCCACGGCCAGTTGTCGCTCGGCCAACAACCGGGCGAGCAGCGAGCGCAGCAAGGCATCTTCGGGTTGCGCGATTTCGACCGCGAGAACGGCGCGCAGGCGGCTGGCGAGGTCCGGCAGGCCGATATGCCAGCGGGCCGGGGGCGCGCGGGACGCGAGCAGCACCGGGCAGCCCGCTTCCGCCGACCTGTTGAGCAGGTGCAATAAGGCGGGTTCGTCGCCGCAAGCATCCGCGTCGTCGATGGCGACCGGGCGCGCTGGCGCGCTGGCACGGCTCGCGACGAGGTCGGGCGCGACGAGATCGGCGCCACAGCCCGCGGCCCAGCGGTGCAGAAGATGGGTTTTTCCGGTCCCCGCACCGCCCCAGATCGCGAGCCGCCGTTGCGGCCACTCCGCGACGCGCGCCAGCCACAGCCGCGCCTGTTCGTTGGAGGGCGCGGCAATGAAATCCGGGCCGTAGCGCGGGCGGTGCGGCAGCGGCAGGGCCAGTTGGCGCGCCGGCCCGCCGGCGTTCATGCGCGTGGTTCCGCCTCGCGACGGGGAGCGGGCGGGTCCAGGTAGAGCGGACTGCTCAGGTAGCGGCGGAGCCAGTAGCGCGCGATGACGCCGATCGTGGCGGCCACCGGCACCGCCAGCAGCACGCCCAGGAAGCCGAAAGCGGCGCCGCCCGCGAACAGGGCGAAGATCACCCAGACCGCGTGCAACTGCACCCGATCGCCCAGGAAGCGCGGATAGATCACGTAGCCTTCCAGCAACTGCCCGAGCACGAACACGCTCGCCACCGCGGCGATGCCGTGCCAGGTCGGAAACTGCGCCGCCGCGAGCGCGAGCGACGTGATCGCCCCGGTGATGGTGCCGACATAGGGGATGAACGACAGGACGCCGGCGGCGAGCCCGACGATCAGCCCGAGATCCAGCCCGACCAGGGTCAGCCCGACACAATAGAACAAGGCCAGGGCGACGGCGCACACCGCCTGCCCGCGCAGCCACGCGGACAGGATTCGGTCCACTTCGCGCGCTTGCGCCCGCACCACGGCGGCGTAGCGGCGCGGCACCCAGGCGTCGAGGCGCGCGATCATCCGCGGCCAGTCGCGGAGCAGGTAGAAGGCGACGATCGGCGTCACCACGACGAGGGTCAGCACGTTGAACAGCGCGAAGCCGCCGCCGATCAGCCGGCTAATCGCCGAACTGACGAAGCTCAGCATGGCGCCGGCCTGGCTCGCCACCAGTTCGCGCAAATTGGCGTTGACGAAATTGGGCCCGAGCCGATCCTGCAAATGCGTCATCACGTCGTTGGCCCAGTCGCGCAGCATGGCCACGTAGCGCGGAATGCGCATCAGCAGGATGCCGAACTGCGCCATCACCAGCGGATAGAGCAGCAGCGCGAACAGCAGCACGGCGCCGAGCAGGGCGATAAGCAGCAGGATCGCCGCCAGGGCGCGCGGCACGCCGGCCCGGCTCAGCCGGGTCGCCAGCGGGTCGAGAAAATAGGCGATGCAGCTCGCGGCCACGAAGGGCAGCAGCACCGAGGAGAACAGCGTGAGCGCCAGCAAGGCGGCGATGAAGATGCCGACCAAGAGCGCGATCCGCTGCCCCTTGGTGGCGCGCAGCACGGGCTCCGGCGCCGGGACGAGCGGCTCGGCCGGCGCGGCGACGCGGCGTGCGGGGTCCGCCGGCGGGTCGGGCGGCAGCACGCCCCTGGTCGGGGGCAGCAGGTCTGTGGTGCTCTGGTCCATCATCGTGTTCGCGCCGCGTTCCACAGATAGGCGGTTCCGGACGCGAGCGTAGTGGCGGCGACCGTCCAAATGAGAAGGCTCAGCAGCCAGGGCGCGGCGAAGGCGTTGTGGCGGCCGAATCCCGCCAGCAGCAGGGCCACGGCAACGAGCACGATTTGCAGGGCGGTGTTCAGCTTGGAGATCATCAGCGGCCGGATCGGCACCCGCTGGCCGAGCACCGACAGCACGAGCACGCCGCCGACGATGAACACGTCGCGGAACACCACCAGGATGGCCAGCCAATCCGGCAGCACGCTGATCGACGCGAGGGTCACGAACATGGTGACGAGCAGCGCCTTGTCGGCCACCGGATCGATGACCGAGCCCAGCATGCTGCCGCCGCCGTTGCGCCGCGCCAGCCAGCCGTCCACGGCGTCCGACACGCCGGCGGCGATGAACAGCCAGAAGGTGAGCGCGAGATGGTTGCGCAGCACCAGCCAGACGATCAGCGGCACCGCCCCGAGCCGCGCCAAGGTGATCGCGTCGGCCACGGTCACCAGTCCGGGCACGATCGCGGTGCGGCTGACGCGGCCGGCCGCTACCGTCGGCCGGCGCGCGGAGTCAAACATCAGGCCGGCTCCGCCGGCGGGCGAGCGACAGCCGAGTGGCCCGATGCTGCCGAATTGGCTCGGAATTGCGCGGGGGGCGTACGGTCCGCGCGGCCGCTTCGGGCTGCATCTCCACCAACCCCCTTCTCATCGGCGAGCGGCTTAGCCTATCGAACGCCATGATGACCAGCACCAGTTATTCCGATGCCGGGGTGGACATCGCGGCCGGCGAGGCGCTGGTCGGGCGTTTGAAGCCGCTGGCCCGCGCGACCGCCCGTTCCGGGGTTCTGGGCGGCCTGGGCGGTTTCGGTGCGCTGTTCGACCCCAAGGCGGCCGGCTTCACGGACCCGGTCCTGGTGGCCACGACCGACGGGGTCGGCACCAAGCTGAAGCTCGCGATCGAGACCGGGCGACACGACAGCGTCGGCGTCGATCTGGTCGCCATGTGCGTGAACGACCTCGTGGTGCAGGGCGCCGAGCCGCTGTTGTTTCTGGATTATTTCGCGACCGGACGTCTGGCGCTCGATCAGGCGACGGAGGTCATCGGCGGAATCGCCCGCGGCTGCCAGGAGGCCGGCTGCGCGCTGGTCGGCGGCGAGACGGCCGAGATGCCAGGCTTTTATCCCTCCGGCGATTACGATCTGGCCGGGTTCGCGGTGGGGGCGGCCGAACGCGGCACGCTGCTTCCCGCGGCGGTATCGCCAGGCGACGCCGTCATCGGGCTGGCCAGCAGCGGGGTGCATTCGAACGGATTTTCCCTGGTGCGGCGGATCGTGGCGGCGAGCGGGCTCGGCTGGGCCGATCCGGCGCCGTTCGCGCCCGGCCGGACGCTCGGCGAGGCACTGCTGACGCCGACCCGGATCTACGTGAAGCCGGTGCTCGCCCTGCACCGGGCTGGCCTGCTCCGCGCCGCCGCGCACATTACCGGCGGCGGGCTGCCAGGCAATCTGCCGCGCGTGCTGCCGGCGGGAACCACCGCCGTGCTCGATGCCGGGTCGTGGACGCCGCCCCCGGTATTCGCCTGGCTCGCGCGGGCGGGCGGCGTCGCGGCGGACGAGATGCTCCGGGTGTTCAACTGCGGCATCGGCATGGCGCTGGTGGTGGCGGACGCGCCGCGCACCGTCGCGTTCTTGAACGAGGCCGGCGAGACGGCATGCGTGATCGGACGCCTCGAACAAGGCGATGGTCCCGCCACGGTTCGAATCACGCACCCGCCGGGCTGGCCGGCGTGAGACGCCGCGCGGCGGTGCTGATCAGCGGGCGCGGCAGCAATCTCGGCGCGCTGCTCCGGGCCGCGCGCGATCCCGCTTACTCGGCCGAAATCGGGCTGGTCATGGCCAATAATGCCGAAGCCGCCGGCCTGGCGCTGGCCGCCGCGGCCGGCGTTCCTTCGCTCGTCAGGGATCATCGCGGTTGGCCCGATCGCGCGGCGCACGAGGCGGCGATCGACGCCGAATTGCGGCGATACGACATCGATATCGTCTGCCTGGCCGGCTACATGCGCGTGCTGACACCGTTTCTGGTTCGGCGCTGGGCCGGGCGGATGCTGAACATCCATCCGAGCCTGTTGCCGGCTTTTCCCGGGCTCCGCACGCATGAGCGCGCGTTGGCGGCCGGCGTGAAGCTGCACGGCTGCACGGTCCATTTGGTTACCGAGTCGGTGGACAATGGGCCGATCCTGGCGCAGGCGGCCGTGCCGGTGCTGCCCGGCGACACGGCGGAAACGCTCGCCGATCGCGTGCTCAGGCAGGAACACGTCATCTATCCCCTTGCGCTCGGCCTTGCGGCGGCGGAACGGGCCGACGCCGAACCGGCCGCCAATTCGGCCAGTCTGGTCAACCCCTTGCCCCAGGCAATCGAGCCGACCTAAGAAGCGCGGGCCACGAACCGGACCGGACCAGGGCGCCACTTATGGCTGATCACGCACATACCCATGAGCTTACCCGAGCCTCGGCGCCGCTGACGCCCGACGCGATGATCGCTGACCGGCAGCGATTCTGGGTCTCCTTTACGCGCTTCGTGGTGGTCTGCACGGCCGGGACCGTCATCCTGCTGCTGCTGCTGGCGCTGTTCCTGCTCTGAAGAAGGCCGGGGGCGCTGCCCCCGGGCCCCCACCAAAGACGGAGCCTTTGGAATCCATTACGTAAGAATTGGGGTCCAGGGGCCTGGCGGGGTCGAGGGGCGGAGCCCCTCGCCTGCGCGTTCAGTCGGCATTCTCCGAGACCCGCTGAACAAATCGCAGGCAAGCCGTCCCCGGAACCCTGAATTCTCTCCGAGCCCGCAAGCCTTGGCACGGCCGTTGCATCGTCCAGACCAGGGCGACGCGGAAATCGGCAGGGAATTTCCGTGCCGCCCGGATGAAACCACGGGCGGGGGAGAAAGCCGGGTTATGTCAGTTCTGGAAAATTCGCTCACACGGCGCGGCTTTGGCGCATTGGGCGTGGCCGCCTTGGCCGCGACGACCGTCAGCGCGAGCCGCTCCATGGTTGGCACGGCGCGGGCGGCAACGACGGCGGAGACCGGGCCGATCAAGGTCGGCATCCTGCATTCGCTCTCCGGCACGATGGCGATCAGCGAGACCACGCTGAAGGACGTGATGCTCATGCTGATCGCCGAGCAGAACGCCAAGGGCGGGCTGCTCGGACGCGAGCTGGAGCCGGTCGTGGTCGATCCGGCGTCGAACTGGCCCTTGTTCGCCGAGAAGGCGCGGCAATTGCTCAGCCAGGACAAATGCGCGGCGGTATTCGGCTGCTGGACCAGCGTCTCGCGCAAATCGGTGCTGCCGGTATTCGAGGAGCTGAACGGGATTCTGTTCTATCCGGTGCAGTACCGAGGGCCAGGAGTGCAGCCGTAACGTGTTTTATACCGGGGCGGCGCCGAACCAGCAGGCGATCCCGGCGGTCGATTACCTGATGCACGAGGAGAAGGTGCAGCGCTGGGTGCTGGCCGGCACGGACTACGTCTATCCGCGCACCACCAATCAGATTCTCGAAGCCTATCTGAAGCTGAAGGGCGTGAAGCCCGCCGATCTGATGATCAACTACACGCCGTTCGGCCAGTCGGACTGGCAGAACATCGTGGCGCAGATCAAGCAGTTCGGATCGGCCGGAAAGAAGACCGCGGTGGTCTCCACGATCAATGGCGACGCCAACGTGCCGTTCTACAAGGAGCTGGGCAACCAGGGCATCAAGGCGACCGACATTCCGGTGGTGGCGTTCAGCGTCGGCGAGGAGGAACTGGCCGGCGTGGACACCAAGCCGCTGGTCGGGCATCTCGCGGCCTGGAACTACTTCGAAAGCGTGGACACGCCGGAGAACAAGGCATTCATCAAGAAGTGGCACGGGTTCACGAAGAATCCGAAGCGCGTGACCAACGATCCGATGGAGGCGCACTACATCGGCTTCAACATGTGGGTGAAGGCGGTCGAGAAGGCCGGCACGACGCACCCGGACGCGGTGATCGACGCCGCGCTCGGCGTTTCGGTACCAAATCTGTCCGGCGGCTATTCGGCGATGATGCCGAACCATCACATCACCAAGCCGGTGCTGATCGGCGAGATTCAGGACGATGGCCAGTTCAACGTGGTCTGGCAGACGCCGGGCCTCGTTGTGGCACAGGAATGGTCGCCGTATGTCGCCGAAACGAAGGATCTGATCGGTGATTGGCGGGCGCCGCTGTCCTGCGGCAACTTCAACGTCAAGACGGGCAAATGCGGCGGCGGAGCGCCACGGCGCCACGCATGAGTTCGGCGAGCGTTGAACCGTCGCCATCGCTCACGGTGTCGGCCCGGCCCCCCTCACCCTGCCTCTCCCCCCGTGACCGGGGGGAGAGGGGAAGCGAAAGCGTCGGTGAGTTGCAACCGAGTTCCCCTTCCCCGCTTGCGGGGGAGGGGGGTAGGGGACGGGGCCCGCGTCGCCATCGCTGGTTGGCGTTTTTGCTTCTTGCCGTTGCTGGAGCACTGATCGCGCCTGTTTCTGGACGGGCGCAGTCGGACGCGTCGGATTACGCGGCGCTGGCCGGTCACGACTACGAGGCCATGCGCGCGGCGGTGGCGCGGCTCGGCACGTCGGGGGACCCGCGCGCGGCCGCGGTGCTCGGCGCGTTGCAGTCGCAGCACTTGTTCGTCGGCCCGGGTCACAAGCTGTATGTCCGCGAACCGGGCGGCAAGCTGACCGAGGCGGTCAGCGGCAAGCCCGCGACCATTACCGGGCTGAAAGAAGTTCGGATGAACAACGCGGTGCGTCGCGCGCTGGCCGGGGCGCTCGGTGGGCTGCGCCTCTTTTCGCCGGCGCCGGGCGAACGCACCGCCGCCGCGCAGGCGGTCTTCCAGGATCGCGATGCGGCCGCGCTTCCCTTGCTCGATCGCGCGATCGCCAGGGAGCGCGATCCCGGGGTGAAACTGGTCATGGAGCAGGCGCGGGCGGCGGCGATCCTGGTTTCCCATGATGCATCGGAATCTCAGCGGTTGGCAGCCGTGGCGACGATCCGCGCCCGCGGCGACCTGGACGCCGTCTCGCTGCTCGCTTCGCTGCACGGACAGACGCCCGCGGTGGCAAAGGCCGCCCAAGCCGGTGTCGTCGCGATTCAACGGGTGCTGCGCCTCTGGGACATTCTGGAGGGCGTTTTTTATGGCGTGAGCCTGGGCTCGGTGCTGCTGCTCGCCGCCGCGGGCCTTGCGATCACCTTCGGCGTGATGGGCGTGATCAACATGGCGCATGGCGAGATGGTCATGCTCGGCGCCTACGTGACCTTCGTGGTGCAGCAGACGATGCACGCGCACGCGCCGTGGCTGCTGGGCGGCAGCCTGCTGGTGTCGGTTCCGCTCGCGTTTCTGATTGCCGGCGCGATCGGCATCGCGATCGAGCGCGGGCTGATCCGGTTCCTGTACGGCCGGCCGCTGGAGACGCTGCTCGCCACCTGGGGGCTGAGCCTGATCCTGCAACAGGCGGTGCGCTCCATTTTCGGCCCGACCAACCGCGCCGTGAGCACGCCGGATTGGATGAGCGGCGCGGCGAAACTGGGCGGGCTGACGATCACCTACAACCGGCTGGCGATCATCGTCTTTGCCATCCTGGTCTTCGCCGGGCTGATCGTGGTGCTGCGGGCGACGCCGCTCGGGCTCCGGATGCGCGCGGTGACGCAGAACCGGCGCATGGCCGCGGCGATGGGCATTCGCACGCCCTGGATCGACGCGCTGACCTTCGGACTTGGCTCCGGCATTGCCGGCATGGCGGGCGTGGCGCTGAGCCAGATCGACAATGTCAGCCCCAATCTCGGCCAAGGCTACATCGTCGACAGTTTTCTGGTCGTCGTGTTCGGTGGCGTCGGCAATCTTTGGGGCACCGCGCTCGGCGCGCTGACGTTGGGCATCGTCAACAAGTTCCTGGAGCCGGTCGCCGGCGCGGTGCTCGGCAAGATCGTCGTGCTGGTGCTGGTCATTCTGTTCATCCAGCGCTTCCCGCGCGGCCTGTTCCCGCTGCGCGGCCGGGCGGCGGAGGCATGACGCGGCCGTGAGGCGCGACCTTTCCGGCGTCGCAACGCCGATCGCCGTGGTCGGCGGCGCGGCGCTGCTGGCGGTCCTGAATCTGGCCACGGCGGCGGCGTCGCCCGTGCATGTGTCGACCTTCGTGGTGTCGCTGGCCGGCAAATATCTTTGCTACGCCATGCTCGCGCTGGCGGTCGATCTCGTGTGGGGGTTCGTCGGCATCTTGAGCCTCGGCCATGCCGCGTTCTTCGCGCTCGGCGGCTACGCGATGGGCATGTATCTGATGCGCGAGATCGGCGCGCGCGGCGTTTACGGCAATCCGCTGCTACCCGACTTCATGGTGTTTCTGAACTGGACGAAACTTCCCTGGTATTGGCACGGTTTCGAGCATTTCTGGCTGGCCTGCCTGATGGTGGCGCTGGTGCCCGGCGTGCTGGCCGGCGTGTTCGGCTGGCTCGCCTTCCGCAGCCGTGTGACCGGCGTCTATCTCTCGATCATCACGCAGGCGCTGACCTACGCGCTGCTGCTGGCGTTCTTCCGCAACGACATGGGGTTCGGCGGCAACAACGGCATGACGGACTTCAAGGATATTCTTGGATTCGATCTGCATTCGGACGCAACGCGGGCGGCGCTGCTGGTGATCACCGCCATGTTCCTGGCCGCCTCGTTCCTGTTCTGCCGCGCGGTGGTTCGCTCGCGCTTCGGCAAGGTGCTGGTCGCGGTGCGCGATGCGGAAAGCCGCGCGCGCTTTCTCGGCTACCGCCCCGAATCGTACAAGCTGGCGGTGTTCGTCGCCTCCGCGGTGATCGCCGGCATCGGCGGCGCGCTGTACGTGCCGCAGGTCGGGATCATCAACCCGAGCGAATTCTCGCCGGCCAACTCGATCGAGGCGGTGATCTGGGTCGCGGTCGGCGGACGCGGCACCCTGGCCGGTGCCATTCTCGGCGCCGTGCTGGTCAATCTCGGCAAGACCTATTTCACCAGCGCGCTGCCGGAGCTTTGGCTGTACGCGCTCGGCGGGTTGTTCATCGCGGTGACGTTGTTCCTGCCGCGGGGCATCATCGGCGCCCTGAGCTGGCGTCCTAGCCGGCGTCCCGCACCGCCCGACCCGACGCCGGAATCGAAGCCGGTGCAGGAGATCCTGACGTGACCGGCGCGATCGGGGCGGTCGCCGACACGCTGCTTTACCTGGACGGGGTGACTGTCAGCTTCGACGGGTTCCGCGCGCTCAACAGCCTGTCGCTGGTGCTCGCGCCCGGCGAGATGCGCGCGGTGATCGGGCCGAACGGCGCCGGCAAGACCACGATGATGGACGTGATCACCGGCAAGACGCGGCCAGACCAGGGCCAGGTAATCTATCGGGCGGACACCGACCTGACGCGCCTCGACGAGGCGGCGATCGCCGAGATGGGCATCGGACGGAAATTCCAGAAACCGACCGTCTTCGAGCCGTTGAGCGTTTGGGACAATCTGCTGCTGGCGCTGTCCGGCAAGCGCGGACCGCGCGAGACGCTGTTCGCGCGCGAAACCGGCGAGGAGCGGGCGCGCATCGCGGCGATCCTGGAGACGATCCGGCTGACCGAGCACCGCAACCGCCGCGCCGCCGATCTCTCGCACGGGCAGAAGCAGTGGCTGGAGATCGGCATGCTGCTGGCACAGGACCCGCAACTGCTGCTGGTCGATGAGCCGGTCGCCGGCATGACCGACGGCGAGACCGCGCAGACCGCCGAGCTGCTGCGCACCATCAACCAGACGCACAGCGTCGTGGTGGTCGAGCACGACATGGGGTTCGTGCGCGCGCTCGGGGTGAAGGTCACGGTGCTGCACGAGGGCGCGGTGTTGTCGGAGGGCTCCATCGACCATGTTAGTGCCGATCCGCGCGTGATCGAAGTTTATCTGGGGCGCTGAGATGCTGGAGGCGAGCGAGGTCGATTTGCATTACGGCGCGGCGATCGCGCTGCGCGGCGTGTCGATCAGCGCCGAGCCGGGCGTGGTGACGTGCCTGCTCGGGCGCAACGGCGTGGGCAAGACCAGTCTGTTGCGCGCCATCATGGGCACGCATCCGATCACGCGTGGCGCGATTCGCTGGGACGGCGCGGAGATCAGCCGGATTCCCACCTACGATCGGGCGCGGCGCGGCATCGGCTACGTGCCGCAGGGGCGCGACATCTTTCCGCTGCTGACCGTGCGCGAGAACCTGGAAACCGGCTTCGCCGTATTGCCGCGCCGGCAGCGGCGCGTGCCCGACGAAATTTTCGAGCTGTTCCCGGTGTTGAAAACCATGCTGCGCCGGCGCGGCGGCGATCTCTCGGGTGGGCAGCAGCAGCAGCTCGCGATCGCCCGCGCGCTGGTGACGCGGCCGCGGCTGTTACTGCTCGACGAGCCGACTGAAGGCATTCAGCCGAGCATCATCAAGGAGATCGGTCGCGTGATCGCGCGCCTGCGCGAGCGCGGCGACATGGCGATCCTGCTGGTCGAGCAGTATTACGAGTTCGCGCGCGAGTTGGCCGAGACGATCGCGGTGATGGATCGCGGCACGATCGTGCTGGCCGGGCGGCGGGGGGAACTCGACGAGGGCGATGTGCGGCGGCACCTGTCGGTCTGAGGCCGTCGCGCGGCATCAGCGGGCGGTCGGCGAGTTGCGCGTGTCGGTGCGGCGGCGGGAAGACGCGACCGTGCTCGGCCGGCTGCGTCAATCGGGCTGTCTGAAGGCGCGCACGCCGCGAGCCGAGAACGCGGGCTGGCTCGATCTGGTCACGTTGAACGTGTCCGGCGGCGTCGCGGCGGGCGACCGGCTGGAGAGCGCGTTCGCGGTGGGCGAGGGGGCGCGGGCGAACATCGCCGGTCAGGCGGCCGAGCGGTTCTATCGCGCGCTGCCCGGCGCGCCGCCGGCCCGCCTGCGCACGAGCGTCAGCGTGGCCGCCGGGGGTTTTGCGGAATGGCTGCCGCAGCAGTCGATCCTGTTCGACGGTTGCGCGCTGGATCGCGAATTGTCCGTGGAGCTTGCCCGGGACGCGTCGTTTCTCGGGGTTGAAACACTGGTGTTCGGGCGGGCGGCCATGGGCGAGTCGGTCGCCGGGGGCCGGGTGCGCGACGTGATTCGCATCCGCCGCGACGGTCGGCTGCTGCTGCACGATGCCGTCCGGCTGAACGGTGCTATCGCCGAGCATCTCGCGCGCCCGGCCGTGGCCGCCGGCGCGCGGGCGGTCGCAACCTTAATCTACGTTGCCCCGGAGGCGGAGGCGTTTGTCGAGCGGGCGCGCGCCGCGTTGTACGAGCGTCGCGATGACGAGCAGCCGGATGCCCGGGTCAAGCGCGGGCATGACGGTGTGCAAGCTGGCGTCAGCGGCTGGGAGGGGATGCTGCTCGCCCGCATGCTCGCTCCCGACGGCGCGACGCTGCGCGCCGCGATTGTTGCGGGCTTGCAGGCGATCCGCGGTGGGCGGACGCTGCCGCGCGTCTGGCTGTGCTGAGGCGCATTGAATCCAACGCAGCACGAAAAGTTACAAGCCGCGCAAGCGGAAACGACGTTCCCGACGGCACCAGGCTGGTCACCGTGCATGAGCCGATGCGTTGATTCCGTATGAAATTTTCTTTACGCCGATGGCGAGATCGAGCTGAACGCAGGATTGCCGCGCGCGACACTGTGCTCGCCAGCACCGAAGACGAGCAAAAATTGCTTGCATCGGCCTGCGGTCGCCAATAGGTTCTTCGTGATTCGATCGACTGCCGAGGGGCGTCGTCGCATTTCTCGGCATTCCGGCTTTTCATCGAAGTGCACGGAAAAAACCGAGGAGAATCACAGTGCCGAAAACAGCATTCCACGTCGATCTGACGCGTCCCCCGGAGGCGGCTCAGATTAAGACGATGAACCGCTGGCATCCCGACATTCCGATGGTCGAGATGTTCAAGCCGGGTGACGAGTTTCGCGTCGAGTGCTTCGATTGGACCGGCGGGCAGATCGTCGACGACGACAGCGCCAACGACGTGCGCGACGTCAACCTCACCAAAGTGCATTACCTGAGCGGCCCGTTCGGAGTGGAAGGGGCGGAGCCGGGCGACCTGATGGTCGTGGATCTGCTCGACATCGGCGCCCTGCCGGCCTCGCCCTGGGGCTTCACCGGCATCTTCGCGAAGGAGAACGGCGGCGGGTTCCTGGTCGATCACTATCCGCAGGCGCGCAAGGCGATCTGGAATTTCCATGGCATGTACACCGATTCGCGGCATGTGCCAGGGGTGCGCTGGCCGGGCATCATCCATCCCGGGCTGATCGGCTGCCTGCCCGACCGCAAGCTCCTGGATACGGCGAACAAGCGCGAGGCCGAACTGATCGCGACCAATCCCAACCGCGTTCCGCCGCTGGCCGCGCCGCCGTTCGCCGATACGGCGCTGATGGGGCAGATGACCGGCAAGAAGGCACACGACGCCGCGGCGGAGGGATGGCGCACGGTGCCGCCGCGCGAGCACGGCGGCAACTGCGACATCAAGAATCTCTCGCGCGGCTCGCGCATCTTCTTCCCGGTCTATGTGAAGGGCGGCGGCCTCGCCATGGGCGACATCCACTGGTCGCAGGGCGATGGCGAGATCACCTTCTGCGGCGCCATCGAGATGGCCGGGTGGATCGACATCGGCGTGGACGTGATCAAGGGTGGCATGCAGAAGTACGGAATCACCAACCCGATCTTCATGCCGAGCCGGCAGGAGCCGCACTTCTCCGACTATCTGGTGTTCGAGGGCATTTCGGTCGACGAAATGACCGGCAAGCAGCACTATCTGGACGCCCACATCGCCTATCGCCGCGCCTGTCTCAACGCGATCGAATACCTGAAGAAGTTCGGCTACACCGGGGAACAGGCTTACGTCATACTCGGGACCGCCCCGGTCGAGGGGCGCATCAGCGGCATCGTCGACATCCCGAACGCCTGCTGCACGCTCGCGATCCCGACTGCGATCTTCGATTTCGACATCCGGCCCTCGAAGAGCGGACCGAAGCACGAGGTTGCGGCCGGGCACGACGTGGCCGTCTGCACCTAGCGTAGCGACGAGGGGCGAGGGCAAGTCCTTCGCTCCTCGCCGCGCTTCCCGGCGTAACCGCGCGGTCCTTGCCTGCGCGCGCCTTGGAGGAAACAGCGATGTTGCTTGGGCTCGGATTGTTCTGGGTCGGTGCCGTGCTCAGCCTGAATGGACTGTGGTTGCTCGGCAAGATCGGCGACAACGAGATCGGCGTGATCGATGTGTTCGTGGGGACCCTCACCGGCATCATCGCGCTTTATCTGGCGTTCGGACCGGGCGCCAACGCGGCCAGCATCAAGGGCGCCGCGTTCCTGCTGCTGTTCACGTTCACCTACTACTGGGTGGCCTGGAACCGCTGGAACAAGCAGGCCGACGGTCGCGGTCTGGGCTGGTTCTGTCTGTTCGTCGCCATCACCACCATCCCGGTGTTCCTGCAGACCCTTTCCGCCGCCAGCACCACCTGGGACATCTGGCTCGGCATCTGCTGGCTGTCCTGGGGCGTGCTGTGGTTCCTGTTCTTCCTGATCCTGGCACTCGGCTGGAGGAGTCTCACCATGGCCACGGGCGTGCTTTGCGCGTTGGAGGGCGTCTATACCGGTTGGATCCCCGGATATCTGCTGTTGACCGGCGCGATGCCGGGCTTTCCCCTGCCGCACGGCTGACCGCGAGCGAACCGAGGAAGTGTGGCATGCCCGTCTATGATTACGCCTGCGAGAGTTGCGGCCCCTTCAGCGCCCAAGCCGGCATGGCCGCGTTCGACCAGCCGGCACCCTGCGGGCAGTGCGGCCGGCCGAGCCCGCGGATGGTCGCCGCGCCCAATCTGGGGCGGACGGAACGATCGGCGCGGATCGCGCACGAGCGCAACGAACGCAGCGCGCACGAACCGCGTGTCGTCACGCATGAGCAGCTTCATGGCAAAACGGGTGCGCATCGCCACGGCCACGCGCACCGCGCGCCGCCGCCGGGGGCAAGCCGGCTCGGCAGCAATCTGCAGCAATCGCCGCATCGTTCGCTGATCGGCCACTGAGCCGGCCGGGCGGTTGTCAGGGGTGAGCCGGCAGGCGGTCATATCGTTTGCGTGGGTGGCGGCCGGCGGCGCACTCGGCAGCATGGCGCGATTCTGGCTGGCTGCGGCGATGACGGCGCTGACCGGCCCGCGCTTTCCCTGGGGCACGCTGCTGATCAACGTCGTCGGCTCGTTTGTCATCGGACTGGTCGACGCGCTGACCGCGACCGATGGGCGATTCTATGTGCCGATGGAGATACGCGCCTTCGTGATGGTCGGCATCTGCGGCGGCTTCACCACGTTCTCCTCGTTCAGCCTGCAAACGCTCGAACTGATTTCGAGCGCCGAGATCGTGCCGGCGGCGGGCTACATCGTGGGTTCGGTCGCGCTCTGCCTCGTGTTCGTGTGGATCGGGGTCGTGATAGGTCGAATGTGATGCGGCCGCGCGCCGCGTCGGGCGGGAGGGCGCATGGACAAGGTCGTGATCGCGGTGCTCGACCGTCCGGACGAGGCTGCGGACCTGCTGTCCGCGGCGGTGCGGCTGCGCGATCTGATGAGCGCCGGGCATGTCTTCGCCCTCGCGGTTCGCGTTCCGCCGCTCGCCACCATCATGCCGACCGAGGAGGTGCTGACGGCCGCGCGCGAGGCCGAGATCCGCGTCGAGCAGGAAAACTGGGCCGGGCTGCTCAAGGCTGCTTTCGACACTTGGTGCGGCGCTGCCGATCGCCGGGCAGCCGATGTCGCGTGGGTTGACATCGAGCGCGATCTCGAAGCGGCGCTGGCGGAGTACCGGCGGCCCTTCCGCGGACTTGATCGTGGCGCGGCCGTCACCGAAAGGCGGATCGCGGGCGCGGCACGTGCTGCACGCGGCGCTGTTTGCATCGGGCAAGCCGGTCCTGATCGTGCCGGCGGGCGGGCTGGCGGGTTTCGGCAATGTCGTGGCGATTGCGTGGAAGGACGACGCGCGCGTTCCCCAGGCCGTCCTGTCGGCCGTACCGGTCCTGCGGCGTGCCGCGCGCGTGCATGTGCTGCGGGCGGGTGAGCAAGCCGCGGGAGCGGACGGGGTTCCGGCGATCCTGCGCGAGCATTCGGTCGCCGTGGAGTTGCATGACGTGGCAGCCGATGACGGCTCGACCGGGGCGCAGCTGCTCGCCGAGGCTCATCGGCTCGGCGCCGACATGTTGGTCATGGGCGCGTACGGACACGGCGAATGGCGCGAGGCGCTGTTCGGCGGAGTCACGCGGTACATGCTGGGACACGCCGATCTGCCTGTTTTCATGCGGCACTGATTGCGCTGCCGGGCGTAGCGGGCTCCGCGGTGATCCGGTGTCGGCGAACGATGCCGGCGCATGGCGTGAATCTTGCGGAGTGAACGCGTCGCCGCGCGGGAACTGCTTGCATTTGCCGCTACACGACAGTAGGGTTTTTGCTAATCCGTACCGGCGAAGCTGCCGATGACACGCATGGCTGCAATCCATCAATCCCGAAATAGTATTGGCGGGTGCGCGTTGCGGCGGCGTTCCTGCATGCCGGCCGGCAACATCGACAGAGCGGGAGCGAATAACCCGGCCGGGAGGCTTCCGTGAACCTGACGCCGCGCGAGAAGGACAAGCTGCTGATCGCCATGGCGGCGATGGTGGCGCGGCGGCGGCTGGAGCGCGGCGTGAAACTCAACTACCCCGAAGCCATCGCGCTGATCACCGATTTCGTGGTCGAGGGCGCGCGCGACGGGCGCAGCGTCGCCGATCTGATGGAAGCCGGTGCGCAGGTGCTGACGCGCGATCAGGTCATGGAAGGTGTCGCGGAGATGATCGCCGACGTGCAGGTGGAGGCCACGTTCCCGGACGGCACCAAGCTCGTCACCGTGCACGAGCCGATTCGATGATCCCGGGCGAGATTTTCCCGGCCGACGGCGATATCGAGCTGAACGCCGGGCTGCCGCAGACGGTCCTGACCGTCGCCAACACCGGCGACCGGCCGATCCAGGTGGGCAGCCATTACCATTTCGCCGAAACCAATCCCGCGCTGCAATTCGATCGCGCGCGGGCCCGCGGCATGCGGCTCGATATTCCCGCGGGCACGGCGGTGCGCTTCGAGCCGGGGCAGACGCGGGAGATCACCTTGATTGGGTATCGCGGGGAACGCATCGTGCAGGGCTTCCGCGGCGATGTCATGGGAAAGCTCGACGACGTCTGAATCGGTCGCCCGGTTCGCGACGGCTCAGATCCAGCCGCCGTCCACGACGTAAATCTGATTCGTGCACATCCGGCTGTCGTCGGCGGCAAGCCACAGCACCATGCGCGCGATGTCCGGCGGATACAGCTTTTCCTTCAGGCACTGGTTGCGCATCAGCTCGGCCTCGCCCTCCGGCGTCAGCCACAGCTTGATCTGCCGCTCGGTCATGATCCAGCCGGGAACCACGCAGTTCACGCGGATGTCGTGCGGCCCGAGATCGCGCGCGAGGCCGCGCGTCAGCCCCTCGATACCGGCTTTCGCCGTGAGATAGGCGGGCATGCCGCCGAGCCCGAGATGCCAGCTCGACGAGCCGAAATTGACGATGGCGCCGCCGCCCGCCGCCCGCATGATCGGCGCCGCCGCCTGGGCCGCGAAGAACTGGTGACGCAAATTGACCTGCATCCGCTCTTCCCAGTAGGCGACGGTCACGTCGGCGATCGCGTGCCGCTCGTCGTGGCCCGCGTTGTTCACCAGCGCCTTCAACGGGCCGAGCGCCTGCGCCGCATCGGTGATCGCCGCTTGCAGCGCGGCGATGTCGCGAATGTCGCAATGGCGGAACCAGGGTTCGGGCGCGCCCGCGGCGGCGAGCCGTCCAGCCAACGCGGTCGCGGCCTCGTCCATGATGTCGACGAAGGCGACGCGCGCGCCTTGCTCGGCGAAGTGCGCGACCAGGGAGGCGCCGATGCCGCTCGCGCCGCCGGTGATGAACACCACCCGCTCACGCAGGCTGGGATAGGTCGCGAATTTCGGTTCATCCGGCATGCGCGGTGTCTCCTCGGTCGGGCGAGCTGTCGGTCAGGAAGCGGAACACGGTTCGCGACCGGAACGTCTGTCCCGGCCTGAGTTCGGTGGAGGGGAAATTCGGCTGGTTCGGCGAGTCCGGAAAATGCTGCGTTTCCAGCGCGAGGCCGTCGGTCTGCCGATAGGTTGTGGCGCTCGAGCCGGCCAGCGTGCCGTCCAGGAAATTGCCGGAATAGAATTGCAGACCGGGTTCGGTGGTGAGCACCTCAAGAATGCGGCCGCCGCGTGGTTCGTGAAGCCGCGCGGCGAGCGTGAGCGCGCCTTCTTCCGGTTTGTTCAGCACGTAGTTGAAATCGTAGCCGCGGGCATGGCGCATCTGCGCGTGCGGCGAGCGCAGCCGCGCGCCGATCGGAACGGCGCGGCGGAAATCGAGCGGCGTGCCGGCCACGGTAGCGATCTCGCCAGTCGGGCACAGCGTCGCGCCGATCGGCGTATAGCGATCGGCGTTGATCTCCAGCAAATGGTCGGCGATCGAACCGGAGCCGTTGCCGGCCAGGTTGAAATAGACGTGGTTGGTCAGGTTGACGACGGTCGGCCTATCCGTGGTCGCTGCGTAATCGATGCGGAATTCGCCGTCGTTGGTCAGGGCGTAGGTGACAGACGCGGTGAGGGTCCCGGGATAGCCCTCGTCACCGTCCGGGCTGACATGCGCGAGCACGGCGCCGACGCCGTCGGCGATGTCGCGCTTTTGCACGTCCCAAACGGCCGCGTTGAAACCACGGTTACCGCCGTGCAGCGAATTCGGACCGTTATTGGCGGCCAGGCGGTATTCCTTTCCGTCCAGCGAGAAGCGGGCGCCGCCGATGCGGTTGGCGTAGCGCCCGATCAGCGCGCCGAAATAGGCCGCGCGCTCGTTCTGGTAATCCGCGAGCGTGGGCAGCCCGAGGGTGATGTCCGCCATCGCTCCGCGCCGGTCCGGCGCCTCGATGCGCGTGATGACGCCGCCGTAGCTCATGAACGTCACGGACAGGCCGGCGGCGTTGCGCATCGTGTAGAGCGCAACGGACCGGCCATCGACGCTGCCGATCATGGTCGTGTCCATCGATGCCGCGCGGTTTTTGCTCGCATGCTGGCTCATTCAAGTAACTTCCAAGGGTCAAGAACATCGACGCCACACGCGGCGAAGCCGTTCGCATCCCGTGTGGCGATTGCGGCGCCGTAGGCCCGCGCGGTGGCGGCGATCATCGCGTCGGCCGTCGTGATCGGCCGTCCGGTGGTTTCCCGGAACGCACGAATTTCGGCATAGCGCGCGGCTAGACCGGGTGCATCAGCTCCGAAATGACACTCGTGTCCAGAAGGATCACCGGTCGTAATCCGGCGCGGAAAAATCCGGGGATGGTCGGTCCCGCGCGAACTCGCGGGCAGGCAGATCGAGTTCGACACCGCCGAGCGGTTCGAACAGGCGACGCGCCAAGTCGCCGAGCGGCTTCGTCGCGGTGGCGTCCTCGCGCGCGACCGCCGAGCGCAGCAGCTCACGGGCTTCCTCCTCGAGCGACCGACCGCGCCGCCCGGCGCGCTCCTTGAGCCGGGCATGGAGCGCATCGTCGATCTTCCGGATGAGCAGGGTGGCCATCGGCGACCTCATGGGGCCGCTATCACCGGATAGCAAGGAGTTCGCCTTCAAGCCCAGCGGGCGGATTGGCGCGCGGCGTGGGCCTTGAGGTCGTGGGCCGGGTCGGCGGCCTGGTCGGGGGTGAGGTCGGGGGCGGTGGCCAGGAGGCGGCGGGCGGCGATGTGGTCGGCCGGGCGGTTCACCGATTCGATGCCGATCAGGCGGCCCTCGCGGTAGCAGAAAACGGAGAAACGGCCGGAATCGGCGTCGCCGCGCGGCACGGCCTGATCGTGCCCGGCCGTCAGCCCGGCGATTTGCAGGCGCAGCTCGCCCTGGTCGCTCCAGAACCACGGGACGGCCGCATACGGCGCCGGGCGGCCGGCCAGCCGCGCGGCCACGCAGCGCGCCTGATCGACCGCGTTCTGCACCGATTCCAGCCGCGCCATGCCGTCGGCGAACCGGCTCGGGTAGCGCGCGCAGTCGCCGATGGCGGAAATGGCCGGGTCGGCGGTCGCGAGCGTCGCGTCGACAACGATGCCGTCGCTCGTGGCCAGTCCGGCAGCCGCGGCGAGTTCGTCGTCGGGCGCGACGCCGATGCAAATCACGACCAGGTCCGCGCGCAAGACCTCGCCCCGCGTTGTCTCGGCACCGACCGCGCGCCCGCTTTCCCCGAGCACGCGGACGATGCTGGTATCGAACAGGAAGCGCGTGCCCCAGCTTGCGTGCGCGGCGGCGAAGAAGCGGGCCACTGGCGGGGAGACCACGCGCGCCATGACGCGTCCGGTCGCCTCGACAACCCGCACGTCCTTGCCCTGCTTGGCGGCAACCGCGGCGATCTCCAGGCCAATGAAGCCGGCGCCGACCAGCACCACCGCGCGCGCCTCGGTCAACCGCTCGCGCAACGCCGTCGCATCGGCGAGCGTGCGCAGATACATCACGCCGTCCAGATCTTCTCCCGGGACCGGCAGCCGCCGCGGCCGGGCTCCGGTCGCCAGGATCAGGTGCTCGTAGGCAAGCGTGGCGCCCGAAACTGACCAGCCGCCGCTCGCGCCGCGCGATGGCGCTCACCCGCTCGCCGAGCCGGCGTTCGATGTCATGCTGGGCGTAAAAGCTTTCCGGCCGCAGCCGCACCGCCTCGGCCTGCATGGTCCCGGCCAGATAGGCCTTCGACAGCGGCGGACGTTGGTACGGGAGATCGGGCTCCTCGCCGATCAGCGTGATCCGGCCGCAATAGCCTTCCTCGCGCAGCGACATCGCCGCCTGGAAGCCGCCCTGGCCGGCGCCGAGCACGACGACGCCGGCGCCTTCCATCAGATTTGCGTCTCCGGCAAGCGCACGATCAGGCCGTCGAATGCCGGCGTGGCGACGAGCTGGCAGCTCAGCCGGCTGTTCGGCCGCCGCTCGCTGCGCGTGCATTCCAGCATCTCGTCCTCGGTGCTGCTCATCGGCGGCAGGCGGTCGAGCTGGCTCGCGTCCACGTAGACGTGGCAGGTCGCGCACATCATGGAGCCGCCGCATTCGGCGACGATACCGTCGATGCCGTTGGCGATCGCCGCCTGCATGACGCTGGTCCCGACCGGCACGTCCAGCGCGCGCTCGGCGCCGTCGTAATCGATGTAGGTGACTTTCGGCATCCCAATCCCTCTGTTGGCGGCCCTGCTGTTGGCGGCGGGCGCGGCGGCAGCGCGTTCAATATGGCTTCGGCCCCATGCGCGCCACCATCCGCCCGACGCAGCCGTGGATGAAGGTGCCGAAGGTGCGATGGCCGCCGCGCGCGAGCTTAACCCATTCGTCCGCCTGGTTGCAGACCATTGCGCCAAGCGGATATCGTCGGCGCGCCGGGGTTGCGGCCCCGGGCGCAAAAAACACGGGAGGAAATGCGATGACGACGAGTGACAAGACTGTTGCCGCTTGCGGCCGGGCGCGTTGGCGCGGTTACGCGAGCGTAGCGGGCGCGGTATTGGGGCTGTTGCTGGCCGCCGGTGCGGCCTTTGCGGACGATCCCGGATTCCCCGCGCCGACCGGTGATCCGAGCGTGCTGCCTTCCGGGGCCAAACTGGACCGCGTGTTCAACGGCGGCTGCATGCTCACCGAAGGCGTCGCCACCAGCCCGGACGGCATGGTGTATTTCAGCGACATTACCTTCACCAAGTTCTGCAAGGATCCGTCGGGCAAATTCGCGCAGGCCGGGAATATCTGGAAATACGACCCCAAGACGAAGCAGGCGACAATCTTCCGCTCGCCGAGCGGCATGTCGAACGGGATGAAGTTCGATGCCGATGGCAACCTGCTCATCGCCGAGGGCGCCGATTTCGGCGGCCGCATGTTGGTCAAGACCGATATGAAAACCGGCAAGAGCTACATCCTGAGCGGGCTCTACAACGGCCAGCCGTACAATTCGCTGAACGATCTGACCATCGACACGAAGGGCCGCGTCTACTTCACCGATCCGCGTTATCTCGGCTGGGAGCCGATGAACCAGCCGGTGCAGGCGGTCTATCGCCTCGACCCGGACGGCAAGGTCACGCGGCTGATCACCGACGCGGGCAAGCCGAACGGCGTGCAGGTCTCGCCCGATCAGAAAACGCTTTACGTGCTCGGCCACGACAACGGCGCGCACGATTTCCTGCAGAAGGGCGAGACGGCGCAGAAGGGCCTGATGGCGCTGCTCGCCTACGACCTCGCGCCGGACGGCACCGTCAGCAACCGCCGTATGGTCGTCAACTGGCTGCCGAATGACGGCGGCGACGGCATGACGATCGATACCGACGGCAACCTGTATATCGCGGTACGCAGCGAAGCCGCGCCGGGGCTCTACATCTACTCGCCGCAAGGCAAGCAGCTCGCCCACGTCTCCACCGGCAAGGAACTGCCGACCAACGTCGCGTTCGGCTACGGCGACGACGCCAACTTGCTCTACCTCACCTCCGGCAAGAGCCTGTACACCATTCGGCTCGCGAAGAAGGGCTGGCACCTGCCGGCCTCGCATTGACCGCGGCTCGCGCGAGGGTTGCACATCCCTCGCGCGAGCGCGTCTCGCTGGCGCAAAAGAGACAGCACATCGCGAAGATTGCGGGCGAGTAGCGGTTTTCCGCTATGGCGTCTTCGGCGCGGTACTCATCCGGCGATACGGCGCGTCCGCGGCTCCACAAACGGGCAGGGCTTGACCGCAATGTTTGAGCGTGGCCAGTATGGCCTAGGTCAGCGCGGACCAGCCAAACAATTTGCAGCGCGACGGACCGACGGGGAGGATATGGCCCAGGCAACTGCGACGACGTGGCAGAGCCTTCGCTTTGTTGACGTATTACTCACACGCGAACCGACTCGATGCTTCCTCGCCAGGGGATGCGCCAGCGTGACGCGCGAAGAACGCGCCCCGAGCATCCCGGTTTCCGTTTCCGATCGGCGCGACGGACCCGCCATGGGCTGCGCCTGTCGCCGGCGACTCCTGGGCGCGGGGCTGGCGGCGGCGCTGTTGCCGATGACCGCGCCCGCGCGCGCCGACGACGACGAAGCCAAGGCCGCGCATCCCAAGGCCGGCGATCAGATGGTGTTCCTGGAGCCGCCGCACCAAGGCAAGGTCATCAAGGCCGAGCATATCAAGCTCGGCGGTCCGCAGACATTGGCGTGGCCGTACGATGCGGACAAGAAACTCGTGCTCGACGGCTCGCGGCTGAATCAGTTGCTGGTCTGTACGGCTCGATCCGGCGACGCTCTCGGCCGACGAGAAGCCGCGCGCCCCCGAGGGCATCATGGCCTTTTCGGCGATCTGCACGCACGCGGGCTGTACCGTCTCGGGCTGGATGCCGAAGCAGCAGCGGTTCCTTTGCCCCTGTCACGGGTCGGAATACGATCCGAAGCTAGGTGCGAAAGCCGTCTTCGGGCCAGCGCCGCGTCGGCTCGCGGCGCTGCCGCTCAAGATCTCCCATGGCGTGCTGACGGCCACGGGAGGGTTCATCGGCCGGGTGGGCTTCTCGCCCATGACTTAGCCGAAAACTCGATGCCGCAAGGCAAACGCGGCGGCGACGTTTCAGCCGCCAATGGTGGGAGGTAACAGAATGCGTGGGGTACGAACGACCATAGGCTTGGCCTTCGCGGCCGGGATGCTGTACGGCCTGCATCCAACGACCGCGTCGGCACAGAACGCCGGCCAGCTCGATACGCTGCGGCACATCACGAACTATACGCCGGTCACCCAGCAGCGGCTGGAAAATCCCGAGCCGGGCAACTGGATCCTCTACCGGCGCACCTACAACTGGCACGGCTTCAGCCCGCTCGATAAGATCAACGCCGGCAACGTGAAAGGGCTGACGCCGGTTTGGACGATGTCGACCGGCGTGATCGAAGGCCACGAAGCGCCGCCGCTGGTGAACAACGGCATCATGTTCGTCGCCACCCCGCAGGACCAGGTGCTGGCGATCGACGCCAAGTCCGGCGACCTGTTCTGGCGCTACAAGGCGAAGCTGCCCGAGGATCTGTTCCAGTTGCATCCCACCAGCCGCGGCGTCGGCTTCTGGGGCGACCGGGTGTTCCTGGCGCAGACCGACGCCAAGGTGGTCGCGCTCGACGCGCGCACCGGCAAGGTGGACTGGAGCAAGACCGTCGACGATTACCGCAAGGGCTACTACACGACCCTGATGCCGCTGGTCGTCGACGGCAAGGTGATCATCGGCGTATCCGGCGGTGAATACGGTATCCGTGGTTATGTCGCGGCGTACGACGCCAATGACGGCCATCAGCTTTACCGCACCTACACCATTCCGGCGCCGGGCGAGCAGGGCCACGACACCTGGAAGTCCGACGCCTGGAAGACCGGCGGCGGCGGCGCATGGATCGGCGGCAGCTACGATCCGGGCAGCAAGACGGTTTACTGGGGCGTCGGCAACCCGTCGCCGTGGCCCGGCCCGTCGCATCCCGGCGACAACCTCTACACCACCTCGACGATCGCGTTCGATCCCGGCAGCGGCAAGCTGAAGTCGCACTTCCAGTACCAGTGGAACGATTCCTGGGACTGGGACGAGATCGACCCGCCGATGCTGGTCAACATGGACGTGAACGGCAAGTCGGGCGACTATCTCGTGCATCCGGCGCGCGACGGCTACCTCTGGGTGCTGAAGCAGGGTCCGGAATCGATCGACTACGTCGCGTCGCAGAAGTTCGTGAACCAGGACGCGTTCGCGAGCATCGATCCCAAGACCGGCCGGCCGAGCTATAATCCGGAGCACAAGCCGGTCATCGGCAAGCTGATCTACTTCTGCCCCTCGCTCTGGGGCGGCAAGGACTGGCTGTCCGCGTCTTACGCCGACTCCAACAAGCTGCTCGTCATCCCCGCGCAGAACGACATGTGCGGCCAGATGGAAGGGCGGGTGGAGCCGTACGTTCCTGGCCAGCTCTGGCTCGGAACCGATCCGAACGGCTTGCTGCTGCGGCCGATCGGCGACCACATCGGCGAACTGCAGGCGTGGGATCTGAACAAGGGCAAGAAGGTATGGCAGCATAACTACCCGACCATGCTGTTCGGCTCGGTGCTGACGACCGGCGGCGACCTGACCTTCATCGGCGGCAGCGACGATCGCTTCTTCCGCGCCTTCAACACGAAGACCGGCGATTTGTTGTGGCAGATGCGCCTGAACTCGGGCATCATCGGCATGCCGACCGCCTTCTCGGTGGACGGCAAGGAATACATCGCCGTGCAGGCCGGCTGGGGCGTCGATGGTCAGCGCATCACCGACGGCCTGTCCAAGACCAAGCTTCACGTGAACCCGGACGCGCCGCAGGGCGGAGTGGTATGGGTGTTTGCGGTAAATCACTAACGGCCGCTAGAAGCCACTCGAAACTGACGGAGGGGGCGGCCCTGTGCCGCCCTCCAACCGCATTTTGGCAACATTACGGAGCTGAACGATGATCACTCTGCGCGTCAACGGGCAGGAGCAATCGTTCGATGGGGACCCGACGCTTCCGCTGCTGTGGTACCTCAGAGACGAAGTCGGCCTGACCGGAACCAAATTCGGCTGCGGGGAAGCCCTGTGCGGCGCCTGCACCGTGCATCTGAGCGGACAGGCGGTCCGTTCTTGCATCGTCACGATGGCGGACGCCTCCGGCAAGGACGTCGTCACCATCGAAGGTCTCGACCCGAAGGGCGACCACCCGGTTCAGCGCGCCTGGCGCGCGGTGAACGTGCCGCAATGCGGCTTCTGCCAGGCCGGCCAGATCATGCAGGCCTCGGCGCTGCTGACGCAGAACTCCGAACCCGTCGGTCGAGCAAATCCACACCGCGATGGCGGGGAATATCTGTCGCTGCGGGTGCTACCAGCGCATCGAGGCGGCGATCCGCCTCGCAGCCACGGGAGCGTGACATGACATACATGATCGACAATGTCAGCCGCCGCGGCATCCTCAAGGGGATGGCTTCGGCGGGCGGTCTGGTCCTCGCGGCGAGGCTGCTACCGACGGACGCCCATGCGGCGGCCAGCGAAGGCGCGTTCCTGTGGAAGACCGGCGCCGACAAGATGCCGGGCGGCGTGGTGAGCGATCCGCACGTCTTCGTTCACATCGATCCGAGCGGCATGGTGCATATCTACGCGCACCGCGCCGAAATGGGTCCGGGCCCGCGCACCAGCCTGCCGATGGTCGTCGCCGACGAAATGGAGGCGGATTGGGGCCGCGTGAAGGTGGTCCAGGCGCCGGGTGACGAGAAAGTCTACGGCAACCAGGATACCGACGGCTCGCGCAGCATGCGCCACTTCTTCCAGCCGATGCGCCAATGCGGCGCGGCGGCGCGGACGATGCTGGAGATGGCGGCGGCCCAGCAGTGGGGCGTCGATGTCGGCGAGGTCGAGGCGCGCAACCACCAGGTGATCCACCACGGCTCCGGGCGTCGTCTCGGCTACGGCGAGCTTGCCGACGCCGCGGCCAAGCTGCCCACCCCGGCGGCCGACAAGCTGAAGTTCAAGGACCCGGCCTCGTACCGCTACATCGGCACCGGCTCGGTCTCGATCGTCGACCTGCACGACATCACCACCGGTCACGCGACCTACGGCATCGATGCCAAGCTGCCGGGGATGAAGTTCGCGGTGATCGCCCGCCCGCCCGTGGTCGGCGGCAAGCTCGTCTCGTTCGACGGGTCCGAGGCGATGAAGGTGCCCGGCGTCGAGAAGGTGATGGAAGTGAAGGGCTGGCCGTGGCCCTCCAAGTTCCAGCCGCTCGGCGGCGTGGCGGTGATCGCGCGCAACACCGGCGCGGCGATCAAGGGCCGCGACAAGCTGAAGATCGTCTGGGACGACGGGCCGAACAAGGACTACGACACCGAGAAGTTCCGCCAGCAGATGCAGGCGGCGGCGCGGCAGCCCGGCCTGGTGGTGCGTAACGACGGCGACGCCGAGGGCGCGTTGAAGTCGGCCGCCAAGGTGATCAGCGCCGAATACTACGAGCCGCACTTCGCCCACGCGCCGATGGAGGTTCCCACGGCGCTGGCGTTCGTGAAGGACGGCAAGGCGGAGGTCTGGGCGCCGGTACAGAGCCCCGGCGGCACGCACGACGACCTCGCCAAGACGCTCGGCCTTCCGTACGACAAGGTGAAGGTCAACGTCACCCTGCTGGGCGGCGGCTTCGGGCGCAAGTCGAAGTGCGACTACGTGCTGGAAGCGGCGCTGCTGTCGAAGGAACTCGGCGTGCCGGTGAAGGTGACCTGGACGCGCGAGGACGATCTGCAGCACGACTTCTACCACACCACGTCGGTACGAGCGGATCGACGCCGGCCTCGACCACAACGGCAAGGTGGTGGCCTGGCGGCATCGCAGCGTGGCGCCGACGATCATGTCGACGTTCAAGAAGGGCGCCGATCACGAAGCGCCGTTCGAGCTCGGGATGGGGTTTGTCGACCTGCCGTTCGACATTCCCAACTTCCGCTGCGAGAACCCGTCCTGCCACGCGCACACGCGGGTCGGCTGGTTCCGTTCGGTCTCCAACATTCCGCACGCCTTCGCCGTGCAGTCCTTCATCGCCGAACTGGCGCACGCCACGGGACGCGACCCGAAGGACATGCTGCTGGAAATCATCGGCCCGCCGCGCGTGCTTGATCCGAGCAAGTTCGGCGCGGTCAAGGATTTCTGGAATTACGGCGACCCGGTCTCGACCTACCCGTACGACACTGCCCGCATGCGGCACGTGATCGAACTGGCGGCGGCGAAGTCCGGCTGGGGCCAGCGGAAGCTGCCGCCGGGACATGGCATGGGCATCGCGGGGCACCGCAGCTTCCTGAGCTACGTCGCGACGGTCGTGGAAGTGGCGGTCGACAAGAAGGGCCGGGTTACGGTTCCGCGCGTCGACACCGCGATCGACTGCGGCTGGCACGTCAACCCGGAGCGTATCGTCTCGCAGATCGAGGGCGCGGCCGTCATGGGCCTCACGCTCGCGAAGTTCGGCGAGATCACGTTCAAGGAAGGCCGGGCGCAGCAGAAGAACTTCGACACCTATCAGATGGTGCGGATGGACGACACGCCGCAGGTCACCAACGTCTACATCGTGCCGGCGGCGATCGAGGTGCCGGCGAGCGGTGTCGGCGAGGTGGGCGTGCCGCCGTTCGCCCCGGCCCTGGCCAACGCGATCTTCGCGGCGACCGGCAAGCGCATCCGCGACCTGCCGATCGGCAACCAGCTCGCGACCTGACCCTCGCGGCCTAGCCGCGTCTCTCGCAGCGCCGCCGGGGCAACCCGGCGGCGCTTTTTTTGTGTCGTGGAAGGGAGCGAACTGACGCGCGACCTGCCGTTCCGGGCACGCGACGGATCAGCGCCGGCCGCCGACCTCGTCGAGATGGCGCAGCAGGTCGGCCGGGTCCTCGTACACCCGCGCGGCGCCGGCGCGTTCCAACTCGTCCACGCCGTATCCGCCCGACATCAAGCCGACACCGAGCGCGCGCGCCCGCCGCGCCGCCAGCATGTCCCAGATCGAATCGCCGACCACCACGCAATCCTCGATATTGGCGCCCAACCGCTCGGCCGCCGCGATGAACAGGTCTGGGTCGGGCTTGGCGTATTTCACCTGATCGCGCGTGATCACCGGGCATTGCTGCGGATCGACCCCGAGCGCCGCCAGATTGGCGCTCGCCGTCTTCATCCGCCCGCTGGTGGCGATGGCCCAGGGAATTGCGAACGTCGTCAAATGCGCGAGCAGTTCGCGTGCGCCGGGCAGGGGGCGGACCCGCGAGGAGTGGCGCAGATAAGCTGCGGCGTGGCGCCCGCGCAGCCGCTCCACGCGCTCCGGGCCGATATCGGCGATGCCGGTCTCGCGCAGCAGCTGGTTGGTGAACAATCCGCCGCTCATGCCGATCTTGCGGTGGATGCGCCAGACCGAGAGTTCGATCCCCTCCTCGTCCAGCGCCTCGGTCCAGGCCAGCACGTGCTGATAGACGCTGTCCACCAGCGTGCCGTCCAGGTCGAACAGAAACGCCGCCTCGCGTCGGACCATGCGCCAACCCTTCCCGCGCTCGACACGAGCTGTCAACGGCGCTCGAATTTGCCCCAGAAGCTGGCGTGCGCCCCTGACGGTGGACAGCTTCACGCTGCTGGTTTAGGGATCGGGGCCGAAATCGTGTGCCGGGCGTGGAGGGACTGTGGGCACGCGGCCCGGTGGCGTTCTGTAGGGATTATGGGGGAAGGCCGCTTCGCGCAGGACGTGACCCGAGAGGTCCCGTGCCAACACGGATGAGCCAGGGAACCCCGGCTCACGTAACGAGTTTCGGATGAACTGAGACGAAATTCAGAGCGGGAGATTGCGGATGAAATCGATCGGCAAATCGCTGGCCATGGCGGCCGGGTTCGCAATGCTGCTGGTTTGCGCGGTGCCGGCACACGCCGCGGAGTGGATCCCAGGACACTGGGCGGGCGGACGGTTCATCCGCGGCCATCACGTTCGCCGACCGCACGTCGTGGTCGTCAAACCCGCTCCGCGCGTGATCGTGAGGCGTACTCCGCGGGTTGTCGTGCGGCCGGCGCCGACCGTGGTCGTGCCCGTCCGGTAATTGGGGGCAACCCCTACTGGCATGATCCTACCGGGGCCGTTTGAGGTAACCGCCAGCGAAACCGCTGCCGCGGCGAGGGTCAGAGCGCCCTGCCGACTCGGCGGCGCCCGGTTCAAGACCGCCTCACGCCGAGCCCGCACCTGGCTCCGGCAGTTCGCCCAGGTAAGCCTTAGCCCCACGCCGACCGCATCCCGCGCATTTCAGGTGCAGGGCGGCGTGGCCCAGCGGGACACGCTCGCCGAACCGCGCGAGAATGCGATCCGTCGGGAGTAGGGATTTCCGGCCGCAAGATGGGCACCTGGCAATCCAGACGTGGCCGGGGCGGCCGAGCCGCAACATGCCCGTCTGCGGAAGTCGGTCGGGGTTCCTCGATTCCACGAGGATAGAACATAGCAGGAACAAGACCGCGGGCAAGCCGTAGCGGGTAAGTGCCCGGCCGTGAGCGCCGCGCGAGGCATGGCCGTCATGACAACGCACCGTGAACCCCCGCCCGCTTCCGTGCGCGTCTGCCGTAAATTTTGCCGTATGGCCGGCCGGGCTGCCGGCTGAGAGTGATCTAAGCCCTTGAAATTGCTTGGCGTCCCGTAGGGGATTCGAACCCCTGTTGCCGCCGTGAGAGGGCGGTGTCCTGGGCCTCTAGACGAACGGGACAGGCAGCAAATTCGCCCCCGGCCTCGGGGCGAGCCGACGCGCCTTATTAGGAGCGGCGGCGGCCGGAGGCAAGCGTCCTATCGCCTGGTTTTCCGATCCGAAGACCCCGCGCGCTGGCAGCACGCGGCACTCAGGGCCCCGGGAAGGCGGTCTTGGCCTGGTCCGCTACCCGCTCGATGTCGGCGCCGCAGGCCGCGAGTTTCTGTTCGAGCGATTCGTAGCCGCGGTCGAGGTGATACACGCGGTTCACCACCGTCTCGCCCCGCGCGGCCAGACCCGCCAGCACCAGCGACACCGAGGCGCGCAGGTCGGTCGCCATCACCGGCGCGCCCGACAACGCCGGCACCCCGCGCACGATGGCGGAGGCGCCGTGCACGTTGATGCGCGCGCCCATGCGGTTCAGTTCGGGGACGTGCATGAAGCGGTTCTCGAAAATCGTCTCGGTCACCAGCGCCGCGCCCTCGGCGACCGACATCAGCGCCATGAATTGCGCCTGCATGTCGGTGGCGAAACCGGGATAGGGCTCGGTCATGGCGTCCACGCCGCGCAGCCCGTTCAGCCGGCGCACGCTGATCCCGCCGTCCGCGTCCGCCATCTCTACCCCGGCCTCGCGCAGCGCGCGGGCGAGCGCGGCGAGATGCGCCGACCTTCGCGTTCTGCAGCCACAGGCTGCCGCCGGTGATGGCGGCGGCGCAGGCATACGTGCCGGCCTCGATCCGGTCGGCGATGATGGCGTGCTCGGCGCCGTGCAGGCGCGCAACGCCCGCCACCGTCAGCCGGTCGGTGCCGACCCCCGTGATGCGGGCGCCCATGGCGTTCAGGCACTCGGCGAGGTCGGCGATTTCCGGCTCGCGCGCGGCGTTGGCGAGCACGGTCTCGCCGTCGGCGAGGCTGGCCGCCAGCAGCAGGTTCTCGGTCGCGCCCACCGAGACGAAGGGGAACACGATGTTCGCGCCCCTGAGCCGGCCGCCGCGCGGCACACGGCCGTGGACGTAACCGCCGTCGAGGCGGATCTCGGCGCCCATCTGCTCCAGGCCCTTGAGGTGCAGGTCGATCGGGCGGGTGCCGATGGCGCAGCCGCCGGGCAGCGAAACGCGCGCCTCGCCGACGCGCGCCAGGAGCGGCCCGAGCACCAGGACCGAAGCGCGCATCTTGCGGACGATGTCGTAGGGCGCTTCCACATTGGTGATCGCGCCGCCCAGCGACAGCGCGCGCCCGTCCGGCGTCGCCTTGTCCACCGCGATGCCGTGTTGTGCGATCAGATCGGCCATCGTGCGGATGTCGGCGAGCAGCGGGACATTGGTGAGCAGCAGCCGCTCGTCGGTGAGCAGGCCGGCCGCCATCAGCGGCAGCGTGGCGTTCTTCGCGCCGCCGACGGGGATCTTGCCGGAGAGCGGCCGGCCGCCGCGGATGACGATGCGGTCCATCAGGCGGGCTCAGAGCCGCGGCAGCGCGACGCCGCGCTGGCGCATGTATTTGCCCGCCCTATCGGCATAGCTCGTCTCGCATTCGGATGATCCTTGCAGGAACAGGAACTGGCAGATGCCTTCGCCGGCGTAAATCTTTGCCGGCAGCGGCGTGGTGTTGCTGATTTCGATGGTCACCTGACCTTCCCATTCCGGTTCCAGCGGCGTGACGTTCACGATGATGCCGCAGCGCGCGTAAGTCGATTTTCCGAGGCAGATGACCAAGACGTTCCGCGGCACCCGGACATATTCCACCGTATGGCCGAGCGCGAAGCTGTTGGGCGGGATGATGCACACGGGCGCTCGGCGATCGACGAAGCTGTTCGGGCTGAACGCTTTCGGGTCGACCACGGCGGAATCGACATTGGTGAAAATCTTGAATTCGTCGGAGACGCGGGCGTCGTAGCCGTAGCTGGAGAGGCCGTAGCTGATGACGCCCTCACGCCGCTGCGTTTCGACGAACGGCTCGATCATGCCGCGTTCGGCCGCCATGCGGCGGATCCAGTGGTCGGGCATGATCGGCATCGGCGGCGACTCCGGCGTAGCCCGGGTGGTCTAGCCTGCGGCGCTCCCCGGAAACAAGTTTCGCGCTCCCATCTGTCCCGGCGAAAGCCGCGACCCATCGAGCCGCGCTACCGCTGTTCGGACTTGGCGCTAACCGTGCCGCCCGACCGTGGGTCGCGGCTTTCGCCGGATAAGACGCCTTCCCGCGCCCTTGCCTGTCCCTTGCGCTTCTTGAGATTCGCGCGGAGCGCCGCCGCCTCGCGCTCCTGGCGGGCGGTTTTGGCGGCGATCGACCCTGGGGTTGCGTTCGGACGCGGGCGGGGCGGCTTGTCCTTGGGCATGGCCAGCAGAAATGCGCGGCGCCCTACGGCGTCAAGCCCCGGGTGCGCTATATGTTCCTCCGTCCATGCTGTCCCTCGTCGACACTGCCGCCCTGTTCCATCCCGCCGTCGCCGCCTGGTTCGACCGGCATTTCGCCGCACCGACCCCGGCGCAGGCCGACGCCTGGCCGGCGATCAAGGCCGGGCGGCACACGCTGATCGCGGCGCCGACCGGATCGGGGAAGACCCTGGCGGCGTTTCTCGCCGCGATCGACGATCTGGTGCGGCAAGGGCTGGAATTCGGGCTCGGTGACGCGACGCAGGTTGTCTATGTCTCGCCGCTGAAGGCGCTGTCGAACGATATCCAGCGCAACCTGCAAGTGCCGCTGGCTGGCATCCGCGAGGAACTGCGCGCACGCGGCTTGCCGGACGTGGAAATCCGCACCTGGGTGCGCACCGGCGACACGCCGGCGGGTGAACGCGCGCGTGCCCGCCGCTCGCCGCCGCATATCGTCGTCACCACGCCGGAATCGCTGTACATCCTGCTCGGCTCGCAGTCCGGGCGCGAAGATGCTGGCGACCACGCGGACGGTGATCGTGGACGAGATCCATGCGCTCGCGCCGAACAAGCGCGGGGCGCATCTGGCGATTTCACTGGAGCGCCTGCAGGCGCTGTGCGAGGCGCCGCTCTTGCGTATCGGCCTGTCCGCCACCCAGAAGCCGATCGAGACGATGGCGCGGTTTCTGGTGGGAGCCGGCGCGTCGTCGTCGCGGCCCGACCCCCTCAGCCGTCCTCTTCCCCTTGCGGGGGGAGAGGGGAAGCAGGAGCGCCTTCCGCTCCCGCGTCCTCCCCCGCGTCGGGGGTGAGGGGGATCGCGCGGGTCCTGGAACCGGGAACGATGCGGATTGCACCATCATCGACACCGGCCACAGCCGCGCGCGCGACCTCGCGATCGAGGTGCCGGACGCGCCGCTCGAAGCGGTCATGTCGGCCGAGGTCTGGACCCAGATCTACGATCGCATCGCCGCCCTGATCGCCGCGCACCGCACGACGCTGATCTTCGTCAACACCCGCCGCCTCGCCGAGCGGGTGACACGGCAGCTTTCCGAGCGCGTCGGCGAGGATCAGGTCACGGCGCATCACGGCAGTCTCGCCAAGGAGCAGCGGCTCGACGCCGAGCAGCGCCTGAAACGCGGCGCGCTGAAGGCGCTGGTCGCGACGGCCTCGCTCGAACTCGGCATCGACATCGGCGACGTCGATCTCGTCTGCCAGATCGGCTCGCCGCGCTCCATCGCCAGTTTCTTGCAGCGGGTGGGCCGCTCCGGCCACGCGGTCGGCGGTACGCCGAAGGGGCGGCTCTATCCGCTGTCGCGCGACGAATTGGTCGAGTGCGCCGCCCTGATCGACGCCGTGCGCCGCGGCGAACTGGACCGGCTGTCGATTCCCGAGCAGCCGCTCGATGTGCTGGCGCAGCAGATCGTTGCGGAAGTGGCCGCGCGGGATTGGAACGAGGACGAACTGTACCGGCTGATCCGCCGCGCCTGGCCGTTTCGTGCCCTGCCGCGCACGGATTTTACCGCCGTCGCGCACATGCTGGCCGAGGGCTTCGCCACGAGCCGCGGCCGGCGCGGCGCGCTGATCCACCGCGACGCGGTGAACCACATGTTGCGCGGCCGGCGCGGCGCGCGGCCTCACCGCGCTGACGTCCGGCGGCACTATTCCGGACACCGCCGACTACCAGGTGATCCTGGAACCGGAAAACCACTTCATCGGCACGGTGAACGAGGATTTCGCCGTCGAAAGCCTGGCCGGCGACGTTTTTCAGCTCGGCAACACGTCGTACCGGATCATCCGGGTCGAGCGCGGGGTGGTGCGCGTGGAGGACGCGCATGGCCAGCCGCCGAGCATTCCGTTCTGGCTCGGCGAGGCGCCGGGGCGCAGCGACGAGTTGTCGCAATCGGTGTCGCGTCTGCGCGGCACGATCGCCGATCGGCTCGCCGGCGATGCCGCGGCGGACGGCGCGTTGCGCTGGCTGGACGCGATCGGCATCGGCGAGCCCGCCGCCTTGCAGATCGTCGAATATCTCGCGGCGGCGCGCGCGGCGCTGGGCGTTTTGCCCACGCACGAAACGATCGTGTTCGAGCGCTTCTTCGACGAAGCCGGCGGGATGCAACTCGTCATCCATTCGCCCTATGGCAGCCGCGTCAACCGCGCCTGGGGGCTGGCGCTGCGCAAACGGTTCTGCCGCAAGTTCAATTTCGAGCTGCAAGCGGCGGCGACCGAAGACAATATCGTGCTCTCGCTTACGACGGTGCACAGCTTCGATCTCGCCGAGGTGGCGCGCTACCTGCACGCCGCCAGCGTGCGCGCAGGTGCTGACCCAGGCGCTGCTCGATGCGCCGATGTTCGCCACGCGCTGGCGCTGGGTCGCCGGCGTCGCCCTCGCCCTGCCGCGCTTCCGCGGCGGCAAGAAGGTGCCGCCGCAAATCGCGCGCATGGAGGCGGAGGACCTGGTCGCCGCGGTATTTCCCGATCAACTCGCCTGCGCCGAGAACCTGGTTGGCGAACGGGAAATCCCCGATCACCCGCTGGTGCGCCAGAGCATCGGCGACTGCCTGACCGATGCGATGGACCTGGCGGGGCTGGAACGGCTGCTGCGGGCGATTGAGACCGGCGCGGTTCGCGTGGTCGCGTGCGACCTGACCGAGCCCTCGCCCTTGGCGCTGGAGGTGCTGGCGGCGCGGCCTTACGCCTATCTTGACGATGCGCCACTGGAGGAGCGCCGCACCCAGGCGGTGATGAGCCGCCGCTGGCTGGCGCCCGAGGAGGCCGCCGATTTGGGCCGGCTCGACCCGGAAGCAATCGCCCGCGTGCGCGCCGAAGCCTGGCCGGACGCGGCGAACGCGGACGAACTGGCCGATGCGCTGGTCTGGCTCGGCTTTCTGACCGAGGGCGAGGCCGCCTCCGGAGCGGGCTGGACCGAATGCCTGAGCCAATTGGCCGGGCAGGGGCGGGTGGCGCGGGTCGAGGGAACGGCGCTTTGGATCGCGGCCGAGCGGGTGCCGCAGTTTCGCGCGCTGTGGCCCGAGGCGCGCTTGACGCCCGCGATCGCCCCCCCGGCCGAGTGCGGCGACACGAACTGGTCGGCCGATGCGGCCCTGGTCGATATCCTGCGCGGGCGGCTGGAGGGGTTGGGGCCGGTGACGCAAGCCGCGCTGGCCGCGCCGGTGGGGCTGGGAACCGACGACATTGCCGCGGCGCTGGCCGCGCTGGAAACCGAGGGTTTCGCCATGCGGGGCCGGTTCACTCCCGGCGCGCCGCAGGAGGAATGGTGCGAACGGCGGCTGCTGGCGCGCATTCACCGCTACACCGTCAAGCGGTTGCGCGCCGAGATCGAGCCGGTCGCGGCGCGCGATTTCCTGCGCTTCCTGCTCTCCTGGCAGCGGGTCACGGCCGACGACCGGCTGGAAGGGCCGGAAGCAATCGGCGTGGTGGTTGCCCAGCTCGAGGGCTTCGAGGCCGCGGCAAGCGCGTGGGAGAGCGACATCCTGCCCGCTCGCGTCGCCGATTACGAACCGGCCTGGCTGGACGACGCGTGCCTCGCCGGACGCGTCGCATGGTCCCGGCTGTCGCCGCGCGTGGCGCGAGCGAACGGGGCGGAGCGCGGGCCAAGTCCGGTTCGCACGACCCCGATCACGCTGTTGCCGCGCCGGAACGCGCCGTTCTGGACGGGCTTGTCGCCGCAACCCGACGCAGCCGCGCCGAGCCCGCGCGCCGCCGCGGTGCTCGACGCGATCCGCCAGCACGGGGCCTCGTTCTTCGACGAACTCGTCCATGCCAGCGGCCTGCTGCGCACCCAGGTGGAGGAGGCGCTGGCCGAGCTGGTGGCGCTCGGTTTGGTCGCCTCGGACAGTTTCGCCGGGCTGCGGGCGCTGCTGGTGCCCTCGGAGCAGCGCAAACCGTACGGCGGCGCGCGCCGGCGGCGGCGCGTCATCGGCAACGGCATGGAGGACGCGGGCCGCTGGGCGCTCGCCCGCCGCGCCGCCGCCGCGACCCCGCAACCATTGGCCCGGCCGTCGAACACGTGGCGCGCGCTTTGCTGCGCCGATACGGCGTGGTGTTCTGGCGGCTGTTGGAGCGCGAGGCGGATTGGCTGCCGCCCTGGCGCGACCTGCTGCGTGTCTATCGCCGCCTGGAGGCGCGCGGCGAGATCCGCGGCGGCCGCTTCGTGGCCGGCTTCTCCGGCGAGCAATACGCGCTGGCGGATGCCGTCGGCGCGCTGCGCGACGTTAGGCGCAAGCCGGCCGATGGTGCCTTCGTCTCGCTCTCCGGGGCCGATCCGCTGAACCTGGCCGGCATCCTCACGCCCGGGCCGAAGCTCGCGGCGCTCGCGGGCAACCGGCTGCTCTACCGCGACGGCCTTCCGATCGCCGTGTTCGGCGGCGGCGATGTGCGGTTCCTGGAAGCCCTCGAGCCCGGGGCCGAGTGGCAGGCGCGCAAGGCGCTGCTGCGCGGGGCCGGCGCCGCCGCCCGGCCGGAAATCCCGGTGCCGCTTGCGGATTTGAATACTCGTTTCGCCGAAAAAGTGGTTTAGTGCCCGCATGGTGGGCTGCCCCGCGCGCTCCGCTCGCGGGGAGCCCTGGCGATCCCCGGATCACCCGGCGCCGGCCGGGGCCGGGCCTGACAGCGGGAGTGGGCGATGAAACTCGTTGATCCCTCGGTCCCTCGCGTCACCGAGGACGGGCTCAAGCTGATCATCGGCGGCCGCACCTACGGCGATGCGGCCAGCACGCCGGACGCGCTCCTGCACATGGGCGTGCCGGAGCAGATGCGCGCGCTCGGCAAGGCGCTGGAACGCGAATCCAAGCTCGCCGCACTTGCCCCCGAGGCGACGCGCGAGGCGGTCTACCACGCCTATGGCCACGACCTCGAACTGCTGGCGCGCTATCGCACGGCGTTCCGCAAGACCATCGAGGCGGCGGTGCGGGCGCGCGCCGCACCCGACCAGGCGACCGCGCAGGAGTTCCTGGAGCGCATCGTCGCGCAGATCGCCGATATCGACCACCACCCGACGCTCGATCTCGGCCCCGAGGCGCTGCGGCTGGATGCGCCCGCGCTGTCGCGGCGGCTGCGCGAGCAGTTCCACGCCGATGTCGGCCAGCTCGAGCAAAGCATCGCCGCGTGGATGCACATGCTCGCCGAGGACGAGGACGTCAGCGTCATCGAGTGGTTCAATCCGCGCGCGCTGCGCTACCACTTCTTCCGCGTGGACGAGGACAAGCTGGAGCTGACGCGCAGCGAAACCCGCACCGGCGACATATTCCGTGGCCGCACCATCACCACGCGCACCAAGAACCGGGTGAGCGTGGTGTGCGAGCGGCGCGTCCACACGGTGGTGAACGCGGAATCGTATCGGCCGGAGGCGTATCCGCGCCGCGTGCCGGAGCGGATCGCGCGGCTGATCGACGCGATCCCGGCGGAGGTGAAGCCGTTCGTCACCGTGATCGACGGCACGGTGACGCGCGAGGACGTGCATCGCAGCATCGCCGAGACCCGGGTGGTGTCGGAGACCCGCTCGGTGTTCATCCCGGACCCGGCGCTGGCGTTGTTCGACACCTGGGCGGTGACCGGCTGGGGCGGCTCGGCGCAGGAGGCGGCGCGCTCGCTGTATCGCGGCCATGCCATCGCGCGGGCGAACAACATTCTGTCGGCGGAACTGGTCGGCACGGTGCTGGCCACCATGCTGGGCGGCGTGGCGGAGGGAAGGCGCGGCGCGATCGCGCTCGGCGCGGTGTGCCTGATCCTGACCGCGTTCCAGCAAATCGGCATGCGGATTCCGGATCGGCGGAAGGCGTAACACGGCGCTCGGAAGGGTTTCCGAGCGAAGCGCTGCGTTCCGCCGATGCAGGGTGAGTTGAGCGCAGCGAAACCCATCGCTGCACGCTGACTTGGGCTCAAGCCATCCTACGGGAGGCGCAATCCGCGCGGGACGCGGCACGGAGTGGGGAGTTGGAGGGCGGATTGTGGCGGATGCAAATCTGGCTCAGGCCGAAGCAGATGCCTTACTCGCGATGGAAAAGCACCGCGCCAACGAAGCGGTTTGCGACTTCCCCATGTGTGGGGAGGCGGTCAGTCTGCCGCTGCATTTGCCCGACAAGCACGAGCAATTCATGCTCGACCTGAGTTGCGGCCGCATAGACTTGCGTAAGATCAAGATGCAGAACCGAGCCCGCCAGGTGATCGTGCTTGCCCGGCTCGATTTCGGCGGTGCTCCGCATCGCAACCCTGACGATCAGGAGATTGCAGCGCCGCACTTGCACCTACACCGCGAGGGCTACGGCGATAAGTGTGCTATCCCGCTTCCGACCCAGAAATTCCGAAACCCCGTCGATCTGTGGACGACGTACCAGGACTTCCTGCGGTTCTGCAATATCACGCAGCCGCCGGACGTGCGTCGCACATTGCTTGCATGATTGAGGAGGTCCGACGGCTTCTGGATAACTACCGCGGATGGCTGAAGGACAAGACCGTTCTACGCCAGATCGACGGCTGGGTAGAGATCACCACACCGTATCTTGATCGGCACAACGACTACGTTCAGATATACGCGAAAAAAACCAACGGCGGCCTGCTTCTCACCGACGATGGCTATACGGTCAATGACTTGGAGCAGACCGGATGCAAACTCGATTCCCCAAGGCGTAAGGATTTACTCAGAACAACCTTGGCCGGGTTCGGAGTGCACCTACACGATTCGGCTCTGGAGGTCCACGCTTCGCCCGAGAATTTCTCGGTGCGCAAGCACAACCTTGTGCAGTCAATTCTCGCCGTCAACGACATGTTCTATCTGGCTGCACCGATGGTCGCCGGCATCTTCTTCGAGGACGTTGCCGTCTGGCTGGATCAGCATGAAATCCGCTACACGCCGCGAGTGAAATTTACCGGTAAGAGCGGATACGATCATCTGTTCGATTTCGCCATACCCAAATCGAGACGGGAGCCGGAGCGCATCGTGAGGGCCGTCAACCGGCCACACCGCGATACAGCGCAGGCGATTGCCTTCGCCTGGATCGATACAAAAGAAGTGCGTCCGCCCGATTCACGTGCCTATGCGATGCTGAACGATACGGAACAGCCAGTGTCCCAAGGGGTCCTGGAAGCCTTGACCAGCTACGACGTTCATCCGATCCCGTGGAGCAAGCGCGAGAGCGCATTGCGTGAGCTTGCAGGATGACCCGTGCAGAGATTCCCAGGAGACCCGTACCGGGCAGAGCCGAGGGCATAGTGGATACCGGCTTTCGCCGGTAAGGGGAGGAGGCCGACCGCGGCGGCGCCGCGGCTCAGGCCGCGGCGTGCTGGGCGAAGCGGCGTTCGGCGACCTGCGTGCGCATCGCCTTCTGCAGCTTCTCGAACGCGCGCACCTCGATCTGGCGCACCCGCTCGCGCGAGATGTTGTACTGCTGGGACAGCTCCTCCAACGTGGTCGGGTTGTCCTGCAGGCGGCGCTCGATCAGGATGTGCCGCTCGCGGTCGTTCAAGGTCGTCAGCGCCGTCGCCAGCAGCGCCTTGCGCCCGGTCAGCTCCTCGGATTCGGCGATCGTGTGTTCCGGGCTCTCGGCCTCGTCGACCAGCCAATCCTGCCACTCGCCCTCGAAGTCGCTGCGCACCGGCGCGTTCAGGCTGTGGTCCGGGGCGGCGAGGCGGCGGTTCATGCTCACCACGTCCTGCTCGGGCACGTCCAGCATGTGGGCGATCTTGGCCACCTGCTCGGGCTGCAAATCGCCCTCCTCGATCGCGGCCATCTGGCCCTTCAGCCGGCGCAGGTTGAAGAACAGCTTCTTCTGCGCCGCCGTGGTGCCCATCTTCACCAGCGACCACGAGTGCAGGATGTATTCCTGGATGGCGGCGCGGATCCACCACATGGCGTAGGTGGCCAGGCGGAACCCGCGGTCCGGGTCGAACCGCTTCACCGCCTGCATCATGCCGACATTGCCCTCGCTGATCAGCTCGCCGAGCGGCAGGCCGTAGCCGCGGTATCCCATGGCAATTTTCGCCACCAGCCGCAAATGGGAGGTGACAAGCTTGTGCGCAGCCTCCATATCTTCCGTGTCGCGCCAGCGGCGGGACAGCTCCAGCTCCTCCTCGGGGGAGAGCATCGGAAACTTGCGGATTTCCTGGAGGTAGCGCGAGAGGTTGCCTTCGGGGGCAACGTTGATGACGGCAGAGGCCATGTGACGGCTCCTTTCGTCGGCCGGCGTCTCGTCCTACCCTTACGGCGTAGGCAAAGACCGGTTGCGACTTCAGCTTGGACCGGGCGCGGTGCGGACCTTCACGTCCCGGAGACCACCCCTGCGTCAGCCAATGGTCGCCGGACTGTCCATTCGGCACACCACGCCCATACGCGTGCCGAATGAGACATTGTATACAGTACCAATCAAGTCCTGTCAACTAAAAGAAAGCTGAGCCAGCCGTAATTCAACATGCGGTGGCATCCAGGCTGGCCAGCAGCCTCCGCATATCAGCCGGCGGCGGGGTCTCGAACGCGAGCCGGGCGCCGGTGCGCGGATGGCGGAACCCGAGCCGGGCGGCGTGCAGGGCCTGGCGGGGGAAATCCAGCATCTCGCGGCGCAACCCGTCCGGCAACTGCCGCGCGGCCGCCGGAATGCGCCTCAGATATACGCGGGTCGCCGACGATCGGATGCGCCACGTGCGCCAGATGAACGCGAATCTGGTGCGTCCGTCCCGTCTCCAGCCGGCATTGCAGATATGCGACCGCGCCGTGCCAGGTGCGCAGCACGCGGAAGCGGGTGAGCGCCGGCTTGCCGCCGTGCGCGCGCACCGCCATGCGCTTGCGCTCGCGCGGGTCGCGTCCGATGGCGCCCTCGATCGCGCCCTCGGCGGCGGCCGGCACGCCCCAGGCCAGCGCCAGATAGGCGCGCTCCAGGTCGCGCCGCGCGGCGAAGTCGGCCGAGAGCGCGGCCAGCGCCGCCTCGGTCTTCGCCACCACCATCACCCCCGAGGTGTCCTTGTCCAGCCGGTGCACGATGCCCGGCCGGCGCTCGCCGCCGATCCCGGGCAGCGTGTCGCCGCAATGCGCGAGCAGCGCGTTCACCAGGGTGGCGTCGGGGTTGCCCGGCGCGGGATGCACCACCAGGCCCGCCGGCTTGTCGAGCACGATCAGGTCCGCGTCCTCGTAGAGGATGGCGAGCGGGATCGCCTGCGGCTCGGGCCGCGCCAGGGCGGGCGGCGGCAGGCTCAGCGTGTAGCGGGCGCCGGCGCGCACCTTCTCGGCCGGATCGCGGAGCGGCGCGCCGTCGCGGCTCGCGCGCCCGGCCTCGATCAGCGCCTTCACGCGCGAGCGGCTGAGCGGGGCATCCGGCTGCATCTCCGGGATGGCGGCGGCGAGGAAGCGGTCGACCCGCTCGCCCGCCTGCTCTTCCCCGGCGACGACATGAATGGTCGCCTCCGGCGCGGGCTGAATGCTCGCCTCCGGCGCGGGGATGTCTCCGCCTCCGGCGCGGGGATGCTCGCCTCCGGCGCGGGGATGGTCGCCTCCGGCGCGGGCTGATCGCTCGCCTCCGGCGCGGGGATGGTCGCCTCCGGCGCGGGCCGGGCTGGCGGAGGGGCGCCGTTCGCTGGCATGGGAACGCGCATAACGCCGATCGCGAACCGAGGGGAGGGTGGCTTGCATGCGCGGATTGATCGTGGCGGTGGTCGCGATGGGGGTGCTGATCCTCGTGGCCACCGCGGGTATGATCGCGCTCGTGGTGCATCGCGCCACCGCGCCCCGCGCCCCGGCGCGTGAGCCGCTGCCCGTGGTGTTGCACGAGCCCGCCGGCACCCGGATCGCGCGCAGCCAAGCCGCGGGGGACCGCCTGGTGCTGCAACTCACCGGCGGCGGACCGGACCGCGTCCTGGTGCTGAACCTGCGCGACGGCGCGGTCGTCGCCCGTGTCAGCCTCGCGCCTTGACTTGCGTTGCCGCGCGGCCCTTCGCGGGCGTAGAGGCTACGCGAACCGCGACAGACTACTCTCCCGGCAAGGCCTGGCCGGCGAGGCCGCGCGCGGGGCGCACGTCGAGCAGGTGCAACTCCACGTCCCGGGTTTCCGGACCCATGAGTCCGCCGACGATCATGAGCAGTCCGGCGCCGGCCAGCAGCACCACCGGCGTATAGACGTACGGCATGAACGCCTTCAGCCCCAGCATGTAGAAGCCGGAGAAGGCCGGAATGACCACCGCCAGACTGTAGCCGATGCCGTAGCCGGACGCACGCAGATGGGTCGGGAACCGCTCGACCAGGTAGGTCGTGACCATCCCCCAGGGCGAGATGACGAGCAGATAGCACAGGCAGGCGAGCGTCACCGTCAGCACCGGCGGTCCGCCGGCGAGCCCGTGCGACACCGTTGCCACATAAAGGCCGGAGCCGCCGGTGAGGACGGCGAGGCCGCTCAGCACCACCGCGCGCCGCCGCCCGATCACCTGGCTCAGCAGCCCGGCGCCGACGAACGCGAAGAACTGCACGAAGCTGGTGATCAGCAGCCCGTTGGTGACCAGTTTGCTGGAGATATGCAGATGCTGCTTCAGGATGCCCGGCATCACGCCGATCGCCGCCTGGGCCGCGAACCAGAACCCCAGCATCATGATCATGATCTGGGCGAGGCTGGCGAGGTGCGGGCCGGCCATCAACTCCTTGAGCGGGGCCTCGCTCTTCTCGGCCTCCTGCCAGAGCGGCGATTCCGGCACGCTGCGATAATAGAACAGGAACAGGAACGCCAGCACCGCGCCGATGAAGAACGGGACCCGCCATCCCCAGGCATAGTCCTGCGCCTGGGTGGTGACGCCGAGCATGATCGCCGTGACCACCGACACGAAGAAGAAACCGATCGGATAGGCGCCCTGCAGAATCCCGCCGACCAGACCGCGCCGGTCGCGCGGCACCATCTCCAGCGCCAGCGTGTTGTTGGACGTGTATTCGCCGCCCATGAACACCCCGTCGACGAACCGCAGGGACAGCAGTAGCACCATGGCCCAGACGCCGATCGCCTCGTAGCCGGGCAGCAGGCCGATCAGGAACGTCAGCGCGCCGAAGCCGGCGATGGCGATCATGGTGGTGCGGCGCCGGCCCATCCGATCGGCCCAATGCCCGAAAATGACGGCCCCGCACGGGCGGCCGAGCAGCGTCGCGGCGACGGTGAAGAAGTAAAGCGTCGTCTTCGCCGCCGGGCTCAGGCCTTTCGGCTCGAAGTAGCTCATCACCGGAAGCATCGCGAGGGTGGGGAGATAGATGTCGAAGAAATCGACGGCGAACCCGATGCAGCCGGCGATGATGGTGCGGCGTGCCTCCGGGGTCAGTTCTCCGCGGCCCAATGCGGCTCGCATCATGTATGTTCTCCTTGGACGGTCATTCGTTTTTGATGGGGCAAGCCTAGCCCGGATGACGCGGCGGCGAAATCCAGAACTGCTCCGGCAAGACGCCCGGACACCGCCAATTCGGCACAGGAGGGCAGGATGACGTGCTTCCGCGCCTACGAGCCGATCAACCGGCTGAAACCCGTGGCGTCCGACCTCTGGATCGTCGACGGCCCGGAGGTCAGCATGCGGTATTTCGGGCTGCGCCTGCCGTTCACCACGCGCATGACCGTCGTCCGGCTGCCCGACGGGCGGCTATGGGTGCATTCGCCGACCGAGCCGACCGAAACGCTGCGCCGGGAGATCGCGGCGCTCGGACCAGTGGGCTTCCTGGTCGCGCCCAATCGCCTGCACACCTCCTGGCTCGCGGCATGGCGGCGCGACTGGCCGGACGCCAGCACCGCCGGCGTGGCGGCCGAGCCTGCCTGGGACGGCAGCCGGCTCGATGTGGCCGTCGATCTCGGCGCCCCTCCGCCGTTTCCCTGGGGCGAGGCGATCGCGCAGTTGCTCGTGCCGGGCGGCATGTTCAGCGAGGCCGTGTTCTTCCACCTCGCGTCGCGCACCCTGATCCTCACCGACCTGATCGAGAATTTCGAGCTGGACCGGGTTACCTGCCGCTGGCTCCGGCTCCTGCTTCGCATCACCGGGCCGCTCGATCCACGCGGTACGGCGCCGCCCGACATGCGGCTCTCGTTTCGCCGCCATCGGCCGGCCTTGCGGGCGGCGCTGGCCCAGATGCGCCGCTGGCAGCCGGAGCGGATCATTATTGCGCACGGACGCTGGTACCCAGCGAACGGCATGGGGGAACTGGAGCGCGCGTTCCGCTGGGTTGGCTGAACCGGCCGGGTCGACGATCGGCACTCCGGAATGAAGCCCGTGCCGGAATCGTTCGTTCACGCGCAAGAGGGCGGGCGCGCGCCGCAGCGCTCCTGCCGCCGTCGCGATCGGCAACGAGGCGCCTCAGCCCGATGATTCCAACCTGGTTTCACGACCTCTCCATCGCCTACCTGCTGCTCGGCGCGATCACGGCGCTGGTCATCGCCGCGGACGAGATCCGGCATCCGCAACACATGTGGATCATGAACGTGGTCTGGCCGGTCACGGCGCTGTTCGGAACGCTCTGGGTCCTCTGGCAGCATGCCAGCTTCGGGCGGCTCGCCACGCACGAGAAGGCGCACGCGGCCATGCAGCGGGGCGAGGAACCGCCCAACAAGCGGCTGACGCCGTTTCCGATCATGGTCGCCAACGGCGCGCTGCATTGCGGCAGCGGCTGCACGCTCGGCGATATCTGCGCGGAGTGGCTGGTCTTCGCCGTTCCGGCCATCGCCGTCGCGTTCGGCTGGCACGGCATCTTCCGCGAGCGCATCTTCGCTGCCTGGATCGTCGACTATCTGTTCGCGTACGCCTTCGGCATCGTGTTCCAATATTTCACCATCGCGCCGATGCGGGGGCTGTCGCTGCTGCCCGGGATTTGGCAGGCGATCAAGGCGGACACGCTGTCGCTGACGGCCTGGCAGATCGGCATGTACGGCTACATGGCGATCGCGTATTTCGTGATTTTCCGCATCGGGATCGGGACGACGCTGGAGGTCGGCACCGTCGAATTCTGGTTCATGATGCAAGTTGCGATGTGGTTCGGCTTCGCCACCTCATACCCGGTGAACTGGTGGCTGATCCGCAGCGGCATCAAGGAAAAAATGTAGGGCGGCCCCTGCGACGCATAGGTGGCGGCCGGGCCGCTCATTTCCCCGCGGAATCCGCTCCGTCCGGGCCGACGGGCTCCCCCGCTTCCGGCGCGGCCTGCCGGGCGGCTTGCGGCAGCGGCAGGTCGAGGCGGAAGCGGGTTCCGGCCGAACCGGTCGCGACCAGTTCGATGTCGCCGCCATGCGCGCGCATCAGGTCGCGCGCGATCGCCATGCCGAGGCCGCTGCCGCCGTGCCGCGCGCTGCCCAGGAACGGGCGGAACAGGTTCTCGCGCACCCGCTTCGGCAGGCCGGGGCCGTTATCCTCGATGCGGATGCTGACGCCGTTCGATTCCAGGCCCGCCCCGATGCGCGCGCCGCGGGCGCCGGCTTCCGCGGCGTTGCGCAGCAGGTTCAGCAGCACGCGGAAGAGCTGCATCCGGTCGGCTTCCACCTGGAGGTCGGGTGCCACGTCGTTGCGCGCGGCGAGTTGCGGTATCGCCGCCGTCACGCTCTCGATCGCCTCCCGCACGAGTTCACGCAGTCCGAACGTCGCCCGATCGACGGCGGGCGGACCCTCGCGGGCGAAGTCGAGCGTCTGGTGCACCAGTTCGGTGGCCCGATCGACCGCCTGAATGACCGTCTGGCCGGAGCGGGCTACCTTGGGATCGGGGTTGTTGGCCAGCCGCTCGGCCGCGATCGTCGCCGGGGTCAGGATATTCCGCAAATCGTGCCCGACCTTGGCGACCGCCGTGCCGAGCGCGGCCAACCGGGCGTTGCGCCAGAGCGCGGCGCGCAGCTCCTGCTGCATCGCGGACAGCTCGCGTCCGGCCACCGCCATCTCGTCGTTGGCGAGCACACTGACCGCCTCGGCGTCGAGCGGCGTGCCGTGCTCGGGATCGGCCCGGAAGGCGGCGATGCTGTCGATGATGCGCCGCATCGGGCGCACGAACAGCACGAGCAGCGCCAGATAGACCAGCGCCCCGGTGGCGCCGGCGGTCGCCAGCGACGTAACCAGGATCTCCCTGGCGAAATTGCGCAACTCATTGTTGAGCGCCCGGTCGTGGAACACGACGTCGACCATCGCCCCCGGCCGCAGCGGACTGGGTCCGGTGAGCTCGACAAGCGTGTCGCCGCCGCGAAACAGCCGTTGCAGCGCGCGCCACATGCCGCCCGGCGCCGTTTCGGTTGGCAGATCGATGCGCGCGGCGGGGCCGCTCGGCGGCATTTGCCCGAGCGCCAGCACGGCCCGGCCGTGTTCGGTCACCCGAACCATCTCGTCGCCCGAAATCCGCAGCAGCAGCTTGCGCTCGGCCGCGTCCGGAAGCCCGTCCTGAATGGCGGTGACTGCGTACGCGGTCAGGTTGGCGTTTCTCAGGTGGCCTCGCAGCCAATCGCGCCGCTCCCGGCCGAGGCTCGGCACGAACACCAGCACTTCCGCGACCAGGACGAGTCCGATGGTCAGCCAGAGCAGGCGCGCCGAGAGACTGCGTCGGAGACTGACGGGCTTCATGACGGCTCGCGATCGCATCCCGAGACGGTTGATGATAGCACGTTTCAGATAACGCATTCGTGAATTTCGTACCACCCAGTATGCGGTCAAGGCAGCTTGGCCAGCAGCCGCGCGAGGCGGCGCGGTCCGGGCGCGAACAGCCGGTCGGCGTAGCGGCTCGACGCCGCGCGCTTGCCGGCTTCCGACCGGGTCGGGTAGGGGACGATCATCCCGGCCAGGGCGCCGAGCGGAACTCGGCGGCCGATCGCGAGCGTCCACAGGTTTATCATCTCGCCCGCGTGCGGCGCCAGGATGCCGGCCCCGAGCACCCGGCCACGCCGCGAGACGACCAGCTTCACGAGCCCGGCCGTCTGCCCCTCCGCGATCGCGCGATCGTTCTCGGCCAGTGGCGCGCGCAGCACGCCGACGCGCAGCCCCGCCGCGCGGGCCTCGGCCTCGGTCATGCCGACCTGGGCCAGTTCCGGATCGGTATAGGTCACGCGCGGCAGCGCCGCGTAATCGAGGCGGGCCGGAAGGTGGAACACCGCCCGGCGGATGACGATGCCGGCGTGATAGCTGCCGACATGGGTGAAGTAACGCGGTCCGACGCCTACCGGATCCGCGATGTCGCCCACGGCATAGACCGCGCGGTTGCTCACGCTGCGCAGCCCGGAATCGGTCACGACGCCTCGGTCGGAGGCGCGGATTCCGGCCGCGTCCAGTGCCAAATCCGCCAGGTTCGGCTGGCGTCCGGTGGCGACCAGCAGGTGCGTTCCGGCGATCCTGGTGCCGTCCTGCAGCTCGACGACGGGACCGGGCGCGGTCGCCGCGATGTCCGCGTGCTCGATCAGCCGGACGCCCTGGGCGCGCAGGATGTCGCGCAGCGGCGCCACCAGGTCCGGGTCTTCCTTCGCCGCGATCCGGCCCTTTTGGATCACCGTGACCTGGCAACCCAGGCCGGCATGGGCCTGCGCCATTTCCAGCCCGACCGGCCCGCCGCCCACAATCAGCAGGTGGTCCGGCCGGTGCTCCAGATCGAACAGGGTGGCGTTGGTCAGGTGCGGCACGCGGTCGAGCCCCGGTATGGGCGGCACCCGGGCGCGGCTGCCGGCCGCGACCACGATCCGGCGCGCGCTCAGGCCGCGCCCGTCCATCGCCAGCGCGTTTCGCCCGACGAACCGGGCGCCGCCCCGCAGCACCGTCGCGCCAAGCGCCGAATAGCGTTCCTCCGAATCGGCCGGCGCGATCGCCGCGATGGCGCCCTGCACGTGTTGCCGAACCCGCGCCCAATCCACCTCCGGAGCCGGCAGCACCACCCCGAGGCGGCCGGCGGCGCGCGCCGTCTCGGCGGCATGGGCGGCGGCAAGCAGCGCCTTGCTCGGCACGCAGCCGAAATTCAGGCAGTCGCCACCCATCCGGTCGCGCTCGATCAGCGCCACCCTCAGCCCGAGCCGCGCGGCGGCATAGGTGACGGAGAGCCCGGCGGCGCCGGCCCCGATCACGGCCATATCGAAGTCAGGCATGGCTGCGCTTCCATTGCCGCCAGACCACGGGCGCCAGCGCCAGGAGGGCGAGCCCCACGAGCGGCAGCAGAATCCGGGGCGAGAACGCCAGCGAGAGGTCCGGCGCGCCGCCGCGCGCGAGCACGTCGCCCAGTCCGGCGCCGATCCCGGCGAACACGAGGGTCGCGGGAACGACGCCGATGCAGGTCGCGGCCGCATACGGCGCCAGGCGCATGCCGGCGAGCGCGGGCGCCAGATTGACCAGCCAGAACGGGAACAACGGGATCAGCCGCAGGGCAAGCAAATAGCTGAATCCGTCCCGCTCCAACCGCGGGCGGATGCGCGCGAGCAGCGGTCCGGCCTTGGCGGCGAACAGATCGGCCAACGCGTAGCGCGCGACCAGGAACAGCAGCACGGCCCCGAGCGTCGCCCCGGCCACCGCCAGGCTCGCGCCCAGCGCGACCCCGAACAGCAAGCCGCCCGCGACGGTCAGCACGGTTCCGCCGGGCAGCGACAGCCCGACCGCGACGGCGTAGACCGCCACGTAAGCCGCGGCGCTGGCGACCGGACGTTCCGCCACGAAGGCGTGCAGCGCCGCCTGGTTCGCGGCCACGGCCGGCCAGGAGAGCCGGTCCTGCAGCCCGAACGCGAACGCCGCGACGACGGCCGCGGCCAGCACCAGGAGCGGAGCGAGGCGCTTCAGAAGCCGCATTTCAGGGCGAACCGCCTGTCTGGACCGTCGCGGCGCGTTCGGCCATCCTGCCGCGGTCGCACCGGAGCAGGGCGCCTATGCCGAGCGAACCGACCGTTCTGGTCGCGCGGGACGGCCGCGTCGGCCGGATCACGCTCAACCGCCCGAACGTGCTGAATGCCCTTGACCAAGGCATGATCGGCGCCGTTCGCGACGCGCTGGAGACATGGCGCGAGCAGCCGGAGATCCATGCGGTCGTCATCGCGGGTGCGGGCGAGCGGGCGTTCTGCGCGGGCGGCGACATACGCGCCATCCGCGCGCACGTGCTGGCGGGCGAGCACGACGTGGTCGAAGCCTTCTTCGCCGAGGAATACGCGCTCAATCAGGCGATCGCCGAATACCCGAAACCCTACGTGGCGCTGATCGACGGCGTGTGCATGGGCGGCGGCATCGGCGTCTCGGTGCACGGCGACATCCGCGTGGTCAGCGAGGCCGCGTTGCTGGCGATGCCGGAGACCGCGATCGGCATGTTTCCCGATGTCGGCGCGAGCTACTTCCTGCCGCGGCTGCCGGACTCGCTCGGCATGTTCCTGGCCTTGACTGGCACCCGGATGCGCGGGGCCGACGCGGTCCATGCCGGGCTCGCCACCCACTACGTGCCGCGCGCGGCCTTGCCCGATCTCTCGGCCGCCATCGCGCGTGACGGGGCCGCCGTGGTGGCGGAACACGCGGCGCCGTTGCCGCCGTTCAGCCTCGCCGAGCGCCGCGCCGTGATCGACCGCTGCTTCGGCGCCGCGAGCGTGCAAGACATCCTGCGCCGGCTGGAAGCGGAGGACAGGCGACTGGTCGCGCGACATGCTCGCTACCCTCCGCGCCATGTCGCCGGCCGCCCTGCTCTGGTCGTTCGAGCTGGTGCGCGGCGGCGGCGGGCGCAGCTTGCGCCAGTGTCTCGCGGCCGAGTTGGCGCTCACGCGTCACGTCACGCGGCATCCGGACTATCTGGAAGGCGTGCGGGCGATGGTGGTGGACAAGGACCGCCGGCCGCGCTGGCGCGCCGCCCGCGTCGAGGACGTCGATCCCGCCGAAATCGCCGCCATGTTCGCGTGAGGGCCCGAGATGCCGCTGTTCATCTGCACGACCTGCGGCACGCAGTATCCGCCGTCGGACGCGCCGCCCGATTGCTGCCCGCTCTGCGACGACGCGCGGCAGTTCACGCCCATGACCGGGCAGGCCTGGACGACGCTCGATCGGATGCGGCAGACGCATTGGAACGCGTTCCGCCGCCACGAGCCCGGGCTGTTCGGTATCGGAACCTTCCCGGCCTTCGCCATCGGCCAGCGCGCGCTGCTGGTGCGCACGCCGGCGGGCAACGTGCTCTGGGACTGCGTCAGCCTGATCGACGACGCCACGGTCGAAATCGTCCAGGCGCTCGGTGGGTTGGCCGCCATCGCCGTCTCGCATCCGCATTTTTACACGACGATGGTGGAATGGGCGCGCGCCTTCGCCACGCCGGTGCATCTGCATGCCGCCGATCGGAACTGGGTGATGCGGCCCGACCCGGCCTTGCGGTTCTGGGAGGACGAGACGACGGAGTTGTTGCCCGGCGTGACCTTGATCCGCGCGGGCGGCCATTTCCCCGGGGGCACGGTGCTGCATTGGAAGGACGGCGCCTCGGGCCGCGGCGTCCTGCTCAGCTCCGACATGGCGCAGGTCGCGCGGGACCGAAAATGGGTGAGTTTCCTCTGGAGCTACCCTAATATGGTCCCGCTCCCCCGGAACGCGGTCGAGCGGATCGCCGCTCGCATCGCGCCGTTCCAGTTCGAAACGGTGTACGGCATTTTCTGGGACCTGATCATTCCAGAGCACGGCAGCGCCGTGATCGCGCGGTCGGCCGAGCGCTATATCGAGGCGATCAGCGGCGAGGGTTTCGCGGGCGAGTCCTGACCCAACCCAGAACGTCGGGGGACCCGCTCATTGCAGCGGCGTCAAGGTGCCGGAATACAGCACCCGGCCGCTCGGTTCCGCCCCTGGCACGCCGTCGCGCGGCTCCAGGCTGACCGTCAGTTTCGTGTTCGCCGGGCTGATCTCGGGCATCGCGATGCGCATGCCGCTCGCCGGCAACACGCCGACGGCCGTCGGATGCGGCGCGCCGGGCGGTTGCGCCCATAGTTCCAACTCCTTGCCGGCGGGCACGCGCACCGGCCCGACCGGCTTCACCATGACCGAGCCGTCGGTCACGGTGGCAACCAGAAAGCCGGTGGGCTCCCTGGCGGTTTCCGCCGGCTTCGCGCGCTCCAAGGTGGAGCCGGGCGCGCCACTCGTGGCCTGCGGCGGCACCGACGCGGCCCGCTGCACGGATTCGGCCCGCGGGCCGGGGGCGCCGACCGCTGGCTGGGCGAAATTTTGCAAGACCCCAGGCGCGGTGGCGGAATTGGCCGCCGCCGTCTGGGCGAGCGGCTCCGCGGTGTGGCGCGGCGACTCGGCGGCGGCGGTCGCCGGCTCGGCGCGCGGAACGGGCGCCAGCTCCGCGACGTAGATCGGTCCGGTCGTTGGCTGGGCCGGGTTGCGCACGATGGCGAGCCCGGCGAACGCGGCGGCCATGGCGAGCGCGCCGGCGGTGGTGCCGCGCCAGACCACCGTGCTGCGCCAGGCGCGCAGGACGGCTCGCGGCTTGGGCCGTGGCATCGTCAGCACCTGCGGGGCGATCGCGTCTTCGAGGCGCGCCCACAGATCCCTTGGCGCCGGCTGCTCGCCCGCCAGCCTGGCCAGCGGGGCGAGCCGGTCCTGCCAGGCCGCGATGGCGGCCGCCAGTTCCTGGTCGCCCTCGGCCATCAGCTCGATTGCCCGCGCGTCATGCCGCTCGAGCGTGCCGAGCACGAATTCGGCGGCCATCATCTCACGGTCTTCCGATACACCGCTCATGGCTCCAGGCACCGCTTGAGGTTGAGCAGGGCACGGCGAATCCAGGATTTCACGGTCCCGAGCGGCTGGCCTAATCGCTGCGCCAGTTCGGTGTGGGTGAGCCCGTCCAGGAACGCCAGGACGATCAACTGGCGCCGGTCGGGCGGCAGCGTTTGCAGGCAGCGGTGCAGCGCCTCGCCCTCGGTGGTGCCGATAAGCCGGCTCAGCGGATCGGGGTCCTCGTCCGGCGTGTCGGGCACTTCCGCGCCGGGCGTCTCGCGCCCGTGCCGGCGCGTGATGTCGAGCGCGCGATAACGCACCAGGCTCAGCAGCCAGGCTTCGGGATTGCCGCGGCTGGCATCGAAGCGGCGGGCGTTCTGCCACACCTGGAGCAGCGCGTCCTGAACCGCGTCGGCGGCGAGCGCCGGCTGGCGCGTGATGCGCAGCGCGACCGCATAGAGGCGTGACGACTGCAGCTCGTACAGTCGCCGGAACGCCGCCCGGTCGCCGTTGCCGCAGCTTCGCAGCAGATCCGCCAGTTCATCGGCCGCGGTTGACGCTTTCAGTTCAACTCCGGGCAATTCGGCCTCACGTTCGTGCGGTCGGAATGCGCCCCCGTACACCATGACCCCCGCCCCGCGCAGATGCGATCCGCGGCCGAAAGCATAGACCGCCGGCGTCGCGGCGAACAAGGCAAACCCGGCAAGGAAGACTAAGTCCATCACGGCCTCGCTGGCGGCGGCCTCGGCGAGCACCTCGCTCCGGCAGCATTCACCATCATTACCGGGTGGCGACGCGCGCGGATGCACCAGCCCGAGCGCGGGGTGGCCATCCGCCGGCGACCGTCTACATAACCGCCCAACCCTTGCTTCCCGGAGCAACCATGCCCGACAGCCAGCGCGACAGTCTCATCGCCGCCCCCGCGACGACGCCCGGACCCGTGCAACTCGCCGACTACCGGGTGCCGGAATTCCTGGTCGAGCGGGTGGCGCTGACCTTCGAGTTGGACCCGGCGAGCACGATCATTCGCTCGCGGCTGGAGATGCGGCGCAATCCCGCCTCTGCGGAGCGGTCCGCCCCGCTGCGGCTCGACGGCAAATCGCTGGAACTCCGCCGCCTGGCGCTGGACGGCGCCGATCTCGGCGCGAACCGCTACCGGATCGAGGACGGCAAGCTCGTGGTGGCCGATGTGCCGGACGCCTTCACGCTGGAGGTCGAGACCAGGCTTTCGCCCCGGGACAACACCGAACTGTCGGGGCTCTATCTGTCGCATGGCGGGTTTTTCACCCAGTGCGAGGCGGAGGGGTTTCGCCGCATCACCTTCTTCCCCGACCGCCCCGACGTGATGGCGCGCTACACGACGACGATCGTCGCCGATCGCGCGACCTGTCCGGTGCTGCTGTCCAACGGCAATCCGGCCGGGCAGGGTGAGCTGGATCGGGGCCGGCACTGGGTCCGTTGGGACGACCCGCACCCGAAGCCCTGCTACCTGTTCGCGCTGGTGGCGGGCGATCTGATCGCCGTTCGCGACCGCTTCACCACCCGTTCGGGCCGCAGCGTCGATCTGGCGATCTGGGTCCGCCGCGGCGACGAGGACAAGTGCGGCCACGCGATGAATTGCCTGAAGCGGGCGATGGCGTGGGACGAGGCGGTGTTCGGCCTCGAATACGACCTGGACGTGTTCAACATCGCCGCCGTGTCCGACTTCAACATGGGCGCGATGGAGAACAAGGGGCTGAACGTGTTCAACACGAAATACGTGCTGGCCAAGCCGGAAACCGCGACCGACGCCGATTACCAGGGCATCGAAACGGTCATCAGCCACGAATATTTCCACAACTGGACCGGCAACCGCGTCACCTGCCGCGACTGGTTCCAGCTCTCGCTGAAGGAAGGGCTGACGGTGTTCCGCGATCAGGAGTTCACCGCCGACCAGGGCAGCCGCGCGGTGAAGCGGATCGCCGACGTCCGACATCTGCGCGGGGCGCAGTTCCGCGAGGACGCCGGGCCGCTCGCCCATCCGGTGCGGCCCGACAGCTATCTGAAGATCGACAATTTCTACACCACGACCGTGTACCAGAAAGGCGCGGAGGTGGTGCGCATGATCCACACGCTGCTGGGGCCGGATAATTTCCGCAAGGGCATGGATCTGTATTTCGCGCGTCACGACAACCAGGCGGTGACGATCGAGGATTTCGCCCGCGCGATGCAGGACGCCTCCGGCATCGACCTGACCTCGCAGTTCAGCCGCTGGTACTGGCAGGCCGGCACGCCGGAGATCACGACGGCGGACGACTACGACCCGGAGATCGCGGCGCTACATCGCTGACCGTGCGGCAGGTCACGCCGCCGACGCCCGGACAGCCCGAGAAGCTGCCGGCTCTGGTTCCACTGGCAATCGCTCTGCTCGGCGAGGACGGCGCTGAATTACCGACCCGGCTCGCGGGCGAGGCGCAAGCGGCGTCCGGGACGCGCATTCTGGCGCTGACCGAAGCCGAACAGCGCTTCACGTTCGAGGACGTGCCGAGCCGACCGGTGCCCTCGCTGCCGCGCGGCTTTTCCGCGCCCGTGAAGCTGCTCGGCGTGCCGCGCGAGCGGCTGCGCTTCCTGGCCGCGCACGACACCGATCCGTTCGTGCGCTGGGACGCCGGGCAGCAATACGCGGCGGCGGCGCTCCGCGACCTCGCCGCCGCATGGCGCCGCGGTGAGGATCTGGTGCTCGATTCCGGCCTGGTGAACGCCATTGCCGCCACCTTGGCGGTAGGCGAGGCCGACCCGGCCTTCGCGGCCGAGGCGATGACCTTGCCGGCCGAATCGTATTTGGCCGACCAGATGGATGTCGTGGACGTGGACGGCATTCACGCCGCCCGCGAGGCGGCGCGGACCACCATCGGGCAGGAACTCGGCGCGCCGCTGACGGCGGCCTATCGGCGCCTGACCGATCCCGGTGCGTATCGGATCGACGGCGCCTCGATCGGGCGGCGCGCGCTGCGGAACACCTGCCTCGCCTACCTGGTGGCGGCGCGCGGCGATGACGCGGTGGCGCTCGCCAAGGCGCAGTTCGACGCCGGGCGCAACATGACCGACGTGCTGGCGGCGCTCGCGGTGCTGGCCTCGGTGGACCGGCCGGAGCGCGGGGCGGCGCTGGAGGCGTTCTACGACCGCTGGCACGCGGAGGAGTTGGTCCTCGACAAATGGTTCGCCATCCAGGCGATGGCCTCGCTGCCGGACACGCTGGAGCGCGTGAAGGCGCTGTCCCGGCACCCGGATTTCGACCTGCACAACCCGAATCGCATGCGCTCCCTGGTGGCCAGTTTCGCCATCGGCAATCCGGCGCGCTTCCACAACGCGTCCGGCGAAGGCTACCGGTTTCTCGCCGACACGATCATCGCCGTGGACGCGGGGAACGGGCAGGTGGCGGCGCGTCTGGTACCGGCGCTCGGCAACTGGCGGCGCTACGATCCAGCGCGGCAGGACCTGATGCGCCGCGAACTGGAACGCATCCTGGCCACGCCGAGGCTGAGCCGCAACACGTTCGAGATGGTGTCGAAGAGCCTGGTCTGAGCGGGGCGGGCGGTCCGGCGGCATCGCCCGTCGGTTGCCTTCCGTGACAGAATGAAACTTGCGCGCCCGTCCCGATGTTGCCAGCTTGGCCTTGCGCGCTTCGGCCGCCGCGGGCCGGAACGCACCGGACAGAGGGACACCGAGATGCCGCGCGTCACCCCGTTGCTAGCCCTTGGCGGAGCCCTCGTGCTCGGCGCCTGCGCCGTCCCGATGCCGCCCGGGCCGACCGTCATGGCTCTGCCCGGACCGAACAAGAACTTCGCCGAGTTCCAGCGCGAGGACATGGGCTGCCGGCAGTACGCGGATGCGCGGATCGGCTACGGCTCCCCCGCCGCGGCCGCCAACCAGGCCGGGGTCGGCAGCGCGCTTCTCGGCACCGGTCTGGGCGCCGCGGCCGGGGCGCTCATCGGGGCGGCGACCGGCCATGCCGGAGCCGGCGCGGCGATCGGCGCGGGCAGCGGATTGCTGCTCGGCAGCGCGGCGGGCGCGAACAACGCCGCCGCCGCCGGTTACGGCATGCAGCGGGAATACAACATCGCCTACATGCAGTGCATGGTCGCCAACGGCAACCGCGTGCCGGCCGCGCGCCGCCGGCCGTACCCGTACGCCTACGCCCCCTACGGCCCCTACGGCGCGCCGCCGCCCTACGGGCCGTCGCCGTATTGGGGGTATTGAGCCCGTCGGCTCAATTCTCCGGCACGGTAAAGACAGCGCACGGCGAGGCGATACCGCGCAACGCATGCGTGCCGAGCGGGATCAGCTTCACCCCGGTCTCGGCGGCGAGTGTCCCCGAAACAAGGACGGGCTTGTCGAGCAGCCGGCATAGCCCTTCCAACCGGCTCACGAGATTGACGGCGGGACCGATCGCCGTGAAATCCAGCCGATCGGCGGCCCCGATATTGCCCCACAGCATCTCGCCCAGGTGCAGCGCGGCGCCGAACGGCAGCGGCGGCAGCCCCTGCCGTTGTCGCGCCGCGTCGAGATGCGCCATGCCGGCCCGCGCGGCCGCGACCGCTCGGAGGGCGGCGTCGCAAGCGTCACGCCGCGCCCCGCCGACGACCGGAAAGATCGCCAGCACGCCGTCGCCGATGAACTTCAGCACCTCGCCACCGAACGCGTGGACCGGGCCGGCGATGCGGTCGAACCAGGCATCGAGCGCCGCGATGACCGAAGCGGGCGGAGTGCTCTCGGACAACGCCGTGAAGCCGCGCAGATCGGCATAGAGCAGCGCGGCCTGGATGGTCTCGCCGATATCGCGCCGCAACGGCCCGGCCAGCACCCGCGCCGCGCTGCGCCGGCCGAGATAGGCCTCGAGCGTCGCCTTCAGCGTGGCGCGCGCCGCGAGCGCGGCGAGCGGCGCCGCGGCGAATCGCGCGACCTGGCGCAACGCATCGGCCTCGGCTTCGGTGAACAGACGCGGCCCGATCCAGCCGAGGGAAGGCCCGTCCGGCCGCGACCCGATGGTGTCCTCGTGCACGCGGCCGGCCGCGAGGCCGGCGAGCCAGCGCCGCCCGGCATCGTCGGGCCGGCTTGGCCCTTCGGCGGCCGGGAGCCCTCCCGCCGCGAATCCCAAGGCCTCGATCACCTCCCCGCCCGTGGCTCGCCACAGCCAGGTGCGCCGAGCGATCAGCGGGTGCGGCACGGCGAGCGTCAGGGCGCCGCCCGCGAGCGGCAGGCCATCCTCGAGCAGATGCGCGCCGACCTCCGCGAGCAGCCGGTCGGCGCCCGGCATCTCGCCGGCCGCATCGACGAGCCAGGCGAGCGTCGAAGCGAGCTGCATGGTCCCGATCATGGGGTTGACCCCGCTCGCTTGCCACGAGTTATTCCCGCGAGGACGGCTCTGGCGCTGCCTTCCGCGCCCGCCGAAATCGAGGAGAGCTTTCCATGGCTGAACCGCTCGTGGTCCGGCGTGAGACGCACATTCCAGCCCCGCCCGCCACCGTTTTCGCCTTCCTGACCGATCCCGAGAAAATCCTGAGCTGGATGGGCGCCGAGGCGGAGACCGAATTGCATCCGGGCGGGCTCTACCTCATCAAAGGGGTCAGCGACCCCAGCCGCGTGGCGCGCGGATCGTTCCGCGAGGTCGTGCCGGTCCACCGCCTCGCCTACAGCTTCGGTTGGGACGGCAACGAGGAGGTGCCGCCGGGATCGAGCCTGGTCGAGATCGACCTGATCGACCGCGACGGCGGCACCTTGCTGCGCATGACCCATAGCGGTCTGCCGAACGCGGTGCAGTGTGACCGCCACGCCAAGGGTTGGGCGCATTACCTCGGCAGGCTGGCCGTGGCGGCCGCCGGCCGAAATCCCGGTATCGATCATGGCCCGATGCCGCGTGACGCGTAGTTCGACACCGCCCCGCGTTGCGTCAACCGGTCATCCGATCGTATCGGGCTATATCAGGCGCCCCCCGGAACGTTCCAGCGCCTTGCATCGGCGCTGGGCGGGCTCGGGTCGGGGATGATCGCCCGGTAGCGCGCCGGCTCCCAATGCGCTTCGGCCGTGAACGGCGCGCGGAAGCGGCCGGCGGTTTCCTCGGCGTCGACGAAGAATGCGTTGAAGCCGAGCAGGTCGCAGCCGACGAGATGCATGGTCTTCTCGGCCCCGATCAGTTCGAGCGCCTTCAGGCTGGCGCCGAACCAGGTGCTGCCTTCCCAGAAGCCGTTGGCGTCGTACGGCACTTCCAAGGCCGTCGCGGCAGGTAGCGAGGCGTTGTATTCGATGCAGGCCACCCGGCAGCGCCGGCGCAAGGCCCGCCACACATGCGACGTGTTGCGGTCGATATCGAGGGACAGAAAATCGATCCGCGGCGGAACGCCCGCCTCGTCGAGCAGAGCGTCGACGTTGTCACAGGTGATGTAGGCGTTGGTCACGGTCAGCGCCCCGTCGGTCACGAATTCGCCGAAGCGACGACCGGCCTCGTCCGTGCCCTGTTTGCCGCCGTCGAGCCAAACCCCGCGCCAGCCCTGCTCCAGCAACAGCCGCGTGTTGTTTTCGAGACCGTCGCCGATGCCGATCTCGACAAAGGTCCGGCTTCCCGCGCCGATGCGGCGGAAGATCTCCGCGATCATGCCGTCCTCGCCGCTTTGGCTGTAGACGCGGGTGTGATGCCGGCCGAGCGACAGCGGATCGCTGTAGCGGCCCTCGGCCACGGCAATAGAAAACAGCATGTCGCCGGCGGTGTAGTCGATGATCGGTCCCCCGGGGGTAGCCAATCGCACCGGGCGCCGCCAAGCGACGAAACCGGCGCACCCCGCCCCGGACGGTGCGGTAAATGCGGTTCAGGGCGGGGGTCATCGATGCAGCGCGGGCCCGCGCGATCTCACAGCACCGCGAACAGGCGGTAGATCGGGCCGCTCGGCGGGCGGTTGCCCACGCCGACGGCGATCAGGTCGTTCAGCCACTCGTAGCGGGCATCGCCGGTCTCGAACATGACGGCGGTGCGGAAGTAGTATTCCGCCCCATCCACCGCCTCGCCGGCCGCCAACCGGCGCAGCACCGCCGCCGGGCCGTTCCGGATGCCGCGGTAATGCGTATAGATCGCGGCGCCGTCGTGGGTGCGCAGCATCAGCCGCACGTCGAGCCGCGTGCGGCCGCCTGGCTCGACCCAGATCGCGTCGCTGCCGCCACCCAGGATTTCGCCCTTGAGCCGCGGGCCCTCGAAGCGTCCGCCGTCGACCACCACGAACCGCCGCTCGCCCTGGCCGGTGGCGCCCGCCGAGGTCGCCTGCCCCACCGCGAGCCGCATCTCCATGAGAAACTCGGATTTGAGCGCGTCCATCGTTGCCTCCTGCCCGCTTTGGTCGCAGTCTTCCGCGCGAGGGAGCGGCGGGCAAGGGGCGCGCGGGCCGCGACGAGCCGGCCCGATACCGCCGCGACACCGCGAGGCAGGCATACCGCATGGATTTCCGGCTTTCCGAGGAGCAGGCCGCCTTCCAGGCAACGGCCCGGGACTTTGCCCGCGAGCAGTTGCTGCCGCACGCGGCGGAGTGGGACGAGGAGAAGGTTTTCCCGGTTGCGCAACTGCGCGCCGCCGCCGCGCTGGGATTTGCCGGGATCTGATGTCGGCGCGGATCATGGCGGCTCGGGGCTGACCCGGCTCGACGCGTCGCTGATCTTCGAGGAACTCGCCGTCGCCGATCCGTCCACCGCCGCCTTCCTGACCATCCACAACATGGTCGGCTGGATGATCGACAGCTTTGGCGCCGCCGCGCTGCGCGAGCGCGTATTGCCGCCGATGATGCGGGGCGAGACGCTGGCGAGCTATTGCCTGACGGAGCCCGGCTCCGGGTCCGACGCCGCTGCGCTGCGCACCCGGGCGGAACGGGCCGGCAACCATTACGTGCTGAACGGGTCGAAGGCGTTCATCTCCGGCGCCGGCGCGAGCGATCTTTACGCCATCATGGTTCGCACCGGCGACGAGGGGCCGGGCGGCATCACCTGTGTCCTGGTGGAGAAAGGCACGCCGGGCCTGTCGTTCGGCAAGCCGGAGCGCAAGCTCGGCTGGAACAGCCAGCCGACGGCGCTGGTGAACCTGGAGAACTGCCGCGTTCCGGTCGCCAACAGGCTGGGTGAGGAAGGGCAGGGGTTCCGCATCGCCATGTCCGGGCTGGACGGCGGGCGCATCAACATCGCCGCCTGCTCGCTCGGCGGCGCGCGCGCGTGCCTGGACGCGGCGCAATCCTACATGCAGGAGCGCCGGCAGTTCGGGCGCAAGCTGGCCGATTTCCAGGCGCTGCAGTTCCGCCTCGCCGACATGGCGACCGATTTGGAAGCGTCGCGCCTGATGGTGCATCGCGCCGCCGCGGCGCTGGACGCCAAGGAGGCGGACGCGACGCTGCGCTGCGCCATGGCGAAGCGGTTCGCCACCGACGCCTGTTTTCGGATCTGCGACGAGGCGCTGCAACTGCATGGCGGCTACGGCTACATCAAGGAATACGGCATCGAGCGCTATCTGCGCGACCTGCGCGTGCACCGCATCCTGGAAGGAACCAACGAGATCATGCGGGTGATCATCGCGCGGCGTCTGCTCGGGGCGTGAGAACAGCGGGGAAGCGCAACGAAGATGAGCACGATCGCTTTCATCGGTCTCGGCAACATGGGGCAGCCGATGGCGGCCAACCTGATGAAGGCCGGCCATCGCGTCATCGGCTTCGACATCGATCCGCTTGCGTTGCGCCAGCACGCGAATTCCGGCGGGCGCACGGCGGAAAGCGCGCGCGAGGCGGTGCAGGGCGCCGATGCCGTGATCACCATGCTGCCGGCGGGGCAGGACGTGCGCGGGCTGTATCTCGGCGATGACGGGCTGATCGCCGCGTTGCGCGGCACCGACCCGCTGCTGATCGATTCCTCGACGATCGACGTGCAATCGGCGCGCGATGTGGCGGCGGCGGCGCGCGAAGCCGGGCTGGACATGCTGGATGCGCCGGTATCGGGCGGCGTCGGCGGCGCGACCGCCGGCACGCTGACCTTCATGGTCGGCGGCACCGAGGCGGCGTTTGCGCGCGGCCAACCGATTCTGCGCGCGATGGGCAAGACGATCGTGCATGCCGGGCCGGCGGGAGCGGGGCAGGCCGCGAAAATCTGCAACAACATGATCCTCGGCGTCAGCATGCTGGCGGTGTCGGAGGCGTTCGTGCTCGCCGACAAGTTGGGGCTGGATCGCGCGAAGCTGTTCGAGATCAGTTCGGTATCGTCCGGCCAGTGCTGGTCGCTTACCAATTACTGCCCGGTGCCCGGACGCGTGCCGACCTCGCCGGCCAACCGCGACTACGCGGCGGGGTTTTCGGCGGCGCTGATGCTGAAGGATTTGAAGCTGGCGCAGCAGGCCGCGGGAGCGAGCGGGGCGCCGACGCCGCTTGGCGCGAACGCCGCCAAGCTGTACCAGCGCCTGGCCGACGCCGGACTGGCCGGGTACGACTTCTCCGTCGCCTTCCGCTGGCTGTCGGAACTCGAGCGCGGCAGCGTGGTCGAGGATTAGCGCGCCATGTCGACCGAGGCGTTCAAGGCGGCGCGCGATTTCCTGCTGGAGCATCGCACGGATTACGTGGCCGCCGTCGCCGGCTTCCGCTGGCCCGAACTCGATCGCTTCAACTGGGCGCTCGACTGGTTCGATGCGGAACTGGCGCGCGGCGAGAGCGCCGGCCGCGCGGCGCTGACGATCACGGGCGAGGGCGCCGCGACGTTGACGTTCTGCCGAACTGGCGGAGCGGTCGAACCGCGTGGCGAACGGGTTGCGCGCGCTCGGGGTAAGGCGGGGCGAGCGCATTCTGCTGATGCTCGGCAATGTCGTGCCGCTCTGGGAGACCATGCTGGCGGCGATGAAGCTCGGCGCCGTGGTCATTCCGGCGACCACCCTGTTGATGCAGGCCGATCTGCTCGATCGGTTTCAGCGCGGGCGGGTGCGCCACGTCATCGCCGGCCCCGAGCAGACGGCCAAGTTCGCGGGGATTTCCGAAGGGCTGACCTTGATTTCGCGTCGGCGAGGCTCCGGCCGGATGGCACAGCTACGATTCGCTGCGCGACGCCTCCGCCGATTTCACGCCGGATGGCGTCACGCGCGCCGACGATCCGATGCTGCTCTATTTCACCTCGGGCACGACGGCGCGGCCGAAGCTGGTGCAGCACAGCCACCGCAGCTATCCGGTCGGGCATCTGACCACGATGTACCAGCTCGGGCTGACGCCGGGCGATCTGCACCTGAACATTTCCTCGCCCGGTTGGGCGAAGCACGCGTATAGCTGCTTGTTCGCGCCCTGGAATGCCGGCGCGACGGTGTTCATTGCGAACCAGCCGCGGTTTTCCGCGCGCGGCATGCTGGACGCGATCGCCGCCCACGGCGTGACCACCCTGTGCGCGCCGCCGACGGTGTGGCGGCTGTTCATTCAGGAGGATCTGCGCGCCTGGAAGACCAGCCTGCGCGAAGTGAACGGCGCCGGCGAGCCGCTCAATCCGGAAGTCATCGAGCAGGTGCGCGCCGCCTGGGGGCTGACGGTGCGCGATTTCTACGGCCAGACCGAAACGACGACCTTGATCGGCAATCCACCGGGCTTCCCGGTGCGGCCCGGCTGCATGGGCAAGCCGGCGCCGGGCTATCGGATCCGCTTGCTGGATCTCGACGGCAGCGACACCGACGAAGGCGAGGTGTGCGTTGCGCTCGATCCGCGTCCGTCGGGGCTGATGCAGGGTTATCAGCGTGACGACGGCACCATTCCGCCGATGGACGAGGACGTATACCGCACCGGCGATGTCGCGTCTCGCGATACCGATGGCTATTACACGTATGTCGGCCGGCGCGACGACGTGTTCAAAGCCTCCGATTACCGCATCAGCCCGTTCGAACTGGAGAGCGTGCTGATCGAGCACGAAGCGGTTGCCGAGGCGGCGGTGGTGCCCGCGCCCGATCCGCTGCGCACGGCGGTGCCGAAAGCGTTCATCGCGCTCGCTGCCGGCGCGCCCGCCACGCGCGAGACGGCGCTGGCGATTTTCCGGCATATCCGCGCGCGGCTCGCCCCTTACAAGCGCATCCGCCGGCTGGAGTTCGCCGAGCTGCCGAAGACGATTTCGGGGAAGATCCGCCGGGTGGAGTTGCGCCAGGCGGAGGTCGACCGCGCTCCAGGTGCGCGCGGTGGCGGCGAATTTCGCGAGGAGGATTTTGCGGAGCTTGGGTAATTACAGCATGGGAATTTGTGCCAATCCCTCACTGTCCCATGTGGACAGCGCTAGCCTCGAGCAGCGAAAGTCGCGCTGATCATGCCCCTCGCCAACCGCGTCAGGCCGTTCAACTTCGCCCTTGGCGAAGCGTCGGACATGCTGCGCGACTCGGTCGAGCGCTTCGCGGCGGACGAAATCGCCCCGCGCGCCGCCGAGATCGATCGCAGCAACGAGTTTCCCGCCGATCTGTGGCGCAAGCTGGGCGATTTGGGCGTGCTCGGCATCACCGTGGAGGAGGAGTACGGTGGGGCGGGGCTCGGCTATCTGGAGCATTGCGTGGCGATGGAGGAGATCAGCCGCGCCTCCGCCTCGGTCGGGCTTTCGTACGGCGCGCATTCGAATCTCTGCGTGAACCAGATCCGCCGCAACGGCACCGAGGCGCAAAAGCGGAGGTATCTGCCGAAGCTGATTTCCGGCGAGCATGTCGGCGCGCTGGCGATGAGCGAATCCGGCGCCGGCTCGGATGTCGTTTCGATGCGCCTGCGCGCGGACCGCAGGAGTGATCGGTTCGTCCTGAACGGGACGAAAATGTGGATCACCAACGGGCCGGATGCGAACGTACTGGTGGTCTACGCGAAAACCGATATGAATGCCGGCCCGCGCGGCATCACCGCGTTTCTCATCGAACGGGGCATGCCGGGTTTCTCGGTGGCGCAGAAGCTGGACAAGCTCGGCATGCGCGGCTCCAACACCGGCGAGTTGGTGTTCGCCGATTGCGAGGTGCCGGCGGAGAACGTGCTCGGGCGCGTGGGCGGCGGCGTGGGCGTGCTGATGAGCGGGCTGGATTACGAGCGCGCCGTGCTGGCCGCGGGGCCGCTCGGCATCATGCAGGCCTGCATGGACGTGGTGATTCCCTACGTGCACGAGCGCAAGCAGTTCGATCAGCCGATCGGCGAATTCCAGCTCATGCAAGGCAAGCTGGCCGATATGTACACGACCATGAACGCGGCGAAGGCCTATGTTTACGCGGTGGCGAAGGCGTGCGACCGCGGCGAGACCTCACGCAAGGACGCGGCCGGCGCCATTCTGTACGCGGCCGAGCGCGCCACGTGGATGGCCCTGGAGGCGATTCAGTGCCTCGGCGGCAACGGCTACATCAATGAGTATCCGACCGGGCGGCTGCTGCGCGACGCCAAGTTGTACGAGATCGGCGCCGGCACCTCGGAAATCCGCCGGATGCTGATCGGGCGAGAAATTTTCGAGGAAACACGATGAGCGGCGCCCGGCAGCAGATCGGTCCCGATTCGCCGGCCGAGGCGAACCGGCGGCTTTACGAGGCCGACGAGCACGAATGGATGGCGCAGCAGATCGCCGCGCTACGAACTGGGAGGTTCCAGGATCTCGACTCGAAAAATCTCGCCGAATTTCTGGATGATGCAATGAGCCGTGATCGGCGGGAGTTGCGCAGCCGGTTTTCCAGATTGCTGCACCATCTGCTCAAAGTCAGGATGCAGCCGGAGAAGTTATCGCGAAGTTGGGTGCGGACGATTGTCCATCAGCAAAACGAGGTCAACGGTATCTTTCGGGACATTCCCAGTATCAGCCAGCACGCGGAACGGCTATTCGCGGAAGCACATACCGATACGGTACGGGAGTCTGCGGCGGAGACCGGAATACCGGCCCGGCAATTCCCGCCGGCCTCGCCGTGGTCGATAGAAGAGGCGCTAACCTTTGCGGTACCGGAGCCGGCGGAGCCGAGCGCGTCAGGTTCGCGCAAGTCATCCAGGTTCCGATCTTAACCGCGGGAATGCAACTCGAATCGGCAATCGACACCCGCTCCGAAACCTTCCGCGCCAACACCGCGGCGATGCGGGCGCTTGTCGCTGATCTGCGCGTCCTGGTCGGCCGACTCGCCGAGGGCGGCGGGCAGGCGGCGCGGGATCGGCACCTCGCGCGCGGCAAGCTTCTTGCGCGTGAGCGCATCCGGTTGCTGCTCGATCCTGGCGCGCCGTTCCTCGAATTTTCTCAGCTTGCCGCCTACGGCATGCATGACGACGAGGTGCCGTGCGCGGGCATCCTGACGGGGATCGGCCGCGTTGCCGGGCGCGAATGCGTGCTCGTCGTGAACGACGCCACCGTGAAGGGCGGCACCTATTATCCGATCACCGTGAAAAAGCACCTGCGCGCGCAGGAGATCGCGGCGCAGAACCGGTTGCCCTGCGTCTATCTGGTCGATTCCGGCGGCGCCAATTTGCCGAACCAGGACAAGGTGTTTCCCGACCGCGACCATTTCGGCCGCATCTTCTACAATCAGGCGAATATGTCGGCGCAGCGCATCCCGCAGATCGCGGTGGTGATGGGCTCCTGCACGGCGGGTGGCGCCTATGTGCCGGCGATGTCGGACGAAAGCATCATCGTGCGCAACCAGGGCACGATTTTTCTCGCCGGCCCGCCGCTGGTGAAAGCGGCGACCGGCGAGGTGGTTTCGGCGGAGGAGCTGGGCGGGGCCGACGTGCACAGCCGCGTCTCCGGCGTCACCGACCACTACGCCGAGAACGACGCGCACGCGCTCGGGCTCGCGCGCCGCATCGTGGGCAACCTGAACCGGGCGAAGCAACCGAACATCGCGGTGCGCCACCCGGTGCCGCCGCGCTACGACGCGGAGGAACTTTACGGCGTGGTTCCCGCGGACATTCGTAAGCCATACGACGTGCGCGAGGTGATCGCGCGCATCGTCGACGACAGCCGGCTGGACGAGTTCAAGCGGCTGTACGGCGCGACGCTGGTGACCGGATTCGCGCATATCTGGGGTTATCCGGTCGGCATCGTCGCCAACAACGGCATCCTGTTCTCGGAAAGCGCGCAGAAGGGCGCGCATTTCATCGAGCTGTGCGCGCAGCGCGGCATTCCGCTGGTGTTCCTGCAGAACATCACCGGCTTCATGGTCGGGCGCAAATACGAGGCGGGCGGCATCGCCAAGGACGGGGCCAAGATGGTGACCGCCGTCGCCACCGCCGCCGTGCCGAAATTCACCGTCATCATCGGCGGCAGTTTCGGCGCCGGCAATTACGGCATGTGCGGCCGCGCCTATTCTCCCCGCTTCCTGTGGATGTGGCCGAACGCGCGCATCAGCGTCATGGGCGGCGAGCAGGCCGCCTCGCGTGCTGGCGCAAGTGCGGCGGGACGATATCGAGGCGCGCGGCGGCACTGGCCGGCCGAGGACGAGGCGGCGTTCAAGGCGCCGATCCGCGAACAATACGAACGCCAGGGCCATCCCTATTACGCCAGCGCGCGGCTGTGGGACGACGGCGTCATCGATCCGGCCGATACGCGGCGCGTGCTGGCGCTCGGGCTTTCCGCGGCACTGAACGCGCCGATCCCGGAAACCCGCTTCGGCCTGTTCCGGATGTGAGCCGGATGTTCGCGAAAATCCTGATCGCCAATCGCGGCGAAATCGCCTGTCGCGTGATTCGTACCGCGCGGCGCATGGGCATCGCGACGGTTGCCGTTTATTCCGACGCGGACGCCGCCGCGCTGCACGTCGCGATGGCCGACGAAGCGTATGCAATCGGCGCCGCTCCGGCGCGCGAGAGCTATCTGCGGATAGACGCCATCCTGAATGCGGCGAAACGCTCGGGCGCCGAGGCCATGCATCCCGGCTACGGGTTTCTCTCCGAGAACGCCGCGTTCGCCGAGGCCTGCTCCGGCGCCGGGCTCGTGTTCGTCGGTCCGCCCGCGGCGGCGATCCGCGCCATGGGCTCGAAATCGGCGGCCAAGGCGCTGATGGAGCGCGCCGGCGTGCCGCTCGTTCCCGGCTATCACGGCGAAGCACAGGACGACGCGACGCTCGCCGAAGCGGCGCGCCGGATCGGGTTTCCGGTGCTGGTCAAGGCCTCCGCCGGCGGCGGCGGCAAGGGCATGCGGGTCGTGGAGCGCGGCGAGGATTTCGCCGAGGCGCTGGCCGCCGCGCGGCGCGAGGCGACATCCGCGTTCGGCGACGATCGGGTGCTGCTGGAAACGTACCTGGCGCGCCCGCGCCACATCGAAATGCAGATCTTCGCCGATACGCACGGCAATGTCGAATCGCTGTTCGAGCGCGACTGCTCGATCCAGCGGCGCCATCAGAAAATCATCGAGGAGGCGCCCGCCCCGGGTTTCTCGCCCGCGGAACGGCGCGCGATGGGCGAAGCGGCGATCGCGGCGGCGCGCGCCGTCGGCTATGTCGGCGCCGGCACCGTGGAGTTCCTGTATCAGGACGGCCGCGTTCTACTTCATGGAAATGAACACGCGGCTTCAGGTCGAGCATCCGGTGACCGAAATGATCACCGGCCTCGACCTGGTGGAATGGCAACTGCGCGTTGCCGCCGGGGAAACACTGCCGCGTCCGGCAATCCGATTTGCGCATCACCGGCCATGCGATCGAGGCGCGCATCTACGCCGAGGACCCGGCGCGCGATTTCCTGCCCTCCATCGGCCGGCTGCGGCATCTGCGTCAGCCGGCCGAAAGCGCGAATGTGCGCGTCGATACCGGCGTGCGCGCGGGCGATGCGATCAGCGCGCACTACGACCCGATGATCGCCAAGCTGATCGTCTGGGGCGCCGACCGGGCGGACGCGGTGCGGCGTCTGTCGGCTGCGCTCGCCCAGTACCAGGTGCTCGGGGTCGCCACGAATCTGCCGCTGCTCAGGAACATCGGCGCGCGTCGCTCATTCGTTCAGGCGGAGCTGGAAACCGGTTTCATCGGCCGTCATCCGGAGGTGCTCGCCGTTTCGAACGAAGCGGCGCCCGCGCTTGCACTTGCCGCCGCCGCGCTGCGCGTTCTGCTGGACCGGCGGGAAGCAGCGAAACACAGGGCCGCTTCCAGCGGCGATCCCTATTCGCCCTGGGCCGACAACGATGCCTGGCAGATGAACCTCGACTCCACCCAGGAGATCATGTTGCGCCACGGCGCGGATATCGTCACGTTGCGCGCAACGGCGGAGCGCGAGGGAAGTTGGCGGCTCGATATGCCGGAGGGAACGCATAAGCTCTCGGGCGCCGAGCAGGACGGGAGGCTGCGCGTCGGTCTGGACGGAATGCAGCGCCGGGTTTCCGCCGTCACGTCGGAAGACGGCGCGCGGCTGACCGTGTTTATTTCCGGTCATCCGTACTCGGTCGATCTCGTCGATCCGCACGCGCCGCCGCGCGGCGAGGCGGCGGCCGGAGGGCGGATCGACGCGCCCATTCCCGGCACGGTCACGAAGCTGCTGGTGGAGCCAGGTGCGGAGGTGAAGCGCGGTCAGGCGCTGATCGTGCTGGAAGCCATGAAAATGGAATTGACCCTGACCGCGCCCGCGGACGGCATAGTCGAATCGGGTACATGCGGAAGTGGGCGAGATGGTGGAGGAGGGGCGGGAACTGATCCTGCTTGCGGCGAGCCAGCCGTGATCATCCCCCGATCGGGCGGGTCGCGTGAAAGCGACGGTAATCGATCCTGGCGGTGCCGTCGTCGCTTACATCCAAGACGTCCTCGAACGCATGATCGAACCGAATTTCGTCGGGCGAATAGCCGTGGCGCGCATACACCGTCGAGGACGTGGTGCCGTCGATCCCGGTCAATATCGCGACGAGTTGCGCCGCTTCCGCCCGACAGTCCTCCGGCCCCATGCCCCGGAACGGGCTTGCCTCGTCGATCCGATGCATCACCGTCCAACTCAGGGCGAAGAAGGGACTGCTGTCGCGCACGAGCGGCAGGTCTGTACATGCGCCGGTAATGATGACCTTCGATCGTCTCCTCGTTGCGCAGCAGCGTCAGCTTCATGTGTGCTTCGATGATCTGGTTGTTGCGGATATTGGCGGCCCGGAAGATCAAGGTGGGTACGCCGTCGAACTTGTGCACGACTAGATAGCGGCTGAACATCACGCGCGTGGTGGGCAGGGTGAACTTGGCGATCATCAGGCCGGTCGCCAGCGGCACCATCAACACGCCCACCAAAATTTCCAGGGCCACGACGGAATGGCCGTAGAGCGTGGCCGGATACATTTCGCCGTAGCCGACGGTCGACATGGTTTCCAGGCTGAAAAACAGCGCATCGAGCAGCGAGTTCGGGTCTTGCCCCGTGAACCGAGCCGGGTCGTAAGGCGAACAGGATGGCGAAGCCCAGGTTGAGCAGCAGATAGAGCCCGATCAGCGCGCCGAAGAAGACGCTCCAGGGCCGCACCAGGAATCCGTGGTAGAGATCGCGCCAACCCTGCCGTGGCACGCCCAGCCGGACGACCGGTGCCGCCGCCCCTTCCGGGCCTCGATGACGCCGCTCGCGCCTGGGGTCGGCGCGGCGCGGTCGGCGTGGCGAAGCGGACGTCACGCCGGCTTCGGCGCGCCTCGTCCGGCTTCGGGCCGCACGCCCGATTCGCCTATCGGCGAGGCCGAGTTCCGCGACCATGCGCTCGCGGATGATGAATTTCTGGATCTTGCCCGTCACCGTCATCGGGAATTCGTCGACGAAGCGGATGTAGCGGGGGATCTTCTGGTGCGCGATCTTGTCGCGGCAGAACGCACGGATTTCGTCCTCGGTCGCGCTGGCGCCCTGCGTCAGGCGAATCCACGCGCATAGTTCCTCGCCGTATTTCGCGTCGGGCAGGCCGACCACCTGCACGGCCTGGACTTTCGGATGGCGATACAGGAATTCCTCGACCTCGCGCGGATAGATGTTTTCGCCGCCGCGGATGACCATGTCCTTGATGCGGCCGACGATCGCGCAATAGCCCTCGTCGTCGATGGTGGCGAGATCGCCGGTGTGCATCCAGCGCGCGCGGTCGATCACCTCGCGCGTCTTGTCGTCCTGGTCCCAGTAGCCGAGCATGACGGAATAGCCACGGGTGCAAAGCTCGCCCGGCGTGCCGCGCGGCACGATGCGGCCCTCGGCGTCGATGATCTTCACTTCGAGATGTGGCTGGACTCGCCCGACGGTGGAAACCCGGCGCTCCACCGGATCGTCGACGGCGCTCTGAAAACTCACCGGGCTCGTTTCGGTCATGCCGTAAGCGATGGTGATGTCGCGCATGTGCATCCGCTCCATCACGCGGCGCATCACCTCGATCGGGCACGGCGCGCCCGCCATGATGCCGGTCCTCAGGGTGCTCAGGTCGAACTTGGCGAAATCCGGGTGGTCGAGTTCGGCGATGAACATGGTCGGCACGCCGTAGAGCGCGGTGCAGCGTTCCTCGTGCACCGTTTGCAGCACCGCGAGCGGATCGAAGCCCTCGCTCGGGTAGATCATCGCCGCGCCGTGCGTCAGGCAACCAAGATTCGCCATCACCATGCCGAAACAATGATACAGCGGCACCGGCACGCAGAGCCGGTCGGATTCGGTGAGCCGGATGGCTTCGCCCACGAAGAAACCGTTGTTCAGGATGTTGTGGTGCGACAGGGTGGCGCCCTTGGGGAACCCGGTCGTGCCGGAGGTGAACTGCACGTTGATCGGATCGTCGAACTGCAACCGCTCCGCCAGCGCCGCGAGGTCCGAATCGGAGTCTGGTGTGGCTGCCGCGGCGATATCGGCAAAGCGGAGAAAGCCGGTTTCCCGTTGTTCGCCGATCAGGATGGGCAGATGCAGATGCGGCAGCCGCACGCTGCGCAACGGCGTTTCGCCGTTCGCCAGTTCTGGTGCGAGGTCGCGCAGCAAGCCGATATAATCGCTGCTGCGGAAACTGCGCGCCATCACCAGCGCCTTGCAGCGCGAGAGATTGAGCGCGTATTCCAGTTCGCTCGCGCGATAGGCGGGGTTGATCGTGACCAGGATGATCCCGGCCTTGGCGGCGGCGAATTGCGTGAGCGTCCACTCGGCGTTGTTGGGCGACCAGATGCCCAGGCACTCGCCCGGCCGCAGCCCGAGTGCGAGGAGGCCGGATGCGACGCGATCCACTTCGCGCTTCAGGCCGGCATAGGTCCACCGTATGTTCTGATGCCGCACGATCAGGGCGTCGCGGCCGCCCCAGCGCTCGGCGGCGTGGTCGAAGAAGCCGCCGATCGTCTCGCCGATCAGGTTGGTTCCGCTGGCGCCGTGGACGTAGCTGAGCCGGGTCGAAGCGCGCGCCATTTCTCCCTCCCCGCGGAGCGGGCCGGCCGTGTTTCGCGCCGGCGGCCGGCGCCGATGCTATCAGCGCCGCCATGCGGGATGAAGGGCCGAACCCGGTGGCCCGGCTCAGGAGCTGTGAATTTGCCCGGCATTCACTTGCGGGACGCCGAGGAAGGTGATGCGGGTGCCGTCGGGTAAGGTGAGCACATCCGAGCCGTTGACCATCGCCATCGACGCGCCATCCGGCAATCCGTTCGCGCCGGCCGGGCCGTAGCCGAAGAGGTAGAGCTGGTCGTGGCCGTTCCAGTTCCCTATCAGCTCGTTGCCGCCGGCCGAGAAGGCGGCGTTCACCTCGAACAGGTTGACGCCGCTGCCGCCAATCAGGGTTTCGCTGCCTGGGCCGCCGACGATGACGTTGTTGCCCGAGCCGGCGACGATACAGTCGTTCCCGGCGCCCGCGAACAGCACGTCGTTGCCGCTGGAGGCGCCGGCGTTCAGGGTGACGTTGCCGGGGCCGGCGACCAGCAGGTTGTTGTTGGTGTCCCCGAACAGCGTGATCGACCCGCCGTATTCGGAGAAGATCACCGCGCCCGATACCGTGCCGGACACCGCGGCGGAGCCGACCACGGTCTGGCTGCCGCTGCCGCCGTCGAGCATGAACTGACCGTGGCCGACGAAGAACTGGCTGTTCGCGCCCGGTGCGCCGTACAAAATCGCGCTGCCTTCGCCGGCGACCACGGTGCTGTTCGCGTTGGTCCCGCTGACGAAGGTGAGCGGGCCGCTGTTGCCGAAATAGAGCCCGCCGCCCGCCTCCGCGAAAACGGTATCCTCGCCGCCGCCGGCGACGACGGTGTCATCGCCGGCTTGGTTGAAGATGACGGTTTGCCCGTTGTTGCCGTAGACCACGGTGCCGGCATGAAACGTGGCGATCACCGCGGTGCCGCCCGGCGCCGCGACGATCATGTCCGTGCCCCAGGACTGCACCGTCTCGTTGCCCGAGCCGAGGAACAGCGAATTCCTGCCCGCCACCTCGCGCGACCCGTCGCTGATGAAGTACGGACCGGCGGTCGCGTAAACGGTGTTGTTGCCACCGTCGAGCAGCAGCATCCAGCCGTTTCCCGAGAGCGGCAGGTTGGGGCCGGGCGCGATCACGTTGTTGCCGCCTGCCGCGATCACCGTGCCGGCGCCGCCGTTTGTAAAGAAGGTCAGGCCGCCTTGGGTCGAGAGCACGGTTTCGCTCAGCTCCCGTACCGGACCGGTGATGGTCGCCGGCCCCGCGAAGTCGTTCACGACCGCGCCGTATCCGGCCGGAACCGTGGCCTGGTTGGGGCCGGTGTTCAGCAGCGTAAACTCGTTGACTTCGCCGGCGGAGGCCGGGACGGTCGGGGCGGTCAGGGCGTCCTGTGCGTTCAGCTTGCTCTGCTGGGCCGCCGCGTAAATCGAGTTGAGCAGTTGCGTCGCCAGCATCATATTTTGCTGGGTCGCGAACTGCAGATTGATCGTGCCATTTTGCGCGCTTGGCACGGTCGCAACCGGAACCAGCATTGCGACCTCCAGAAAATCAACTTATTGGATAGCATTACCGGGCGGGGCTAAGCAAGGGTTCCGTGCCGCCGACGATCACAGGTAAGCGAGACGAGTAAACGGAATGCCAAGACGCACGAGTTGCGGGGTCCTGGTTACCGACGGCGCGCGACTCCTGCTGGGGCATGCCACGCGCTCGCCGCGCTGGGACATCCCGAAAGGGTTAGCCGAGCCGGGCGAGGGCGAGAGGGCAGCGGCGGTTCGCGAACTGCGCGAGGAAACCGGCCTGATCGCGCCGCCCGAGGCGCTGATCGACCTCGGCGCGCACGCCTACCTGCGTGACAAGGATCTCGCCCTGTTCGCCTGGGCGCCCCGGCCCTTGCCAGACCCGGCCGGTCTGACCTGCGGCTCCCATTTCGCCCTGCCGGGCGGGCGGGCGTTGCCGGAGTTCGACCGCTTCGGCCTGTTCGCCTGGGAAGAGGCGCTGACGCGGGTGGGCAAGAACCTGGCGCGCGTGCTCGGCACGATCCGGTCCCGGCTCATGGCGGACCTGGCGGGAGGCACAACGAAAGCGTCATGACCGCCGAGCGGCAAACGTGGTTTACTCGGCGACCCGGTCCGCTACGGCGCGGTCCGGAAACCCTGGAACAAGGATGGGGCCATGGCCAACCCGTTCGTGCATGTGGAACTCGCCACGACCGACCTCGCGGTCGCGAAGACGTTCTACGGCTCGCTGTTCGACTGGACGCTGGACGACGTCGATATGGGCGGCGGCATGTCCTACACGATGATCCGGGTCGGCGAGGGGACCGGCGGGGGCATGATGGCGCACCCGATGGCGGGACAGCCCTCGGCTTGGCTGCCCTACGTGACCGTAGACGACATCGGCGCCGCGACGGAAAAGGCGCGGTCGCTCGGCGCCAGCGTCATTCGGGAGGAAACCGAAGTCATGGGCGCGGGCTGGTTCGCCATCATCCAGGACCCGACCGGCGCCGTGCTCGGCCTGTGGCAGGAGCGATCGGCCTAGTCGCCTTGGCCGGCCAGTCCGGTTGAAGCCGCGTCGGGCACGTAACGACGCCGCTTCGATGTTGCAGCACGGCGGCCGCCTTCCTAGCTTGTTTCCTGAAGGTGGTTGCCATGACACGGCCGCTGATCGCCGCGCTGGCGCTGATCTGGGTGATCGGCGCCGATGCGAACGCGGCCCAAACCGCGCCCGGCCATTTCGGCGTTCCATACTGGAAGCCGGTCGGCGCGTGGATCGTGCTGCTGATACCGCTCTCGAGCGGAAGCTTCAGCTGCGCCGCCCTGACGCGCGCCGTTGCGAGCGGGTCCGGCAAGTATTCCGTGGGCTTCGCGCTCACCGCATCCACCACCCATTTCTACCTTAACGATCCTGCCCTGCCGAAACCGGCGCCGAAGAGCGTGACGCTGGCGGTCGACCAGCACCAGGTCGCGCGGCTTCCGGTCTTGCTGCACCAGCGCTTCGACCGCGGCGGACAAATCCTGATGGCCGACGTGCCTGGCATGACGCTCGGGCGCCGCATCCTCCCGGCAATGATCGCGGGACGACAACTCGAAGTCGACGCCGGCGATCGGCATTACGCGGTTTCGATTGCCGATTTCGGCGTCGTCGTGAAACAGCTCCAGGAATGCGCGCTGTTCGTGCTCGGTCCCCTCTCGGGCATGCCGTCGGGCGCCCGATAGTTCAGCCGTTCATGCGCCGAAGCTCCGCGTCACGCGCCCATGCGTTCGGCGAGGTCCGCGATACTGGTCGCGATCACGTCCCAATCGCCGTCCGGCGCAAAATCACGCGTCTGGTGCGGCCCGTATTCGGCCGGCCGGGCGATAAATCCGGTGCGCAGACCATGCGTCTGTGCGGCGCGCAGGTCGTCGTTGTGCGCCGCCGCCAGCATCACCTCGCCGGGCGGCAGGCGGAGCAGGCCGCAGGCGCCGAGATAGGTTTCCGGATCGGGCTTGTAGTGGCGGAACAGGTCGGAGGCGAAGACCACGTCCCACGGCAGCGCGGCGAATTTCGCCAGATCCACCTGCAAGGCCAGGTTGCCGTTCGACAGCGAGCCCACGATGAACCGGCGCCGCAGCCGCGCGAGCCCGGCCACGCTGTCCGGCCACGGGCGCAGCCGGTGCCAGAACAAGGTAATGTGGTCGAGATCGGCCTCGGTCAGCCCGGCTATCCCGAACCGGGCGACGAGCTGCCCGAGGCTCTCGCGATGCAGCTCGTCCAGCACGGTCCATCGCGTCTCGCCCTGGCGCACCCAATTCATGGAGGGGCGGTAGGCGCCCCGCCAGGCGTCGACCAACGCCGCCCAGTCCGCCGCGATGCCGCGCGAGCGGCCGAAGGTGTCCAGGTCCTCGATCAGGCTGGATCGCCAGTCCACCACGGTACCGAACACATCAAACACGATCGCCTTCACGTTCATCATGGCACAGCTCCCGCCAATTCGACCGGTTCAGCCTCCAGAAGCCGTCCGGCCCCCCCCGCCGCGCGCTGCATGACCAGATGCCGGTCATGGAATCGCGCGACACTTTCCCGATGCGCGATGGAGACGATGCTGGTGTCCGGCAGCTTCTTGCGCAGCACGCCGTAAAGCTCGGTCTCGGCTTCGGGGTCCAGATTGGCCGTCGCCTCGTCCAGGAACAGCCAGTCCGGCTTGGCTAACAGCGCGCGGGCGACGGCCAGGCGCTGCTGCTCCCCGCCCGACAGCCGGAGCGTCCAGTTGTCCTCGTCGTTCAGGCGGCCGACCAGGTGTTCGAGGCCGACATCGCGCAAGGTCTGCATGATGGCGGCGTCTTCGTAGGCATCGTCCTGCGCCGGATAGGCGACGGCGTGACGCAAGGTGCCGAGCGGCACGTACGGCCGCTGCGGCAGGAACAGGTAGGTCCCGCGCGGTCGCTCGACCTTGCCGGACCCGAACGGCCAGATGCCGGCGATGGCGCGGAACAGCGTGGATTTGCCGGACCCGGAGCGGCCGCTGATGATGGTGCGCTCGCCCGGCTGGAACGCCAGCGTCTGGTTCGACAGCAACGGCTCCCCGCCGGGCAGCGCCAAGGTCACGTCGTCGAGCGTCAGGGCGCCCGAGGGGGCCGTCTCGGCGGTCACGCCGGTGCCGGAGGCGGCGCGGGCCGCGACCACGGCGCGGTGAAAGGTGGCGAGACGTTCCACCGTCGCGCTCCAGGCCGCCAAACTCGCGTACGAGGTGACGAACCACGACATCGCGTTCTGCACGTGGCCGAACGCGCCCACCGTCTGGGTGAGGCCGCCGAGCGGAATTTCCCCGCCGAAATAGCGCGGCGCGACGACGATGATCGGGAACACCACGGCGACCTGCTGGTAGCCGTAAATCAGCGAGTTCAGCAGCTTGGTCCGCTGCATGATGCCCCACCAGTTCTGCACCACCGCGGCGAAGCGCGTCCCCATGCCGGCGCGCTCCTCGGTCTCGCCGCCGTACAGCGCCACGCCCTCGGCGTTCTCGCGTAGCCGGACCAGCGAGAAACGGAAGTCGGCTTCGTAGCGCTGCTGCATGAAGTTCAGCATGGCGAGCGGCCGGCCGACCAGATGCGTGAGCCAGGTGCCGAGCACGGCGTAGACCAGCGCGACCCAGACCATGTAGCCGGGAATGTTCACGCCCAGGAAGCGTATCGGCCCGGACAGGCTCCACAGGATGCCGACGAAGCTGAACAGCGAAACCACGTTGGACAGCAGCCCGAGCCCGAGGGCGAGCGTGTCGGAAGTGTAGTTGCGCAGATCCTCCGAAATACGCTGGTCCGGGTTGTCCGTGCCGGCGGCGTTCGGGTTCGCGGTCAGGCTGATGCGGTAATAGGCGCGGTCGGCCAGCCATTCGTCCAGGAACTGCCGGGTGAACCAGCGCCGCCAGCGGATTTGCAGCCACTGGTTGAGGTAAGTCGCGTACACCGCGACCGCGATGTAGACGACCGCGAGACCGCAGAACCCCGGCATGAGGCCGAAAAACCCGCTGGTGTGCCGCCAGGTGAACAGGAGCTGGATGAACGCGCTCCAGTTCTTCTGCTGGATGAAGTCCCAGAACGCGTGATTCCAGAAATTAAACACCACGTCCATCGCGACCATCATCAGGTTCAGCGCGATGATGGTGCCGAGCAGCAGCCAGGCGGACCATTTCTCCTCGGAACCGAAATACGGTTTCGCGAGGTGCCACGCGTCCTTGATGATGGGGAGGGCTCGTATCATTCACGTCAGCTCCAGAGCGGGACGGGACCGCGGCTGTACAGTGTCGCCACGACGGGATTGTTGCCGTCCGCTGAAAGGTCCGTCAGCATCGGCCGCTCGGCGCGGGCGTACGATCGCGGCCGGCCGATGACCGGCGGCACGCACCAGCTCCGTTGATTCCACGCGTTCCTCCCCTCGCTGCCCTCGGCCGGGGGTTTCCCGCTCGGTCTCGGGCGCGAGCTAACGGCCCCGCATAGCAGCCGCCCGCGGCCGATGCCAGAACAGAGGGCGTGCGGCGCCGCTACGGCCGCAGCCGGGTCGCGAGCTCCGAGGAGGTCAAGGCTTGGCTGAACAGATGTCCCTGGCCCAGGTCGCAGCCAATGGCGGCGAGAAATTCCCGCTGGCTCTCGGACTCGATGCCCGAGGCGATCACCTGGAGCCCGAGCGCGTGCGCGCTGTTCGCGAGCGCCAGCACGATGGCCGCCGCCTCAGGATCGGCGGGCACCGAGCGGACGAACGAGCGGTCGAGCTTCACCCCCGTCAGCGGCAGGCGCCGCAGCACGGACAGGCTGCCGTAGCCGGCGCCGAAATTGTCGAAGACCAGGCCGATCCCGCGGTCCCGCAGTGCCGACAGCGTGAACAGTGTGTCGACATCCACGTCCAGGAGGGCGGGCTCCGGCAGTTCCAGCTCCAGCCGCTCCGGGGCGAGGCCGGAGATCTGCACGGCCTCGGCGACATGCTCCAGCAGCGCGCCGTCGAACAGGTGGCGCGGCGAGACGTTCACCGTAACGATCGCGCCGCCCGGCCAGGTCGCCGCCTCGGCGCAGGCGGTGCGCAGAACCCACCCCCCGATATGGGTGCCGAGCGCGCTGCGGTCGGCGATCGGCAGGAACAGCCCCGGGGCGACCATGCCGCGCTTGCGATGCGGCCAGCGGATCAGCGCCTCGCCGCCCACCATCGCGCCGGAGCGGAGTTCGATGAACGGCTGATAATGCAGGACGAAGCCGTCCTGCGAGAGCGTGTGGCGCAGTTCCTGTTCGAGCCGCCGCCGCTCCGTGGCCTCGCCCGCCGTTTCCGGGGCCGGACGCGGGCGATGGCGGCCGCCGCCAAATCGTGCGGGCGGGCTCTGGACGACGAGGTCGGAACAGTCACGCATTGCGGAGGCATCCACCTTCCCCAGAAACGCGTCTAAATTCCTGTACGGAAGGTAAGGATCGAGTAAACATCCGCCGCTCAACCGTCGATCGGTGCCCCGATGTCTCAATCACATGAACCGTCCATTGGCGTTCGCCACGAGCGCGGGGGGGCGGGAAGCGTCGCCTACCTGACGATCGAGAATTCAACCAAGCTGAACACCTTGGGCCGGGCGCTGACGCGCGAGCTGGTGGCCGCGCTCGGATCGCTGGCGGCGGACGATGGGCTGCGGGCGGTGGTGCTGAGCGGTGCCGGCGAGCGGGCGTTCATCGGCGGCGCCGATATCGTGGAAATGTCGCGGCTCGATCCGGCCTCGGCGCGCGCGTTCATCTCGGACCTGCACGGCTGCTGCCGGGCGCTGCGGCAATTGCCGGTGCCGGTGATCGCGCGGATTCAGGGGTTTGCGCTGGGCGCGGGGTTGGAGATCGCGGCCTCCTGCGACCTGCGGGTGGCCGCCGAGGACGCCGTGTTCGGCATGCCCGAGGTGAAGTTCGGCATCCCGTCGGTGATCGAGGCGGCGCTGCTGCCCCACCTGGTCGGCTGGGGCCGGGCGCGGCAAATCATGCTGCTTGGCGAGACCTTCCCGGCGGCCGACGCCGCGGCCTGGGGGCTGGTCGAGCGCGTGGTGCCCGCCGCCGCGCTCGATACGGCGGTCGAGGACTGGATCGGCGCGCTGTTTCGCGCGGGACCGCGGGCGGTGCGGCTGCAGAAGCGGCTGATGCGGCAGTGGGAGAGCTTGCCGCTGGATCAGGCGATCGGCGCCGGGGTAAACGCGTTCGCCGCCGCCTTCGAGACCGAGGAGCCAACGCGCCGCATGGCCGACTTCCTGGCCGAGCGCCGCGCTCGGCGGACCATCCCGTAGCCGATGCAACCAAGCTGGTACGGATGACGATCTACGCGCTGAAATCGTTCTGGGTATTCACCGTTATCGGCTCACAGGAACTGCGGTCGCGGCGCAGGTACCGATGCCGGGTCGAGCATTTCCACCCGCGAAACGCTGGATCGCCGCGTCACACGCAGCGGGGGAGAGGAGGCCAACCATGACGTGCACGTAATCGGCGCACGGCGGGCCCGAGACCGAGCACATCACGACAAACACCTGCGTCAGAATCATGGTCGACGCTCTCCCCGGAAAGTGAAAGCTCGAAGGCATGGCTTAATCGAAAGCCCGGTCGGCAGCTTGGTTTGCGATCCGCAGGCGGTATCCAATTGACGCTGCGTCACCTTGGCCCCCCGCAGATCAGACCCGCTGAACTCAGCACCAGCGAGATCGGCACCGCTCAGATCGGAATTCCGTAGATCGGCGTTCGTTAGATGAGCACCACGCAGATTGGCGGAGGAGAAATCCGCTGCCGCGAGGCGGCCGATCGGAACAACAAGACCCGTCAGCGACGTAAGGACGAGGGAGTAGGCTATTGCCGCCTCGGCAAGTTGCGAAACCGATATCATGCCGCAGATCTAATCTTACAATCGAGGGGGCTCGCTCCGCGTTTGCCGGCGGAGCTTGCCGGATAAGCGCTTGGCCGCCGTCGATTACGCCGCCGCCTCGGCCACCACCGGGCGCAGCGCGGGGAGCAGGTCCTCGGGCTCCGGCCGGCGCGTGTAGTCGGGGTTGACCTCGGCGTAGCGGATCATGCCGTCCTGGCCGATGACGAAGCGGCCCGGCATCGGCAGGGTCCAGCTGTCGTCGCCGTTGAACGCCGGCAGCTCGTTCTGCAGTTGCTTGTAGAGTTCGATCAGGTAGTCGGGCAGCCGGAACCGCAGGCCAAAGCTGGCGGCAACCTCGTTGCGCGGGTCCGACAGAATCGGGAACTCGAGGTTGTTGGTGCGTACCGACTTGCGGCTGTTCGGCGCGCTCTGCGGCGAAATCGCGACGAGGCTCGCTCCCGCCTCGCGGATGCGCGGCAGCGCCGCATTCAGCGCCTGCAGCTCCATGTTGCAATACGGGCACCAGACGCCGCGATAGAAGCTGACCACGAGCGGCCCCTCCGTCAGCAGGTCGGCCGAGGAAACGACCGTCCCCTCGGGGTCCTTGAGCGCGAAGCCGGGCGCGGTGTCGCCGGCCTTCAGCGCGTGCGCAGCGGCGCCGGAGGCGATCAGCTCGGCGGTCGCTTGGTGCATCGTCTCGATGACCGGGCGGGGGACGCTGTAGGGCGGCTTGCCGGCCTCGAAATCGGCCTTGAAGGCATCGAGCTTGGCTTGCAGGGACATCGTGGACTCCTAGGTTTGGCCTCACACGAGCCAAGCTGGCCGCCCGGGCGTGGCGGCAGTAGCCGAACCCTGAGCATACGATTTATTCCTGGCGGGAATGAGCGCGGCCGCTCGGCGCCGTGCTTTCGGGCCGAGGGAAATGGATATGGACCGGCTGGCGGCGATGGAAACATTCGTGCGCGTGGTCGAGACCGGCTCGTTCTCCGCCGCCGCGCGGCAGCTGAACGCCGGCCAGCCGGCGGTCTCCAAGACGGTCGCGCAGCTGGAGGAACGGCTCGGCGTGCGCCTGCTGATGCGCTCCACGCGCCGGCTGGCGCCGACCGAGGCCGGGCAAAATTTCTACGAGCGTGCCCGCCGCGCCATCGAAGAGGCCGACGAGGCCGACCACGCTGCGCGCGGCGCGGGCGCCGGGCTCGCGGGCCGGTTGCGCGTGGGCGCGGCGGTGACGTTCGCGCGCATGCACGTCATTCCGCGCCTCCCCGCGTTCCTCGCGGCACATCCCGAGCTTTCCATCGACATCGTGCTGGACGACCGCACGATCGGGCTGGTCGAGGAAGGCATCGACCTCGCCCTTCGCATGGGCGCGCTCGCGGATTCGGCGCTGACCGCGCGCAAGCTCGCCACCGCCCGCCGCCTCGTGGTGGGCGCGCCCGGTTATTTCGCGCGCGCCGGGATTCCGGCGAGGCCGGCCGACCTCGCGCGCCACGAGGCGGTGATCTACACGCGCGACGGCGCGGGCGGCGCTACCTGGAGCTTCCGCCAGGACGCCTCGGAGGAAGCGGTCGCCGTGTCGGGGCGCGTGCGGGTGAGTGCCGCCGAGGGCGTGCGCGCGGCGGTGCTGGCCGGCATGGGGGTTGCGATCGTGTCCGAGTGGATGTTCACGCCGGAGCTCGCTTCGGGTGCGGTGCGTTCGGTGCTGGAGGATTGGGCGCTGCCGACGATCGACCTATGGGCGGTCTTCCCCACCGGCCGCATGCCGACCGCCAAGGCGCGCGTATTTGCCGCCTTCGTCGAAGGCGCGCTGAGACCGGGGCATCGTGCTTCGTCCATGTAACTCCTTTTGACGGCTCGGTAAGCCAGACGGTGCGACATCATCAAGGAGTTCTTCGCCTTCCCGCGCCATCTCGCTGGTGCGACCGGTTCCTGCAATTCGCCGCTTCCTCGCGCAGGGCGGCTTGAGAACCTCGGTAGGCTTCACTCGGCGGCTAATCCGTGCGCGCTGTCGGACAGCAATCCGGCGTCGCGCAGTGCCGCGGCGAGACGGTCGATTTCCTCCCGCGAAAGCTCGACCAGCGGCGGACGCACGGCCGCCCGGTCGATGCGGCCGAGCAGTTTCAGGCACGCCTTCATGCGGTTGTGCATGTCCAGAAACGGCGGGGCGTAGAACGCCTGGGCGAGCGGATAAATCCGCTCGTTGATCCGGCGCGCGGCGGCGAGGTCGTCGCGGCGCACCGCCTCGAACAGCGCCACCTGCAAATCGGCGATCACGCTGCCGGCGCCGGACAACAGGCCGCCTGCGCCCATCACCAGCGAGGCCATCAGCCAGGCGCTGTGCGTGGTCAGCACCGTCACCGGCCGCGCCAGCGACTGGAAGCTGCGGATATGGCGCTCGTGCAGCATCGGCTCGCCCGACCAGTCCTTGATGGCGCGGATCGTCGGCACCGCATCGAACAGCCGCAGCAAGGTCTCGAACGGATAGCCGAGGCCGCTCGCCAGCGGATAGTGGAACACGATCAGCGGCAGGTCGGTGGCCTCGGCGATGCAGCGGAAATGCGCCAGCGCCATCTCGGGGCGCAACTGGCCGCCCATGCTCATGCTCTGCGGCGGAAACACCAGTAGCGCCGACGCGCCCGCCCGCTCGGCCATGCGCGCGATCTCGGCGGCGAGCCGGCTGCCGTCGGCGTACACCCCGTTGATGATCGGCAGGCGGTCGCCGATCTCGTCCAGCGCCATGTCCAGCACGCGCCGCTGCTCGTCGAACGAACAGGCGTGCACCTCCGAGGAATGGCCGTTCACCGTGACGGCGGCGAGCCCCGGCGTCGCCGCGACCTGGGCGAGATGCCGGCGCGTCGCGCGCTCGTCGATCTCCAGGTCGTCGTCGAAGCAGAGCAAGGTGGCCGGGATGACTCCGGCGGGTTGGAAATCACACGCGCGCGCCATGGCCGATATTCCCTGCGGTTGCTGGTCCGCCGCGTCGTTCACAGGCTGCTCACCGAATGCCCGCCATCGACCGTCACGACCGCGCCGGTCATGTGCGCGCCAGCGTCCGAGGCGAGCAGCAGCAGCGGGCCGGCGAGGTCCGCGAGGTCGCCGAGCCGGCGTTGCGGAATGCGGCGGATCATCGCTTTGCCCGGCTCGGTGTCGAAGAACGGCGCGTTCATGTCGGTCTTGAAGTAGCCGGGCGCGATGGCGTTCACGCGGATGCGGTGGCGCGCCCATTCCAGCGCCAGGCTGCGCGTCAGGTGCAAGAGACCGGCCTTGCTCGCGCTGTACGAGGAGACCCCGGCGATGACGCGCTCGCCCAGGATCGAGCCGATGTTGACGATGCTGCCGGGCCGCTCCGCCGCGACCAGCCGGCGCGCCGCCTCGCGCGCCACCAGGAAGGCGCCGCGCAGGTTCACGCCCACGACGCTGTCCCATTCCGCGCTCGTCGTCTCCAGCGCCGGGCGGGGCAGCGCGATGCCGGCGTTGTTCACGATCACGCCGCAAACCCCGACCTGTCCGGCGATCCGGTCGAAGGCGGCGACCACCGAGGCCTCGTCGGCCACGTCGAGCGCGACCGCGCTGGCACGCTCGCCCAGCCGCGCGGCTTCGGCTTCGATGCGATCGACCCGACGCGCGCCGAGCACCACACGTGCCCCGGCCGCGTGCAGCAGTTCGGCGAAATAGCGGCCGAAGCCGCTGGAGGCGCCGGTGACGAACGCGGTGCGGCCTTCCAGCGAGAACAGGCGCGCAAGATCGGCCATCTTCTCCTCCCTCAGCGCGACGGATGCGGATATGCCACCTTTCCCGGGACCGCGACCAGCAGCAGCGCCAGAATCCCCGCCACCAGCCCGGCGGCGAACAGCGCGAGGTGCGTGCCGGTCGCGGTGTACAGCCAGGCCAGGAAGAAGCCGGCGACCGTCTGCGCCGCCGCCCAGGTCGCGGTGCAGAGGCTCCACAGCCCCGCGCCCGCCTCGCCGGCGATTTCGCGCGAGCGCGTGAGGGTGAGCGCGGTGATGCCGAGCGCGGTCAAGCCGGCGATGACGATGGAGGCCACCAGCAGCGGCATCTGCCGCCCGAGCAGCGGCAGCACCAGGTCGACGACCTGGGCGGCGAGCACGAGGGTGATGGCGGCGGCGGTGCCGAGTCGGTCGGCCAGCGCGCCGCACAGGGCCGGACCGCACACCGCGCCGAGGCCGAACAGCAGCCAGAACGTGCCCGCCCAGCCCGCGCCCCAGCCGAGGCCGCGCGCGATGTAGTCGGGCCACCACAGCATGTGCGGCGTCGCCGCGAACGCCGCCAGCCCGTAAGCCGCGATCAGCCGCGGCGCTCCCGGCAGGGCGCCGATCTCGCGATGCGGGCGCTCCGGCAGCGGGGCGGCTGGTGGCGGCCACAGCGGCCAGGTCAGCGCGGTCAGGGCGAGGCTCGTTCCGAACAGCGCCAGCCAGGCGGCGGCCACGCCGCGCGAGAGCAGCGCCGGCACCAGCACCGCGCCGGCCACAATGCCGAGCCCGACCCCCGCGATGGTCGCCCCGCCGGCCAGTCCGCGCACCCGGCGGGACACCGCTTGCTGCACCAACGGCCCCGCCAGCACCATCAGCACCGCCCCGGTGAAGCCGGCGAGCACCCGCCAGGGCAGAAACCACCACACGCTCCCGCGCAGCGCGCAGAACGCGAAGGAGATCGTGGTGAGCAGCATCGCCGCTTTCAGCGCCCGGATCGCGCCGAAACGGCGAGCGATGACGGTGGCCGTCAGCGCGCCGCCGAGGTAGCCGGCCAGGTTGGCCGCGCCGAGCGCCCCCGCCGCCCCGGCCCCGAGCCAGCCCGCCTGCACCATCGCCGGCAGCAGCGGTGAATAGGCGAAGCGCGCCAGCCCGATGCCGAGCAGGGTCGCCGAGCAGCCGGCGGCCATGAAGCCGTAGACGCGCATGAACAAAGCCTAGGAGCGGCGCAGACCCAGAACGAGAGCCTCGGCGGTCGCGGCATCCATGCCGAGGGCGCATAGGGCGATCTGGCGAGGAAAACCCGCACGGGCCAGCACGCCGAGTTCGCGCCGCCGTGTTTCCGCATCGGCCTCGCCCTGGGGCGAAGGCTGTTGCCGGAACGGCCCGAGCCGGCGGCGACGCGCCAGCACCAGCGCCGCGGCGAGTTCGGCGTCGCCATCCGCCGGCAGCGCGGCGCGGGCGGTCGTTGCGTCAATTCCCTTGGCCGCCAGCATCGCTGAAACCGCGCGGCGGGAGCGGCCGCCACGAACCAGCCGCTCCGCCCGGGCCTTGGCGAAGGCGGCATCGTTCAGCGCGCCGGTCGCGGCCAGCCGACCGACAATTCCGCGAACCGCGTCCCGCGCGGCGGCCGCCGAACTGGCAACGTCTTCGCTGGCCAGTCCCTCCGCCCGGGCGCGATCGGCCCAGCGCGCGATCCGGCGCAGCAGCACCCGCCGCAGCCCCGCCTCGCTCGCGGCATAGCGGGCCAAATAAGCCAAAGCGGATTCGTGCAAGTCCTCGGCCGTCGGCGCCGGGCCTGGCGCGCGGTGCGGGCGGTGTCCCTGGGTCATTCGGCGGAGGATGCCATGCCGATTGGCCGGCGGAAACCGCTGAGCCAGCAATGACGTTTATGCGGCGAAACAGTTCGGGGAGAACACCAAATGCGCGGATTTGCCTCGATTGGCGTGCTGGCGCTTGTCGCCATATCGCTTGCCGGATCGCTTGCCGGCCCGGCTCTGGCGCAGCAAGCGTCATCCGACGCGACGGCGCCGGCTGCCGGGCAGCAGGCTGCCACGCCGGCTCCCGGTGCCACCCAGGCGCAGCCGGCCGCGCCGGCGGTCGTGACGGAAACGCCGGCCGTCCCGGCGCCGCAGCCGAACCAGCCGACGGTCACGTCGGTCGCCCCGGCAACCTCCGGGCAGCCGAACCTGACGGTCGCGACGGTGAAGCTGACGGACGGGCGACGCGCCAGCAAGCTGATCGGGTCGGGCGTCTACAACGACCAGGATCAGCAGATCGGCAGCATCGACGACCTGATCGTCATGCCCGACAACCGGATTTCGCTTGCCATCATTTCGGTCGGCGGTTTTCTCGGCATCGGCAGCAAGCTGGTGGCGGTTCCCTACGACCAGCTACGGCTTCACACCACGAACGACCACGAGAAGCGGCTCGAACTGGCCGGGGCTTCGAAGGAGTCCCTGCACGCCATGCCGAACTTCACGTACGGCGGCTGAACGGCGACTCGCGCCTGCTGCTGTTTTGTATTCGCTATCGGGGGTCGCATCGCACGGCCCCCGACGCAGCCGGTTTGACACTCGGGAAGCGAAATTTCACATTCTCGGCCCCGGTGAGCCGCCCGCGACGGTCGCGGAGACGCAGCAGCCGGACCAGACCGAGGTGCCCGATGATCCCCGCCCTCATGCCCACCTACAACCGCGCCGACCTCGCCTTCGAGCGGGGCGAGGGGGCTTGGCTGTGGACGGATGACGGGCGACGATTCCTCGATTTCGGCGCCGGCATCGCCACCTCCTCGGTCGGCCACAACTGTGGCCCGCTGGTTGCCGCCATCGCCGAGCAGGCGGCCAGGCTGATCCACTGCTCCAACCTGTATCGCATTCCGCAAGCCGAACGGCTCGCCAAGCGCCTGGTGGACGCGACCTTCGCGGACAGCGTGTTCTTCTGCAACTCGGGCGCGGAAGCGAACGAGGGCATGATCAAGCTGATCCGCAAGGCGATGGCGGAGACCGGTAAACCGGAACGCTACCGCATCATCTGTTTCGAGGGCGCGTTCCACGGCCGCACGCTCGCCACGCTCGCCGCCACCGGCAACGCCAAATACCTCCAGGGATTCGGGCCGCCGGTCGACGGTTTCGACCACGTGCCGCTCAACAACATGAACGCGGTGCGCGACGCGATCGGGCCGCACACCGCCGGCATCATCGTCGAGCCGGTGCAGGGCGAGGGCGGCATCCGCGCGGCCGATCCGCAGTTCCTGCGCGATCTGCGCGCCGCCTGCGAGGAGTTCGGCCTCGTCTTCGGCATGGACGAGGTGCAGAGCGGCATGGGCCGCACCGGCAAGCTGTTCGCCTACGAATGGTCCGGCGCGGCGCCTGACGTGATGACCTCGGCCAAGGGCATCGCCGGCGGCTTCCCGATGGGCGCGATCCTGGCGCGCGAGTCGGTCGCGAAACACTTTTCCGCCGGCACGCACGGCAGCACCTTCGGCGGCAACCCGCTGGCTTCGGCGGCGGCGAACGCGGTGCTCGACATCGTGCTCGCCCCGGGCTTTCTGGACGACGTGCAACGCAAGGGTAAGAAGCTGCGCGGCGAACTCGAAGCAATCCGGCGGGATTTCCCGGATCTGTTCGAGGACGTGCGCGGCAGCGGGCTCATTCTCGGGCTGAAATGTCGCGTGCCGCAGGGCGAGGTGCAGCAGGCGATGCTGGCGGAAGGGTTGCTGGCGCTCACCGCCGGGGAGAACGTGCTGCGGCTTACGCCGCCGCTGAACGTCTCGGATTCGGACATCGAAGCCGGGGTCGCGATGATGCGTCGCGGGGCGGCGCGCTGCCGGTGGAGCACAAAGGAAACGGCCACGCAATGAGCGTGACGGCGCTAAAGCAGGCAAGTCCGCCCCCCTCGCCACCGCGGCCGCGGCACTTCCTCGACCTGCGCGACTTCGACACGCCGACCCTGCGCCGCATCCTGGATCTCGCGGTCGCGCTGAAGCGGGCGCCGCGGTCCTCGCGTCTGGCCGGCAAGACGCTGGCGCTGTTGTTCGAGAAGCCGAGCACCCGCACGCGCGTCAGCTTCGAAGTGGCGATGCGCGAATTGGGCGGCGACGTGATCGTGCTCGCCGGGCGGGACATGCAACTCGGGCGCGGCGAGACGGTGGCCGACACGGCGCGGGTGCTGTCGCGATACGTGGACGCGATCATGCTGCGCACCGATCGGGCGGCGAAACTGCACGAACTCGCCAAATACGCCAGCGTCCCCGTGATCAACGGCCTGACCGAGCTGTCGCATCCGTGCCAGTTGCTCGCCGACGTGATGACCTTCGAGGAATGGCGCGGCCCGATCGCGGGGCAGGTGATCGCCTGGGTGGGCGACGGCAACAACGTGGCGCGCAGCTGGATCGAGGCGGCGGCGCGGTTCGGCTTCACCTTGCGGCTGGCGGCGCCCGCTTCCATGCTGCCGCCGGTTGACGTGCTGGACTGGGCGCGACACGCCGGCGCCGCGCTCGAAATCCTGGAGGACCCGGCGCGCGCGGTTGCCGGCGCGCGCTGCGTCGTCACCGACACCTGGGTCAGCATGGCGGACGATCCCGACGTCAAGCGCGCCGACCTGCTCGCGCCCTATCGTGTCACCCCCGAACTGATGGCCCGCGCCGCGCCGGACGCGATTTTCATGCACTGCCTGCCGGCGCATCGCGGCGAGGAGGTCGAGGCCGCCGTGCTCGACGGCCCGCAATCGGTGGTGTTCGACGAAGCCGAGAACCGCCTGCACGCGCAGAAAGCGGTGCTGGCCTGGGTGCTCGGCGCGGCGGGGTTCCCGAAGAGTCCGCCGGAGTTTTCGGCGGGCCCGGCGGCGCACTGACCAACATGGAGGACGCGCCGGCAACACCCGGTTGGGTCGAGGAACGGTTGGACGAGATTTTCGCCCTTCACCCGCTTGGCGCGGCCGGCGCGGACTGCCGAACGGCTTATGCGGCCTGTCTGGCGAATTGCCGCGGCAATCTGGACGCCGAAGCCGGCCACGACGGCTGTCGCGCGGCATTCCTGCGATGCCTGCGCGATGCCGGGCTGGGCAATCATGCGCTCGCAAGCCTGTCGGCGGATCTGGAGGCGCTGGAGGCGGAGATTTCCGCGCAGACTTGACGAGCCCATGTGCGTCGTCATCGCCGGGCTCGACGCTGCAATCTCCGCCATTCCGTTCCGAGATGCCCGGGTCGAGCCCGGGCATGAGGGGGGGTGCGGTCCGAACGCGATATGAGGCGGCCGGTTATCGGCTGGTCAACTGGAACGAGTCGAGGAAACGGTCGATGGCCGGGCGGGTCTCCTGGCCGGTCGGGCCCAGATACCACGTCTGATAGAGCCGGTTGCGCACCACGAAGATGCGTACCTTGCCGGTATTGTGGTCGGGCGTGTCGAAGATGATCTGCCGCCCCGGATAGCCGGAGATCCTGATCGGCTGCTCTTCCCGCAGCTTGCCGTGCAGCCCCTTCAGCACCGCGTTCTGCGCCGCGTCGAGCAGGACGTTCGGATTGGCGTGCGTCAGTTGCCCGGGCGGATAGTCGTCGACCGCCACCACATAGGCGGTATCACCCTGATCGACCACGTAGCGGGATTCGGCGCGGCCATTCGGTTTCGGCGGCGTGATCTCGGCCTTCGCCTCGCCGGGCAGTTCGATCTTGAAGCCGCCCTTGGCGGAATGGAACTCGTGCCAGTGATTCTCGGCCGCCGAGGACGAAGGCGCGCCGGGCGAGGCGGACGGCTCGGACGGCGGGGTTTGGGTCTGCGATTCCTGCGTGGGCGCGCCGGGCGAGGGCGCCTCCGCGCGCGACGTGGCGCCGAGCGCGAAGGACTGGAAGAACCGGTTGACCTGCGGGCGCGATTCCTGCCCGGCGGGCCCCATGTACCAGAATCTGATACAGCCGGTTGTGCCCCACATAGATGCGGACCCGGCCGACATTGTTCTCCGGTGTTTCGAACACGACCTGCCGCCCCGGCATCCCCTCGAGCGTCATCGGGGTTTCCGAGCGCAGCGTGCCGTTCATCGCCTTCAGCAAGGCGTTCTGGGCGGCCCGCAGCACCGTGCTGGACGCGCGTGAATTCACGTGGCCCGGCGCGTAGTCGTCGTAGGCCACCATGAAGGCCGAGCTGCCCTCTTCGATGGCGTAGCGGTGCTGGCTGTGGCCGTTCGCGTCGGGCGGGTTCACCGTGAGCTTCGGCTCGCCGGGCAGCATGATGCTGAACCCGCCCTGCGGCGAATGGAATTCCTGCCATTGCACTTCGCTGGCGGCCGGCGTCTCGGGTTGGCTCGGCCGGGTTCGCGCGCTCGGCGCCACCGGCTGGGTCGGACGCGTGGTTTGCGCCGACGGCTGGCCCGGGGCGCTCGGGGCTTCGGCGGCGGGCGCGGGCGGCGTGCCGCCGAGTTCCTTGATGCGGATGCGCGCCAGCGCCGCGAAGGTGCCGTGCGGATAGGTCTGCAGATACGCCTGCAGCTCGGACGGGTTCTTGCTGTCCTTGACCGATTGCCAGAACGCGAGTTCACCGGCGTCCTGCGCGTAGGCCGGAACCGAGAACAGCAGCGCGCCCAGGCAGGCGAGGGCCGTGGCCGTGATACGCATCGGCAAACTCCTCTCGTGGTGAAAGCGGCAGCCGTGGGGCAAGATCCGCCTTCGGCCGCTCGATCCGCTCCCGGAGCGCCGGTTGCGACCGACCAATGCTCGCATTCTAGCGATCTGCGGAGCATGGCGGCAATGCACCGCGTTGGTGTGCCGCCGCCTCGCCCGAGCCGTGCCGTGGCGGCGCGCGGCCGGCGCGCCTATCTTCGGGCGATGTCCGATATTCCCGCCTTTCTGGATAGCGGACGCCCGGCGGTGCCCGACATCGTGGTGCCGCGCGGCGTCACGCGTTTCCACCTGCCCTGCCGCCCGGTGCGCGGGCGGCTGATCCGACTCGGGCCGCTGGCCGACGCGCTGCTCACCCGGCACGACAACCACAAGGCGGTCACCCGTCTCGCGGGCGAGGCGCTGGTGCTCGCCGCCGGCCTCGCCTCGGCGCTGAAATACCGCGGCTCGTTCAGCGTGCAAGCCAAGGGCGACGGCCCGGTTTCGCTATTGCTGGCGGATTGCACCGACGGCGGCGCGTTGCGCGGCTACGCGCGCAGCGATCCCCACAAGCTCGCCGCGTTGCTGGCCGAGCATCCGGAGCCGAGCGCAAGCCGGCTGCTCGGCAAGGGCTACCTGGCGTTCACCGTGGACCAGGGGCCGGAGACGGACCCCTATCAGGGCATCGTCGCCATCGAGGGCGAGAGCCTGGCTGACATGGCGCTGCATTACTTCCGCACCAGCGAGCAGTTGCGCTGTTTCGTCCGCATCGCGGCCGCGCCGACCGATGCCGGCTGGCGCGCCGGCGCACTGATCCTGGAGAAGGTGGCCGGGTCGGGCGGCGTCGATCCGGATCTGGACGAGGCCGACCGCGAAGAGAGCTGGGCTACCGCCAGCGCGCTCGCCACCACCCTTACCGACGCCGAACTGCTGGACGACGGATTGCCGCCTGACCGGCTGCTGTACCGGCTGTTCCACAGCGAAGGCGTGGTCACGAGCCGCCCGCGCGCGCTGGCCTATGGCTGCCGCTGCTCGCGCGCGCGCCTGTCGGGCATCCTCGAAGGCTTCCCGCCGGACGATCTCGACCATATGACGGTGGGCGGCGACATCGTCATGACCTGCGAGTTCTGCAATCTCGACTTCCGTTTCCCGCGCACGGATCTGCGCGGGCGGGTCGCCGGCGGGGCGCGCTGAGATGACGGCGCGTCCGGCGGGCCGGCTGGTCGGCTTGCTCGCCGTCTTGCTGCTCGCCGCCTGCGCCGCGCCGGCCCCCGAGCCGGTCTATTCGCCGCCGAACTACGGCTACTTGAAGAAGCTGCGGCTGAACGTGGGCGCGGTCGATATCGTCGACGACTGGGCGCCGGGGCCCGAGGACATCGGCGCAGTGTCGCCCGTGCGGCCGCTCGATGCGCTGGAGCGCATGGCGCGCGAGCGTCTGGTCGCGGCCGGCGGCCGTGCCGGCGCGGTGTTCCATATCGAGGACGCGGCGATCCGGCGTATCGGCGACACGCTGAACGGCGACTTGGTCGTGCGCCTCGACATCCGGCGCGCGAACGGCACCCGGGCCGGCTACGCCGAGGCGCGCGTGACCCGCACCGCGATCCTGCCCGACAGCGCGTGGTTGCGCCGGACCCTCTACACCATGACCACGCAGATGATGGCCGACATGAATGTCGAGCTGGAATATCAGCTGCGGCGCACCTTGGGGCGCTGGCTCGAAAGTGCCGCGCCGCCCGGTTCCGCCCTGCCAGTGCCCGTGCAGCGGCAGCCGCTGCCGCCGCCCGAACCACCGGCGACCGGGTTTTAGGACAGCGCGCCGGCGATCTCGTCGCTGAGTTCGGCGAGCGCCCGGCTCATCGCCGCGACCACCGCCGGCGCGGTTCCCGCACCGGCCTCGGTCGTCAGCGAGGCGTGCCGGGTGAACAGCGGCTTCGCGGATCGGGCGGAGACCAGCGACCAGTCCGCTTCCAGCACGACATGCCCGGTCGAATCGCCCATGAAATGCCGGATCACCACCAGCACCGCGCGCGCGCCCCGCTCCGGCACCGGGTCGCCGGGCGCCAGCACGGTCACGGAATGCAGCCGCTCGCGCAGGTCGGCGGCGAGAATGCGCCGGATCATCTCGTCGAGCGGGCCGGCCCATCGGTCCTGATCGGACACGTTCAGCCGGTTCGGTCCGATGCGCGTGACCAGGGAATCGCGGTCCAGCTCGCCCGGAATATCGACGTGCCCGATCATCACCGCGTGTCCCTTGTGTTCGACAGGGTGATAGCCCGGGACCGGCGCCGGATCGGGCGTGAGCGTGTAGTAGTGGGTCGGCGGCGAACTGCCGCAGCCGGCGAGCAGCAGCATCAGCGCCATCAGCGGCCAGTGTCTCGTCAGCGGCCAGTGTCGCCTCATCCGTTCCTGCCCCTAATCAGCGCCTCGGGATGGCGATCGAGATAGTTCGCCAGTTCACGCAACGACTTCGCCGCGCGTCCCAGTTCGTAGAGCGTTTCGGGCAGCCCCTCGGTATTGGCCCGATTTTGGTAGCGGGCCCCGCCGAGCACCGATTTCGCCGCTTCGACCGTCTTTTGCGCCTGGTCCACCGCCTTGTGCAACTCGGTCAGGATCGGCCCGACCTGGTCGCGCGCCTGCTTCGTGACCTTCTCGATATTCGCCATCGAGCGGTTCAGGTTGTTCAGGCTCTTGGTGAGCGCCGGCGAGCTTGTCAACTTGGCGAGATGCTGACTGGCGGTGCGGAGATTCCGCCCGATCGCGCCGAACGGAATCTTGTTCAGATTGTTCATCACGTCGCTCGCCTGGCTCACCAGTTGTTTAAGCCCCGGACGAGGACGATTCGCTCGGTATCTCCGGTATCGTGCCCGGAATGAGGCTGGCCTCGCCGGGGCTGCCGGTGAAGCGCAGCGCCACCAGTTCGCTGCCGATCAGCGGCGGGCTTTCGGTGAGTTGCGCGCGCAGGCCTTTCGCGACGAGATCGCCGATCACCGTGTCCATGCGCTTGCGCGGCGTGGCCGCGGCGGTTTGCGGCAGGCCGGTGATGTCAATCTTTTTCGGGTCCAACACGATCGTCGCCTTGGTCAGCAGATCGCCGGTGCCGCCGTCGTACTCGACGATGACATCGTGCACGGCGCCGATCTGCTTGCCTTGCAGCTTCACCGGCGCGCTGACGTCCAGGCCCGTCGCGGTGCCCTGGAACCGCACCAGATACTGGACCCCGTCCGGCGGCGCGGCGTTCTCGGCGGCGTTCTTGCTTTGATAGAGCGTGAACTTGCTGCCTTTCGGTGCGTGCGGTCCGGCTTCGGCGCCGGACGGCGTTTCGAACGCCACCGCGCCTTGCAACAAGGCGGGAACCGATTGGAAGCGTATGCTCGGCCCGGTGCCGCCGAGCGAGAAATGCACGGCGCTCGCATTCCAGAACCGCGAACCGGTATGCACCAGCCCGTCATACGGCGCCTTCACGAAAGCCTGGATATCGAAACCGTGTCCGCTATCGGCCAAGTCGTAGCCGAGGATCTGCCCGACCTGGAGGTCCAGATAATAGATCTCCGAACCGCGCGAGAGCGACGCGAGATTGGCCGCGTGCAAGGTGTAGGTCGTTCCCTTTTCGGACGTCACCACCGGCGGCTTGTTCAGTCCGACCACGTGGTGGACGGTCTTTCCGGGCTGCGGCGCGACCTCGATATGCGGCCCGGCGATCAAGCTCTTCAGGTTGGACAAATTGCCGAGGCCGACGTGCTCGCCGGCGATCCAGTAGCGCGTGCCGGGGCCGAGATGGCCGTCCATGTCGGCGTCCATCGACAGCACCACGTCGACATGCTGCAAATCCTTGTGCCATTTCAGCGACTGGACCTCGCCGACATCGCTGCCCTTGTATTCGACCTTGGTCTGACTGGCCTTCACCCCGGGGGCCTTCTCGAACGTCACCGTGACGGTCGGCCCGCCCTGCGCGATGCTGCGCACGCCAAGATAAAGGACGATGGCGAGCGCGGCCAGCGGCACCGCCCAGATCCACCCCGGCCAGCGGCTTTTCTTGACCTCGGCCTTCGGCGGCTCGGGAGGCTGCGGCCCGGCGGGCTTGCCTTTCGGCGGCTTATCGGTGGCGAAACGTGCCTTGTCGCTCATCGTCGCGGCTCCGCCGCATCCCACAACAGCCGTGGATCGAACAGGCGCGAGGCAATCATCGTCAGCACGACGACCATCAGGAAGGGCGAGGCGCCGCCGCCGGCTGTCACCACCACCAACGGGCTGAACTGCATCAGGGGGAGAAAGACGGCGATGGTGAAGATATCGATGTTGGACCAGCGCCCGATCGCGTCGATGAAGCGATAGACCCGCGTCTTGCGCACGAGCGCGTGGCGCGAACGGTTTTCCACCGACAGGAACAGCCAAACCATGCCCAGAAGCTTACCGAACGGGATGGCGATGCTGGTGATGAAGATGAGGATGGCGAGCGGAAACAGGCCCGCCTCGACCAGGCGCAGGATGCCGTCGAAGATGGTGTGCGGATGCGGCTCGCCCATCTGGTAGTCGACGGACATCGGGAACACGTTGGCCAGCGGGTAGAACAGAAATCCGGCGATCACGAGCGCGAACGCGCGCACCAGCGCGTACGGCTTGCGCCGCCACACGCGCGCCCGGCAGCGCGGGCAGCGCGTCCCATCGGCGCTGGCCGGCAGCACCAGTTCGCACTCCGTGCAGCCGATCGTCGGCCCGGTGGGCGGGGGCGCCGGGTCCGCGATCATTCGCCACACCGCCTGCTTGTCCAGCGTGGCGCGGGTCAGCATGGCCAGCAGCGCCACGGCGATGAAGCACCAGCCGCCGGCCGCGATGGTGACCGGGAGCTTCTGCTGCACGCGGCTGTAACCGACGGCGGAGCCGATCAGGAACACGTCGGGCATGGCCCAGAGGTCCAACTGCTCGGCCCAGCGGAAGGCCGGCCCGATCCAGCGCCCGCGCGAGCCCAGCCTCAGCGCGCCCAGCGCCGCCGTGAGCAGGCCGAACCGGACGAACGGCAGGATCACCGCCTCGGCGGCCACGATCGCCGCCATCACCACCCATTTCTCGCCCCACATCCAGATCACGCCGGAGGCGATCCAACTCACCCGCGTGATGCCGAGCAGCGAGACTTTCAGGAACGGCAGCAGATTGGCGGGGAACAGCAGCAGCAGGGTCGCCGAGCCCAACGCCAGCGCCGCGTCGAGATTCCGCGCGGTGGCCCGTTCGAGCACCGCCTGACAGCGCCAGCACTCCGACTTTCCTCCCTCGGTGAGATCAGGCAGGCGCTGGACGGCGGCGCAATCCGGGCAGGCGACGATCATCGCGCGGCCGCCATGACGGGCGGCCCGTCCGGTTCAAAGGGGCTGCGGGACACCGGCGGCTCGGCTGTTCTCCGTTTCGCGATTGAACGCCAAGCAGCTCGGCGGGGTTCCGGCCGCGGCGGCACAGGGCTCGCAAATCGGCACGTTTGCAGCGAAAAATCCCCACGTACTCGCCCGTAGGAGAGAACCGATGCCAGCCGATCAGCCCGGAGTTCGCCCCCGCCAGCGGGTCGTGGTCGTGATGTGCGACGGGCTCGGGAGCGAGTACCTACGCGGTCTCGCCGATGCCGACCCTGAAGCGATGGGCCGAATCAGGCGTGTTCGCCGCGGTGCGGGGCGTGATGCCGTCGGTGACCAACGCGAACAACGCCTCGATCTGCTGCGGTGCCTGGCCGTCGGAGCACGGGGTCGTCGGCAACTCGTTCCTCGATCCGGCGAGCGGGCGGGAGGACTATCTGGAGCGCGCCGAGCTGGTGCTGCGCCCGACCCTGTTCGAACGCGCCCATGCGGCCGGCGTGCGCTCGGCCCTGCTGACCAGCAAGCGGAAAACCACCGCGCTGCTCGGGCGCGGGGCCGACATTCTGCTGGCCGCCGAGGCCCCGCCGCCCGATACGGTGCGGCGGCTCGGCGCCGCGCCGCCGATCTACTCCGCCGAGATCAACCACTGGCTGTTCCGCGCCGCCATCGACCTGCTGAAGACCCGGCCGGAGATCGGCTGCCTTTACCTGCACACCACCGACTACCCGATGCACGCCTGGCCGCCGGACGCGGCGGAATCGATGCGGCATCTGGCCTCCTTGGACGCGCTCTTGGCCGAGGCGGCGGCCGCGGCGCCGGACGCCGCCGTGCTGCTCAGCGCCGACCACGGCATGAACTACAAGACGCGCTGCTGGGATCTGGAGAAAGCCCTGGCCGCGCGCGGCGTCCCGATCCGGCTCGCGATCTCGGCCGAGCGCGACCGGTATCTGCGGCATCATCGCGGCATGGGCGGAACTTCCTGGGTCTATCTGAACGCGCCGGGCGATGCCGGCCGCGTGACCGGCGCTCTGTTGTCGCTGCCTGGCGTCGAGCACGTGCTGGCGCGCGAGGACGCCGCGCGCGACCTGCGCCTCATGCCCGAGCGGATCGGCGATCTGGTGGTGCTGGGGGACAAGGAGACCGTATTCGGCACGCTCGAGACCAAATCCGAGACCCTGGCTTCCGACTATCGCTCGCACGGCTCGCTGCACGAGCGCGACGTGCCGCTGATCGTCCACAACGCCGCCGCAGCGCCGCCGCCGGATTTCTTCCGCCACAACCTGGATCTCGCCCGCTGGCTTTACCGCTGAGGGGGGCGGCGCGACCGAGCGCGATCGTCGCCGCATCCCAGCCAGCCAGTCCGAGGTTCTTTTCGCATTCTGCTGATGGACTACGGGTCGTAGAGCTTGGCGGCTCCGCACTCCGTTATTTAAATGTTTCTGAAACTCGGATAAATCTCGTAACGAAAACTCTTGGCCCGCTTGGATACCTTGTCTTTCAATTTGCCTTTTTCGACGGTTATGTAACCCTCTTTACGCGTTTTACCTTCACTCAAGTCGTACCAGCCATGTCTCTTTTCCACCTTGGCGGCATAAGCGTAAATTTTGCATTTGTTGCAATGTTTTGTGAATTCTTGCACGAATGCAAAGCCGAATGTTTGGGAAATCAGCCCGGAGCCAGCGGTGCCATCACATACGTAAAGCTTGACTTTTCCGTGAAAGCTTTGTTCGAGACCAAATTGAATTTTGAGACGGTTAGCAACCTCGCTCGCCTCCAATTTATACTTTGTTCCGCTTTTGTCTTGCGCCTCGATTGTGGTGCAGCCAAGTTGACCGTGGCCTCCATAAATGTAGATGACATCGTCGTCGGAAGACAATGCCAACTTCGTGATCTTATTAGGATCGTAACAGACAATCTGGTAACGGCGGCAAACGTCGTTATTTTCGACTGGATCATCATTCAAGAACAAATTCAGCTTATTGGAGTTGCTGGTCACAGAGGGGGATGTTTTGGATACGAATGGATCAGTGTCGAGCAAATCGTCATCATCGTCATCGGATGTAATTTGCAGGAAGCTGGATTTGCTGGTTTTTTTGGGTTTGCTTTTTTCGGCGAAATGCTCGTTCCATTCTTCGGCATCCAGCAGACCTTCGTAGGCGCCAGCGTCTTCTGCGAACGGGATGAATATTATCCGCTTGCCCTGCGTGCCCGACATCGATCAGTCTCGTTTTGTATTCAACCGCGAAGCATGAACGATCGCATGGCGGATTGCAACCGGCCGTGCTGGGTTAAGAACCTCGCCTACCGCTGTTTCGGGCCAGTGCAAAAACCTGACCGCGTGCTCGGACAACCCGGTCCATCATCATTGGAACGGCCGCACGGCGGCGAGCGTGTTTCCACGCGGTCTGCAAGAATTTCACAACAGAATTACGCCGCTCGGAGCCGAAGGACCTTTCTGTTGCGTAGCAACCCGTAGGGCGGGTCAGCGAAGCGTAACCCGTCACCCGGAACACGGTGGATTACGCTTCGCTCATCCACCCTGCTTCGTCCTCGGCGCGACCGCGGCATCGATCAGGCCGCGCCGGGCGAGATTGGCCATCAGCGCGCGCATGCCCATGGTCCAGGGCGCGACACGGTCGCTGTGGCGCACGCGGTTCACCAAGGTGCCCAGCTTCTCCGAGCCGATCACCACCACGTCCTCCGGCTTGTGCGTGAAGCCGCCGCCACCGCCCTCGCGCGGCTTGGTCGGCGCGAACATGGTGCCGAGGAACAGCACGAACCCGTCCGGGTACTGGTGCGTCGCGCCGATCGTCTGCCCCACCAAATCCTCCGGATCGCGGCTGATCCGGCGCATGGAACTCGCCCCATCCATCACGAACCCGTCCGCCCCTTCCACGCGCAGCGAAATTTCTGCCGCCCGCACGTCGTCCAGCGAATAGGTCGCGTCGAACAACCGCACGAACGGGCCGATCGCGGTCGAGCCGTTGTTGTCCTTGGCCTTGGAGAGCAACAGCGCGCTGCGGCCCTCGAAATCGCGCAGGTTCACGTCGTTGCCGAGCGTGGCGCCGACGATGCGGCCGGCGCTCGATACGACGACCACGATTTCCGGCTCTGGATTGTTCCAGACGGATTTCGGATGAATGCCGATATCGGCGCCGAAACCGACCGCCGAGAGCGGCTGCGCCTTGGTGAACACCTCGGCATCCGGGCCCAGCCCGACTTCCAGATATTGCGACCAGAGTTTTCGCGCCGTCAGCGCCTGCTTCAGCCGTTCGGCCTCCTCGGAGCCCGGGCGGATCTTCGACAGATCGACGCCGATCTCCGCGACCAGCGCGTGGCGCACCCGGTCGGCCGCCGTCGGATCGCCCTTCGCCTGCTCCTCGACCACACGCTCCAGCAGGCTCGAAGCGAAGGTGACGCCGGCCGCCTTGATCGCCTGCAAGTCGATGGGGGCGAGCAGCCACGGTCTTCCGGAGTCGCGCCCCGCAGGGTCGCTGTTGCGAAGCAAGTCCTCCGTCGTGCCGAGGCGCTCGCCGACCGGCAGGGCGCGCACGAAGCCGGCCGGATCGTCGAGATCGAACAGCGCCGCGGTGGTCGCCACGTGGCGGCTGATGTCGAACACGCCGTCGTCGCGCGCCAGCACGACGGCGGGTCCGCCGGCCTCGCCCGGAATCCAGGCGCGGCCGATCAGGGTTCCCGCGTAGCCGTCGCTGGGCGGGGCGTAATGCGCGATCAGGTTGCTTGCCATCGGCGTACTCCGGACGGGTCAGGCTCAGTATGGCCGGGCCGCCGGCCGGACGCACGTGCCGGCTCGCGCGCAAGCGGGGGGCCGATCAGACGCTCGCCGAGGCGGCGTGCAACAGCGCGGCGATGCGGTCGGCGGGCTGTTCGCCGCTGATCGGCTTGCGCATGAGCGCGAAACGGCCACCGGCCGCGCCACCGACGGCCAGCGCGGCGCCGTCCCCGGCGTAGCCTGGACGGTGGCCCCGAGCGCGGAGCCGAGAACCTCGCGAATCCCTTCGAGCAGTGCGACAGGGTCGATCGGCTCGGCCCGCAGGTCGCCATGCCGGGCGAACGCGAGAAGCCGGCGGGTCACCGAAGCGCCTCGGCCGAGGCGGGGCTAACGCGGCGCGGGGGGGCCGGCGTCGGCCAGGATCACGTCGCTCGCCTTTTCGCCGACCATGTAAATCGGCGTGACGATGAAGAAGCCGGGAATGCGCGGGAACACCGAGGCGTCGACGACCCGCAGCCCCTCGGTGCCATGCACGCGGAAGCGGCTGTCCACCACCGCCATGCGGTCGCTCGCCGGCCCCATGCGGTTGCTGCAGGAGGCATGGTGGCCCCAGGCTTCGTTTCGGACGAAGCGGGCGATGTCGGCGGCGGGGCCGGGCACGATTTCCGCCTCGGCGATCGGGCGAAAGCCGTAAAGCCGGTGGTTCATGGCGCGGACGAACGCCACGCCGTTCACCACCGATTGCAGATCCTCGCCGGTCGGGTCGTTGCCCTCCTCGAAATAGTGGAAATCGATCAACGGCGTGTCGCGCGGATCGGCGGAGCGCAGCCGCACCGTGCCGGCGGTGTTGCGCGTGTGCGCCTTCAGGATCGCCCAGGTGAACTTGTCCTTGTCGGTGCGAACCGCGTTCGAATAGCCGGGGAAGTAACCGCGGAACAGGCTGGGCAGGCCGAAGATGAACAGGTCCGGGTCCGGTCGCGACGGCGCCGAGCGGCGCACGATGGCGACCACGGCGCCGTTGGTCGTGTACACGCCCTTGCCCGTCAGCCATTCGGCGTAGCACGGGTCGATCGGCGCGCCCGGTTCGGGCGGGAGGAAGCTGCACCCTTTCAGCAGCGCGAAATCGTCCCGCATCTTGGTGACGACGGCGATCTCGTAGCGGTCCTGCAAATTCTCCCCGACGCCCGGCAGGTCCGCGACGACCGGAATGCCGAAACGGGCCAGTTGCGCGCGCGGGCCGATGCCGGAGAGCAGCAGGATTTGCGGGCTGTTGAACGCCCCGGCGCAGACGATGACCTCGCGCGTGGCGATCGCGCGCCGGCGCGGCGCGGGCTCGGGACCCAGCGCGGGCGCGCGCGGGTCGGCGCGGTAGACGCGCGGCGCGTCCAGATATTCGACGCCGATCGCCCGCTTGCCGTCGAACAGCACGCGCGTGACCAGCGCGCCGGTTTTCACGACGAGGTTGTTGGGCAGAGCGCGCGCCGTCGCCTGGATCAGCTCGCGCGTGCCGTTGCGCCGTCCGTCGCGCGTGGCGAGCGGGATGTTCACCAAGCCCTCGAAGCCCGACCGGTCCATCTGCCAGTCGTTGGGATCGAGCCGGCCGCGGAAGAACAGCTCGGCGACATTGGCCAGGCCGACCGTGTTCACGGCCGCGAGCGCGATCTTTTCCAGCTTCTCGTCGCGCAGCAGCAGTCGCGGATCGGCCTCTTCGGTGGTCAGCCAGCCGTTGAAGCCGTGACCGGTGGGATTGCGCCCGGGGATCAGCGGCGGCCGGCGGTAGCGGCAGCGCTCCAGCCGCTCGAAATACCCCCGCATCGCGGTGCTGTTCCAGGACACATCGCCCGTGACGCTGGCGATGTGATCCCAGTCGGACGCGTGCGGATAAACGGTGATCATCGCGTTGTGCGCGGTGCAGCCGCCGAGCGTGCCGGCGCGCGGATACCAGACGCCATCGTGTTGCGGGAGGAACTTGGAATCGCGGCGCTGCTGCGCGTCGTCCGCGTAATGGCGCACGAAGTAGTCCCAGCGCATATCCGGGTCCTCGGTCGCCAGCGCGCTAAACGCCGGCACCGAGTAGACCGGCCCATCGGTCGTGCCGCCGGCCTCGATGAGCAGCACCTTGTGGCCGGCCTTGGCCAGATTGGCCGCCACCGGCCCGCCACCCGCGCCCGAGCCGATGACGATATATTCGATCGGCGCGTCCGGGCCGAGCGCGACCGCCGCGTCGATGGCCGCCGACGACGTCGAAGCCGGGCGGACGCAGCCCGCCAGCGCCGCCGCGCCCGCCGCCTGGACGACAACGCGGCGCGCGATCTTCTCCCCCTCCCCGCGTGGGAGGGGATCGGGGGGAGGGGTCACCCTGGGTGCTTCCGTCATCGCGCCGCGATCTCAGAACGTCTTCAGGAACGCGATCAGCGCGAGCTTATCCGAATCGGCGAGCCGCGCGCCGAAATAGTGGCCGCGATTGACGATCAGATCCGGGCATTTGCTCAGCCGGAACAGCGGCTCGGCGAGATTGGCGAACACGCGCCGCGCCTGCTCGTCGGTGGCGTTGCGCGGCAGCGCCTTGAGGTCGGCGGCGAGGTGAACGAGCGCCTGGATGAGCAGCCTGTCGTGCTCAACCCGTTCGGCCAAATTGTTCGTTTCCGGCAGCAGCGCGAGATTGGCGATCAGGCCCACCGGCGTTCCCTTGGGAATCGGCCCGATCTGCAACCCCTCCTCGTTGAACAGTTTCGGCGCCACGAACCGCAGCAGCGCCTGCGAGTGCCGCAGCGCGTCCGGCAGATAGCCGACGGGAACACGCACATAGCTCGGCTCGGTCGTGCGATCGATCTTGCCGGGCACCCTGGCGCCCAGCACGGAATCCCGCTCGCGCCGCTCCGGCCACAGCATCTTGCCGATGGCATCGTCGAACGACTGCATCCGCGCGGCCACGGACGGCTCCGGGTTGAACTTGCCGACGCTGTTGTTGAGCAGGAACGGCGCCGTCGCCCAGACGCTGATCAGGCTCGGCACGCGCGTATAGCCGCGGCCGCCGGCCGGCATGCGATACGGGCGGGGTTCGCCGGTGAACGGATCGTAGATCGTGATCGTGCCGACCGACGGAAGCCGCTTGTACGATTCGGACGAAAAATTGTCCCAGACATTGTCGCGAATCGCGTTGGTGGCGAGCGGACTGCACGCGTTGGTTTGCAGCAACGTGACCGGCACCCGCGCGTCGTTGGACAGATAGTTGTCCTTCAGGAAATCATCGGCGAGCGCGATGCGCCGCATCGGCGCCTTGAATTCCTCCGTCTGCGTCCACGCGTGATAGCGATTCCAGCAATCGAGATAGCCGGGCCCGGCACAGTCGGCGAGGCTCGCGCCGGGCGGCGGCGGCGGCGTCTTGCTCGAATGGCATCCGGCGCAGTTCTCCGCGAACACGATCTTGCCGCGACGCAGAACCCGCGCATCCCTGGTCAGATAGCGCGATCCGCCCGGCGCGTTCTTGAGCTTGTGCGGAACCGACGCCTTGAGCAGGAACAGCGCCATGTCCGGCGTCTGCAATTCGGTCGCGTTCCAATAGGTCGAATTGGCGCGCGCGGTCGCGATCTCGATCGGCGTCACCGACTTGCCGCCGAGGATGGCGTGGAAATGGCGCAGCCACTCCTCGCTGAACAGGCCGATGTTCAGGTAGACGCGATTGAGCGCGCCCAGCGCGCCGACGGAATCCGAGCCATCCTTCAAGACGTGCGGCGTCCACACCGTGTTCGGCGGCTGGAAGAACTGCGTCAGCGGCCCCTGGATGACGAAATCGTTGAACTGCCGGTTGTTCAGCTCGCCGCCCGCCAGGTATTCGCGCCCGAGACGGCGCGCCACCTGCATCCGCGGCCACAGATCATAGACCGCGTTCATGGTGCGCGGGTTGTTGATGTTGTCCGCCGACACCAGCGACGTATCCAGCGATCCCGGCCGCGACGTACGCAGCACCTGCACGAGGAAATTCGAACTGTCGGGGTTCCACGCGAAGATGCGGTCCACCCAGAAATACTGCGCGCCGACCAGCGTGCTCAGATTCTCCCATTTCGGGTGCTCGGCATCGACGGGCGGCCGTTCCGGGTTGGGCCCGACATGGCAGAACCCGCAGCTCATGCCGACGCGGTATGGCCGCACCAGATCCTTGCGCAGATAGTAATCGGGGTCGCGGTAGAAGCGCACCGGGTCCCAGTTCCGCGCGGCGGCCTCGTCGAAAGCGGGGTTGGGGAACAGCCGCAATCCCAGAATACCGGTGCCGTAGCCGTAATAGGAGCCGACCGGAACGGTGTGGCCGCGGGCGCCGACCGCCACCCCGGGATATTTGCGTGCGTTCTCGAACGGATCGGGCGCGCAATCGGCGCGGCGCACGTCGAGCCACAAGCCGAAGCGCTGCGGATCGGGTCCGGTAGGCTTGGTGTAGCAGGGATCGTTCACCACGCCGAAATAATTGAAGCGGTTGTCGCGGCTGTATCGCAGCGACGGTTCCGACGAAATGATCTTCAGGAGATCGAACGCGCCGAAGGTCAGGTTGGTGAGCTGGTCCCAGAGCCGGTCGTCGCCGCCGGTCCAGACCATCCACATGTTGCGGCCCTTCACCTCGTCGGGGGTAAGGGCGATGCCGCCGTCCATCTTGCGGAAATAGTCCTCGTCGGCCGGCGGCAGGCTCTGGGCCGTTCGTCCCGCGCGCATCGCCTCGTCCACGACACGCTGATACGACACGGGCATGACACAGGAGACGACCAGGAGCAGCAGCAGCGGACGTAGCGCTCGCCGCCGCAGCATCGCGCGCACCCGGTCGAGCAGAGGAACCGCCATCCGTAGGTACTCCCGTTCGGACTCACCGCTTTCGGTCGGCATCGCGAAACGTAACGGTACGATAGCGTGACGTCGAGCCCAATTTACCGCCCGGGGGTCAACGGGGAGTCCGAAACAGACCCTTGATCTCGATCAAGGACATGTTCGGGATGGCGGGCAAACTGCCGCAAAGCCGGAGGACCCGAACCATGAACGCCGCCGATGTGATGACTACCGAACTCGCCACGCTGCATCCCACCGATTCCGTCGCGGACGCCATCCGCCTGATGGTCGACCGCCATATCAGCGGCGTCCCGGTGCTGAACGGCAAGCGCGAACTCGTCGGGATGCTCACCGAGGGCGATCTGCTGCGCCGCAGCGAAATAGGGACCGAGCGCGAGCGTCCGCGCTGGCTCGAATTCCTGATGAGCTCCGGGCGGCTTGCCGAAGATTACGTGCGCACCCATGCCCGCAAGGTCGAGGAGATCATGACCACGAACGTGGCCAGCGTGTCGCCGGACACGCCGCTGCGCGAGGTGGTGCGCCTGATGCAGACCAGGCATGTCAAGCGCGTGCCGATCGTCCACGACGGCGTATGCGTGGGCATCGTGAGCCGCGCCGATCTCGTCCGCGTGCTCGGACGGCTACTGGCGGAACGCGCCGCCGCGCCGGCCGGCGACGATGCCATTCGTGAGTACATCGTGGCCGAACTGGGCCGCACCAGTTGGGGTCCGCGCCGCTCCATCGACGTATCGGTCGACAACGGCGTCGTGAACCTCGACGGCGTCATTTTCGACGAGCGCGAACGTCAAGGCGTGCGGGTGATCGCCGAGAACGCGCCGGGGGTGAAGCAGGTCGTGGACCGCCTGACCTGGATGGAGCCGACCACCGGCATCACCTTCGACGCGGAGGAACTCGACCGAGGCAAGCAGCGGAATTCCTGAGCGCGGCCGACGCTCGGCCGATTACCGGAGCCCCTGACATCGTCCGCGCTCCCGGCCAAGCTCAAGACACCGTCGCGCATGCCGACGGCCAGCGGGACGTCATCGACTTCCTCTCGCGGCCGGCGAGCTATGGGCTAGCCGGCGAAGCGATCCCGCGCGTCGCGACGCATTGCTCGATCGTCTTCCTTGCCGGCGACCTTGCGTTCAAGCTGAAGCGCGCGATCGCCTATTCCTCCTTGGACTACCGGACTCGCGAGCGCCGCCGGCACGCCTGCGAGGCCGAGTTGCTCCTGAATTGGCGAACCGCGCCCGGCCTCTATCTGCGGGTCGGCGCGATCACGCGCGAACCCGACGGGAACCTGGCGTTCGACGGAAGCGGCGAGGCGATCGACTGGGTCGTCGTGATGCGCCGCTTCGATGAGCGAAACCTGTTCGACACCATGGCGGAGGAGGGGCGGCTGGACCGTGCAGCCATGCGCGCGCTCGGGGCCGAGATCGCCGGCTTTCACGCCGAGGCCGCGATAAGGCGGGAATACGGCGGCGAGCGCGGCGTTCGGCTCGCGATCGACGATAATGCGCGCGAACTGGCGCTGGTCGGGCCGCTGCTCGACGGCTTGCGGGTCTGTGGTCTCCACGAGCAAACGCGCGACTTGCTGGCCGCCGTCGCGCCGCTGCTGGAGCGGCGGCGCGAAGCGGGAAAGGTGCGGCGCTGTCACGGCGACCTGCGGCTGGCCAATATCTGCCTGCTCGATGGCCGTCCAACTCTGTTCGACTGCATCGAATTCAGCGAGGACATCGGCTGCATCGACACGCTGTACGACCTCGCTTTCCTGCTCATGGACCTGGATGCGCGCGGTCTGACCGCGCTCGCGAACGCGGCGTTCAACAGCTACCTCGATCGCCTGCCCGATCCGGAAGGGTTGCGCGCGCTGCCGCTGTTCATCGCGTTGCGCGCGGCGACCCGCAGCTACGCGCTCGCCGGCGGCGCCGCGCGCCAAGCCGATCCTCGCGAGGCCGAGCACCGGCTGGCCTTCGCGCACGCGCATCTGGAGGCGAGCGCGGCCATGCTGCGGCCGCATGCGCAGACCCTGATCGCGATCGGCGGAGGGACGGCGGACCAGCAGCTTGCGCGGGCCGAATCGCTCGCGCCGGCGTTGGCGCCGCCACCCGGGGCCCGGCTGGTGCACCTATCGACCGATAGCGACGCGCCAGGTCGCGAGGCCGCCGCGGTTGTCGCGGCGGGCTGGCCGCTCGTCGTCTGCGCCGGCGACGGCGGCAATTTCCGGGCTTGAAAGCCTCGTCGAAACCGCGCGACGGGGCGGCGTCCGCTGCCATGCGTTCTGGCTCGGCGCCGCTCCCGCCGCGCTCGATCCCCGCCTGTGGCGGCGCGTTTCTCTCACGGCGGGGCAAGCGGACGCGCTGCTCGCCGAGCCGGCGAACGGGACCACCGCCGGCGTTTGACCTCGATCAAGGCGCGAGGCCGGAACTTGCGCGATGGAGCGGATCATGGCCGATGATCGAACACGGAACGTGCGGCTGCCGCCGCATCAGGGCGAGGGGCTGCTTCGGCTGCCGGCGGGCGAGCCCGGCGGGCTCGTGCTGTTCGCCCACGGCAGCGGCAGCAGCCGGCTCAGCCCGCGCAACACCTTCGTCGCCGAGGCGCTGCGACAGGCCGGGCTGGCGACGCTGCTGTTCGACCTGCTGACCGACGCCGAGGCGGTGGACCGCTCGCTGGTGTTCGACATTTCCCTCCTGGCCGAGCGGCTGGAGGCGGCGACGGATTGGGTCGCCGGATCGGCGGGCATTCGCGAGCTTCCGCTAGGCTATTTCGGCGCCAGCACCGGCGCGGCCGCCGCGCTGGTGGCGGCGGCACACCGGCAATCCGCGATACGCGCCGTGGTTTCGCGCGGCGGGCGACCCGATCTGGCCGCGGCGGCCCTGCCGCACGTCACCGCGCCGACGCTGCTGATCGTCGGCGGCGACGACGAGGACGTGCTGGCGCTCAATCGCCAAGCCTACGCGCGCTTGCGCTGCGAGCGCCGCATCTCCGTCGTGCCCGGCGCGACGCACCTGTTCGAGGAACCGGGCGCGCTGGAGCAGGTGGTCGATCTCGCGCGCGCATGGTTCCTCGATCACCTCGGAGCGGAGCCCCGGCATGTTGTTCCGTGACAGGGAAGAAGCGGGACGCCTGCTCGCGGATCGGCTGCGCGGGCTTGCGCTCGACGCTCCGGTGGTCCTCGCGCTGCCCCGCGGCGGCGTTGCCGTCGGCTTGGAGGTCGCCCGCGCGCTGAACGCGCCGCTCGATCTGGTGCTGGTGCGCAAGATCGGCGCGCCGAGCCAGCCGGAACTGGCGATCGGCGCCATCGCCGACGGCGAGCAGCCGGATCTGGTCACCGACACCGCGTTGATATCCGCGCTGCTTGTGTCCGACGACTATTTGGAGCGCGCGAAATCGGCCGCGCTCGCCGAAATCGAGCGCCGGCGCGTGCTGTATCTCGGCCAGGCAGCGCCGGTGCCGATCGCCGGACGCGACGTGATCGTGGTCGACGACGGCATCGCCACCGGCGCCACGGTGGAAGCCGCCTTGCGTTCGGTGCGCCATCGCCGGCCGGCGCGCGTCATCCTGGCCGTGCCGGTGGCCTCGGCGCAGGCGATCGCGCGCCTGCTCCCGGAAGCCGACGAGATCGTCTGCCTGGACGCGCCGGCGGACTTCTATGCGGTCGGCCAGTTCTACCGCGATTTCGCGCAACTCACCGACGACGACGTGATCGATCTGATGGCGCGAGCCCGGCAATTCAAACCGCGACCCTAGGGAAATCGAATGAGCCGTCGTCCCGTCTCGTTGTTCGGTCTCAACGCCAGCGGCGACTATGCCGCCCGGGTCGCGCGCCACATCGACATGGCGGTCGCGCCGCACGAGGAGCGGGTGTTCGAGGACGGCGAGCACAAGTCCCGGCCGTTGCAGAACGTGGAAGGACACGATGCGTACGTGATCCATTCGCTGTACGGCCAGGAGGACCAAAGCCCGAGCGAGAAGCTGTGCCGGCTGCTGTTCTTCTGCGGCGCGCTGAAGGACGCCGGGGCCGAGCGCGTGACGGCGGTCGCGCCGTATCTCTGCTATGCGCGCAAGGACCGGCGCACGAAGCTGAACGACCCGATCACCACGCGCTACGTCGCCGCGATGTTCGAGGCGGTGCGTGTCGATCGCGTCGTCACCGTCGAGGCGCACAACCTGTCCGCGTTCGAGAACGCGTTTCGCTGCCGTACCCGCCACATCCCGGCCGCGCCACTGTTCGCCGAGCATTTCGCCACGATCCTGCGGGATCAACCAGTCGTTGCCGTGTCGCCCGACGCCGGCGGCGCGAAGCGCGCCGAACAGTTTCGCCAGGCGCTGGAGCGCGCCACCGGGCGCGAGGTCACTGGTGCGATGGTGGCAAAACACCGCAGCGAGGGCGTGGTCAGCGGCGGTCTGCTGGCCGGCGAGGTGGAAGGCAGAACGGCGATCATCATCGACGACCTGATCAGCACCGGCACCACCCTGATCCGCGCGGCCAAGGCATGCCGGCAGGCCGGGGCGAGGCGGGTATTCGGCGCCGCAACGCACGGGTTGTTCATCGGCGGCGCGACCGAGTTGCTCGCGGCCCCGGAATTCGAGCGCATCGTGGTCGGCGATACGGTCCCGGGATTCCGCGTGCCGTGTGAAACGGCCAGAAAGCGGCTAACGATTCTCGATACCGCGCCGATGGTGGCTGTGGCGATAACCGGGCTGTTCGACGCCGGGTGAACCGCGCGCGCCCAAGTATGACGTGATGAGAAGGAAGAAACCCGCGCGCCGAAACCCGATCGCCAAAGTTCTCGCCTCGGCGCTGTATCGGCAACGCACGGTGCGGCCGCGCAAGGGAAGGGGCTCGTATCGCCGCAAGACCAGAACACAACAATAGCTCGGTCGAGCCCAGGCGGGCGGAGACCGGGCCGGCGCTAGGCCGGCCCGGCGGGGCGCGTCACGAGACGGCTGGGACGCGGTCGAGAAATCCCGTCACCGATTGTAGCCGATCACCGGCGAGCAGACCGAAATCGGTGCCGCTGGCGATCGGGTCGGCGCCGTCTGGCGCCAGTTCCCAGGCGAAGCGGATGCGATCGTTGTGCGCGTCCACCTCGCCCAGTTGGCGGAAACGATGGCCGGGGAAGCGCGCCTGCACCGCCGCGATCATGGCATCGATCCCGGCATGGCCCTCGCTCTTCATCAGCGGATCGACGTAGCTCGCATCGTCCGCCCATAGGCTCGCCACCAGGTCGCGGCGGCGTCCGGAATCGGTTTCGTTCCAGCTCGCGATATAACGCTCGACCAGCTCGTTCGGCGCGTTCATGTCGGTTGTCCTTTCGTGTCGGTTCGGAATGACGTTTCTTCTGTCACGCGGTGGATTTGCGGCTGGCCTCGGCCGGCGGGTGCCAGCCCTGGGCGAGCCGCATGCGGTCCCGCCAATCCACCTCGCGCGGCGCGGTTGCGGCGGCGAGCTGGGCGGCGGGGTCGCTCGGGTGCGGCGGCGGCGAGGGCGCGGCCACGGCCAGCCTCTGCAGCGCGACGGACGCGCGTTCGGCGAAGACCGTGCCGGCGGTCGCCATCACCATCGACGACGCGGTGGCCAGCACCAACGTTCGCACGGTGAGGATGACGGCGGTGGCGAGAAGCATGGTGCGCATGATCGTTCTCCTCTTCGGTTCCGGCTCGGCGAGCCGGTTGGCCAACGAGGCGCATGCTTCACCAGCGGGCGGCGGCGCGTCGATTAACTCGGAGGTAATTGGATGCGTTTCCTCGCGGCGATATCGTGGCCCGCATGGCAAACGCGATCTCCCCGGTCGGCGATCTGCTGCGCGAATGGCGGCAGCGCCGGCACCTCAGTCAGCTGGATCTCGCCTGCGAGGCGGACATCTCCACCAAGCACCTGAGCTTTCTGGAAACCGGCCGCTCGGTGCCGAGCCGCGACATGGTGCTGCACCTCGCCGAACGGCTCGACGTGCCGCTGCGCGAGCGCAACGTGCTGCTGCTCGCCGCGGGCTACGCCCCGGTTTACACCGAGCGGCCGCTGGACGATCCGGCGCTCGCCGCCGCGCGGCAGGCGATCGACCTGGTGCTCGCCGCGCACGAGCCCAACCCCGCCATCGCGGTCGACCGGCACTGGAATTCTGGTGGCGGCGAACCGCGCGGTCGCGCCGCTGCTCGCCGGGGTCGACGCCGCGCTGCTGCGTCCGCCGGTGAACGTGCTGCGCCTCGGCCTGCATCCGGCCGGGCTGGCGCCGCGCACCGTCAACCTCGCGGAATGGCGCGAGCATCTGCTGGAACGCCTGCGCCGGCAGATCACGATCGGCGCCGACCCGGCGCTGGTGCGATTGCTCGAGGAGCTTCGGCGCTACCCGGCCCCGGAGCCGGCGAGCACCGCGCCTGACTGCGAGCCTCCCGCGGTCGTGGTCCCGTTCCGGCTGGCTACCGAATTCGGTGTGCTGTCGCTGTTCAGCACTATCACCGTGTTCGGAACCCCGGTGGACGTCACGCTCGCGGAACTCGCGCTCGAAACCTTCTTCCCGGCCGACGCGGCGAGCGGCGCGATCCTGCGCCGCCTGGTGCCGGAGCCGGCGGCCTCGGCGGCATAGCGCCTGCGCCGCGGCCGGAAGGCTTCACTTGGCGCACTTCTCGTCGAGGAATTTCGCGAGATTCCGTCCCGCTCATCCCGACCGTCCCCGCGCGGAACGTGTTGCCCCCGAACAACCCCGGGTTATCGGGATAGTTGAGGGTCGCTTCGGGGCTGGAGCGCCATCGTCCGTCGGGCAGTTTGGTGAAATCCGCGCAGCGGACCCGGAGCCCATTCGGACCCTCCACCACGCCCTGCGCGGCGTTGGCGTAGGTTGCACCCGCCAGCAGCAGGGCCACGGCCAGAAAATAGGTCACGCGCATAGCTGCGTCTCCCGATGCGGAGGGCACGAATCAAATACCGCTCCGCCCCCGGAGGCAATCGGGCTTGAACCGAGGGCGCGCGCCGTGCCATGCGCTCTCGGCATGGCGGAAGCGGCTCGGGGTGCCCTGGTCTCGGTGCTGCCGCGGCTGTTTCTGGCGCGCCGAAACACGAGATGAACGGAATGATGGATGCGATCCTGCCGGCGGCCGCGCCGGGGCCGAGCCTCGGCTTCGGCTTTACCCCGGCCGGACTGGCGAACCGTGACGATCTGATCCGGCTCGACCGGCTGTTCCTGGAGCAGCTGGCCGGCGACGATGCGGGGCTGCATGCGCGCCTGCTCGCCGCCCGTGCCGTCCCCGAACTCGCTGGACGCCAAGGAAGAGGGCGAGCTGATCGTGGCGCTCGGGCCACATCTCGAGGACTTCGTCGCCGCCCTGTTCGGCATCGAGGACGCCATCGACGCGCTCGCCGAGCGGACCCACGCGCTCGATCCGATCCACAAATGCAAGCGCCTGTTCGTGCAGCGCCAGGCGATCAAGAAATACCCCGACCCCTCCGGCTTCGACGGCGCGGCGTTGCGCGCCGAGTTGCAAGCGGCGATGGGCGGCCCGCTCACCGAGCTTGCCTTCGCCGTCCATGTCGATCAGTGGCAGACCGCCGACGCGGCGGCGTTGGACCTCGCCATGCGCTACGCCGCCTGGGCCACGCTCACCGAGGCGGGCCACGCGGCGCACCGCGCGGGGACCCTGTTCAAGACGCCGCACCGGCTCGACCCGCATCACCTGGTGCCCATCGAGACCGTGGAGCGTGACGGCGTCACCATGCTGCGCCTGCCCGAGCACGATTGGCGCGCGCGCGACGGGTTTGCGCTGACCGATCCGGGCATGAACGATCAGCAGGCGCTGGATCAGATGAACTACTGCATCTGGTGCCATCAGCAGAGCAAGGATTCCTGCAGCAAGGGGTTGAAGGACCGCAAGACCGGCGCGTTCCAGAAATCGGTGTTCGGCGTCACGCTCGCCGGCTGCCCGCTGGACGAGAAGATCAGCGAAATGCACGAGCTGCGCGCCACCGGCTGCGTGCTCGGCGCCTTCGCCGCGATCGCCGTGGACAACCCGATGATGGCCGCCACCGGCCACCGAATCTGCAACGACTGCATGAAGGCCTGCATCTACCAGAAGCAGGACCCGGTCGACATTCCGCAGGCGGAAACGTCAATTCTGCGCGACGTGCTCGGCCTGCCCTGGGGCTTCGAGATTTACGCGCTGCTGATCCGCTGGAACCCGCTCGACATCCGCCGCCCGCTGCCGCGCCCGGCCAGCGGCCGCAACGTGCTGATCGTGGGCCTCGGTCCCGCCGGGTTCACGCTCGCGCACCATCTGATGAACGACGGTCACACCGTCGTCGCCATCGACGGGCTGAAGATCGAGCCGCTCGGCTTCGATCCGGCCGCGCCGATCCGGGATATCGAGGCGCTGCACGAAAACCTGGACGACCGCGTGATGGCCGGCTTCGGCGGCGTGGCCGAATACGGCATCACCGTCCGCTGGAACAAGAATTTCCTCAAGGTGATTCGGCTGCTGTTGGAGCGGCGGCGCGACCGGTTCGCGCATTTCGGCGGCATCCGCTTCGGCGCCAACGGCACGCTCGGCATTGATCAGGCCTGGGCGATGGGTTTCGACCACATCGCGCTCTGCATGGGCGCGGGCAAGCCGACCGTCATCGACATCCCGAACGGGCTGGCGCGCGGCGTCCGCGCGGCCTCGGACTTCCTGATGGCGCTGCAACTGACCGGGGCGGCGAAAATGGCCTCGGTCGCCAACCTGCAAATCCGCCTGCCGGTGGTGGTCATCGGCGGCGGGCTGACGGCGATCGACACCGCGACCGAAAGCCTCGCCTACTATGTGCGGCAGGTCGAGAAATTTGCCCTCCGCTACCGCACCCTGGTCGCGGAGCGGGGCGAGGCGGCGGTGCGGGTGGGATGGACCGAGGAGGAGGCCGGGATCGCCGCCGAGTTCCTCGCCCACGCCGAGGCGATCCGCGCCGAGCGTGCCGCCGCGCGGCGGGACGGCCGGGCGCCGCGCCTCGCGCAACTGCTCGATGGCTGGGGCGGCGCCACCATCGCCTATCGCCGCCGGCTGATCAATTCGCCCTCGTACACCTTGAACCACGAGGAAGTCGGCAAGGCGATGGAGGAGGGCGTGCGCTTCGCCGAGGGCCTGGCGCCGCTCGCCGTGGAAATCGACCGCTTCGGCCACGCCGAGGCCGTTCGCTGCAGCCGCGCCGACGGCTCCGAGGCGGTGCTGCCCGCGCACGCCGTGCTGGTCGCCGCCGGCACGCAGCCGAACACGGTGCTGGCTCGCGAGGACCATCGCATCCGGCTCGACGGTCGCTATTTCCAGGCGGTGGACGAGACCGGCAATCCGGTGATCCCGGAGCGCGGCCTCAGCAAGCCCGCGAAAGCCGAGGTGCTGATGCACCGCGCCGAGAACGGCCGTTTCGTCAGCTTCTTCGGCGACCTGCATCCGAGCTTCTTCGGCAACGTCGTGAAGGCGATGGGCAGCGCCCGGCGCGGCTACCCGATCATTTCCCATCTGCTCGCGACCCAGCCGGCCGCCGGCGCTCCGGGGGAAACGCTGATCGAGCAATGCCGCCGCGAACTGACCGCGACCGTCGCGGAGGTGAACCGGCTGACGCCGACCATCGTCGAGGTGGTGATCCACGCCCCCGCCGCCGCGCGCGCCTTCCGCCCCGGCCAGTTCTACCGCTTGCAGAACTACGAAATGCTGGCGGCGCGCGTCACCGAGCCCGGGCTGGGCGCCACCGTGCTCGGCATGGAAGGCCTGGCGATGACCGGCGCCTGGACCGATCCCGAACGTGGCCTGGTGTCGATTATCGTGCTGGAGATGGGCGGCAGCTCGGATCTGTGCGCGCTGCTCAAGCCCGGCGAGCCGGTGGTGCTCATGGGCCCGACCGGCACGCCGACGGACATCCCGGCGAACGCGACCGTCGCGCTGGTCGGCGGCGGTCTCGGCAACGCCGTGCTGATGTCGATCGGCGCGGCGCTCCGTTCGGCCGGCTCGCGCGTCGTCTATTTCGCCGGCTACAAGAAGCTGCGCGACCGCTACAAGGTGGCGGAGATCGAGCGCGCCGCCGACGTCGTGATCTGGTGCAGCGACGAGGCGCCGGGCTTCATGCCCGGCCGTCCGCAGGACCGCAGCTTCGTCGGCAACATCGTGCAGGGCATGGCCGCGTATGCGGGAGGAAAACTCGGCGAGCAGGCGGTGCCGCTGAGCGAGGCCGACCATCTCATCGTTATCGGCTCGGATCTGATGATGCAGGCGGTGGGCGTGGCGCGGCATGGCGTGCTGGCGCCGTATCTCAAGCCGGGACACAGCGCCATCGGCTCCATCAACTCGCCGATGCAGTGCATGATGAAGGAGGTGTGCGCGCAGTGCTTGCAGCCGCATATCGACCCGGCGAGCGGCGAGCGCTCCGTCGTGTTCAGTTGCTTCAACCAGGATCAGGCGCTCGATCGCGTCGATTTCCCGGCGTTGCACGAGCGGTTGCGGCAGAACTCATTGCAGGAAAAGCTGACCGCGCAATGGATCGACCGGGCGCTGCATCGCCTGCACGCCCGTCCGGCCGTCGCGGCGGAGTGAAATCGGTTCCGCGATCGCGCTGATGCCGCGAAAACAGGCGGGCGCGTCGCGCCCCTTTTGGACCGGCGCTACGGTGCCAGGACCCGCCCAGCGACCGCGTCCAGTTTCGTCATCAAATCCGGGTCGCGCATGTCGGGCGCGGTGATGATCGCGTTGTCGAGCGCGCGGTCGCAGCCGGACGGGCAGGGGGCGCGCGGGACGCCCGACTTCCGGCAACACGTTGCGCACCAGCGAGCGCGCGTGCTCGGCGTTCTCGAACAGCACGCGGATCACCGCCTCGACGGTGACGTGCGCCTCTTCCGCGTGCCAGCAATCGTAGTCGGTCACCATCGCGACCGTCGCGTAGCAAAGCTCCGCCTCGCGCGCGAGCTTGGCCTCCGGCATGTTGGTCATGCCGATCACGCTGCAGCCCCAACCGCGGTAAAGCTCGCTCTCGGCCTTGGTAGAGAACTGTGGGCCCTCCATCACCAGATACGTGCCGCCGCGCGTCACCGCCAGCCCGAGCGAGTGGGCCGCCCCCTCCAGCGCATCGCCGAGGCGTGAGCAGACCGGGTGCGCCATGCCGACATGCGCCACGCAACCCTGGCCGAAGAAGCTCTTTTCCCGCGCGAAGCTGCGGTCGATGAACTGATCGACGATCACGAACCGGCCGGGCGGCAAATCCTCGCGCAGGCTGCCCACCGCCGAGAGCGAGATCACGTCGGTGCAGCCCGACCGCTTCAGCGCGTCGATATTCGCGCGGTAGTTCAGGTGCGTGGGCGAGAGCCGGTGGCCGCGGCCGTGGCGCGGCAGGAATACGCAGCGCACCGACCCTAGCCGGCCGAACAGCAACTCGTCGGACGGCTCGCCCCAGGGCGTGTGGACGCGCCGCCATTCACGCTCCTGCAGCCCCTCCAGCTCGTAAATGCCGGAGCCGCCGATGATGCCGATCGCCGGCTCGGCCGGCTGCGCGACGCCGGACATTCAGTGCACGTCGGACCAGACCTTGCGCTTCACCGCGTAGGTGAGCCCGGTCAGGAACAGGATATACAGAAACACGCGCACGCCCATCTGCTTGCGCGTGACCATTTCCGGCTGCGCCGCCCAGGTCAGGAAGGTCGTGATGTCGTGCGCCTCCTGGTGGAGCGTCGGCTTGGTACCGTCAGTGTACGTCACGTCGTTGCCGTGCAGCGGCTGCGGCATCGCGATCTGATGGCCGGGGAAGTATTCGTTGTACGACATGCCGGGCATCATGTGCATGCCGGCCGGGGGCTTCTCGTAGCCGGTCAGGATGCCGTAGATGTAATCGGCCCCGCCCGGACGCGCCATTTCCAGGCTGGACTGGTCGGGCGGCAGCGCGCCGCTGTTGGCGGCGCGGGCGGCCACATCGTTGGGAAATGGCGACCTGAAGTGGTCGGACGGCTTGCCCGGCCGCTCGAACGGCTTGCCCTGCTCGTTCAGGCCGCCCGGCACCGTCACGCTCGCCGCGATCGCCTTCACCTGATCCTCGGTCAAGCCGATCGCCTCGAGGTTGCGGTAATAGAGCTGCTTCATGGAATGGCAGAGCGAACAGACGCGCTGATAGATCAGGAACCCGCGCTGCAGCGCCGCCTCGTCGAACGTGCCGAACGGGCCGCTGAAGCTCCATCCCGGATGCGGCAGCGGCACTTCCTGCGCCGAGGCTACGGCAGGCAAGGCGATCAGGCCGGCGAGCAGAACGCCCAACCGCATCAGGCCTGCGGCGCGCATCAGCGGTCCTCCATCGAGAGCGCCGGCTGAGGGCCGGGCATCGGCCCGCCACCGCCGCCGGGCGGCGGCACCACCGGGCGACTGATGCTTTCGGGCAAGGGCAACGGTCGCTCGATCTTCCCCAGCAGCGGCAGCAGGAACAGGAAATGCAGGAAATAGTACGCCGTCGTGGCCCGGCCAGATGGAATCCAGATCCCCTCCGGCCGGTGCGAGCCGACCACGCCGAGCAGCACGACGTCGATCACCAGCAGCACCATGAGCTGGCGGTAGATCGGGCGGAAGCGCGCGCTGCGCACCGGGCTGGTGTCCAGCCAGGGCACGAAGAACAGCACCGCGATGGCGCCGAACAGCAGCCCCACGCCGCCCATCTTGTTCGGCACCGAGCGCAGGATGGCATAGAACGGCAGGAAGTCCCATTCCGGCACGATCTCCGCCGGCGTGGAGAGCGGATTGGCCGGGATGTAATTGTCCGTATGTCCGAGGAAGTTCGGATAGAAGAACACGAGGATCGTGAACACCAGCAGGAACACGCACAGCCCGACGCTGTCCTTCACCGTGTAGTACGGGTGGAAGGGAATGGTGTCCTGCGGGCTCTTGACCTCGATCCCGAGCGGATTGTTCGACCCGGTGACGTGCAGCGCGGCGATGTGCAGCAGCACCACGCCGAGGATCACGAACGGCAGCAGGTAGTGCAGGCTGAAGAAGCGGTTGAGCGTCGGGTTGTCGACCGAGAAGCCGCCCCACAGCCACATGACGATCGGCTTGCCGAACCAGGGGATGGCCGAGAACAGGTTGGTGATGACGGTCGCGGCCCAGTACGACATCTGTCCCCAGGGCAGCGTATAGCCGAGGAACGCCGTCGCGATCATCAGCAGCAGCACAACGACGCCGAGCATCCACAACAGCTCGCGCGGCTTCTTGTAGGAGCCGTAATACAAGCCGCGAAACAGGTGGATATAGGTCACGGCGAAGAACATCGACGCGCCGTTCATGTGGATGTAGCGGATCAGCCAGCCGAAATTCACGTCGCGCATGATCCGCTGCACGGAGTCGAACGCCATGTCGACGTTCGGCTGGTAGTCCATCGCCAGGAAAATCCCGGTGAGGATCATGATGAACAGCGAGACCGTCGCCAGCGCGCCGAAATTCCACAGATAATTGAAGTTCTTCGGTGTCGGAAACCGGCGGTACTCCGCCTCCATCATGGTAAAGATCGGCAGCCGGCTGTCGATCCAGTTCACCACCCGGTTCTTCTGCTCGCTCTTGTGCAGGCCAGCCATGGTATCCGATCCCGTCCCTTGCTTCTGTTCAGGCGCCCGCTTCTGGTCAGGCCCCGGTGACGACGGCCTCGCGGCAGCCCGAAATGCCGCATTTCTGCGGGCCGGCACCGATCTTGACCTTGGTGTCGCTGGTATATTCGTACGGCGGAATGTACAGGTTCAGCGGCGCGGGGCCGTGCCGCACGCGCCCCACGGTGTCGTACTGGCTGCCGTGGCAGGGGCAGAACCAGCCGCCCCAGTTGCCGCGCGGATCGGTGGGCTTGTTGCCGAGCGGCACGCAGCCGAGATGGGTGCAGATGCCGACCAGGATGATCCATTCGTCGTGATGCGGCTTCACCCGGACCGAGACCGGCTGCGGGTCGGACAGCGCGCTCATCGGCACGACCTGGGCTTCCTTGATTTCCTTGGGCGTCAGGTGGCGCACGAAGATGGGCTTGCCGCGCCAGACCACCGTGATGCCCTGGCCCGCGGGAATCGGCGTCAAGGAGACTTCGGTGGCTGACAGCGCCAGCACGTCGGCCGACGGGTTCAGCAGGTCGATGAACGGCCAAATGACCGCGCCGATGCCGACGATCGCGGTCGCGCCGGTGACGAGCTTCAGGAAATCCCGCCGCGGCGCTTCGCCCTCCGCGTGCGGAGCCTGCGGAACGCCGGAATGGACGACGGTCTCGGCCATTATCACCTCGGGTTGCCCGGCGCAGCTCCGGGACTGATCAGGACGCAAGCAGGCACTCCCCCGCCCCGAGTTCGGGCGGGTGGCAGCCCTGCTAACCGGCGCGCATACTAGGGGCGGGTGTTCGCCCCTGCAACACGGCCCGAGGCCGCGAGTGCGGGATTGGCGCAACAGAGACACGCGAAAGGCACGCGATGAACCAGCCCGCCGGCGCGACCACGACCGCCCACCCCGCTCCCACGGGCCACGCTCCCACGGGCCACGCTCCATCACGGGCCACGAAGCGCTGAAGCAACGAGCGCAGGCGTGGTTCGAGGAGTTGCGCGACCGGATGTGTTCCGCCTTCGAGGCGATCGAAGCGGAGCAGGTGGGCCCGCTCGCCGAACGTCCGCCGGGCCGATTCGCGCCCACGGCCTGGCAGCGGCCCGCCGAGCAGGGAGGCGAGGGTGGCGGCGGCGGCGTGATGAGCGCGATGCGCGGGCGGGTGTTCGAAAAGGTGGGCGTGAACGTGTCCACCGTCTGGGGCACCTTCAGTCCGGAGTTCCGCGCCCAGATACCCGGCGCGGCCGACGATCCGCGGTTCTGGGCGAGCGGCATCAGCCTGGTCGCGCACATGCACAGTCCGCACGTGCCGGCCGCGCACATGAACACGCGCATGATCGTCACCACCAAGGGCTGGTTCGGCGGCGGCGGCGATCTGACCCCGATGTGGCTCGATACGCCGCAAGCGCGCGAGGACGCGGCCGATTTCCACGCCGCCTACCGGGCCGCCTGCGACCGCCACGACCCCGGCTACTACGCGCGCTTCAAGGCGTGGTGCGACGAGTATTTCTTCCTGCCGCACCGCGGATGAGCCGCGCGGCGCGGGCGGCATCTTTTACGATTATATCGACAGCGGCGACGCCGGGCGCGACTTCGCGTTCACGCGCGATGTCGGCCTGGCGTTCCTGGACGCCTTCCCGCGCATCGTGCGCCGCCGGATGCGCCGCGGCTGGACCCCGGCCGAGCGCGAGCACCAACTCGTCCGGCGCGGCCGCTATGTCGAGTTCAACCTGCTCTACGACCGCGGCACGCTGTTCGGCCTGAAGACCGGCGGCAACATCGAAGCGATCCTGATGAGCCTGCCGCCCGAGGCCCGCTGGCCTTGAGCGTTTTTCGCTCGTCATGCCCGTTGGTGTGGTAGAAAAACGAGCAAATCAGCACTGTCCGAGAATTATTTATCGGTGGTACCAGATTTATCTCAATAATACTGGGATTCCTCTTCGGATTCGGGTTCTCATAATGGCGTTATGAGGCATTCGACTTTGACGAGGACGGCAGCATCATTCCGATCGGTGAGGCGAATGAACCTCCACCAGAGTTCCCTCGATCAAAATGCCCCATTGCAGCGAAGGAATCGCTCCCCGAGCTTTTGAATGCCTCCTCGAATACGTCGGCAGCCGCGGCGGTCGGCCCCGTTATCCGATATCACAGGGACCGATGACGTGCGTAGCGAACGGATCGCCGAAATCGCATTTTGCCGAATTGAGCAGGTTCCGTTTCCCAGTGCATTTCGGCCCGATCGCGTTCGTGGTTACCGTGTGACAGTCATGTGCTTCGAACCCGTGGCAATCTGCGGATATGTGCGGCGCCCGAGACTGGTCTTCCCAATCCACCAACTCGACCGTTCGCCATCACTTCCTCATTCACCCCGGCATGCCGATCGGACGGCGGCGGTTACGCCGCCTGCTCGATGAACTTGTTAGCCCGGTAGGCTTCGCCGCGCGTCATCACCGCCCAGACAATGCGGGCGGCTTTGTCGGCTAGCGCAACCGCGGCCACCTTGGTCGGCTTGCGCGCCAGAAGCCCGCGGACCCACGCAGCGCTTTTTCGTTCGCCCGCAACGACCATCCCGGATTCCGCTGCTACGCGAGGCGAGGTCATCGCCGCGTCCACGCGCTCCCCGACAGTGTTTCTACCATTGACGCGGCAGACTCACTAACGCATAAACCACCCATGTGCCACGGCGACGCGAACCACTCCGACCCCGCCTCCGCCCCCGGGCCTGGCCCGGAACTCGCCGACCGGTTGCCGGCAGACGCATACTATCACCTCATCCGCACGCTGCGCCTCACCCTGCCGCCGCCCCCGGCGAAAGCCGGGGCCACCGACGACCCCGAGGCGCTGCTCCGGCGCGACCACGCCGCCATCGCCCGCATCGCCGCCCTCGTGCCCGCCAACGCCGCCGAGGCCGACCTCGCCGCGCAGTTCGTCGCCGCCTCGGAGCAGTGGAAAGATTGCCTCCGCCTCGCCAACGAGCCCGACACGGCCCCGGAGTGGGCGCGGAAATGCCGCGCCCAGGCCCTCGCCATGATGCGCCAGGCGAACAGCGCGCTCCGGCTGCTGCTGCGCCTCCAGGCAGCGCGAGGGTGCCAGCAGGCGGATGCCGCCGCCGCCGACCGCGCGGCCTGGACCGAGCATTGCGCCATCGGCCTGATGGCCGAGGCGCTGTCCGGGTCCCCGCCAAATCGTCCGCTGTCGCGGCCTGCTCCGCTGGCGGCCGCACCTGAAACGGAAACTGGGCCAACGGCCTCGCCGCCCCCCGCGGAGCCGCAGCCGCCCGCGCCGCCGCCCTACGCGGCAAGGCCCGATCCGGTGGACCCCGACCTCATCGCCGCCGCCGAGCGCTACGCCGCCCGCTATCCCGAGCGGGCCGCAGCGATCCGCCGCACTCGGCGGCTGCCCTCCGATGTCCGCTACTTCGTGCCGTCCGAGGCCGCGCTCGCGTCGGCGCTTGATCGCCGCCCACACCCCGGCCTTGGCCGCGCTCGACCGCGAATTCGCCCAGGCCCGCGCGGCTTAGGCGCCGGGGGCGCGCCCGAAAATCAGACGGGCGAGCGGACCGACTGCACCGTTATCGTCACCGCCGTGAAACCTGTCCCGGCCAGACCCGGAGCGGGACGCCATTCGCCTCGCCGATGTGCCCAAGACGCGCGTACTCGCCAAGCCCGCTTCTCCAACGAGCACGCGATCCGTGTGCATGAACGGCATCCGCCGTCTCACCGCACGATCCGGCGTCCCGCCAAACAGCACAATGAGACGGCGGTGAGCCATGCGCTCGCCGGTATCCGTCGGCCTTGCCTCGTGCCGGGCGCCCTTCTACAGGCGCAAATTCAAACAGTTCTGGGTTACACTCTGTCGGCGTCGGGGAACTCCTCTGCTTCGCCAAAAGGCTTTGTCGCAGAAGAACGGGTTCATTCGGCCGAAGCGCTTGATCTAAATCAATTCCCTTCCATATCGGATAAATAAATGTTAATCGTTCGACGTGGGCTCCGGTTCGGCGGCAAAAGCGAGTCTGAAGCGAGGATTGGGTGCTCGAGGTTGCGGCCGAGCAGCGCCAATTCAGGGGCTTGGTTTCATAATCAATGCACGAACGGTGTAGGGTCTGCTATGAAAAGCCGTAATCAAGAGATGGACATGTTGGTAGGTCGGCAAATCAGGCTGCAAAGAAACAGAAAAGGTGTGTCTCTGCGGGAGTTGGCCGACGAGATCGGTGTGACAATTCAGGACATCAGTGACTACGAACTTGGCCGGAAGCGAGCGCGAGCCGAACAGTTGTTCGACCTTGCGACAGCGCTCGACGTGCCCCTGAGCTATCTTTTTTCTGAAACGCCAGGCGCGGTCGCCATGGGCAGACCACGGGTGGCGGCGGGCCGGTTGTGACGGCTCGGCCCATCTATACTTGCAACGTAGTTTATCAGTATGTTGCGAACCGTTACACATTGAATCAAAGCGCAGCCCTCGGCGAGGCTGCAACCGCCGACCCGGCAGGCGGGCGGCCGGCTGGTTGCGAGCGATAGCGGTCAGGCCACGGGCGACAGCGGCGCTCCCGCCCTGCGCGCGCGACAAGCTCAGTGCGGGTAGATGCGGATGCTGCTCGCCACCGCGTCGGCGATGTGCTCCTTGGTGATCACACCGAGCACGTTCTCGGGCAGCGGCGGCGCCTTCTGGCGGATCACGACCGCCATCACCGCGGCGCGGGTCCACATCTCGGCGATCACGTCGAACGCCGCCTCGCGCTCGCGCACGATGGTGAAGTTCGGGCGGGCCAGTTCGCCCAACGTCACCTCGGTCCCCGTCGCGCTAACCGCCCGCCGCAGATCCGCGTTCACCCGCAGCACGCCGGCGATGATGTTGCCGCGCGTTGTCACCACATGGCGCATGCCGCCGGTCTGCGGCGCGCGGCGGAGGAATTCGTCGAACGGCGTGTTCTCGTCGAGCACCGAGACGTCGCTCAGCATCACCTGGCTGGCGCTCTGCACCAGGAACATGTTGGCGTGCAGCGCCTTCGGAATCGGGTGGCCGCGGCCGACCAGCTTGGCGGTGTAGATGTTCTCGCGCGACAGCATCCGCCGCACGCCGAGGCTGAGCGCGACCGCCAGGATCATCGGCAGCACGATCCCGTAGTCGCGCGTCATTTCGAAAATCATGGTGACGGCGGTCATTGCCGCGCCGGTGGTGCCGCCGACCATCGCCCCCATCCCGACCATCGCGAAGGAGGGCAGGGTGGCCGGCGCGCCGGGCACCAGCCAGGTGACGAAGGCGGCGAAGGCGGCGCCGAGGGTCGCGCCCATGAACAGCGAGGGCGAGAAGATGCCGCCCGACGAGCCCGACCCGAGGCTGACGGAGGTGGCCGCCAGCTTGCAGAAGTAGAGCACCATCAGAAACCAGGCGCCGGTGAGCTGCGAAGTCAGCGCCGCCTGGATCGTCGCATAGCCCACGCCTTCGACGTAATAATGACCGGCTCCGCGGTACAGCGCGAACATGAGCACGCCGACCAGCAGCATCCCGATGATGTGCCGCGTGTAGCGGCCTGGAATGCGGTCAAACACGTCCTCGGCGAAATGCAGGCCTTTGATGAACGCGGCGGCGGCCACGCCGGTGATGACGCCGAGCAGCGCATAGAGCGCCAAGGTCAGCCCGCCGTTCAGCGAATCCGGCATCGGCGTCAAATTCGGCGGCACGAAGAACGCCGGCTGCGTACCGAAGAACAGGCGGCCGATGAAGGTCGCCATGCCGGTCGCCAGCGCCACCGGCAGGAAGGTGTTCACGCTGATTTCCGGCATCATCAGCTCGGTTGCGAACAGCACCCCGCCGATCGGCGTGTTGAAGGTGGCCGCGATGCCGGCGCCGGCGCCGGCCGCCACCAGCGTGATGCGCTGGCCCACCGCCATCCGCACCATCTGCCCGAGCGTGGAGCCGAACGCCGAGCCGATCTGGATGATCGGTCCCTCGCGCCCGACCGCCGCGCCGCTGCCGATCGCCAGCGCCGAGGCGAGCGACTTGATCACCGCCACGATGGGCCGGATGCGGCCGCGCTGGTAGTAGATGGCGTCCATCACCTCCGGCACGCCGTGCCCCCTGGCTTCCGGGGCGAAGTTCGCGACCAGGAAGGTGACCCCGATCGCCCCCACGACCGGGACCAGGATGACCAGCGGACCCCACGGGCTGTGCGGCGTGAACACGCTCGCGTCGTAGTTGACGGACAGCGTGCCCAGGAACAGCAGGTTGTGCACGAACCCGATCAGGGCGCGGAACACGACGGCGCCGAGCCCGCCGACCACGCCGATGAGCAGCGCCAGGAAGGACAGCAGCCACAGGCTGATCCGCGGCGGGTCGGTTTCGGTCTCGATCTGCGGCGGGACCGCGCGCCGGTTCCGTCGTCCGAAGGCCTGGGCGGCTTCGGTTGAAGGCTCACTCGATAGCCCGCTCAGTTCCGCCATGCTCCCGAGTGGAACACGCGACGTTCGGCCGCACAAGGCAAGCGGCGGCGCGGACGAGCGCGGGTTCTGGTGGTGTCAAAAGTGCTTTAAAGTCTGCCCCGCCGCACAAGGAGGCCCGCACATGATCCGCAGCATCGTTTCGCCGCGCCTGATTTCGGTGGGCGGCGGCAGCGTCGGCCAGATCGCCTCGGTGCTGGAAAAATTCGGGCTGCGGCGGCCGCTCGTCGTCACCGACCCGTTCATGGTCGGTTCCGGCCTGGCGCGGCGCTGTCTCGACCCGCTGCAAGCGGGGGGCATCACGGCCGAGGTGTTCAGCGACACCGTGCCCGACCCGACCGACACCGTTGTGCAAGCCGGGGTGGCCGCGCTGCAAGCCGGCGATTTCGACTGCCTGATCGGATTTGGCGGCGGTTCGCCGATCGACACCGCCAAGGCAATGGCGATCCTGGCCGCCGGCGGCGGCAAGATGCGCGACTACAAGGTGCCGGTCGCGGCGGATCGCGGCAAGCTGCCCATCGTCGCCATTCCCACCACGGCCGGCACGGGCAGCGAGGTGACGCGCTTCACCGTCATCACCGACACCGAGCGCGACGAAAAGATGCTCATTGCCGGGTTGGGGGCGCTGCCGCTGGCGGCGCTGGTGGATTTCGAGCTGACCTACACGGTCCCCGCCCGCACCACGGCGGATACCGGCGTGGACAGCCTGACGCATGCGCTGGAGGCCTATGTCTCGCGCCATGCCAACCCGTATTCCGACGCGCAGGCGCTGGCGGCAATGCGGCTGATCGGCGCCAATCTGCGCACCGCCTATCGCGACCCGCGCAACGCGGCCGCGCGCGAGGCGATGATGCTGGGCGCAACCTTGGCCGGGCTCGCGTTCTGCAACAGTTCGGTGGCGCTGGTGCATGGCATGTCGCGGCCGATCGGGGCGCATTTTCACGTGCCGCACGGGCTTTCCAACGCCATGCTGCTGCCCGCCGTCACGCGCTACGGGCTGCGCCAGGCGGAGGCGCGCTACGCCGAGGCTGCGCGCCAGATCGGCTTCGCCGCGCCGTCCGATCCCGACGAGGTCGCCGCGGAAAAGTTGGCGGATAGGCTGGTGGCGCTGAACCGGGATTTGCAGGTGCCCTCGCCGGGCGCGTACGGCATCGATCCGGCGCAATGGGAGGCGAAGCTCGATTTGATGTCCGAGCAGGCGCTGGCGTCGGGAAGTCCGGCCAACAACCCACGCGTGCCGGAGAAGGCCGAGATCGTCACGCTGTATCGCGAGGTTTGGCAGTCGGGACGCAACGAGTAGGGTTAGCCGCGTAGCCGGGCCCGGCCCGGCTATCTCGCGGCCCCCGAGATGCCCGGCTCAAGGCTGGGCATGACGGTCCCGGATGTAGGGAGGCAGACATGGAATGGCGTGATCAGGTTGCGGTCGTGACCGGCGGCGCGCGCGGCCTCGGACGCGCAACGGCGCGGCTGTTGGCGGCGCGCGGCGCAGCGGTGGCGGTGAACTACACGGCGCATCGCGACGCGGCGGAGTCGGTGGTGTCCGACATCAAGGCGGCCGGCGGCCGGGCGATCGCGGTGGCGGCCGACGTGTCCGACGCGGCCGCGGTCGGGGCTATGATCGGGCGCGTGAAAGCCGAGTTGGGCGCGCCGAGCATTCTCGTGAACAATGCCGGGATCGCCGCGCAGGCGACGCTCGACACCTACGATCCCGCGAAGTTCGTGCGCATGCGCGAGGTGAACGTGGACGGCGTGATCAACGCGACCCGCGCGGCGATGGCGGTCATGCGCGAGTGCCGTTACGGGCGGATCGTCAACATCGCCTCGATCGCCGGGATCGGCACCGCGCTGGCGGGGAACGCGTTCTACGCCGCGACCAAGGCGGCGGTGATCGTGCTCACGCGCCGATTTGCCATGGAACTCGGGCCGCAGGGCATCACCGTGAACTGCGTCGCGCCCGGCTTCGTGCGCACGGACATGACCCAGCGCGGCCGCGGCGCCAACGACTGGGACGCCGTGGAAAAGGATTTTGCCGCGCGGGCGATGACCGGCCGCATCGGAGAACCCGAGGACATCGCCAACGCGGTGACGTTTCTCGCCGCGCCGGAGTCGGGCTGGATCACTGCGCAGGTGCTGACGGTGGATGGCGGAAGGATGGACTATATCGGCCACGCCTGAAGCCGCTTGCACGGCTTATGAATATCAGGTTTTGGCCCAGCCGCTTCGTATCTCCGCAATGATTTCCGCGAGCCGGCCGGCCAAAATCGCCGCGCGAAGCCGGCGCATCACGAGCTGATAGTACTGCAGGTTGTGCCAGGTCAGCAGCATCGGGCCGAGCATTTCCTCGGCCTTGAACAAATGGTGCAGATAACCGCGTGAATGCCGCGCGCAGGCGGGGCAGTTGCAATTCGGGTCGAGCGTTCGCGGATCGTCGGCATGCGCGGCGTTGCGCAGGTTCAGCACACCCGCCGAGGTATAGGCGCGCGCGGTGCGCCCGGCCCGTGTGGGGATAACGCAGTCGAACATGTCGATGCCGCGCGCGACCGCGCCGAGCAGATCGTCCGGTGTGCCGACACCCATCAGGTAGCGCGGCTTTTCCGCCGGCAATAGCGGCGCGGTCGCGTCCAGCACCGCGAACATGGTGGGCTGGCCTTCGCCGACCGCGAGACCGCCGATGGCGTAACCCTCGAAATCCAGCGGCAGCAGCGCGCTGACCGAAGCGGCGCGCAAGTCCGGATGCACGCCGCCCTGCACGATGCCGAACTGGCCGTAACCCTCGCGCGGGACGAACGCCGCGCGCGAGCCCGCCGCCCAACGCATTGACATCTCCATCGACGCGCGCACCTGTTCGTAGCTCGCGGGAAACGGTGTGCATTCGTCGAGCGCCATGGTGATGGTGGCGTCGAGCTTGCGCTGAATGTCGGTCGATCGTTCAGGTGTCAGCCGGTGCAGGCTGCCGCCGTCGATATGCGAGCGGAACGTGACCCCGTCCTCGTCGATTTCCCGCAAGTCGGCGAGCGACATAATCTGATACCCGCCGGAGTCGGTCAGGATCGGGCCCGGCCAATCCATGAAGCGGTGCAGCCCGCCGAACCCGGCGACGCGATCGGCGCCGGGTCGCAGCATCAGATGATAGGTATTGGCCAACACCAGCGGCGCGCCGGTCGCGCGTACCGCGTCCGCGGTCATCGCCTTCACCGCCCCCGCGGTGCCGACCGGCATGAACACCGGCGTTTGCACCTCGCCGTGCGCGGTGAACAGGACACCGGCGCGCGCGGCGCCGTCGGTTGCGGTCAGCCGGAATCCGAGTGTCATGTCCGGTGCAGCAGGCAGGCATCGCCGTAGGAGTAGAAGCGATAGCCCGCTGCGATCGCGTGCGCATAGGCCGCGCGCATGCGTTCGGTGCCCGCGAACGCGCAGACCAGCATGAACAAGGTCGAACGCGGCAGGTGGAAATTGGTCAGCAGCAGATCAGCGGTGCGAAACGCGAAGCCCGGGCGGATGAACAGATCCGTCTCGCCGGAAAACGGACGTAACGTGCCGTCGTCCGCCGCCGCGCTTTCCAGCAGCCGCAGCGAGGTCGTGCCGACCGCGACGATACGGCCGCCGGCGCGGCGCGCCGCGTTGATCGCCTCGGCGGCTTCCTCGCCGATCGCGCCGCGTTCGGCGTGCAGACGATGCCGGTCCACGTCGTCCGAGCGCACCGGCAGGAATGTGCCGGCACCGACATGAAGCGTGGCGGTGACGCGGCGCACGCCGCGCCGATCCAGCGCGTCCAGCAACTCGGGTGTGAAATGCAGCCCGGCCGTGGGTGCCGCGACCGCGCCGGGATGCCTGGCGAAAATCGTCTGGTAGTCGCGCGTGTCCTCCGGCGATGGCCCGGCGGGCCGATCAATGTACGGCGGCAGCGCCAGGCGAGCAGCGGTCGTGAGCGCTTGTCCGAGTGCTTCGCCCTCGCGGTCGAAGCGCAGCACCGCGCCGCCATCCGCATCGCGCGCCACGACTTCGGCGGTGAGGAAAGCCGCCTCGAAGGCGAGGATATCGCCGGGTCTGAGCCGGCGGGCGTTGCGCGCCAGCACGTGCCAGGCACCATCGGGCAGCGGGCGATCGAGCGTGATGCCGATGCGCGCCTGGCCGCGTCTTGCCGCAAGCTGCGCGGGAATCACGCGCGTATCGTTCGCCACCAGCACATCGCCGGGGCGCAGCAGGCCGGGCAGGTCGCGCGCCACGCCATCGCAAAGGCCGTTCGGCGCCACGTCCAAAAGACGCGCCGCATCACGCGGCCGGGCGGGATGCTGCGCGATCCGCTCCGGCGGCAAATCGAAATCAAAAGCGGAAATATCCACCGGAATTCAGGCCGGCGTCGGCGCCACGCGCCGCAGCAGCCGGATGAACGGCACGCTGAACAGCACCGCCCAGGCTTTGCCGACGACTTGGCCGGGCAGGTACGCCAGGCTGCCGAACGCGAGATGCAGAAATACGGCGGAATCCACCACGAGGCCGACCACCGCCGACGCGACGACCGCCAGCACCAGCCGGCGGCGCTGCAGCGGCGTATAGACGGCGAAATCAGCGAATTCGCTGAGGATGAACGCGGTTCCGGAAGCGAACGCGAGTTGCGCCGGCGCGACGAACACCGAAGCCGCCGTACCGAGCGCGATCGCGAGCAGACCCATGGTGACACCGAGGCAGCGTTGCAGCACATCGCGCAGCACCAGCGCCAGGCCCGCGACCAGCACGCCGGACGGCGCCATCAGATCCGGCGCAACGGGAATCAGGCATGGCCCGGCGGGCACGCAGACGGTGCCGATGTGGCCGATCATCCAGTTGGCGAGCGGAATGCAGCCCAGAAACGCGGCGAAGGCGACGGCGCCGAGTTGCGCGGTCCTGTCGACCGTCCCGTCATGCCCGCGCAACCGGGTATCGGGCGGCCACGTGGACCGCCGCCCGCGCGGGCGTGAGGAGAATGAGTGCTGGTCCATGTCGTCAGGCTTGGATGTAGGTGGCGATCTCGATGAGATTGCCGTCGGGATCGCGAATGTAGACCGAATTCATCGGTCCGAGCGCGCCGGTTTGCGGAACCGGGCCGTGCTCGATGGCGATCCCGCACAAGCTCAGATGCGCTACCACATCGTCGGTTGGCAGTGCGCTGATGAAGCAGAGATCGGCGGTGCCGGGCGCGGCTTCCGCCGCGTTCGGTTTCACCTCCCGGCCTTGCTGATGCAGGTTGATCTTCTGGTTGCCGAATTTCAGCGCCGTGCGGTTCTCGGCGAAGCTTTCTCGCCGCATCCCGAGGACGCGCTCGTACCACCCCGCCGTGGCGTCCAGATCGCGGCAGGTCAGCACCAGGTGATCGAGCCGATCGACGCTGAAGCGCATCACAACTCCTTCGGCGGCCGGCGGCGGAAGGCATCGAGGCTCACCACCTGCGGCTTCTCGGGGCTGGTGGCCGGTTCCGCTTGCTTCGCTTTCTCCGGCTCGGGCTTCGCGGGTTGCAGGGCCAGGGCTTTGGAGTCGCCACCAGCCTCGGCGGCGGCCACGCGGAATTGCAGACCGAAGCGAATTTCCGGATCGACGAACGCGGTGACGGCGGCGAACGGAATCCTGAGCATCGCGGGAGCGCCGCCGAACGACAGGCCGATGCTGAACGTGCCGGCCGCCTCGTCCACCTTCAGATCCCAGAACTGGTGCTGCACGACGATGGTCATTTCCTGCGGATATTGCGCGTGCAGCCGGGGCGGCAGGTCCACGCCGGGCGCATCGGTGCGGAAGCTGATGTAGAAGTGATGTCCGCCGGGCAATCCTTCGCGGGCGACGTGACCGAGCGCGCGCGCGACCACGTGGCGCAGCGCTTCCTCGGTCCATTCGTCATAGGGCAACAGGCTTTTCGGCTGCTGCTGATTTTCGTCCATACTTCTCCCTCGCGCTCGCCCCTCACCAATAGCGCGGACCGGCGGTGGGGGAAATCGGTCGGCCCCAAAGCAAGTCAATGGGAGCAAGCTCATCACTGGGAGCAAGCTCATGGACGCCCCCGCCTTGCGCATCGCGCCGCCGCCGTTCCTTGGCGATCCGGCATTGCAGTCGGTGCTGTGCGCGTTGCCCGAGGCGCGGCTGGTCGGCGGCTCGGTCCGCGACGCGCTGCAGGGGCGGGAGGCGGCCGATATCGATCTGGCGACGCCGCGCCGGCCGGAACAGGTGATCGGAGCGCTGCAAACGGCCGGGCTGCGGGCCGTGCCGACCGGCATCGCGCACGGCACGGTGACGGCGGTCTCCGGCGGGCGCGGCTTCGAGATCACGACATTGCGGCGCGACGTGGCGACGGACGGCCGCCGCGCCGTCGTCGCCTTCACCGATGACTGGCGCGAGGACGCGGCCCGGCGCGACTTCACCATCAACGCCATGTCCATGACGCCAAACGGCACGGTGTACGACTACTTCGGCGGCGTCGCGGACCTGCGCGCGGGCCGCATCCGCTTCGTGGGCGACCCGGCGACCCGGATCGCCGAGGATTACCTGCGCGTCCTGCGTTTCTTCCGCTTCCATAGCCGCTACGGCCGCGTCGATCCGGAACCGGAGGAACTCGCCGCCCTGGCCGCCGCCGCGCCGAAACTGTCGCGGCTGTCGGCGGAGCGGGTCTGGAGCGAGCTGAAGCGCATCCTGCAGGCCCCCGATCCGCGTTCCGGGCTGCGGCTCATGGCAAGGCTGGGCGTGCTCAAGGCGGCGCTGCCGGAGGGCACGGATCTCGACCACCTCGAGGGCATGGTCGCCACGGGCGCTCCCGCCGAGCCGATGTTGCGCCTGGCCGGGTTGCTCGCCGGCAACGCCGAGGCGCTCGCCGCGCGCCTCAGGCTTTCGGCCGACGAGCGGGATCGGCTGATGGCGCTTCGCGCTCGGCCGGTGCCCTATCCCACCGCGGATGACGTCAGCCTGCGCCGGATGCTCGCCGAGGCACGGACAGAGGTCCTGATCGGCCGCTCCTGGCTGGCCCAGGCGGCCGGATCCGGCGGAGCCCGGTGGGACGCGTTGCGCGCCCGCCTGGCGGCGATCCCGCGCCCGGCGTTTCCGCTCGAAGGCCGCGACGCCCTGGCGCTCGGGTTCTCGCCGGGACCCGAGGTCGGCCGCGCGCTCCGGGCGGTGCGGGCGTGGTGGCTGGCGGGCGGCTGCGCGGCCGACGCCGCCGCCTGCCGCGCCGAACTGGCCAGATACCGCCCTGGCTGATACATCGCGCGGCGCAATGGACGCCCGCACGCCTCCCGGCCGCCTCCGCCCTCGAAGCGAGACCACCCAGGCGCTGCTGCGGCGGCTCTGGCGCGAGCACGTCCGCCATCATCGCGGCCGAATGCTGCTGGTTCTGGTGCTCACCGCGCTGATGGCGGGCTCGACCGCGCTCTATCCCGTGCTGATCGACCATGCCTTCAGGCTGTTCGCGGCCAAGGACCCGCGCATCCTGTACCAGATCCCCGTCCTGGTGATCGCGGTCACCACGGTGAAGGCGGCGGCGCAGTATTTCCAGAACGTGCAGGTGCAGCAGATCGTGCTGCTGGTCATCCGCGGCCTGCAGGGGCGCATGTTCGGCCACCTGGTCCACGCAGATCTCGCGCAGGTGGAGCGCGAGGCGCCGGCCCAGCTCGCCGCCCGCTTCACCACCGACGCGGCGATCATCCGCGAGGCGCTGACGCGCGCGGTGAATGGCCTGGCCGACGCGCTCACCGTCATCGGGCTGGCCGCGTCCATGCTCTATCTCGATTGGATGCTGAGCCTGATCGCGGCCGCGCTGTATCCGCTGGCCGGCATCCCGATCATGCAGATCGGCCGGCGCATCCGCCGCGCCTCCGGCGGCATGCAGGAACGCATGGGCGAAGCCGCCGCGCTGCTGAACGAGAGTTTCGCCCAGGCGCGCACGGTGCGGGCATATCGCCTGGAAGGCGCCGAGGCGGCGCGGGCGGAGCAGGCGTTCGGCCGGCTGTATCACGCGCTGCTGTCAATGGCCCGCAGCCGTTCGCGCATCGACCCGGTGCTGGAGGTGCTCGGCGGCGCGGCGGTAGCCGGCGTGATCGGGTTCGCCGGGTGGCGGGCGGCGGTCGGCGCCAGCACGGTGGGCAACTTCACCGGCTTCGTGGCGGCGCTGCTGATCGCCTCGCGTCCGCTGCGCGCCCTCGGCACCTTGAACGCCGCGCTGCAGGAGGGGCTCGCCGGACTAGCCCGCGTCTTTGCCGTCATCGACCAGCGCCCGCGCATCGTTGACGGCCCCGCCGCCGCGCCGCTGCCCCAGGGAAGCGGGCGCGTCGTGTTCGAGGACGTGCAACTGGTCTACCCCGACGGCCGCGCGGGCCTGCGCGGCCTCAGCTTCGTGGCCGAGCCTGGGCTGACCGTTGCCCTGGTCGGCCCATCGGGGGCCGGGAAATCGACGGCGCTGGCGCTGATCCCGCGGCTTCGCGAGGTCTCCGGCGGCGCGGTGCTGATCGACGGGGCGGACGTTCGCGACGTCACCTTGGCCAGCCTGCGCGACGCCATCGCCTATGTCGGGCAGGACATGTTGCTGTTCGATGACACGGTCGCCGCCAATATCCGCATGGGCCGGCCGGACGCGACCGAGGCTGAAGTGATGGAAGCGGCCGCGGCCGCCGCGGGTGACTTCATCGTGGATTTGCCGGACGGGTTCGCGACCCGCGTCGGTCCCGGCGGGCAGCTTCTCTCGGGCGGCCAGCGGCAGCGGGTGGTGCTCGCCCGCGCGCTTCTGCGCAACCCGCGCATCCTGCTGCTGGACGAGGCGACCAGCGCGCTCGACGCCGAGAGCGAGGCGGCGATCCAGGCGGCGCTGGCAAGGCTACGCCGCGGGCGCACCACCATCGTGGTGGCGCACCGGCTCTCCACCGTGCGCGACGCCGATCTGGTGGTGGCGATCGCCGACGGCCGCGCGGTGGAGCAGGGCACGCACGCGCAACTGGTCGAGCGGGACGGACTTTATGCCCGGCTGGTTCGCACGCAGGCGCTGGTGCAGTAGCAACTCGCGCGGGCGCCACCACATGGAACGACCATGGCCGAGGACCCGTACAAGCTGCTGGGCGTGAAGCGCGACGCGAGCGCTGACGAGATTCGCCGCGCCTACCGCAAGCTCGCGAAGAAGAACCACCCCGATCTCAACCCGGGCAACAAGGCGGCCGAGGATCGCTTCAAGGCGATCGCCTCCGCCTACGATCTGCTCTCCGACCCCGAGAAGCGCGCCCGCTTCGATCGCGGCGAGATCGACGCCTCCGGGCAGGAACGGCCGGAGCAGCATTTCTACCGCGGCCACGCCGAGGGCGCGCAAGGCAGGCGTTACGGCACGGCCGGCGCGGGGCAACCGGAGTTTCCGGAGGACATGGGCGACATCCTGGGCGAGTTCTTTCGCGCCCGCGGCGGGCGAGGGGAGCCGTTCCCGATGCGCGGGCGCGACCAGATTTATCAGCTGACCGTGGATTTTCTCGATGCGATGAATGGCGCCACCCGCCGCCTGACCATGCCTGACGGCAAGGAGCTGGACGTCACCATTCCGCCCGGGATCGAGGACGCGCAGACCTTGCGGTTGCGCGGGCAGGGCGGGCCGGGGGCGAACGGCGGTCCGCCGGGTGACGCGCTGATCGAAATCCGGATCAAGCCGCATCCGCTGTTCCGCCGCGAGGGCAACGACATTCATGTCGAGCTGCCGGTGACGCTCCAGGAGGCCGTTCTGGGCACGCGTGCCCAGGTTCCGACGCCGCGCGGCAGCGTGACGATGACGATCCCGAAGCACTCGGATACCGGTACGCGGCTCAGGCTGCGGGGGCGGGGGGTCGCCGCGCACGGGGGCCAGCCGGCCGGCGACGAGTACGTCACCCTGACGGTGGTGATCGGCAAGCCCGACGAGGCGCTCGAGGAGTTCTTGCGCGACTGGAAGCCGGCGCATCCCGCCGAGCCAAGGGGCAAGATGACGGAGGCGGCATGATCCCGCTGGAGCGGCTGCTTGCGATCATGGCGGGTTTGCGGCGCGACGAGCTGGAACACTGGATCGCCGAGGATTTGGTGCGGCCGGAACGCCGCGGCGAGGAGCTGCTGTTCGCCGAGATCGACGTCGCGCGGGTGCGGCTGCTTGTGGAACTGAGCCAGGAGCTGCGCCTGGACGAGGAAGCGTTGCCGGTCGTGGTGTCGCTGATGGATCAGCTCTACGCCACGCGCCGGCGGATGCGCCTGCTGTGCGACGCGATCGATCGGGCGGGGGAGCAGATGCACGAAGCCATCGCGACCGAACTCCGCCGCCCGACGGAGTGACAGAGAAGCTCGGTCAGCGGGTGCCGCCGGCGCCGCCTTGTTGTACGGGCGTTCCGGGAGCTTGAAGCTGACGCGGGTAGGCGGTCGCCTGGCCTGCCGCCCGCCATGCCGCCAGGCCGCCGCGGTAACCAGAGCACCAGCTTGAACCCCATGTTGATCGCCCGCAGCGCCGCGTTATAGGACTCCCAGCAATGCGCCCCGGTGCAGAAGAATACGATCGGACGTTGCGCCTCCCGGTTGGTCAATTGCGCGAGAATCGGCCATAGCCGGCGCTGAATAGCGTCGTTGAAGCTGCCTGGGCTGCCGGCCCCGGGCAGTTCGATGGCGCCCGGAATCGTCGGATGCGCGGGCGCCTGCCAGACATCGATGAAGACGATGTTCGATCCGACCGCCTGGCGCATTTCATTGGTCGTGATCACATGGCCGCCGGGAATCGTGAGCGGGGTGTCGGACGCGACCTTGGTTTGCAGCGTCGTCTGCGGCTGCACGCCGAAATCGGTCAATTCCTGGGCGTAATTAGGTCGCGCCGGCTGCATCGGCTGGGCGGGCGCCGAGCCAAAGCCGATACCGGGGCCGGGCGGTACGCCGAACCCGGGCTGCCGCGTCATTGCTGGCGGCGCTTGCGGCACGCCCAAACCGGGCTGCTGGGTCAGCATCGGCGCCGGTTGCGGCGTGCCGACGCCGGGTTGCTGCGTCAGCATTGGCGACGGCTGCGGCGCGCCGAAGTTGGGCATCACCGGCGGCAACAGCGACGTCCCCACGCCGGGCTGCTGCGTCATCATCGGTGCCGGTTGCGGCGCGCCAAGGCCCTGGCCGCCGGCCGGTCCGGGGAAAAGCTGTTCAGCGGTCGAAGGTTGCGCGGCCGGTGCGGCTGGCATCGGCGCCTGCCCGGGCGCGCTGAATCCCTGCGCCAAAACCGACGAAGCCCCGGTCAGCGAAAGCAGGAGTGCGGCCAAGGCAACGCGACACTGGACCATGACATGCTCCGCGTTTCTGTTTCCCTGTGTCAGGGTCAGCGAGTTGAGGACCGCGACGCGCGCCGAGCCCGGTGTTCGCCGGGCGTCAATGATCGACCTCGTAATATTCTCCGGTGTTGACATTGCGGTAGAGCTGCCCGTTGCGGACATAGGCATTGAAGCGCCACGAATTGAGGCTTCGCTGGGCCTGGTACGCCGCGAAGTTGGCGCTGCGCTGCGCCGACTGCTGTTCCATTTGTGCCATGAACGCATTGTGGCTGGCGGTTCTTTGCGCCTGCATGGCTTCGCCGTTGGCCAGCAGCATGTTGGTGAAATCCCACGACCGCCGCGCCAGTATCGCTTCCATCTGGCTGGCTTCCTGTTGCTGGTGATCGAACACCTGCTGCGCCGCCTCCCGCGTCGCCTGGTCCCATTGCGGGTTCCACTGCCGGCTGGCAAGCACATGCAGCAGGATGGCTTTTGCCAGCGCCGCTTGATTGGGTGCGGCGAGATAACCCATCACTCTGGCGCTCCAGAAACCCGCGGCGATCGGCTGGGCAGTGTCCGCGATGACGCCGGCAACGAAGGGCCTGCCGCCGCTCTGACACGTGTAGGTGACGAGGCCCGCCTCGTGCTGCGGCGGGGTATAGGCAAATTGCGTACGGATGCCGCTGACCATTGTTTGCGATCGCGCATAGGACCGCCGGGCGATATCGGGCAAGTCCTGTCGCGCCGTCGGCGTCGCGCCGGTGCAACCGACGGCGGCTAGGTGGCTCGGGCCATACAGTTCGGCGAAGGCAATCCCGCCGCGATAGCGCAGTGCCACTTCCGGCGCGGTCTGCGCCGCAGTCGGCTTCAATTGCGCGCCCTCCTGCTGATCCTGCCGCGGCACGTTGAAGAATGGAATTTCCGGATCGCCGACGAAAATCTGGACCGCGCCGTCGGGCGAGACGGCGGTGAGCCATCCGGTGGCGACGATCGTGGTGAGGCGGGTCACGCCGCCCTTCACCGTCCAGCCCTGCGGAACATCGGCGGCGAATGCGTTCTCGGACGGGTCGATGAACCGCGTCCAGGTGATTTTCACGCCAGCGTTTTTCCCGCTCTGGGCCGATGCGACGCTCGGCAACAGGGCCGCCGCCGCCACGACCCCGAGCCACAATCTTCTCATGGCCGCCTCCGTTCGATTGGCCCGATCAACCGCGAACACCTTCGCATCACGGACAGACCGTGGATGTGTTGGTGCCGTTCCTGGTCGTCACGCATTTCGAGGGCTCGCCGTTCGCCGGATGCTGGGCGGCGTTCATGTCCTGCTCGATCTGCTTGCGCATTTCGGCGTTCCGGCGTGCGATATCGGCGCGCATCCGATCCATCCTGCGGTTCATCTCCTCCCGCATTCTCGCGCCCTCGGCATCGTTGCCTTGATCGGCCATGGCGGAAACGCAGGCCTTGTATTCTTCGGTATCGGGCGTCAGCCCGTAGGACGCGCATTCCCTGGCGGCCTCGGCGCTCGGAGCGGGCGGATCCGCGGCCCAGGCCGGCAAACTCGAAGCCAAGGCGAACAGCGCGGCGAGCAGCGGCGATTTCGTCACGTGCTTCTCCAATGCGTTCCAGGGCGGCCCTGCGGCTGGTGCCAGGGAGAAGACGGACCAAGCGCTCCATCGAACGCCAGCCAACGGATGCGATATAATGTCGCTGTCGGTGGGCCGGGGCAAACGTTTTCGCCGCTGCGATCGCGAATTCAACCGGCGACGCACCGGTCTGCCGCGACCTCGCGTTCCGCGTCACTTCCAGAACGGCTTTGCATTCGCAAACAGTTGCCAGGCAGCCCCGAAACGGGCCAGCGCCTGCGCTCGCTCGACCTCCCTCCACCGCGCCACCGACGCGATCGCGGGTGCGAGCCTCACATCGCGATCCTCGGCGAGCCGATCGAGCAGCCGCTTCGTGCCGGCGGCGTCGCTGATGGTCCCCAACGCCTCGAGCAGCCGCTTGCAGGACCCGAGATAGGCTTTCGTCCGCTTGCGCTTGTAGAGGCCGGAAAAATCCTCGGCGCCGTAACGGAGCTTCTTCAGCGACTTGCGGAGCGCGTGCAGATCCGCGTCGGACTGTTCGTCCACGCGGTTTCGCCGCTTCGCGGCCTTGCGGGCGAGCCGGTCGAGCAGGTCAGGGGCAAGCTCGGCGATCAGCTTCTCGGACCCACGGTTCGTCAGCAGGCACGGGTCCGCGCCCGATGCCCAGGCGCCCAGTTCCGTGACCACGGCGGCCATCGCGGCACCATCGAGTTCAAGCAGAAGCTCGGCATGCGCGATCCGCCGTTTCCGTTCGGCCGCCTCGGCGAGCAGCGTCGTCCCGCCCGGTTCGGGAGCTTCCGCGCAAGTTTGCGGCAGCGTTTCGAGGCGGAATACATCCCAGTCGCGTGCCGCTCCGAACACTTGGCCCAGGCGCTTCAGTTCCGCTTCGAGCGGATCGGTCGTCACAGCCCGCAGCACGGGTGCGAACAGCGCGAGCGCGGTGCGCAGCCGGCGCAGCGCCACGCGGGTCTGATGCACCCCTTCGGCGTCGCCCGCGCGCCCCGCCGGCGTGTTGCCGAGAAAGTGCGCCAGCCCCGCGCCGATTATTGTCTGGAACGCAACGGGCGCCTCGAGATGCCGCGACAGGACGAGCGGCGGCGCCTTGAACGCCTGGATGCCGCCCGGATCGCTCGCGGGCGGTTCAGCCGCCAGTTCGTCGCCGAGGTCCGGCGTATCCGCCAGGATCTGTTCCATGGTCATTCCGAATGGCAGGCGAGGCGAGCGCACCGCCCCCCGCGGGCCATTGCGCGGCAGTCCCCGGGGTTCATATGGAGTAGGCCGAGCCGATGCGGACCGGGGCAGCGTTCTTCGGTGGCGGGCGTGATTAATGACCGGCTGGGGAAGGTTGGCAAGCGGATGAGCGAACCCACGGCGGAGGCGCTGCGCGAGGCGCTGCGCGGCATCACCGATCCGGCGAGCGGGCGCGACATCGTCGCGGCCGGGCTGGTCGAGGGTGTGGAGGTGCGCGGCGGGCTGGTTCAGGCCGCGCTGCTCACCGATCGCGCGCACGCCGCGGCGATGGAGCCGGTGCGCAAGGCGGCCGAGGCGTTGCTTGCCCGCCAGCCCGGCGTCAGCAATGCCGCGGTGGTGCTGACTGGCCAGAAGACTCAGAAGGCGGCCGGGCCGCAGCCAACGCCGGGGCCGCGGGGTGGGCCACCGCCGCACCCGCATGGACAGGGTCAGCGCCAGGATCTGCTCCTCCCCGAGGTCCGGGCGATCGTCGCAGTCGCGTCGGGCAAGGGCGGCGTCGGCAAGTCGGCGGTCGCGGTGAACGTCGCGGTAGCCTTGGCGCGCCAAGGGCTGCAGGTCGGCCTGTTGGACGCCGACATCTACGGCCCCAGCCTGCCACGCATGCTCGGCCTGTCGCGCAAGCCGGAGGTGCGCGGCCAGAAGCTGGTACCGCATGTCGCCTGGGGGCTGAAGGCCATGTCCATCGGGTTCCTCGTCGAAGAGGAAACCCCGATGATCTGGCGCGGGCCGATGGTGATGAGCGCGCTGGAGCAGATGATGGGGCAGGCCGAGTGGGGCGCGCTGGACATCATGATCGTGGACATGCCGCCAGGCACCGGCGACGCCCAGCTCACCATGGCGCAGCGGGTATCGCTGAGCGGCGCGGTCATCGTCTCGACGCCACAGGACATCGCGCTGACCGATGCGCGCCGCGGCGTGCGCATGTTCGAGCGCGTCCGCGTGCCGGTGCTCGGGCTGGTCGAGAACATGAGCTATTTCTGCTGTCCGAATTGCGGTTACCGCGCCGAGATTTTCGGCCATGGCGGGGCGCGGCGGGAGGCGGAGCGGCTCGGCACCGAATTTCTCGGCGAGGTGCCGCTCTTGCTGGAAATCCGCACCGCCTCGGACGCCGGGACGCCGATCGTGGCCGAAGCGCCCGACGGCCCGGCCGCTCAGGCGTTCACGGCGATCGCCAGGCGCGTGTGGGAGAAGACGCAGAGCGAGCTCGGCGCCGCCACGGGCCCGAAGATCGTGATAAGCTGACGCCTTCGAGCTGACCGGAATGCCGTAGCGCCGTCATGCCCGGGCGAAGACCCGGGCATCTCGGTGCCGTACGGCCGCGAGATTGCCGGGTCGAGCCTGGCAATGACGCGAGAACGTTCTGTGACCGGGGAGCGGTCCTGTGAGGACGCTCAGAGCTGGGTCAGGATCAATTCCGCCTTGCTCACCTCGAACCCGCCCGGCTGCTCCACCGCGACATGCGTCACCTTGCCGTTGTCGGCGACCAGTGCGAACCGCTGGCAGCGCGTGCCCAGGCCGCGCGGTCCAAGGTCGAGTTCCAGGCCGAGCGCCTTGGTGAAGTTCCCCGACCCGTCGGCCAGCATCGTGACCTTGCCGTCCACGTGCTGATCCTTCGCCCAGGCGCCCATGACGAAGGCGTCGTTCACCGCGAGGCAGACGACCTCGTCCACGCCCTTGGCGCGAAACGCATCCGCCTTTTCCACGAATCCGGGCAGGTGCCGCGCGCTGCATGTCGGCGTGAAGGCGCCGGGGACTCCGAACATCACCACCTTTTTCCCTTTGAAGATCTCGTCGGTGGAAATCTCCTTCGGCCCCTCGGGGGTCGGGGTCATCAGCTTGATGGAGGGGATGGTGTCGCCGACCTTGATCGTCATCGCTGTCCTCGCTTTCCTCTGGTGTCGGTTAGGCAGAAAGCCGAAGCTCGGTTCCTTAGTCCGGGTTCGGCCCGCTGTCACGCCGGGCCGCTTGCGCCGCCACCGGAGCCGCCCCAACTCCGCATCATGTCGAGTTCCCCCGCCATGCCGCCCGACGATGCCAATCCGTACCTGACCGGCCAGGTTTTGATCGCCATGCCGAGCTTGGCGGATCCTCGGCTTTCGCAGGGCGTGATCTACATGTGCGCTCATACGAACGAAGGGGCGATGGGGATTCTGCTGAACCGTCCCTTGCAGCAGCCGAGCTTCGACGACCTGTTGCGGCAGTTGCAGATCGAGCCGGTTCCGCCGGCCCGGCGCATCCGGTTGTGTGTTGGCGGGCCGGTGGATAACGGGCGCGGATTCGTGCTGCACACGGCCGACTGGACCGGCGAGGGCAGCCTGGTGGTCGACAACCGCTTGGCGCTGACCGCCAGCCTGGACGTGCTGAAGGCGATCGCGGGCGGAGGCGGCCCGCGCGAGGGCCTGCTGGCGCTCGGTTACGTGGGCTGGGGGCCGGCGCAGCTCGAGTCGGAAATCCAGCGCAACACCTGGCTGTCGGCGCCGGCGGATGAGAGCCTGTTGTTCGATTCCGGGCACGACACGAAATGGCGCCGGGCCTTGGGCAAGCTCAAGATCGACCCGCTGCTGCTGTCCGATGCCGCCGGGCATGCGTGAGGCCATGCCGGGTGGCGGAGCCTGGCGCCTGCTGCTGTTCGCCGCCGCTGGCTGCATGCTGCTGGCTGCGCCGGCGCTCGCTGGCGGCGGTGGCAAGGGTTGGGCCGGCGGCGAGGTGAAGCCCGACCACCATGTCCGGTTCCCGAGCGGAACCGGACCGGATGGGGCTGCGAGCAAGCTCGCGGTACATGTGGGCGGCCGGCTCACCGGGTCCACCATGGTCCAGCATCCGGCCACCGAAACCGGATGGGGCGTTCGCGCGGTGCCGCTCCCTGCCGGGGCGCAAGGCGGCGCCATCGGGACCACCCGAAAGTAACCGCCGCACCGCCGCGCCCGGCCGGTCCTCGCCCGCCGGCGCCACTCCGGCTAGCCTGTTCGGGTTGCCGCGCCGCGACCCGGAGGTTCTGCCATGGCCGAAGCTTTCATCTGCGATTTCGTGCGGACACCGATCGGCCGCTACGCCGGGGCGCTCAAGGACGTGCGCACCGACGATCTGGCGGCGCACCCGATCCGCGTGCTGAAGGATCGCCACCCATCGGTCGATTGGGAGGCCGTGGACGACTGCTATTACGGCTGCGCCAATCAGGCCGGCGAGGACAATCGCAACGTCGCCCGCATGGCGGTGCTGCTCGCTGGCCTGCCCGCCTCGATCCCGGCCGCGACGATCAACCGACTCTGCGGCTCGGGGCTCGACGCGGTCGGCACCGCCGCGCGCGCCATCAAGACCGGCGAAGCCGACCTGGCGATCGCCGGCGGGGTCGAGAGCATGACGCGGGCCCCGTTCGTCATGGGCAAGGCGACGGAAGCGTTCTCACGCCAGGCCGAGGTCTACGACACCACGATCGGCTGGCGCTTCGTCAATCCGCTGCTGAAATCCCAATACGGTATCGATGCGATGCCGGAAACCGGGGAGAACGTGGCGCAGGAGTTCCAGGTTTCGCGCGCCGATCAGGACGCGTTCGCGCTGCGCAGCCAGCAGCGCACCAAGCGGGCGCGGGAAGCGGGGTTTTTCGACCGCGAAATCGCGCCCGTGGTCATCAAGGGGCGCAAGGGCGAGACGATGGTCGACGCCGACGAACATCCGCGTCCCGACACGACGCTGGATGGCTTGGCGAAGCTCAAGACGCCGTTCCGCAACCCGGGGACCGTTACCGCCGGCAACGCCTCGGGCGTGAACGACGGCGCGGCGGCGATCGTCCTGGCGTCCGAGGAGGCGGCCAGGAAACACGGCCTGACGCCGCGCGCCCGGGTGGTCGCGATGGCGACCGCGGGCGTGGCGCCGCGGATCATGGGCATCGGCCCGGCGCCGGCGGCCGCGAAGCTGCTCGCCCGGACGGGGCTGAAAATCACCGATATCGACGTGATCGAACTGAACGAGGCGTTCGCCAGCCAGGCGCTGGCGGTGCTGCGCCAACTCGGCCTTCCCGACGACGCCGAGCACGTGAACCCGCATGGCGGCGCGATCGCGCTCGGCCATCCGCTCGGCATGTCCGGCGCGCGGCTGGCGCTGACCGCCGTCAACGCCCTGGAGACCCTTGGCGCGAAGCGAGCCGTGGCGACAATGTGCATCGGCGTCGGCCAGGGCATCGCCGCGCTGATCGAGCGGGTCTAAGGCGCCTTACGCCGTTTCGTCATGGCCGGGCTTGATCCGGCAATCTCGTGCGGCCCCGACGAGATGCGCGGGTCAAAGCTCGCGCATGACGTTGTCGAATCGTCGTACACTCGTTCCCTTCAACGCCAGCGAAATCACGCCGGCAGCGACAGCGGTTTCAGCAGTTCGTCGATGCGCCGGCCGAGTTCGGACGGGCGATAGGGTTTCGCCAGGAACGGAAATTCCTGCCCGGCTTCCAGGAACGCCTCGCCGGTGTAGCCCGAGGTCAGCAGCACCTTGATCGACGGCAGCAACCGTCGCGCCTGCCGCGCCAATTCGATGCCGCTCATCCCGGCCGGCATCACGATGTCGCTCAGCAGCAGATCCACGTTCTCGCCGTGCCGGATCACCTCCAGCGCCTGCGGCCCCGTGCTCGCCACGAACACCCGGTAGTTGAGCGAACGCAGCACATCCACGATCGCGTTCCGCAGATCTTCGTTGTCCTCCACCACGAGGACGGTTCCGGACGAACGCGGCAGGGATTCGAGGCCATGATCCGAGCCGGCGGCGTCCGGCGCGCTCGCCCAGGCCTTCGGCAGATAGAGCCACACCGTGGTCCCCCGACCCGGCTCGCTGTCGATCCGCACGCTGCCGCCCGACTGGCGCGCGAAACCGTGCACCATGGAGAGCCCCAGTCCGGAGCCCTTGCCGACCTCCTTGGTCGTAAAGAACGGCTCGAACGCATGCGCCAGCACATCGCGCGACATGCCCGAGCCGGTGTCGCTGACGGCGAGCACGACATAGTCGCCGACCGGCAGATCGAGCCCGGCCTCGGCGGCGCCCACCGTGGCGTTGCGGGCCGCCAGTTCCATGCGTCCCCCCTTTGGCATGGCGTCGCGGGCATTCACGACCAAATTCATCACCGCGGCCTCGAACTGCGCCGGATCGACTTCGCACGGCCAAAGCGCGGGTGCGGAGTCGAACGAGACCGCGATCGTTTCGCCAGCCGCGCGGCGCAGCAGCGCCTCGGTTTCGCGCAACAGCACGCTCAAGTCGACGACGGTCGGCCGCAGGTTTTGCCGGCGCGAAAACGAGAGAAGCTGATGCGTGAGCTGGCCGCCGCGCATCGCCGCGCGCATCGCCGTATCGGCGAGCCGGCGCACCCGCTCCTCCGCCGATTTCGCGCGGATCAGTTCCAGGCTAGAAACGACCGCGGTGAGCAGATTGTTGAAATCGTGCGCCACCCCACCGGTGAGCTGACCGACCGCCTCCATCTTCTGCGCCTGCCGCAGTTGCGCTTCGAGCTGCTCCCGCTCGGTAATGTCGCGCGCGGTGGTGATGATGAACCGGTCGCCGCCATCCGTTTCGCCGGGGACCAGCACCGCCATCACGTCGATGGTGCGCGTCTCGCCTTGCCAGGTCCGCTGCCCCACCCAACGCTGCGACGCGCCGGTGCGCAGGCACTCGCGCAGGTAGTGCAGGGGAATCCGGGCCGTTTCGGGGCCGAGCACGTCCTCCAATGCGCGCCCGATGACGTCCTGCCGGCGCATGCCGTAGACGCGTTCGAGCGTCGGATTGATGTCCTCGTAAACGAACCGACCGTCGGCGGTGGCGCGCTGCAAGGTCATGCGATCCGGCGAGTTCTCGAAGAACGCCCGCAGCCGCGCCCGGCTGGCATAAAGCTGGCGCGCCCGTTCCTCGGCCTGCTGCTCCAACTGCTCGTTCAGCTCGCTCAGCCGCTGCTCGTTGCGCTTCAGTTCGGTGATGTCGCGCGCGATCACGATGCGGACGATCTTGCCGCGATACGAAATATCCTTGGCCGAGTATTCGAGCGCCATCGGCGTTCCGTCGCGGCGCACGCAAGCCAATTCACTGTGGATGACCTGGCCAGCCTTGCCCAGGTCCAACGCGCCGGAGAGATCGGCTGGCTCGATCAGTATGGGCCAATCACGTAAGCTCGTGCCGATCAGGTCGGCCGGTTGATAGCCGAACATCTCCGCGAACCGGCCGCTGACGTCCAGAACCGTGTGGAAATCGTGGACCAGCACGCCTTCGGTGGCGGATTCGGCGAACAGCCGGTAGCGTTCCTCGCTCTCCCTCAGGTCCTGTTCGAGGCGCTTGCGCTGCGAAATGTCTTCGATCACGCCGAGCGTGTAATGCGCTCGCCCGTCGGGCCCGCGCATCGGCGCGACATTCACGCTCACCCAGAGCGCCTCGCCCGATCGGTGCAAGAAACGTTCTTCAAGCTAAATCCGCTCGATCTCGCCCACGGCCAGCGTCATCGCCTGTTGGCGGCAATTGGCGCGATCATCCGGGTGGACGAGGTCGAGAAAACTCCGCCCTGTCAGAATCCTCGGCGGCATAGCCCAGCATCGCGCAGAGCGCCGGATTGACCTCCCGCAGCCGGAAATCGGGGCCGGCGATCGCCTTGCCGAGCGGGCTTTGCTCGAACACGCGGCGAAACCGCTCCTCGCCGTGGCGCAACGCCTCCTCGGCGCGCTTGCGGTCGGTGATGTCGAGGGTGACGCCGAGCGTGCGCAGCGGCGTTCCGTCGTCGGCGTAGATGCCTTTGCCGCGCACGCTGATCCAGTGCGTGCTGCCGTCTGGCCAGGTGATCGGGTATTCCGCCTCGTAAGCCGTTCGCGTCTCCACGGCGCGGCGCGAGGCCTCGCGGGCCTGCTCCCGATACTCCGGATCAATCGCCGCGAATACCGACTGATAACTCAGCTCGCCATCGGGTGGCACCCCGTAATTCGCCTTGCACTGACCCGAGCACCTGAGTTCGCCAGTCGCGAAATCCCGCTCCCAATAGCCGAGCCGGGCGACCTGCGAGGCAATGCGCAGCCGTTCTTCGCTGGAGCGCAGTTCGTCGTCGGTGCGTTTCTGCCCGTCGATGTCGCGCATATACACGCCGAGCAGGTGATCGCAAATCGGCGAAACGCGCACGCTCACCCAAACCCGCACGATGGGCGAGAAGATTTCGAACGTGACGTCGTGGTCGGCCCGCGCGGCCTCGAGCAACCGCTCGCCCAATTCGGAGCCGATCATTTCCGGGAAGCATTCCCAGAAGGTCCTGCCCAGAAGCGATTCCCGCAGCTGCCCCCACATCTCGCAGGCGCGACGATTGACGTAGATCAAGCGCCAGTCGGCGTCGACGATGTAGAAGCCGTCCTCGACGGTATCGAGGATGTCGGCTGCGACAGCGCCCAAATCGATTGCGGATGCGGGTTCGCCTGGCGCGTCCACGTACGGTCGCACTCCGGTTGACCGGCGTTCGTCAGGGTCGCGCGCTCCAGGAGCGGGCACGCCGCTCCCGCGGGGTGGGGCGGCTATCTCGGACACCCTAGGCTCGAGCTCCTTGCGGTGCGTCGGTTCGAGTGATAGCGCCAATTGCGCCGATTATCCAGATCGTTCGGCCATTATCCGCCGCCCCAGTCAGGGGAGCGGCGTGATCGCGACCGCGTCCGTGGATATGGCGCCATCCTCGCAGAGCAGTGCGATACCACCGCAGGCAAGCGCCGGGTCCGTGTCCCGCACCTGGAACAGCAGCCGTTCGTCCACCCAGGCGGCGATCGCAGGGCCATGCACCGATAGCCTCACGCAGTACCGCTTGCTCGGCCTTCCAGGGAAACGCGGCCGTCGCGAGGATCGCGACCTCGCCCCTGCTTTTGCGAATACTGACGCGGTCTCCCCCCGCGGTGCTTTTACCGCCCACATTGTCGAAGATGATGGCGAAATAGCGGCGCAAGCCGCCGACGCGGGCCGCCAGTCCCCATGATTTCGCGAGATGCGGGATTATTTCGGCGGACACCTGGTAGTCGCGCCAGTCGCGCGTCCCCTGGATCAACATTCCGAGACCGCTGCCGTGCGAAATTCGGAAGGCCTCCCAGCGGTCGCTGAACTGGTCCGCGGCATCGACCCAGGCGTGGCGCCACATCCGGCCCGGCTCGCTCGGGCGGCGCAGAACGGTGTCCGGAGCGCCGTTCCAGCGGACATAGTCGAGATAGACGCATGCCTCGGCCGGATGGGCCGTCCGGGTTTCCAGTTCAAGTCCGACCCGGCAAATCGGCCGCCCGCCGGTCTCCGGCACGCGCCACGCGATCGGCACCTCCGCCCCTGCCGGCAGGGCGCAAGTAGGGCCGGCGAGGTACTCCATACGGTCATTGCCGCCGAAGCAGGCGCAGTACGGGCGGACAACCAGCGCCGCGCTATTGGCCGGATCGGCTTGCACGCGCATCTGCAGCATTTGCCCGGAATAGAGCGTCGGACAGCCCATCAGCCGGTACCCGGGCACGTTGAGATCATGCGGGGTGAAGAACGTGGCGGTGCCCACGCGGGCGACGGCTCCTGGGGCCAATCCGTTCAGGCGAATGGCCAGGCTGCGCGCGCCCTCGGCGCTGCGGCCCGGCACGTTTTCGAGCGTCACCGTTCCGGCCGGCACGCCCTCCGAGGCCTCTTGCGTGAATCCCTGGGTGCTGCCCGGGAACGCGAAATTGAACCGGGCACCCTGCTTGTCCGCGGGCGGCGGGGTTGCTCCGGCCAGCGCGTATCCGGCCCGGGCCAAGGATTGTGCCTCGATCACCGCGTCGGTGACGGCGCCGCCGCCCTCCGCGCCGGGCAGATACATCCGGTCGGCCACCGGCCCGCGCCAGTCCGGGCCGGCGTCGATCGCGGCCAGCCCGCCCCGTATGCCGAGCAGGCAGCCGAGATTGCCGGCGTTGCAGTCGGTATCCCATCCCGAACCGCAGACGATCGACAGCGAGCGCTGAAAATCGCCGGACCCGTACAGCAGCGCGAGAATGATCAGCGCGTGATTGGGCATGACGTGGCAGGCACCGCCATAGCGGTCGTAACCGTACTGCGCGGCGACGCGCCGTCGCGCGGACCGCCAGTCCTCACCGGCCGCTGCCGCGTGCCACTCGCGGATATCGCCGATCATCCGGCGCAGCGCCGAGGCGGGGAGAACGCAGCGCAGACCGGTGTCGAGCAGCCGGTCGATATCCGTCTCAACGAACGCCTGCGCCTCCATGGCCGCGATCAGTCTGGCGGCATCCACCGCCACGCCATCGTGGCTGACCCGGGCGGCCCGTTCGGCGAGCCACGCCGCCTGCTGCGGATCGCCGGGGCTCGCCAGCGCCCAGCCGTCGATGAAAATCTGCCCGCCGATCTGTTCGGCGAGAACCGGGCCGTTCAGGCCCGCGGAGCCGCTTCGCGGCGCGGCGATGCCGTTCTTCAGTCGCCAATAGGCCGTGTGCTCGGTCGCCGTGCCGATGCCGCCCCACCACAGCATCGTGCGGCCCTCGACAATGTGGTTCAGCCACGCGTTGCCAATCTGTTCAGACGTCAGCCGGGGCGGGTGACGGGAGCCTGCCCCGGACTGCGATCCGGGGTCGCCAAGTGCGCGCGGGAAAATGAAAGTGCCGGAAATGTCGTCGTCGGCGACGACCAGTTCCGTGTCGTATGTCGCCGGGTCCAGCCGGCCGTTCACGTAATAGTCGATCTCGCCCAGCTCGCGGCTGATCCGATCCGCCGTCCAGCCCTCGATCGGCCGGCCGAGATAGACGCCGATAATCTTGCCGAGCACGCCGGCATAGACGCGTTCGGGATAATCCGGGGGAAGCGTCGTCATGGGCCGGCGTTGCGCATCGGCGGGATCGGACGTTTCATCCGTCGGTTATGGGCGATGTGGTCGATACGAAAAAGCCGCGGAACGCGATGCGATGACCCTCATGCTGGCGAGCGTGACCGGGCCGGCGGAGGCGGAGATCGCGCTGGCCGGCGGCGCCGACATCATCGACCTGAAGGACCCGGCGCGCGGCGCGCTCGGCGCCGTCGAGCACGCGATGGTACGCGCAACCGTCGCCGCCGTCGCCGGGCGGCGGCCGGTCAGCGCCGTCACCGGCGACATGCCTATGCGGCCCGAGGTGGTGGTCGCCGCCGCGGAGGGCATGGCGGCCGCCGGGGTGGATTACGTGAAGCAGGGTATTTTCCCGGGCGGCGAGCCGGAGCAGTGCATCCGCGCGCTGGCGCCGTTGGCCGAGCGCGCGCGCCTGGTCGCCGTCCTGTTCGCCGACCGCGATCCGGATTTTTCGCTGTTGCCGCTGCTCGCTCGGGCGGGCTTTCACGCCGCCATGCTGGACACGGCGGACAAGTCGCAAGGTCGGCTGCTCGACCACACGAGCCTGCCGCGACTGCGCCAGTTCGTCGCTTCCTGCCGCGAGCACCGGCTGCTCTCGGGACTCGCGGGGGCGCTGGAGGCACCCGACGTCCCGCGGCTGCTGGTGCTGGAACCCGGCGTGCTCGGCTTCCGCGGCGCGCTTTGCGGTGGCGCGGGCCGGACGGCCTCGATCGACCCCGAGGCCGTTCGAGAGATCCGCGAACTGATCCCGGCCGAGCGCGCCGATAAGGCGGAACGCGGGGTGGATTACCGGCTGCTCGCCGCGCGCGGCTATGCGCATGATCCGAGCGGCGACGCCTCGCGCGCGGACCGCGTGTTCGTGCACGATTTCGTGCTGCCGGTGCGGATCGGCGCCTATGCGAGCGAACGCACCTCGCCGCAGTCCGTGCGCTTCAACGTGGACGCACGCATCGCTCGCACCGCGTCGTCGGCCGACGCGCGCGAGCGCGGCTCGCCCCGTTGGGAACCGGGCATGCGGGACGTGTTCTCCTACGACCTGATCCGTGACGGCATCCGCATGCTGGTCGATTGCGGACACGTGGCGCTGGTCGAGACCCTGGCAGAGCGCGTCGCCGCCATGGTTCTCGCCCATCCGCGCGTGGTGAAAGTGTCGGTCGCGGTGGAAAAGCTGCAAGCGGGCGAGGGAATTGTCGGCGTCGCGATCGAACGCACCCGCGAAACCGTCGCGGCGAGCGCGGGCGATCTGTTGGCGGCAACGGTATCGGCAGCCGGTTCGGAGCCGCCGTGAGTATCGCATGCGTCGTCAAGCTGGGCGGCAGCCAAGCATTTGCGCCCGCGCTGCGTCCGTGGCTCGGCGCCATCGCGGCCGCGGCGGGCGAGGTGGCGATCGTGCCGGGCGGCGGCCCGTTCGCCGATGCGGTGCGCGATGCCCAGCCGGATATGGAATTCGACGACGCGGCGGCACACGCGATGTCCCTGCACGCGATGACCCAATTCGGCGTCGCGCTGACGAGCCTCGGCAGGACGTTTGGTTTCGTGATGGCGAAAACGCCAGATCAGATCGCGCGGGCCTTGGCGAACAAGAACATTCCGGTCTGGTCGCCGCTCGCCATGCTGCGCGACGCGCCCGAGGTGCCCAAATCCTGGTCGGTGACATCCGACAGCTTGGCACTTTGGTTCGCGACGAAGCTGGAAGCGCCCTGTCTGCTGTTGGTGAAGGCGGTTCGGGCGCCGGACGGTGCAACCGTGCCGATGCTGGTCGCCGATGGTCTGGTCGATCGTGCCTTTCCCGATTTCCTGGCCCGCTACACCGGCGCCCTGTTCCTCGCGGGGCCCGAGGACGTGCCGCCCGCGGGACTGGACGCGCGCCATCCGCCGGGCTTGCCGCTCCGCGCGGTCGCCTGAGGCATGGCGTCGAACGCGAGCCCGCGCTGGGCCTGGGCGCTCACGGGATCAGGACATTTCTTCACCGAATGCCTCGACCTGATCGGCGGGCTCAGCGGCATCGATCTGTTCGTCAGCCGCGCGGCGGCCGAAGTGATCAGGATGTACAAGAACAAGTTCGAGCTGCCGAAGGGCGCGCGCATCTTTCGCGATACCACGGCGAGCGCCGCGCCGGTCGGTCTGCTCTATCAGGGTCTTTACCACACGCTCGTGCTGGCCCCGGCCACGTCCAACACCGTCGCCAAATGCGTCTGCGGCATTTCCGACAATCTGGCGACCAACGTGTTCGCCCAGGCCGGCAAGTGCCGCATTCCGAGCATCGTGTTCGCCTGCGACACCGCCCCGGACCTGGAAACACAGGCGCCGGGCGGCGTGGTCAAGGTACATCCACGCCGCATCGACCTCGAAAACACGCAGCGCCTGTCCAGCTTCGAGGCGACACGGGTGGTTCTCTCGCTCGCCGAATTGCAATCGGCGATCGCGGAGCGGCGATCCCATATTTCCGCGCATGGCTGAGCGCATCCTGTTCCTGACCGGACATCTCGCCGAGCCACGGCTGCGCGGTCAGCTCGCGGCGATGGGCGATGCCGGTTTCGACTGGGAGATCGTCGATATCGGCGTGAAGGTCGCGGCGCTGATGACCGAGCCGATCATCCTGCGCCGGTTGCCCCGCCCGATCCGCGCCGATCGCGTCATATTTCCCGGTCGCGCGGGTCTCGATCCGGAACGGCTCGCGCGCGCGTTCAACGTGCCGTTCGAGCGCGGACCGGATGAATTGGTCGATCTGCCCGCGTATCTCGGGCGCGCCGGCGGTCCGCCCGACCTGTCACGCTATGATATCCGTATTTTCGCCGAAATTGTGGACGCGCCGCTGCTGTCGCAGGACGCGCTGCTTGCGCGAGCCACCGAGTTGCGCGGGCAGGGGGCGGACGTGATCGATCTCGGCTGCAAGCCGGGTTCGCCGTTTGCCGGTTTGGAAAACGCAATTGGTCGGCTGCAGTCCGAAGGTCTGCGCGTCAGCGTCGATTCCGGCGACCCGGACGAGCTTCGCCGGGGTGCCCAGGCCGGCGCCGATTTCCTGCTCAGCCTCGACCGAACATACGCTCGACATCGCCGCCGGCACGCGCGCTACGCCGGTGCTGATCCCGGCCGCGCACGGCGATCTGGAATCGCTCGTCCGCGCCGCGCGGGGTGCCCAGGATCGAGGGATTCCATTCCTGCTCGATCCTATTCTCGATCCGATACATTTCGGCTTCACCGCATCGCTGCTGCGTTATGCCGCGCTGCGCGAACGGCTTCCCGATGCCGACATCCTGATGGGGACCGGCAACCTGACCGAGCTGACGGACGCCAATTCCTCCGGCGTGACCGCCGTTCTCCTTGGCATTTGCTCCGAGCTTGCCATTCGCAACGTGCTGGTCGTGCAGGTTTCGCCGCACACGCGGTGTATGTGGCGGAACACGATGTCGCCCGGCGCATGATGTTCGCGGGGCGCGCCAACGCCGATCTGCCGCGCAATTACGGATCGGGCTTGCTCCAGGTGCACGATCGCGCGCCGCTCACGCAATCGCCTGCCGACATCGCGGCCGAGGCCGCGCAAGTGCGTGACACCAATTTCCGCATCGCGACCGCCGAGGATGGCGTTCATATCTATAACAGCCGGATGCATACGACCGGGCGCGAGGCGCTGGGATTCTTTCCTGCGCTCGATGTCGCGGGTGACGGCGCGCACGCCTTTTATCTCGGCACCGAGCTGATGAAAGCCGAGATCGCGCTCGCGCTCGGCAAGCGCTACGCCCAGGACGAGCCGCTCGACTGGGGCTGCGCCGCCCCGCGCACAAGGCGCGAGGTCACACGCGTTGCCGAGGCCGGCCACACCTTGCGGGCGAAGCGAGGGGTGAACTGACCGGCAATTTGGAAGGGCAGCCGTCATGATTCGTGAAGCCGTGGTGACGACGGTTTCGACCGAGGGCGTTCCGCACATCGCCCCGCTCGGGCTGATCGAGGCGGACGCCGGCTGGATCGTCGCCCCGTTTCATCCCTCGACCACGTTGGACAATCTGCGCGAGGTTCCGTTCGCCGTGGCAAATTACACCGACGATGTGCGCGTTCTTGCCGGGTGCCTGACCGGACACCGCGACTGGCCGCTCGTGTCCGCAACGTGCGTGCCGCCGCCGCGGCTGGCATCGACGCTCGCCCACGCCGAGCTGGAAGTCGTTTCCGTTCAGGACGATCCGCAGCGACCGCGTTTCCATTGTCGGGTGCTGCACATCGAAAACCATGCGCCGTTTCGCGGCTTCAACCGCGCGCAAGCGGCCGTGGTCGAGCTGGCGATCCTGGTCAGCCGGCTCGCCATGCTGCCGCGCGAAAAAGTGGAACGCGAGATCGATTATCTGCGCATCGCGATCGGCAAGACCGCGGGCCCGCCGGAGCAAGAGGCATGGGCGTGGCTGATGGCGGCGGTGGATCGCTTCTACCGCACCTGATCGGCCAACAACGCGACCGCCACGGCCGGAGCGCAAACGCCCACCCACTCACTGCACCCGCCTTCGTCTGTTTGGGAACCCGTTGATTGCGCGTCGGCGGCGGCCAGTCCGGCAAACTCCGTGCTGCGTCGCCCGAGCCGGTCGGCAAGTCGCAACGCAAGATGCCGCCCCGCACCCGCCGCGATCACCGGTGCCGAAGCGGCAAGACGAGCCCGCGACAGCACCAGCATGGCGGCGTCCGTGATCAGCCGCAGTTGCGCCTCGGCGAACCAGGCGGCCAGCGCGCGCCATTCGGCGTCGGCGAGGTCCGCCGCGTCGCGGCCGACCATGCGCGCCAGCCGCGCGCGCGAGGCGGCGGACGACTTCTCGCGCCCATCCGCCGCCGGCAACTGGTCGGCGGCCTCGGGCAGTTCCCCAAGAATGCGATAAACGTCGGCGCTGGTGGCGAAGTGCTCGCAGGCGAGCGGGATCCAGGCGCCGCCGACCGGTGCCGCCCGGCACAGCGACATCACGAAGCTGCGCGTCAGGCCAGTGTAGACCAGTTCGCCGCAGGCAAGCCGCTCGGCGTCGCTGTATCCGAGCGCCCGGACCTCGCCGCCCGCGATCGGGACGAGGTCGGTGGTGGTCGAGCCGATATCCACGAACAGCGCGTCCGGGACGAACCGCGCCGCCAGCGCGGCGCTGGCGTGCCAGTTCGCCGAGGCAATGTCGGCCGCATGCGCCGGAGCCGCGGCCGGATCGAGAAACCCGACTCGGCCGCCGTAGATCAGCAAAGGCACAGGGGTCAGCGCGCGCGCCAGCGCGGCGGTGATGGCGGTGACGCCATCGGCGCGGGTTGCGAATACGTCGGCCAGTTCGCCGGTCATGGTCGCCGCGTGGCGGTCCGCCGGACCGAGCCGGGCGCGCGCCGTCGCAATCGCCTCCTCGAGCCGCTCCGTTCCGAGCCAAAGCGGGCAGGGCAACTGGACGACGCCGGTGACGCGCCCACCATCGACGCGCGCGGCCTTCACATGCGCGCCCCCGACATCCCAGCCGATGACGGACAGACGCATGCGTGTGCTCCCTTGACCCGGGCGGGTCCGCGCCGAGGATAGAAGGATGGAAGTCATCCCGGTCATCGATCTGAAGGGTGGGCAGGTCGTGCATGCCCGCGCCGGCAACCGGCGGGATTATCGGCCGATTCGCACGCCGCTCAGCCGCTCGAGCGCGCCGGAGGATGTGATCAGCGGCCTCTTGGGTCTGTTCCCGTTCGCCCGGCTGTACGTCGCGGATCTCGATGCGATCGAGGGCGGCGGCGATCACGAACTCGTCGCTCCGGACCCTCGAGTCCAGTTTCCCAAACTTGGAAATCTGGGTTGATAATGGGACGGCGAGCGAGGCGGCAGCGCTTGCCTGGCTCGGGCGCGGCGCCGGGCATCTCGTCATCGGCAGCGAATCCCAGGCCGGAACCGCGCTCCTCGGTGCGACACGCGCCCATCCGCGCACCGTGATTTCGCTCGATTTCCGCGGCAACTCGTTCGTCGGTCCCGACACGCTGCTGGATCAGCCGGAACTGTGGCCAGACCGCGTGATCGTCATGAGCTTGGCGCTGGTCGGGGCAGGGCAGGGGCCCGACTTCGACCACCTGACCGATATTCAGCGCCGCGCGGCCGGACGACGCGTCTATGCGGCGGGCGGGGTGCGCAACGCGGCCGATCTGCGCCGTCTGGCGGACCTCGGCTGCGCCGGCGCGCTGGTCGCCACGGCCCTGCATGGCGGGGCGATCACGAAAACCGACATCGAATCGCTCGCCCGGCCTTGAGGGGCCGGGCGAACGGGGAAGCCTCGCTGGGAATCAGGGATCAGGCGGCGAACGGGTGCTTCACCTCGTTGCGCCGGCGCACGACCTCGGCCGCGCTGGGCTCGCCGCGAACGGCGCGGGCGATCAATTCCTTGGTGGCGCGATAATTGAAATCCTGGATCTTCTTGTCGTCCGCCGCTTCCCAATGGATGAACACGCCGACGCAGATGAACAGGTCGTCGGCCTCGCTCTCCGGGATCACGCCCTCGGCCACGCTATCGGCAACTGCCTTGGCGACGGCGTGCTGCGCCGGGCCGAACATCTGCACGGCCTGCTTGGCGCCCTTGATGGTGACCTTGTTGTAGAGGATCGTATTCGGCTTGCACGGCATGTTGGGCGCTACCACCGCGAGCAAGGTCGTGAACCCGTCCTTGTTGTTCGTCAGCGCATGGCAGAAGGCGGTTTCGGCCGCGCTGCCGCGGGGGCCGATGATCAGGTCGATATGCGCGACCTCGTTGCCGTCGCCGACTAGAGATTCGCCTACGCAGACTTTCGTGATGCTCGCCATAGCCGGTTTGCCTCCCATGGGAGTGTCCGAAGCGGATGCGGACACGCCGCGCCATTTCGCAACTGCAGCAATGATCCGCTGCCACATGTTGATGCCTCCCGCTGCCGGCACTCAACCATCATTTCCGGCCGATCGCAACATGTTGAGCAACTTGGCGGCGAAGATGGTGGCGACCGTCAGGTCGGCGCTGGTGCCTGGATTGATGGCGTGTTGCTTGAGCGAGGAGTCCCACTCCAGCAGCGCCGGAAGCAAGATTTGTGGATCGGCGGCGGCCAGCAACAGACGCTCGTATGGCACGGCCTCCTCGCGGATACGCTCGGCCGCCACCCGGCCCGAATTTTCTCGCGATGTGGCTGTCCGGGAACGCCGCGAGGAACCGCAAATACACGGCGAGCGGCGCCCAACGCGGATCGGGCCAGCGCGCCCGGGCGGCCTCATAGGCCGCCAGCCCGGGCCCCAGCACATCGGCGAAGCCGGTGACCCATTGGCGTGCGACGCGGTCGCGATCGGCAGCCTCGGCCATCGCCACACCGAGCGGCACGGTCGCCGGCGCGCGGACATCGTGCCGCGGCGCATCGCCCAGCCCACCCGGCGCGGCAAGCGATATCGCGCGGAACACGGAATCGGCATCCGCCACGTCCGACTCGTCCAGCACCCGTTGCAGGGCAGCGCGCAGGTCGGGCTCGGACACCTCGGCCGCTCGGGCCAGTGGCGCGCAGAGCAGGACGATGCCGAGATTGGTGTTCTGCCCGACCGCTGCGCGCGTCGCGGCGATCGCGCCGAAGATCCGCTCGCCGAGTGAAGTGCCGGACGCGCAGAGAGGCGGTGCCGAAACGGCCGCGCTCGTCAGGAAATCATCGGCCGTCATGCCATGGCCGGCTGCGTGCATTCCAACGTTGCCGGGCTTCGGCGCGGCCAGTTCGTCGGCGCACGCCGCGCGAAACGCCTGCTCCAGTTCGGCTTGGCGGATCATGTGCTTTCGCGTCCGGCAGATTAGCGCCTAAACGAGAAACGCCGGCAGAATCCCCTGCCGGCGTCCCATCGGAGCAAACGAAGGCTACACATCGTCGACTCTCGCGGAGCAAGATACGGGCTTGGAGGTTCGCCTTCAAGCTCGTCATCTGGTTCTAGCAAGGGGGCCGCCCGGTCTGACACCGGGTAGCTTCCCCCTGGGACTGGGCATCATCCGCTCGCGAAATTCAAGTTACCGCGGGGTTCGAGCCTCGCGCGATAGCAGAGCGCCGGCAAGGCGGTCCGCGATGGAAAGGTCGGTCACCTGCTGCAATCCTCTCCAGCCCGGCATGCTGTTCACTTCGAGCACCAGCAAGCTCCCATCTGCATCCTGAATGAGATCCACGCCGGCATAGTCAGCCGCCATGCTGGCCGCCGCGCGGACGGCCAGCGCGGACAGTTCGGGACCCGGCGCGAGCGCTTCCGGGCGGCCGCCGCGGCCGATATTGGTGATCCAACTCGCGGAACGGCGTTTCATCCCGGCGATGACGTCATCCCCGCACACCAGAAATCTGTAATCCTGAAAGCCTTCGGGGCCGGTCGGAATGTAGCGTTGCAGGTAGTAGACGCCGCCGACCGTTTCGGGCACGGGCAGATCGGCCGGCGCTTCGATCAAGACCAGCCCACGCCCCTGCGCGCCGAACAGCGGTTTCAGAACCAGCTTGCCGTGCCGGCTCTCGCGCGCGACGACCGCGCTGGCCGCCTCGATCCCTTCGACCGTCCAGGTCGGCGGCGTCGGCAGACCGGCGCGAGCCAGCAGGAAGCTGGCGGTCGATTTGTCGACGCAACGCTCGATCGCCCGCGCATCGTTCCAGACCGGGATACCCATTTCGCGCAGCGCGTGCAGAATGCCGAGCCGGCGCGTCACCTCCTCGAACGTTCCGCCGCCGATGGCGCGCACCAGAACCGCGTCGGGGATGCCGCCCGCGAAATTCGGAAGGCTCAGTCCGAACGGAGCCGTGGTGTCGAAGGCGCAGGCCGCGAGGCGAACCGGAACCGCTTCCGCGCCCAACCCGGCAAACGCGCGAACCAGCGCTCGCGCGTGCCACTCGGGGCGATCGACGATCAGCGCCAGCCGCAAGCCCGCTGCCGCTAACCGAAGGATGTGTCGAGCAGAGCGGGATCGAGCTTGCCGCCGCGGAACGTCTCGCCGGTCTCGAGCGCCGTCACCATCGCCTCCGCTGGGCTGAACAGCATCGGGTCGATCGCATAGAAATCGCCCTTAACGGCGCGGAACGTTTCGGCAAACGGCTTGCCGTAGTCGCGCGACCGGACGGCCGGAAGTTGCTCGGCCAGGTTGCGTGCGTCATCGGCTGGCCCGGTTACGTAAAGATGCACGCGACCGCCGAAAATGATGGCGTCGTTGGTGCGCCCTATGGCGGTGACGAAGTCCGGGTGCGGGGGCGGCAGCGGCGCGGCGCCCATGCCGTCGATGATCCGCTCCAGCGGGAAATGCAGTTCGTGCGCCTTGTGCAGCGCCACTTCCAGCACCCGCGCGACCACCTGGACGCCGCCGGCGAGGCTCTGTGTCGGCGCGTACACGATGCTGACGGAATTGGCGTGGACGCCGCAATCGTGCGCGACCTTCTCGACCACCGGCCGCGGCGGCGGGCGGCTGCCCTCGAGCACGAGCACCGCGTGCGTCGCGTTATCCTTGTAGGCAATGTCCTCGAACAGCTTCTCCTTGCGCGCCAACGCGCGCGCCGGGCCGGAACCGAGGGCGAAGAACGCGTCGGGGTTTTCGCCGTGCGACAGGCTCCACCCGGCGTACTGGCTGGCCAGGCAGGCAATCACCGGATTCGAAGAGGTGACGGTGATCGTCCACGGCCAGCGGGCGAGCGTGCCGTCGCAGGTCACGCGAACCTCGCCCAGCCCGCCCATGCAAATCGTCGCGATCCTCACGCCGACGGCTACTCCGCCCGGATGGTTCGCCCCTGCATCGACCAGGAGTTCCCCGGCGCTGCCGCCCATCGTGCCGATACGCAATTCCGCGGCATCGTGGCAGAGCGCCTCGACCAGCCGCTGCGCGCGCAGATTGATGCTCACCCGTGGTTTGTCGGTGATCATTGGCCCATTCCCGCCAGCCTCAGAATCTCAGCGACTCGCTCTCGCAGCAAGCGTCGCACGGACTTCGCGTCGTCGGCCCGCGCCTGAACGGTACAGAGCGGCCCCTCCGCCGGCACCGCAATGCCGGGCGGCTGCCGGTCGGCGGCCCAGTCCGGCCAGGCGAAGCCCTCCGGCAATGCGCAGCGGCGCGGCACGTAAACCACCTCCGACCCGGCCGCGCCGGGGAATACTGGCATGGCTTCCGGCAGCCGCCCGGTACACGCTCGAACATGCATGTCGAACAACATTGGCTCCGCCTCCGCAAAGATGTCGAGGGTGGCGCCAGGGCGCGGATTGACCTCCAGCAGCGTGAACCCATCCTGGCGCACCAGAAAATCCGCGCTGTTCAGGCCGATCAGACCCGATGCCGACGCGACCCGCGCGGCCGAAGCCGCCATGTCGCTCGCTAGAGCCGGTCCCAGCGCGGCGGGCCGGACCGCGCCGCCATACCGGAACGGCCGGCCAGGCAACGGGGCCGCCCATTGTTCGCTGAACCCGAGCACCTGGGCGTCGCGCCCGTTCGCCAGCAACAGCGCCGAGATCGGCTGGCCCGCAATCCGCTGTTGTAGGTAATAGCCGCGCCGTGGCGGTCGCCGAGGCAAGCGCTTGGCGGATATGGGAACCGCCGGCGCCGCCAACCCGCTTCTCCAGCCAGTTCCCGTCCGGCGCGGCGGCGAGGCGGATTTCCGGGTGCGGCACATCCGCTTCCCGGCATAGCGCGGCGAATTTCGTAGGATCAGTGACTTGGGCGAGCTGTCTCAGGAGAGTTCCCGAGCAAGGCGTGCTGATCACGCAAGGCCCGGAGCAGCGATCCGCGCCGCTCGAAGCCGCTGCCGTAGACCAGCCCGACCGGGGCGCGGCCGTCAGCCAGCCGCTCGAGCGCCCGCAACAGCGGGCGCTTCGGGAAGCCGATCGCCAGATTGCCGTCAACCCGTTCGCTGGCGGCCGCGATCGATTGCGTATCGAGATCGGCAAACAGGTCGGCGACCAGGGGCATATAGCCGGCCCGTCGCGCCGCGGCCGCCAGCGCCCTGGCCGACAGCGCCGCGATCAGGACAAACCTACCGCTATCCGACTCCGGCAAGTTCGCGGGCCAGGACGAAGGCATCGCGGAAATCGAAGCTCACCGGCTTCGCCGCCTCGATCATGCGGCGGAACAGACCAAACTCGGTTCGGTATTTCGTCTGGCCGATCGCGAGCGCGCCGATGCCCCGAATCCGGCCAATTCCGAGCGGCACGCCATCCGCCATGGCCTCCACGCCCTCGATCCCGGCAGGCGGCACCGCGTTCACGTCCGCCACCACGAGCAGGTGATCCGCGTGTCGGAGTTGCTCCTGGCTCAGCACCCGCACGCCGGCCTTTGCCGCGGAGAAGACGGTATCCGCGCCCGCCACGACCTTCTGCTTGAGGTCGTCAGTGCTGGCGTCCGCCGGACGAACCGCCACACCAAATCGGCGACCAATCTCTTCGGCCGAATGGCTGACGCGCTTGATCCCGTCGTGGCCCGCGAAGGTCACCTCCGCACCTTCCAGCGCGGCGATCACGCCGGAGGCGAAGCCGACCACCCCGGTCGCGCCAAATACCGCAACTTTCAAGCCTTTGAGGTCGTCGGTTAAAGTCCTTGTTCAGCGTGCGTTCGACGCGCGCAACCATCGCAGCGGCCGTGGTGAACGATCCGGCCGGATCGGCGAACAGGGAAACGACGAAAGGCGGCACCATCGCCTTCTTTGCCGTTTCCAGCATGTCCAGCGCGGCGATCGCATCCTTGCCGCCGATGAACACGCCGGTCCGCACGCCGAGCTTCGGCGGCCGCGAGAAAATCGCGTCCTGCACCAGTCCGGTGACCTGATCCCGGCCGACCGCGCTATACGGGACCACCGCGTCATAGCCGGCGTCGAGCGCCATGTTCACGTCGAACGGGCTGACTTGCGGCAGCGAACTCAGCATATGCAGGATGTGCTTGTCGGCCATCTCGCTCACTCCTGCCGGCCAACGCCGGCTTCAGGTCTCGATGATTGCCGCCCCGCGATTGAGCGCGCGGCAAATCCGTATGTCCAGGCCGTTGTCGCGAGCCGAGCGGGTCAACATTCCGCGCATCTCCTCGGCCGCCGCGTCGCCGCGCACGAAGGCAAAGCCAGTGGGGCCCCACGAACTCTGACCGAGGCCGGTGGCGCCGATTTCGCCCAAGGCGCTCAACGCCAATTCCACGAGGCGGCTGCCGAACCGGCCGCCCTGGGCGGAGGCGAAATGGTCACCGACCAGAACCTGGATCTCGTTCACCGCCGCGCCGAACGCCACGAGATCGTCCTCGGCAACGGCGGGAAGCAGCCGCATCAGCACCAGCCGGCAAAGCCGTGCCGCCGTGGCCTCCGCCATTGCCGCCAGTCCGCCCAACGCCGCGGCTTCCTCGCGACCCCAAAGCCCCTGGCGGGCGGCATCCAGAATCAGCAGCACCCGCCAATCCTCCGGCACGGCGATGCGCCCGAGCGGCGGCGGCGGCAAGCCGGCCCCGCCGACGCCCCCGTCGACCACCATTCCGCCCGACTGGAACAGGCTGATCCCGATCCCGGACCGCCGCCCGCGTCCGAGCGCGGCGGCGTCCGCGCGGGGTTCGAGGGGCAATCCGTGCAGCCGGCGGACGGCAGCGGCCACCGCCAGCGCCAGCTGGGTGCCGGAGCCCAGCCCGGCATGGGCCGGAATCGCCTCGGTGATCGTCAGTTCGTGTTGGCCCGGAACATCGAGACTTTGCACCACGGCATTCAAATATTTTTCCGCCCGCTCCCGCTCGGGTCCGCGCACGCGCGTCGCATCGGAGCGGCGGAGCCGAAGCCGGGTCACCGGCGCATCGAGCGCAAGTCCGATGCTGCCGAACAGGCGGCCGAGCGACCCGTTCAGGTCGAGAAAGCCCATGTGAAGGCGCGCCGTGCCGGCGACCTCGACGCGCTCAGCCATTGATCTGCCGGCGAACGAAAGCAAGGCCGGCGCGCACGCTGGCCCGGTGCCGCGGTTCTGAATTGCCAGTCACGCCCCGCATGTTCCACGCTGCGCCGGCCCAGGGCAACGACGGCACTGGTCGCGACAAGCACGGAGGGAACGATGAGCGAACGCCCGGCGGAGCGCGCCTATACCGAAGCCGAGGTCGAGCAGCGGCTCAAGGAAACTCTGCCGCACTGGAAGCTGGAACGCGGCTGGATTAGGCGGACTTATCGCACGCATAGCTGGAAGAGCACCCTGATGGTCATCAATGCGATCGGCCATCTGGCCGAGGCCGCATGGCACCATCCCGATATCGCGGCCTCGTACGCCTGGGTCGAGGTGAAGCTGATGACGCACACCGCGAAGGGCATCACCGACAGGGACTTCGAACTGGCGCGGAAAATCGAGGACGTGATTCAATGGCAGCCGGGCAAGGCGGGTGGCGCGCTCGAAGGCACGCCGCACGGCGATCAGCGCTTCGCCTACATCAAATATGATTGATGGCTGAGGCTTGGATCGCCGGCCGCGACGCGCCACTCGACGACGCGGTCGCCGCCGCCGCCTCGCTCCTGCAAATCAGCCGCTGCGCCGTCGTCGCGGGTCTCGGCACCGATATCGCCGGGGTGGAAGCCGCGATTCTGCTCGCGCGGCAGTTGGGCGGGGCGTTCGATCACATGCACGCCGCCGCCGCACTGCGCGATCTGGACGTGATGCGCGAAGCCGGCTGGATCGTCACCTCGATGCCGCAGGCGCGGGCGCTGGCCGATCTGGTGCTGCTGGTCGGACCTGGGCCGAGCCGGTCCTGGGATGAACTGGCCGAGCGAATGCGCCTGGGATCGCCACCGGCCTTGGCGCCGGATCGGCCGCGCCGCGTGGTCCGGCTGTGCCCGGGACCGGAAAAGGCCGCCGCGAAACTGGGCAGTGCCGATGTCGAAACCATCGGCGGCGGAATCGATGAATTGCCCGTACTGTTGGGCGGGCTGCGCGCGCTTGTGGCCGGCCGACAACTCGGTGATTTGGGGGCGCACGCGGCGGCGATTACCGCGTTGGCCGAAGCTTTGCGCGACGCGCGCTACGGCGTCGCCGTCTGGTCTGCGGCCGATCTCGACGCGCTCAGCGTCGAAATGCTTTGCGGCATCATCGAGGAGTTGAACCGGCGGACGCGCTGCGCCGGCTTGCCCTTACCGCCGGAGGACAACGCCACCGGCGTGCTGCAAGCCGGATGCTGGCGCGCCGGGTTTCCGGTTCGCGTCGGATTCGGCCGCGGCAAACCCGAACACGACACCTGGCGCTTCGATGCCGGGCGCATGATCGCGAGCGGCGAGGCCGACGCGGCGGTTTGGATCTCTGCGTTCACCCCGGAAGCGCCGCCGTGGCCAGACCGCGTTCCGTTGGTCGCGCTGGTGGCCGAGGGCGCCAGCTTTCCCATTCCCCCGGAGGTTGTGATCGTGGTGGGTCGTCCGGGAGTCGATCACGATTCGGTAGTGTTCGATGCCCATCTCGGTGTGCTGGCTGCGAAAGCGGCCCCTGCGCCACGGCAAATCCCGACCGTCGCGGACGTGCTTGCCCGGATCGCCGGTGCCTTGCCCGGAGCAGTCCCGTGCTGACCCGCATCGCCGGCGGGCGCATCGTCGATCCGGCAAACGGCCGCGACGAAACCGGTGATCTTTGGATCGAGGACGGCCGCATCGTCGCGCCGCCCGGCCCCGGCCGCGCGGCCGATGTCACCCACGACGTCTCCGGCACGATCGTGCTTGCGGGCGCCATCGACATCCACTCGCATATCGCCGGCAACAACGTGAACACGGCGCGGCTGCTCTTGCCCGATCTTCGAGACGACCGCGGCTGGTTCGCCGGCGCGCCGATCAGCGAGGATATCGGCCGCCTCTATGCCGCGATGGGCTTCACCACCGTCATCGAGCCGGCAATCTCCCCCAATGTGGCGCTGCACGCGCATCTCGAACTTTCCACCATCCCCTGCATCGACAAGGGCATCCTGACCGTTCTCGGCAACGACGAGTACCTTTTGCGGCTGCTGCGTGGGGGCGAGAGCACCGCGGCGCTGGCCGACTACGCCGGCCGCATTCTGACGGGTAGCCGCGGGCTCGGTGTGAAGGTGATCAATCCGGGCGGCTCCGCGGCGTTCAAGCGCAACGCGCGCAGTTTCGGGCTGGACGACGAGGTGCCCGGCTACGGCGTCTCCTCGCGCGCCATCATCCAGGCGTTGCAGAAGGCCGTCACCGCGCTCGGCATCCCGCACCCGGTGCATCTGCACTGCAATAATCTCGGGCTTCCGGGCAATGTCGAGACCGCGCTCGCCACGATCGAGGCGGCCGGCGACCTGCCGCTGCACCTCGCGCATCTGCAATTCTATGCCTACGGCACGGAGGGAGAGCGAAAATTTTCGTCGGCCGCCCCGAAATTGGCCGAGGCGGTGAACGCGCGGAGAAACATTACCGCTGATGTCGGTCAGGTCATGTTCGGCCAGACCGTCACGATCTCCTCTGACACGATGCGGCAGTTCAATGCGCGCCCGCAGGCGCATCCGCACAAATCCGTGGTCATGGAATTCGATGGTAACGGCGGCGGCATCACGCCGTACCGCTATCGCCGCAACAATTTCTTCAATGCCGTACAGTGGGCCGCCGGGCTGGAGCTGTTCCTGCTGATCGACGATCCCGCGCGCCTGCTTTTCACCACCGATCATCCGAACGGCGCGCCGTTCACGAGCTACCCCGACCTGTTCGCGCTGCTGATGGATCGCGACTTGCGCGCCGAGTGGATTGCCACGGTGCCGCAGGAGGCAATGTCCGTCTGCACGCTGCCGTCGATCCCGCGTGAATATACGTGGCCGGAAATCGCGACGATGACGCGCGTCGCGCCGGCGCGCCTGCTCGGGCTTTCGGATCGCGGACATCTGCGGCCGGGCGCCCGCGCCGACATAGCGGTCTACCGTCCGCAACCGGACATGCCCGCGGTGTTTCGCAACGCCGATTTGGTATTCAAGGAGGGCCGGCTGATCGCCCGCCGTGGCGAAATCGTCGAACGTGCTTTCGGCCGCGCATGCACGGTGCAGCCCGGATTCGACGCCGCCATTGAAAAACGGCTCGCCGCGTTTTTCGACGATCTCTATGGCGCCCCGCACACCGTTTTCGACGTGCCCGCGCACGCGATCCCTCACGCCGATCCGTTCGAGGCTGTGCCGTGCCGGCAATGACCCGCAACGGCGTCGCAATCGACGACAGCTTCGCCGAAGCGTTCGACATGCGCGCGACCGCACTGGTCATCACCGCCGATCACGCGCGCTGGGCGCGCCAGGCGGCGATCAACATGACCGGGTTTGCCACGTCGGTGATCGGCTGCGGCTGCGAGGCCGCGATCGATGCCGAGATGCCGCCGGAGCGCAGCCCGGACGGGCGACCCGGCGTGCGCGTGCTGATCTTCGCCGCCTCCACGAGCGAACTGCAGAAGCAATTGCAGAACCGCGTCGGTCAGTCCGTGCTCACCGCGCCGGGCACGGCGTGCTATTCGGGGCTGGACGGGGCCGATGCGCTGAAGCTCGGCGATGCGATTCGCTATTTCGGCGATGGCTGGCAGATTTCCAAGCGCATCGAGGGCCGGCATTACTGGCGCATCCCGGTCATGGACGGCGAGTTCGTCTGCGAAGGCACGACCGGCCTGACGAAGGGCGCGGTCGGTGGCGGCAACCTGCTGTTCCTCGGGCGCGGCAAGGAAGCGACGCTGCGTGCGGCGGAAACTGCGGCGGCCGCGATCGAGGCGGTGCCCGACGCGATCGCGCCCTTTCCCGGGGGGATCGTGCGGTCCGGTTCAAAGGTGGGATCGAAATACAAGGCGCTGCCCGCCTCCACCAACGCCGCCTACTGTCCCACGCTGTTCGGTGCGGTCGATTCGATTCTCGATCGGGACACCGCTTCGGTGCTGGAGATCGTGATTGACGGGCTCACGCCCGGTGCGGTGGCCGCGGCGATGCGTGCGGGCCTGGCCGCGGCCGTCGCGCTCGGCCCCGAGCAGGGCGCGGCGCGGATCGGCGCCGGCAATTACGGGGGAAAACTCGGGCGGCACCATTTCCACCTGAAGGATCTGCTGCCGTGAGGTTCACCTTGCGGGCGCAGCCGGATCAGCGGCTCGACCTTGCCCCGCTCACGCCCGACCGGCTTGCCGGCATGGACGCGGGTTCGATCGAACGCATCGCCCTGAACACGACCCGCGTCCCGGTCTGCGTCGCCGATGTGTTCACGGTTAAGGACGGCGATCCGGCGCGCGTGATCATCGAAGGCGGCTCGTCGCGCTTCGACAATGTGGGCGAGACGATGAGCAGCGGCGAACTGCTGTTGGAAGGCGACGCCGGGATTCGCGCCGGGCGCGCAATGTCCGCCGGTCGCCTGGAGATTCGCGGCAACGCCGGTCCCTGGGCTGCCTCCGGTCTGCGCGGCGGCCGGATCGAGATCGCCGGCGATGTCGGCGAGCGCCTGGGCGGCTCGCTGCCGGGCGAGCGGACCGGCATGGCGGGCGGCATGGTGGTCGTCCGCGGCAACAGCGGTGAGCGCGCCGGCGACCATCTGCGACGCGGCACGATCGTCGTCGAGGGCGACGCCGGCGCCAGCCCCGCCAGCCGCATGATCGCCGGCACGGTGATCATCTGCGGTGCATCCGGCAAGCTGCCAGGCTACCTGATGCGCCGCGGCACGCTCGTTCTGGGCCGGATTGCCGGACCGTTGCCGCCGACCTTCGTTCCCGTCGGCGGGCGCGATCTGCTGTTCTTCGGATTGCTCGCCCGCGCGCTGGAGCAACTCAGCCCGCGCGCCGCCGCCTTGCTGCGCGGCCAATCGCAGCGCTTCGCTGGCGACATGGCGGTGCTGGGCAAGGGAGAAGTTTTCGTGACAAAGCTGCCCTAGCGCTGGCGAACTCCTGCAACGCCGGCAAAAAAGCCGATCAGGCAAGGGAATAAACCTCGCAACGAAGCGTCTGAACCCATTGGACATGGCGGCCAAGCCGGTGCGACGCGCTATGCCATGTAGCCCTGGGCTCGGACGCCCGGTTCGCGCGGGAGTTGCTGAAACGGCGCCATGTCGAGTGTGCTCGCCAGGATGGAGTCCTGTGTGCCGGCGTTGCGCCGCTATGCGTCGGCGCTGCTGCGCAGCCGCCAGGACGCCGACGATCTGGTCCATGACTGTCTGGTGCGCGCGCTCGAACGGCTGCACACGCGGCACGAGGATGTGGAGATGCGGATCTGGCTGTTCGCCATCATGCATAACCTCTTCGTCAGCCAACGACGGAAGGCCAACGTCCGCGGCCGCGCGGCCTCCCTGGACGGCGACGAAGCGGAGCCCGGCTTGCGCGCCACTCAGGACGACCGGCTGCACTGGCACGATACGGTTCGCGCGCTCAACAACCTGCCCGACGAACAGCGCGCGGTCCTGCTGCTGGTCTCGGTGGAAGAGCTTTCCTACGCCGAAGTGGCCCGCGTGCTCGGGATTCCGGTCGGCACGGTGATGTCGCGGCTGGCACGGGGGCGCGAACGCCTGCGCCAATTCACCGGCCACCAAGCCCGGCCGGTGCTGCGGAGGGTGCAGTGAGCACGCCGGAACGGCCAATCTCCGAGGACGATCTGCACGCCTATGTCGACGATCTGCTTGACCCGGCCCGTCGATCCTCGGTGCTGCGATATCTCGAGCAGAACCACGCCGCGGCCGAGCGCGTCGCCGCATATGTGGCGCAGCGCGATCAGCTTCGCGCCGCATTCGCGCCCATTGGGCTGGAGCCGGTTCCCTCCGCGCTCAATCTCGCCCGGTTGGTCGACGAGCGCCTGGCGCGGCGGCACGCGCCGTGGCGCGTCGCGGCGGCCGTCGCGCTCGCGATCGGGGCGGGGGGTGCCGGCGGCTGGCTGGCGCGCTCCGCGATGGGGCCTCCGGCGATGACCGGCATCGCTGCCCTGGAACACGAGGCGGCCGCCAGCCATCTCGTCTATGCGACCGATCCAAGCTGGCCGGCCGAACTCGGGGCCGCCCAGCGCGACGGCCTGACACGCTGGGAGTCCAGCTGGCTCAACCACCCAATCGGGTCGCCGGACCTTGCGGCGCTCGGATACCGATTCATCGGCGGCCGGCTGGTCGCGACCGGGAACGGCGCGGCGGCGCTGCTCCTTTACGAGAATAGCGGCGGTTCACGACTCTCGATTTTCGCGCGCCCGATGCGCCGGGACCGCAGCACGCCCATCCTGGCGCTGGACATCGGCAATCTCGACGGCTGCGCCTGGATCGACAAAGGCATCGGCTATGCGCTGATTGCCGACCAGCCGTACAAGGAGCTGGTGCGGATGTCGCGGTTCGTCCGACTCCAGCTCGACGGGCGAACGTAAGCGATTTGGCGTAAGCGATTTGGGAGAGCGGAATAATCGGGACGACTTGTGCGTATACGTATGGAGGAGCCGATCCGAATGCCATTCCCCCGGACACTTGCGCTGAGCTTGATGCTGGCATTCCTGAGCGGAGCCCCGGCATCGGCGGCAACATCGGTCTACCGGATCGACCAGCGCTACGGCACGATCGCGTTTTCGGTGACCAGCCTCGGGCTGTTCAGCACCGAAGGCCGGTTCAGGCGCTTCCAGGGCGAATTGCTGCTCGATCCCGAGCATCCCGAGCGGACCCATGTGGAGGTTGCGATCGATGCCAATTCAGTCGATATGCCGCTCGCCAACGAAGAGGATATGCTGCGCTCGGCCGGCTATTTCGACGTCGCCCGTTATCCGCGGGCGCATTTTGCCAGCACTTCGGTTGAAGCGCTGTCGCCAAACCATTACCGTGTGCACGGCACGTTGCGGATTCGCGGCGTTACCGATCCGATAGACCTCGACGCGGTCGTGACGCACCGTCATTTCGACCAAGCGAGGCAGATCGAGGTCGCGGATTTCGACGTGACCGGGAAATTGCGGCGCTCGGCTTTCGGAATGCGCGCCGATCAGATGATGGTTTCGGATATTGTCGGACTGCGCATCCACATCCACATCACGGTCCCGCTGGCGCCGCGCGCCGGCTGAGCCGCCGGCGAGTTGGAGTTGCGCGCAGCGCCGCCTGCATTGGGCGATCGCGGCGCTCGTCGCATCCGGCGCGGCGATCGGCGTCTACATGGTCGCGCTGCCGTTCGAGCGGTTGCTGCTGAAATTCCTGCTCTATCAACTGCACAAAACGATCGGGATAACCGTGCTGATCCTCGCGCTGGTGCAGATCGTGTTGCATCGCCGACGCGGCCGGCCGGCTTGGGAAACCGACATCGCGGACTGGCGGCGGTCGGCCGCGAGTGCCGTGCACTTCGCGCTGTTCACGCTGCTGCTTCTCGTGCCGGTTCTCGGCTATTTGACGGCCGCGACCGCGCCGGCGCGGATTCCCACGCTGTTCCTCGGCGTCGTTCCGATTCCGCACATCGTCGGCGTCAGCCGCTTCTGGTTCGGCATTTTGCGGCGGGCGCATCTGGTGTTTGCGATCCTGATTCTCGCGCTGGCCGGGGTTCATGCGCTCGCGGCGGTGACACACCATCGGCAGGGCAGACGCGTCCTCGTGAGGATGTGGCGGGGCTGAGCCGCGGCTTGCGCCAAAGCTCGGCGCGCGCTCATCATCCGGGCCGAGCAAAACTCGTCTGAGGCTGATATGACGGAACCAAGACCCGGCTTGCGTCTCCAAGGCAAGGTGGCGGTCATCATCGGCGCCGGGCAGGGGCCGGGCGAGGGGCTCGGCAACGGCCGGGCCACCGCGATCCGGTTTGCGCGGGAGGGCGCGCGCATCCTGGCGGTGGATCGCGACCGGCCCTCCGCCGAGGAGACCGCCGCCATGGCCGCGCGCGAGGGCGGCGAATGCACGGCGTTCGAGGCCGACGTCACGGTCGAGTTCAGCCTTGCCGATGCCGCTGCCGCCGCGCGTCGGCGCTGGGGCCGGATCGACATTCTGCATTACAACGTGGGGGTCAGCCTCGGCGGCGGGGACGCGCCGCCGCTGGAGATCACCGAGGAAGCGTTCGACCGCATCAGCGCCATCAACCTGCGCGGCTACGTCATGGCCTGCAAGCACGCGCTGCCGATCATGCGCGGGCAGAAGAGCGGCGCCATCACCAGCATCTCGTCGCTGGCCGCCTGGGCCGACTACCCCTACGTCGCCTACAAGGCGACCAAGGCGGCGATGATCGCCTACACGCAGCAGATCGCGATCCAGAACGCGCCGTTCGGCATCCGCGCCAATGTCGTTCTGCCCGGGCTGATCGACACACCGATGGCGGTCGATACGCGCGCCCGCGCCTGGGGCCGGTCGCGGGCCGATGTGGCCGCCGAGCGCGACGCGAAGGTGCCGTTGCGCGGACGCATGGGTTCGCCCTGGGACGTCGCCAATGCGGTGCTGTTCCTGGTGTCCGACGAGGCCGACTTCATCACCGGCGTGGCGTTGCCGGTCGACGGCGGCTCGCTGGTGCGGATCGGCTGAGCGGCGACGACGCGCGTGTCGACGCCACCGCTCGACAAATCGGCCTTCATCGGCACGGCCGACGTCGCGCACCTCGCCTCCGGGGGCGAGAGCCCGTTCCTGCACAGCCATCTCGGCGCGATCAGCCGCTTCATGCAGGACAAAAGCACCGGTATGCCCGGCCGCGAGCGTATGTTCGCCACGCTCGCGCGGCTGAAAGCGCGATTGGCGGAGTTGCTGAACGCCGATGCCGCAGAGATCGCCTGCCTCGCCAGTGCCTCGGAGGGCCTGTTCGTCGCCGCGCGCGGCATCGACTGGCGCGACGGTGACAACGCGGTGGTCGCGCTCTCGGAATATCCCTCGGTGCTGCACGCCTGGCGCGCCATTCCAGGCATCGCGATCCGCGCGGTCGGCCGCGAGCCCGTGGTAACGCTCGACGACATTCGGGCCGCCGTGGACGACCGCACCAGGCTGATCGCGGCGAGCCATGTCAGCTATCTCACGGGCGCCCGGTTCGACCTGGCCGCCTTGCGCGAGATCGCCAACGAGGTCGGCGCCCGGCTGGTCGTCGACGCCTCCCATGCGCTCGGCGTCGTGCCGGTCGATGGACGCTGCTGCGACGCGATCGTTTCCTGCTCGTACAAATGGATGCTGGGCACGCACGGCATCGGCGTCTTTTACGTGAACACCCGCCGGTGGCCGGATTCTCGCCGCCCCCTGGATCGGCTGGCATTCCATCGAACCGGAGCCGGACTGGCGGCGGCGCGAGACCGTTGTGATCAAGTCCACGATCGAGCGGTTCGAGATCGGCAACCCGAGTTTTATCAGTGTCTACGTCCTGGAGAACGGGCTGGCGACGCTGATGCGGGCCGGCATCGACCGCATCGAGCGGCACGTTCTGAACCTTGGTGGCATCCTCCGCGGCCGGCTGCTCGACCTGGGCTTGCCGGTCCTGACGCCCGAGGCGTCCGAACGCCGGGCCGGCAACATCTGCGTCGCGCTGGATGAACCCGAAATGCTGGCAGCGCAATTACGCGCGCGCGGCGTTCTCACCTGGGGCGCTGACGGACGGATCAGGCTTTCAGTCCACGGCTACAACGATGCCGCCGACATCGACCGTGCCGTTGCCGCCCTGAATACACTGACGCCGAAGCATTGACCACGATCGGCACCGTCACTTCCCCTGTGACGCATGCGATCAGGGGATTTTTTGCCCGCGCAGCGAGTGGACGATCCGGTCGAGGACGCCGATCGACGATTCCACGCGCTGCCACTGATGCGAGAAAGCGGCGGAACTGCTGCGCGGGCGCTCCTCGGAGGGCAGCGTCGAGAAACGCACGCGCATCGGAACCGACACGCCCTCACCGACCGCGATCGCCTCGCCGTTGCCGAGCAGCGGCAGGGAGGCGAGCAGCGCGTGCGAGGAATCCCACATGGCCGCCTGAATGATCGCCTGATCCTTCTCGTTGGTCATGCGGAAGGCGAACACGGTGCTGCACTGGGAGAGGATCGAGGAGGCGAGGTCGGATGGACGTTGGCTCAGCACGCCGAGGCTGATGCCGTATTTCCTGCCCTCCTTGGCGATGAGCGCGAGGCCGCGCTTCGCCGGCTCGAAGCCGAGGCCGGTGTCCTGCGGCGCATAGCGATGCGCCTCCTCGCAGACCAGCAGGATGGGCAACTCCTGCCCGCTCCAGAACGCGATGTCGAAGGCGAGGCGGCACAGCACCGCGACGATCACGTTCAACACCTCGGAGGGTACCCCGGCGAGGTCGAGCACACAGATCGGCCGCCCGTCCGCCGGTACGCGGAAAATGCGACCGAGCACGGACGGCAGATTGTCCCTGAGCACGATGCCCACGGAAAACACGAAGGCATAGCGCCGGTCGGTCTGCAGCGAGGCGAGTTGGGACTTGATGTTCAGATACGGCCCGACAGAGGATCGGTTCTCGAGCTTGCTGATCCGCTCATCGAGCAGCCGGTTGAGTTCGCCCAGCGCGTAGGGAACTGGAGTATCGACGGAGATCCAGGACGCGTCGGCCGAATCCTTAGCGAAGCTGAGCTTGGCGGCAAGGATCAGCTCGCGGAGAAACACGACCTCGGTGGCGCGCTCGGCCTTTTCGCGGCCGAACATGATCTCGACCATTTCCTCGAAATTGAACAGCCAGTACCGGAAACTTGAAGGTGTCCACCGTCAGATGTTCGGCCTGCTCGCCGAAGGCGCGGCCGTATTCGCCGTGCGGGTCGAGCAACAGAATGTGCGCGTTCGGATTTTGCTTCAGGATGCCCTTCAGCATCAGCGTCAGCGCGCAGGATTTTCCGGTGCCCGTGGTGCCCAGGATGGCGAAATGCTTGCCGAGCATGTCGTCGACGCTGATATGCGCCTGTACCGAAGCGTCCTGATGGATCGTGCCGACGCAGACCGTCTGGACGTTGGGGCGCGCGTAAACCGCTAAGGTGTCCTGCTGTTCCGCCAGCAACACGACATCGTCCAGCACGGGCGGGCTCGACACGCCGCGGCGGAACACCACCTGGCCGTCGATGGGCTTGTGCGGCATTTCGCCGAGCAGGCTGATCTCGACCACCCTGAGCTCGGCGTCGGCGTTGCCGTTCTGCAGCGGCATCGGAATGCTCAGGCCTTCGATGAGCCCGAGCACCCGCGAATCCGGTCGCTCGATCTTGACAATGCTTCCGATCTGTACCTCGGTCGATCCCGAGAGTTCCTGATCGACCAGCACGATGACGTTCGCCCCGGTGATCGACACCACCCGGCCGAGCCGCTTGCCGCGCGGCGAGCCGGACGCGACGAGTGCGGCATAAGCGCGCGTGGTGACGCGCTCGTCCTCTACGGCGTGCAGTGAGCCCAGGTCGGCGGTCTCCGAGCGGGCGTTCATCGGTTCTGTCATCCTGGGTCAGCGAGGTCCGATGCTTGCCGCGAATTCGTCCGCCGGCATCGGCAGGCCGTAATAGTAGCCTTGCGCGATCGGACATCGCGCACGGCGCACGAATTCCGCATGCTCCCTGGTCTCGACGCCTTCCGCCACCACTTCCAACCGCAGACTGCGCCCCAGATTGACGATGGTCGTCGCGATGGTGGCCGCGTCCTCGCTGTGCGTCGCGTCGCGCACGAAGCTGCGGTCGATCTTGATGCGATCGACCGGCAGCCGGCTCAGGTAGCTCAGCGAGGAATAGCCGGTACCGAAATCGTCGATCGCCAGCTTGACCCCGAGCGCATGCAGGCTGCGCAGCACCGTCGTCGCGCCGCGGATATCCTGCATGACGCCAGTTTCGGTGATCTCCAGCTCCAGCCGGGACGGCGCCAGGCCGGTTTCCGCGAGGATTTCGGCCACCTGCCGCGGAACGTCGCCGCCCTTCAACTGCGCCACCGAAACGTTGACCGCGACCCGCAGCGGCGGCAGCCCGAGCGCGTCCCATGCCTTGGCCTGGCGACAGCTCTCCCGCAGCACCCACGAGCCGAGCCGGTTGATTAGCCCGCAATGCTCGGCGATAGGCACGAATTCTTCGGGCGGGATGGCGATGGAACCGGGTCGGTGCCAGCGCAGCAGCGCCTCGGCGCCTTCGATCCGCCCGGTCTGAACATGCACCTGCGGCTGGTAGGCGATGGTGAACTGGCCGAGCGCGAGCGCTTCGTGCAGCGATTGCTCCAATTGGCTGCGGCGATGCACTTCCTCGTTCAGCACGTTGTCGAAGAAGTGATAGCGGTTGCGTCCCTCCTGCTTGGCCCGATACATCGCGAGGTCGGCGTTGCGCAGCAGCAGATCGGGATCGTTGCCGTCGTCAGGGAACAGGGTGATGCCGACCGACACGCCGACGAACAGCCGCCGCTCGGCGATCTCGACCGGCCGGGTCAGCGTCGCGATGACGCGCTGGGCAAGCGCGTGGGCGCCCTCGGCGTCGAGCAGCCCGTCTTGCAAGATGGCGAATTCATCGCCCCCCATCCTGGCCACGGTTTCGCTGCCGCGCACCAGCTCGGCGAGGCGATTCGCCACCTCCTTCAGCAAGGCGTCGCCCACCGCATGCCCAAGCGTGTCGTTCACGTCCTTGAAGTCGTCGAGATCCAGATAGAGCAGAGCAAGAATCGTGTCGCGGCGGCGCGCCTGATCCATTTCGCGCCGGAGGCGGTCGCGCAACAGCGTGCGATTGGCCAAGCCGGTCAGCGAATTGTGGCTGGCGAGATAGGCGAGCCGCGTCTGCATCTGGGCGCGGTTCTCTATCTCGTGCCGCAGCGCCTCGTTCGACGCCTTCGCCTCCAGCATGGCCTGGTTAGCCTGCCGGGCCTGGTATTCGGCTTCCTGCTTCGCCGCGACCAGGGCGGCGGTGGACATGCGTTGTTCCACCAACCGGCCCAGCTGGGCGGTGTAGCGAACCAACGACGATGGGCGCCGCAGGCCGGCCTGCTGTATGAAAGGCATTCGCGGCGCTTGCTCCCGATGGCCGTTACCGTTGCGCCGGATGCCAGTGCGCGCCTGTTCATCCGGAGAATGAGACGCCCTGCCGACCCTCGCCCGGCGTCGCCTCTGAGGCCCATGGACGCACGGCTCGGTTAACAAGCTGTTGAAGCGAACGAAACGCCGCGCGGAACAGGCGATCGCGGAACGCCCCGGCGTGGATCAACGCCGTGATCGCGGCATCACTGGCTCAGATGAAGCTGCTCGGCTATCAGCGCTCGAAGTCGTCCCGGGGGCCGTGCTGCATAACGTGATGCAGGATCAGGCGCGGCCCCCGGGCGGTCGTGCCGGCGGCTAAGACTGCGCGTCGCACCCTGATGACCGGATCTGCACCCGGTCGCCATCGCGGCGGATGCTGATCGTGGGCAGGCTCGGTCCGGGCACCGTGATCGTCTGCGTCTGTCCCGGCCACAGAACCATCGAGAACTGCACGACGGAATGGTGCTGGGCACCCGCCCGGCGGGAAGCCTCGCCCGGCGCCGTCTCCACCATCGTCACGACACGGTAGCCCTCGGGCTGGTCCACCCAGTATGTCGTCGCATGGCTGTCGCCGCCGAGATCGGTGACGACGACTTCGCCTTCCCGCAGCTGCACGCCGTTCTCGGGCCGAGCGCCGTTCCTTGCCAGCGGCGCCGCGGCGGCCAGCATCGCTGCCAGCGCGGCGGCACCGCAAGCGCGCATCAGCGGGTTGCTCAGGGTCGGCATACGCATCGCCATATCTCCTTCGGTATTCGACACGATCGGTCGGGCGTGCCGAGATCGCGATCTCCCGCAGATCGGTGCTGGCAGGGGCCAGCGCCGGCCTGGCGACGAACATTGAGGCAGCCGAACCGGCGGCTTCCGGGCATATATGCTGCGGCGCAGCATGGTGGTAATGAATTGATCGAATAAGCTACATTCCCGATTGGAATTGCCATGGAGTTTCGGACGCTGCGTGCCTTCGCCGAGGTCGTGCGCCAAGGCGGCTTCTCGCAGGCGGCCAAGGTGGTGTTCGCCACCCAGTCCACGGTGAGCAAGGCGGTAAAGCAGCTCGAGGACGAACTCGGCGTGCCGCTGCTCGACCGCGTCGGTCATCACAGCCGGCTCACCGCCGCGGGTGAGCTGGTGTATCGCCGCGCGCTGAAAATTTTGGCGGAGCGCGAGGATCTGCTTTCGGAATTGCAGGAATTGCGCGGGCTGAAGCGCGGCACCTTGCGGCTCGGTCTGCCGCCGGTCGGCAGCAGCACCCTGTTCGCGCCGATGTTCGCGATCTATCGCACGCGTTTTCCCGACGTGGACATTCGCTTGGTCGAACTCGGCGGCGAACAGCTCGAGGAGATTCTGCTCTCCGGCGAGATCGAGCTCGCCGCCTCGCTGCTTCCGGTCTCCGAGGCGTTCGAGTTTCAGGAGATCACCCGCGAACCGCTGGTCGCGCTGTTTCCGGCCGATCACGAACTCGCGCGCCGCAGCTCGGTGGATTGCGTTAGCCTCAAGGATCTTCCGCACATTCTGCTGGCGCCGGGATTTGCGCTCAATCGGGTGGTTCTGGATATCTGCGAGCGGCGCGGCTACTCGCCGATGATCGCCGCGCGCAGCAGCCAGCTCGATTTTGTGGTCGAACTCGTCGCCTCCGGGGTCGGGATCGCGTTTTTGCCGCGCATGATCGCCGAGCAACGCAGCCATACCGCCGTACGCAGCGTTGCGCTCGCGGAGCCGGACGCGATCTGGCACATCGCGATGATCTGGCGCCGCGGTGGCTATTTGTCGGCGGCCGCGAAAGCCTGGCTCGAACTGACGCGCGAAATCCACCCGGCAAAAACAGCGTCACCAGCGACTCGCGGCGCGCATTCCCAACGCGACTAGCGCGCATTCACACAATTCATTTGGGCTTGCTGCAGTGCGGCATACCTACTCGTGCTGTCGGCGGGACGAACCGAACCGAACACAACGGCGCAGTCGCCATCGCGACATCGCGCAACGCCCGACCGAACTGACCACAGGAGACTTGTTATGCGAACCATGCTTCTCGCCACCGCCGCCGTTCTCAGCCTGGGCATCGGGGCGGCGAAGGCGGATCGCGCGCCGTCCGGCCAGCAGGTGCAGATGGCGACGCGGGTGGCGCCGACCTGGGGCAACGCGGCGCTGCAATTCGCGGCCGGCGGGGGCAATCACCCGCAATCGAGCACCGACGAGCACGGCACCCAGTATGCCGCGGCCATTCCCGGCTCACCGCATCACTTGGTGCTGCTCGCGCAAGGCTGGCACCCGGGCGCCGAGACCAACGCCGAGTTCCTGATCACGGCGTCGAAACGGAGCGGACGCGGGCGACAGCCTCGCGCCCGCTCCGGCTTGCCTCGTCCGGCGCGCGCCAGCGCCGGACCAAAGCGCTGCAACGCTTCCGCCGATGCGGGTCGACGATGACGTGCCTGTTCACCAGGAACGACTGCCGGCCGGCGATGCGCCGGGCCGGGCGGACGGGTCAGGCGGAAGCGCCGGCGGCGGCCAGCACACTCGGGTCCCGAGCGTCACGCTCGGCCATATCGATGCGTTCGGCGTCCTCGTCGCCGGTTGCGATCATGTCCAAGACCCCGCAATCGAGCGCCGCGCGATAGATCGCGATCGCGAACCGCGGATCGTCCGCCACCTGTTTGGGATCGGCGTGGCGGAACGCGAGCGGGTCGGAGGCGACCTCCTCCAGCATGACGCTATCGAGCGGCAGCGGCAGGCCGCATGTCATGGCGAAGTCGTCGAACCGGCAAATCCGGGCGGCGATCGTGGCGAACTCGCACTCCTCCTCCAACGCCGGCTCGAGAAGCCAGAGTTCGCCTCCGCGCAGCATGTCGGAGACGACGATACCGGCGGTTTCGTGGCGGCGTTCGATCCTCCAGATCGAGAAGCGATCCCGAACCATCGCGTCCAGCACCAGCTTTTCCTCGCCACCGGCCCCGACCCGCGCCTTCCTGGCGTAGCGGTCAATCGCACGCGATCGCCGCTCGCTTGCCGTGAAGATGACGAGATCGAAGACGAGCATCGAATTCGCCGACGTCATCCGCGAGCAACAGCCGGTCCACGTCCAGACCGAGGCGCCTCGCGCCGTCCAACAGCGCGGGCGCCGCCGCGTGGTCGAGCGCGCGTTCGTAATGGCGCGTGATGATCTCGCGCAGTTGCCGGTGACGGCCGAGAACGTCCTCCCGCATGGGCAACCTCCAATCCGGACAGCGAACCCACCGCTTGGTCCAGCAGATCGGATATTCCCCGCAAAGCCGGCCAATTCGGAAGCACGAAAAAAAGCGCGGGAGAACAAGGTTTGTACCGCGGACCGCGCCGTTTCAGCATCACCCCGGCGAAGGTGGGGAGCGGTGCCCGGTATTACCGGCGCCGAAAAATGGTGTCGTTCAGAAAGCTGCTCCACCGACGCGTGGCAAACTCGCGGCTGAGCGTGGCCTGGTCGTAATCCTCGCGCACCCAGTCCAGGAACGGTTTTTTCCCCTCGGCCTCGGCGGCGTAGCGCTGAAAAAACGCGTCGAGCACGCCGGCGCGCGAGCCGTTGAGATGGCCGAAACGCAGCGACAGATGGCGCATCGCCTCGGCCACCGCGCCGCCCTCGATCAGCACGAACAGTCCGGCCGCGAGCCCCGCGCGGTCGGCGCCGGATTTGCAATGGATCAGGGCCGGGGTCTGCATCGTGCGGTAGGTATCGGCCAGCCGGAGAATATCGGCGCGCGCCGGCGCGCGCCGGCTTTGCAGCGACAGATCGATCAGGTCGAGCCCGAGCCGCTCGGCGGCCTCGCGGGTCAGCGCGTCCGCGCCGTTGCGGGCCTCGGCGCCGCGCAGATTGATGAGCGTCCTCAGTCCGTGCCGGTGGGTCGCGGCGGCGAGACGGGCAGGGGTGGGATGGTTGCAGCGATACAGGACGCCCGGCCGCACCTCCGCCCAGTTGCTCCAGACCAGCCGGAACACCGCGTGATCGACGAACAGCGCGTCGAGCCACGCGAGGCGCCGGCCGCGTGGCGTGCTGAGGTTGCCGTCGAAGATCGAATCCATGCCGGTGTGCGGCGCCCCTCGGGCCTGGGTTGGCGCGGCCTATATGCCCTCGCGCCAGCTTGCGTGCTACTGGCCGCGCGATGCGCATCCTGTTCGTCTCGTCCAACCGCATCGGCGATGCGGTCATCACCTGCGGCGTGCTCGACCACCTGATCCGCGCTTGCCCGCGCTGCCGGATTACCGTGGTCTGCGGGCCGGCCGCCGTCGGCGTGTTCGCGCGCATGCCGAACCGCGAGCGCACGATCGTGCTCGACAAGCGGCGTTTCGACCTGCACTGGCTCGCCTTGTGGCGGCAGGTCGCGTTCATCCGCTGGGATCTGGTGGTGGATTTGCGCGGCTCCGGCCTCGCCTACACCGTGCCAGCGCGCAAGCGGGCGGTGCGGCGGCGCGTGCCGGGCCGCATGTTCGAGCAATACGCCGCCGTGCTCGACATCCGCCCGGCGCCCTTGCCCGTGGTCTGGACGGCGGAGCAGGACCGCGCGCTCGCGGCGCGGCTGCTGCCCGACGGACGGCCGGTGATCGGCTTGGGCGCGACCGCCAATTGGGCGCCGAAAGTCTGGCCTGCGGAACGCTTCGCCGCGCTGTTCCGCCGGCTTGCCGCCGAGCCGTTTCCGGGCGCCGTGGCTGCGGTATTCGCGGGGCCGGGCGAGCCGGAGCGGGCGATGGCGGCGCCACTCCTCCAGGCCTTGCCCGGGGCGGTCGATCTTTGCGGCAAGCTCAGCCTGCCCGAGGCCGCCGCCTGTCTGCAGCGCTGCGCGCTCTACGTGGGCAATGATTCCGGCCTGACCCACTTGGCCGCGGCGGCCGGCACGCCGACGATCGGGCTATGCGGCACCACGATCGACCGCGCCGAGGAAATGGTTCCCGCCGGCCGGCTCGCCGACTGGGCGCTGGCGCACGGCCCGAGCATGGACGCGCTCTCGGTCGCGGACGCGTTTGCCGCCGTCGCGCGCCTGCTGGCGCTCGGGCGAGCGGCAGACGGTGGCCGGCGCCTGACAAAACCGGCGCGCGATGGGTTTCGCCTTCGCGCAACCCGTCCTACGGTTGTCGGAACGGCAGCGTTCGTTCGCAAGCCGGAAAATGGGGGAGCCATGCGCCGCAGAGGTCGACTGATCGCAATCGCCATCCTGGTCGCCACCCTGCTGCCGGATCCCGCCATGATGGCGGCGCGGGCGCAAGTAACGGCGCCGGCGGATGCCTGGCTCTTCGGCAGCTGGACCGGCGGACTGTTCCCCGCGCCGACTGGCTTGACCGCCGAGGCCTGCCTCGCGCAGCCGGTGGTGATCTTCACCCGCGACCTCGTCTTGCGGGCGACCATGACCGAGCAGACCTATGCGCAGCGGACCGTGACGGGTGTCCGTCGCACGAGCGACGGCTTCGATCTCCGTTTCGCGGCTTCCGGCGGCGAGGCGGGCGGCGTGGCGAGCGTGCTCGGCCTGCCGACGCCGCCGCAGGCCGAGGGGTTCGGCTGCGAGTCGCCCGACGTGCTGCACGTGCAGCGGCGCGGCGACAACGAGATCACCTTCCCGGCTGTTCCGACTTCCCCAACCCGCTGGTCCGCTGCCCTGGACGCTGAGCCGCCTGGTCGAAGGGGGGTGGCACTCCTGGGCGCACGCCGGGACGGTGGACGCGACCGTTCGGCAAAGCCAGAAAGCTTCCTTGTGAATCAAGGTGCCCCGGGGGCGAAATCGAACCACCGCTACTGCGATTTTCAGTCGCAGAAAATACGTCGCCACACGCCGCCGTGATGAGTCCGCAAACTGCCAATCGCCATGAAATCCGTTGAATTTTCGTATGGACACTGCGACATACTTCGCCATATACTGCCAAGCCTGCGAGGGTGCATAAGTTCGCGGTGAGTCCGCGGCGGCACTGCGACCTGGCACTGCGACTGGCGGAGGCGGGCATGAAACTCACGGATCGGGCAGTGGAAGCGGCGCGGTGCCCCGAAGGGCGCAAGGACATCCTGATCTTCGATGCCGCGCTGAAGGGCTTCGGGCTGCGCGTCACGGCGGCGGGGAAGCGGGTGTTCATCTTCCAATATCGCAACGGCGCCAAGGTGCGTCGCACCGCGCTCGGCGCCTGGGGAACCGACCTGACGGCAACCCAAGCCCGCAAGAAGGCCGAGGGCTTGCGCGGGCAGGTGCGCGATCGGCGCGACCCGGTTGCGGAGCGCCGGGCAGCACTGGCGGAAACGCTGGTCGCGGAGAACGCAGCCAAGGCCGCGGCGGCAGCCGCTGGCTACACCGTGGACGTGCTGATCGACAACTGGACGGAGGACCGCTTGAAGGAGCGTTCCGCGTCCTATCGGAGGCGAGTGCCCGGAGAGTTGCGCCGGGCGCTCAGGGCTTGGCTGGACACACCGGCGGAGGCGCTGACGCGCGCCGATGCCGTGCGCGTGCTCGACGCGGTCAAGTCCGGATCAGGGCCGGTCGCGGCGAACCGGCTGCGGGCCGAGGCGCGTGCCTGCTGGTCCTGGGCGACGCAGCGCGGCGCCTTGCCGACGAACCCCTGGAAAGCCACGCCGCGCCCGCTGGAACGCGAAACCGCCCGCGAGCGGGTTCTCTCCGATGCCGAGCTGGGCGGGCTCTACGCCGCGGCCGAGACGCTGGGCGAGCCTTGGGCGCCCCTGGTCCGGTTGTTGCTCTTGACCGGCCAGCGCCGCGGCGAAGTCGCCGGCATGCGCTGGGATGAACTCGACCTCGATGCGGGAACCTGGTCGCTGCCGGGTAGCCGGACCAAGAACGGCCGGCCGCACACGCTGCCGCTGCCGGAACCCGCGCTGGAGATCCTGTCGAGCATCAAACGCCGCCACAGCGCCAAGCTGGTGTTCGAGGGGCCGCGCAAGACCGCGCCCTCCGGGTTCGGCAAGGTGAAGGCCCGGCTCGACGCGGCGCTGGCCGGAGCTGCGCCGGAGGGGCGCGCGCCGCAGCCATGGGTGTTGCACGACATCCGCCGATCCGTGGCAACCGGCTTGCAGCGGCTCGGGGTGCGGCTGGAAGTGACCGAGGCGATTTTGAACCACGTCAGCGGCAGCCGAAGCGGCATCGTCGGCGTGTATCAGCGCCACGGCTGGGAGCGCGAGAAAGCGGAAGCGTTGTGCGCCTGGACGGTGCATGTATTGCGCTGCGCCGAGGGGCGCTGCGAGATTTCCAACGTGGTGCAGTTGCGCGCCTGATCGAAGATCATCGGCGGCTTCTGCGCTGCCGCATCCGGCGAGGCGTTGCCAAAGTGCGACATTTGCGCAGCATTCGCATGGTCACTGTTTCGCCATGACAGTGACCGCACGTGCTGTTTCGTATCGTTTGGCATCGTTTCACGCACGCGATCGGGCGGCATCAAATTCTTTGCGCTTCGAGCCGCCTTTCCCCTGTAGTAGATGGATGCCCCGGCGGCGTACACCGCACCGAGTCGCAACGGGGTAGCCCATGACACAAGAAACGCAACGAATTCTTCGATGAAACGGCAACCGCTCGCTTTATGAACATGTCGCGCCGAACCTTGCAGCGTTGGCGGAACACGGGCGAAGGACCCGCCTTCACGCGATGCGGTGCCCGGCGGGTGATCTACGACCGCGCGCTGGTCGAGCAGTGGATGGCGGCGCGGACCTACGCGAGCCATGCCGCCGAGATGGCGCAAGGCGCCCCGCTGAAATAAAGCCGCCGGCCGCGAGTTGGCGGGACCGGCGGCGGTAGGATTTCAAGGTCAACAGCGCCTTATCACACGCGCCGTGCTCGCGCCAACGGCGGAGCCGCACACGCGGAACCGTTCAATGAGCAGCAACCGCAGCCGTGCCGCGCGCGAGCGGCACGAAGCCGTAGCAAGCGCGCCACGACTACGCCTCCGTATGTGTCGATCCCAACGACCTTCCTCGCGACACAACGGATGCGGCGCTGCTCAGGTTTTGCAGTCCGCGTGCTGCTGCGCGCCGAAGCAGATTGGACACCGAACGGCCCAGTCCCGATTCCGCAAAACCGCATCGCCGAGAACCTGAGGATCGCGCCGCGCCGGGTTTGTGCGGCCATTCGCGAGCTGATTGCTGCCGGCATGCTGGAGGAGCGAGACAAGGCGATACGGCCGGGGTGCATGGGCTGCACCGGCCAAGGCAAGGCCGCCACGTTGTAACTGCTCACCCCGGTGTGGGTAGTGGCTGGGTGAGCAGGGCGGTGCGGACGGCACCGAGTATGGCAGTTCGGTTGGCCTTGGCGGTGCTGACGATGGAGCGGAATGCGGCGTAGGTCTCGGCCCCCCACTCGCAGCGGAAACCGTTGGTGACCTTGCGGAAGATCACGCTGGGGCGGAGGTTCCGCTCGGAGATGTTGTTGGTGAACCGTACCGGGTTTCCCGGAGGCTCTGATCCTTGAGAGGATGTGGGCTATGGAGAAGCAGAAGACATCGGTACGATATTCGCCTGAAGTTCGCGCCCGTGCGGTGCGGATGGTGCTGGAGCACGGCGGCGATCACGCCTCGCAGTGGGGGGCGATTGGCTCGATCGCGGCAAAGATTGGCTGCACGGGCGAGACACTGCGGAAATGGGTTCGGCAGGCGGAGCGTGACCAAGGGATCCGGCCTGGGCTGACCAGTGACGAGCGGGACCAGATGAAGGCGCTGGAACGAGAGAACCGTGAACTCCGCCAGGCCAACGAGATCCTGCGCAAGGCGTCGGCCTATTTTGCGGCGGCGGAGCTCGACCGCCGGTCGAAACCATGATCGCGTTCATCGACGCGCATCGCGAGGTCCATGGAGTCGAGCCGATCTGCCGCGTGCTGCCGATCGCCCCATCGACCTACCACGAGCACGCCCGGCGCCGGGCTGTTCCGGACCGTCTCCCATCCCGCGCGAAGCGCGATGCCCGGCTTCGGCCGGAGGTCAGCCGGGTCTGGGGGGAGAATTTCCAGGTCTACGGCGTGCGAAAAGTTTGGCGGCAACTCCGCCGCGAAGGAACCGCGATCGCACGCTGCACGACGGCGCGATTGATGCGGCAGATGGGGCTTTCGGGTGCGATGCGCGGAAAGCCCGTGAAGACAACCATCAGCAACAAAGCGACGCCCTGCCCACGCGACAAGGTGAACCGGCATTTCCATGCACCCCGGCCGAACGCCCTCTGGCTGTCGGATTTCACCTATGTCGCCACCTGGCAGGGCTTCGTCTACGTCGCCTTCGTGATCGATGTCTTTGCCCGGCGCATCGTTGGCTGGCGGGCCTCGCGATCAGCTCAGACCGGCTTCGTTCTTGATGCCCTGGAGCAGGCTCTCTGCGACCGGCGACCCGTCCGGAAGGATGGGCTCGTCCATCACAGCGATAGGGGCACGCAATATGTCTCGAATTCGCTACACCGAGCACTTGGCCGAAGCTGGCATCGAGCCCTCGGTCGGCAGCGTCGGCGACAGTTACGACAATGCGCTGGCCGAGACGATCATCGGTCTGTTCAAAGCCGAGCTGATCCATCGGCGCGGTCCCTGGCGCAACGCTGAAGCCGTGGAATTCGCCACCCTCGAATGGGTGGACTGGTTCAACCATCGGCGGCTGCTCGAGCCTATCGGCAACATTCCACCGGCCGAAGCCGAAGCGCGATACTATGAACGACTGAGCCAGCTGCCTATGGTCGCCTGACTCAAACTCAACCGCCTCCGGGAAACCCGGTACGGTTCATTGGTGTACGGCACGTCGCGGTTGGTAACGAACACGAACAAGTGCGCGCGATTGGCCCCGATGCGCTTGCGTAACTTGCGTCCCGGCTCACCGATCGGGCCGGCCCAGGCCGCTCCGTCACCAAGGTGAGCAATTACTCGAAAACCCCAGGGTCGCGCTATAGGGCGCTTCCCGGTAGTGCCGGTATTAGGGAGGGCGGGCGACATCGACGCGGCTGAGGGGTCTATCCCCGCCGAGTCGGGAGTATGCGAGTCAGCGCGGCAGCACCTCCAATTCCTCGATCCGACGCTGCATTTCTTCGATGCGCTGCTGCTGTTCGGTCGCACGTTCCTCCGCCTCGTGTGCGATCGCATCCTGATGCGCTTCCAGTTCCATAAGCCTGCCCTCGGCAGCTTGGCGCGCGGCCTCTTGCTCAGTTTCCAGGGTATCGAGCCGATGCTGCTGTTCATCCCGCTTGAATTCCCCGAGAGGATCGGGCTGGGAGAGCCGCAAGGGGGGATTGAGCGAGGGCGAATTCCTCGTAGATGGCACGAGAAGCGGCGCCAGAGACTGTAGGTTCGCCGCCCTCTGCCTTGGCCTCGCACGCCAACTGCTCGGGCGTCGGCGTGCCTGGCGGATACTTGGCTACCGCCCGCTCATACCGGCGCCGCAATTCGGGGGGCCAGTCGGCGGGTGGCGGACCGGGCGGGATGGCTGTCTCGCTGGTCAGGCACGGTGTGCCGGGCGTGACGGTGCTGATGAAGCCGAGAGGTTCGCTGACGGCCGATTGGAGAGCGGTCACGACGGGCGCCGGCGGCTCTGCAATCACGGCCTGCCGCCCGGCGGGCTGGAACAGGGTCGGGTTCATATGGCTGAACACGCTGGCGAACGTGACCAAGTTGCCGAGGCAGGCACACATAAGGAAGATCCGCGAGAAGGTGTCATCCGACCGCCAAGCAGCGATTCCGGTCCCGGCGGCAAAGACGAGGAAAATGAACACCACCTACAGGGCCGTCGAGCGGGCAGAGGGCGCGGCGCCGTGAGGGGTGCAGCCCGGAGCACACGTCACTGTTCCGATTCCGGAACGTCTTGCCTAATCGGAATCCAGAGATCGGGAAGAGGGTCGAGCGGCGATTTGCGAACCCGGCGATACCCGGTGCCGGGTGCCACCCTCTGAACCTCCCGATCGAAATGACGGCTCCAGTCAACCAGGTGCGACCGGCGCGGGCAATCCAGCTTGACGCAGTAGCGCCGCGACCCGCTGGCGCCGCTCCGCCGGCTCCAATCGCACTTGCGCCCCCGGCTCAGGCTGGAGGTTGGCGGTGAGACTGGCGCTTAGGGTCGGATGCTGGAACCGAGCGACCCGCGAGGCGGCTTCCAGGCGCACCAGGAGCGGCAGGCGATGGTCCTGGAAGACCTTGGTCAGAAACGCAAGCGCGTCACCATCGAAGCCGCCATAGCCGCAAGCGACCAAGACCCGGCGCTTGCGGCTCGATCCCGCTGGATTGCCGGACTGCCCCGGTTGCCACGGCGGACGAAGGTTCGCGGCATTGCCTTTGCCAGCCATCCGTCCCCCGTGCCCGCTGCCGATCCGGTGCCGAGGATAGCACAACATAGAACCTCGCCCTGCACACGAAGCTCCGGCAATCGGTGCGACTGCGGGTCAGCTGTCCGGTGCAAATGGGGCTGCGAAATCGGGGCTGATGAGTCCGCCGTGAAGTCCGCAGCGCCAAGGCGGTCGATCTAGCCTAACGTGGCGGCGCGGATTTCCCCTTTCAAATCAAGGTGCCCAGGGGCGGAATCGAACCACCGACACTGCGATTTTCAGTCGCATGCTCTACCAACTGAGCTACCTGGGCGCACCGCCAGGGCCATAGCGCAAGGGCTGCGGGCGATCAACCACCCGCTCCAGGCACCACGCGCCGGACGGCAGTGCCGGGTCGGAGCGCAGCGGCAAGCCGCGGGCGTTGCGGCGGGCGAACTCGGGCTGCGCCACCGGGTCCGCCTCCAGCGCGGCGATCACGTCCGGCGCCGCCCGCAGCGCGAGGGCAAGCACGGGCGATCTGGACAACTCGCGTTCGGCGCGCGCCAGGGCTGCCAAGCCGGCGGCATGCGGACCGGCGAGCAGTTCGTGCAACGGCGGATGCACGCGCGGGCGTACAGATTTCGGCCAGACCGAGCGCGGTGAAGCCAAGCAGCCGGGGGCGCAGCGGATCATCGGCCAGCGCGGCCGCGAGCGCCGGGCCGAGCGAGGCGCGCCGGCGCGGCGCCATGCCCGCGAAATCGACCAGGATCGCGCCGGACAGGTTGCGCAGCCGGATCTGGCGCGCGAGCGCCGGGATGACCGAACGGTTCAGCGTTTCCTGGGCGGCGCGCTTGTCGCGCCGCTCGGCGCTAGCGCCGCCGGCGTCCACGTCAATCGCGGTCAGGGCCGGGGTCGGCCAGAAATGCAGCCGCGCGCCGCCGGGCAGATCGATGGCAGGGCTGGCGAGGTCCGCCACGACTTGCGCCAGATCGTCGTCGAACGCCTTGCGCACGGGCGCGATCCGCTGGCCCAGCACCGGCCTGAGGTTTGCCAGCAGCGCCGGGTCATCAACCAGGACGGGCGCATCGGCGTATTGCGCCGCGAATTCCGCAACCGCGCCGGAGCCGCGGCGCAGCAATCGAGGTGGTCCACCTATGTTGCCGGACGCCGACTGTTGGTCGGCCGCGAGCCTCGCCGTCAGGCGAGGTCCCTTGCCGCCCTGCGCGGCGCGGGTGACCCGAACGAGCAGCAGATCGCCGTCGCGCGCGGTCTTGCCGCCTTCCGCGTCGGGCAGAAAGCCCTCCGCCCCTGGCAGGGCGATGAACGCGCCGGCCATTGCGGGCACACGAGCAATGACGCGGCTGACATAAAGGTCGCCAACGCCGTCGGGGACGCCGGGCCACCACAGCGCATAGTCCAGCAAGTCACTGTCCGAGACGACGGCGACACGCGCCTCGCCGGGACTCGTTTCGACCAGAATGCGCGGATTCACGGCCTCAGCCAGCCGCAGCCGCGCAGCAATTGCGCGGTTTCGTAGAGCGGCAGCCCGACCACCCCACTGTAACTGCCGGACAGGAACCGGATGAAGCCGGCGGCCCGGCCCTGGATGGCGTAGCCACCCGCCTTGCCCCGCCACTCACCGCCGGCGAGGTAATCCGATTTCTGCTGCTCGGTCAGCCGCGCGAAGCTCACGATGCTGCTGACCAGCCGCTCGGCACGGTGCCCGTCCGGCGCGAGGAGAACCACCGCGCTGAACACCCGATGGCGGCGGCCCGAGAGTAGGTCCAGGCATTGCCGCGCCTCCGCCGCCGTCGCCGCCCGCGGCAGCGCGCGCCGTCCGGCCGCGACGACTGTATCGGCCGCCAGCACGAAGCAGTCCGGCCAGGCCGCCGCGCCGGCCGCCGCCTTGGCGCGCCCCAGGCGCTGCGCCGTCAACCGCGGCAGTTCGCCGCGCAGCGGGGCTTCGTCGATGGCGGGGGCAAAAACCGCGTCGGGCGTGACGCCGATCTGCGCGAGCAAGGCCGAGCGCCGCGGACTCGCCGAAGCCAGAATGAGCCGCGCCCGCGTCACGAATGGTTCGAAATCAGGCGATTGCGCGTATCGGTTTGTCCGCCGAGTGAATTGGCTGTGCCGTCACTTGAAGCGGAAGGTGATCCGCCCCTTGGTCAGGTCATACGGCGTCATCTCGACGTTGACCCGGTCGCCGGCCAGCACGCGGATGCGGTTCTTGCGCATCTTGCCGCTGGTATGAGCTAGGATCGTGTGCTCGTTGTCCAGCTTGACGCGGAACATGGCGTTCGGAAGCAGTTCCGTCACCGTTCCGCTGAACTCGATCATGTCTTCTTTCGACATCAGCCCTCTTCTGTGGAATTCCGGCCCGGAACATGAGCGTCGGTCCGGAACAGGTCAAGCTTGCCCGCTGACGGAAATGCCTGCCCTGGCATTCGGTTGCCTGGATGACTTCGGATGCAGCTGCGGCGGATCATTGCCCGAGCCGGAGCGCGATGCTGCGGGCGTGGGCTTGCAGACCCTCGGCCTCGGCGAGCGCGACGGCGGCGGGGCCGACCCGGGCGAGCGCGGCTTCGTCGGCCGCCATGAAGGTGGTGCGCTTGAGAAAATCGAACACCGAGAGGCCCGAGGCGAAGCGCGCCGTGCCGCTGGTCGGCAGCACGTGATTGGGGCCCGCCACGTAGTCGCCGACCGCCTCCGGGCACCATTCGCCGAGGAACACCGCGCCGGCGTGACGGATGCGGGCGAACAGGGCCTCCGGATCGCGCGTCATGATCTGCACGTGCTCGGGCGCGAGCCGATCGACCAGCGTGGCGGCTTCGTCCCAGTCGCGCACGACGATCGCCGCCCCGTGGTCGCGCCAGCTCGCGCGGGCGATCGCGGCGCGGGGCAGGAACGCGAGTTCGGCCGAAACGGCGGCGGCTACGGCTTCGGCGAACAGCGCGTCGTCGGTGATCAGCACCGCCTGCGCCGCCTCGTCGTGCTCGGCCTGGGCCAGGAGATCGACCGCCACACGTCGCGGATCGTTGGCCGAGTCCGCCAGCACGACCACTTCGGAGGGGCCGGCGATCGCATCGATGCCGACCCGGCCGAACACCTGGCGCTTGGCCTCGGCGACGTAGGCGTTGCCGGGCCCGACAACGCGGTCCACCGGGGCGATCGTTCCCGTCCCGTAGGCGAGGGCGGCGATCGCCTGGGCGCCGCCGACCCGGTAGATTTCCGAGACGCCGGCGCGGTGCGCGGCGGCAAGCACCAGCGGATTGAGTGCGCCGCCGGGCGAGGGCACGCACATGGCGATCCGCCCGACCCCGGCGACCCGCGCCGGAACGGCGTTCATCAGCACCGAGGAGGGATAGGCCGCCTTGCCGCCGGGAACGTAGAGCCCGACCGCGTCGAGCGCCGTCCAGCGCATCCCGAGCGTCAGTCCGGCCTCGTCGGTAAACCGCAGATTTTCCGGCATTTGCGCGCGGTGGAACGCCTCGATGCGGGTGGCGGCCAAATCCAGCGCCGCGGCGAGTTCCGGGGCGATGCGGCCGGCCGCCTCGGCGATCTCGGATTCGGAAATGCGCAGCGCCGGGGGCGCCAGCACCAGATCGTCGAACCGCCGGTTGTAGTCGCAGAGCGCCTCGTCGCCGCCGACGCGCACCGTGCGGATGATCTCGGCGACCGCTTCGGCCACGTGCTGCACCGGATCGCGGCGCGCCAGCAGCCGGCGCTGGAAGAGCGCCTCGAAATCCGGGGCGCTGGTGCGAAGAAGGTGCATCAGGCCTGGCCGAGCGCGGTGCGGAATTGGGCGATCCAGCCGCCGATCAGCTCCGGCCGGGTCTTCAGCGCCGTGCGGTTCACGATCAGCCGGCTGGTCACGTGCGCGATCACCTCGGTCTCGACCAAGCCGTTCGCCTTCAGGGTGGAGCCGGTGGCCACCAGGTCCACGATCAGCCGCGACAGGCCGAGGCTAGGGGCCAGTTCCATGGCGCCGTTCAGCGCCACCACCTCGGCCTGGATGCCGCGCGCGGCAAAGTGGCGGCGGGCGATGGTCGGATACTTGCTCGCCACGCTCACCCGAGACCAGGAGCGCGGATCGTCGCTGTCCGCCGTTTCCCGCGCCTCGGCCACCGAGATTCGGCAGGCGCCGATGCCGAGATCGAGCGGGGCGTAGATTTCGGGATAGTCGAATTCCATCAGCACGTCGGCGCCGCAGATGCCGAGCTGGGCGGCGCCGAAAGCGACGAAGGTGGCGACGTCGAACGGGCGGACGCGGATGACGTCAAGGTCGGGCTCGTCGGTCGGGAAGCGCAGCCGGCGGCTGTTTTCGTCGAGGTAGTCAGGGGCCGGCGTGACACCTGCCTTCGCCAGCAGCGGGCCGCACTCGGTCAGGATGCGCCCCTTGGGCAGCGCCAGGATCAGCGGCCCGGCGAGTTCCGGCTCGAGGGCGGCGGCTTTGTACGGCGCGGTCATTCCGGGGCGGGGCTGCTCGTGCGCGGGGCGGGGTTCGGACCGCGTCTACATCGGCTCGGATGCGAGGGGAAGCAAGCACCCAAGCGAGCCAGGCCGTTCCTGCCCACGACAATGCGGCCCGAGCGTCGATGCGGCGGGCCAAGCGTCGATTCGGCGAACGCAACTTCTCCCGTAACTTTCGCCAGGAAACTGGCACAACGTCCGCGGACTTCGTTGAGCAGACGCGACCAGATACGGCGCGCCGCTTGCTCGAGGATACCAGCATGCCGCTGCAACGTGCCGCGACGGCCTCGGGGTTCTCCGGCGTGGAAGCGCTGCGACGCGCGTTCGTCCGGCGCACGGGGATCAGTGCCCGAGACTATCGGTTGCGATTTCAGTCCTCGTCTCGCCGGCGCTTTCCCGCCACACCTCAGGATAGTTTGATCCGCTCGCCCAAACGACCCCCGATTGTCTTCTTGCGCTTGAGTTGTCCAGTACCTGCGTTCGATTTGGCCGAGTTTGCGTCGAATACGCGCTTGCCGCCGACACGGCGGCAACTTCATGCTGCGGTTGGAACGCGCCGGAGAGACCAATGCCAGGGAATCAACCAAGTTCGACTCTAAGCGCTCGAAAAACGCCAGGGTCTGTTCCGGTGCTCGCGTGGGACTGTTTGCATCTAGCCGACGAGGCTCAGAAATCAAACTTGCGCGCTCTGGCAGTAGTTTACCTGGAGATAGCTTTTGCCGTTTTCGATCAGTTGCCCGATCTACCGTTAGCTAACGGCCTTGATACCGAGGTTCCCCAACTCTTGCATGGAAACGGCAACCGATGGATGGCTTAGTTTCCACGCGAAAGAACGTCGCAGGTGTGGCGCGCTATCAAAGGCTTCTGCCTGAAGACCATCTGCTAATTCACTACTAGCCGATCGGTGATTTGCGCTCCGGCGAGGGAAGGTGGCGAGTTCCTGCTCACCCGCGGAGCCCGCCCTCCGTCATTCGGCACTGATGGCCATCTGAATCGAACGGCAGAGGGGCTCTCGCAGGCGGTCGCGGGAGAGACGATCAGACGAACTTCGAAATTGTCGTTTCCTTGCAGGTGATGAACTCGAGCAGCGCCGGGTTGCCATTGCGGGTCTGCTCGATGCCGCGCTTGATCGCCGGGACGATCTCGTCCGGATCGGTCACGCGCTCGCCGTAGCCGCCGAAGGCGCGCGCCATCGCCGCATAATCGCCGGAAATGTCGGTGGCGTTGTACTTCTTCGTGGAGATCGGCATCACCTTCAGCTCGATCGCCATGGAGAAGTTGTTGAACAGGATGGACAGGATCGGAATGCGCTCGCGCACCGCCGTTTCGAAATCCATCCCGGTGAAGCCGATCGCCGCGTCGCCCCAGACATTGACGCAGAGCTTGTCCGGGTGAGCCAGCTTGGCGCCCATGGCGAGGCCGAGCCCGTAGCCGAGCTGCGTCGTCTTGCCCCAGCCGATATAGCTCAGCGGCTCGATCGACTTCCAGAACGGCGAGATCTGGTCGCGCGGGCTGCCGGCGTCGTGCGTGATGATGGTGTTGCGCACGTCCGCGGTGTGCAGCAGGTCCCAGATCACGCGATACGGCGTCAGCGGCGCCTGGCTGGAGGTAAGCTTCGGCATCCACTCGGCCATCCAGCCCTCGCGGATGTCGGCGATTTCCGCCACGACGTCCTTCGAATCGCGCTTGCGCGTGCCGAGTTCGGCGAGCAGCGCCTGCAAGGTCAGTTTGGCGTCGCCGATCAGTCCGATGTCCGCTGCCACGTCCTTGTTCAGATGATCGGGGTCGAGGGTGGCGTGGATGATTTTCTTGCCCTTGGGCATGGTCACGCCGAAATTCGTCTGCGTGAAGCTGCAGCCAATGCCGAGGATCACGTCGCAATTGCGCAGGAAGTGGAACACGGTTTTCGGGATGGCGACGCCGCCCGAGCCGAGCGAGAGCGGATGATCCTCGGGGAACGCGCTCTTGCCGCCCAGGCTGGTGAGCACCGGGATCGCCAGCCGCTCGGCCAGCTGCTTCAGCTCGCTCCAGGCCTGCGCGTAGTGCACGCCCTGCCCGGCGTAGAGCACCGGGCGTTTTGCCTGCGAGAGCAGTTCCGCCGCCTTGCGCACGTCCACCGGATCGGGGCCGTAGCGGGTGGAGAACACCGGCTGATAGTCCAGCGGCTCGGGGACTTCCTCGGTCCACATGTCGTTGGGGATTTCCACCAGCACCGGGCCGGCGCGGCCGTTGCGCAGGCGCGTGAACGCGCGGCGGAAGATGTTCGGCACCTCGGCGGCGAGCGTGATCGGCTCGGCCGACTTGGTCACCGTCGCCATGCTCCGCACCGAGTTGAAGTTCGGCGGGACATGCGCGAGCCGGCGCGGGTAGCCCATCGGCAGCACCAGCACGGGCACGGATTCCGCGAAGCACTGGGCGACGCCGCCGAACGCGTTCTCGGCGCCGGGCCCGTGCTGCATCGCGAACGCGCCGAGCTTGCGGCCGCTGGTCACGCGGGCGAGCGCATCGGCCATGTGCAGGCCAACGCGCTCCTGACGCACGACGATCGGGCGGATGTCGGCCTCGGCGGCGTATTCGAACAAGTGGTTGACCGGATAGCCGAACAGGATCTCGATCCCTTCGCGCTTCATGATCTCCGCGATCGCCGTGCCCACTTTCATGGCCGTTCCTTCCCTGCAACTGGGGCAGCCGCCCGCCTCCGCCCGTTCGTAGGCGTGGCACGGCTGCAAATCGGGGGCGGATGCTAAGGCGCGAGCGGGCCGGTTGAAAGGGGCGCGGGCAGGCAGGCTGGGTTGCGGGGCGAGCCCGGGCGGCGGCCGGCTCGCGCCGGCTCAGATCACGGCGGCGACGGCGACCCGCATCGCGTGCTCGATCAGGCGCTCGGCGATCGCGTTCGCCAGGACATCGGCGAACTTGCCCGCAAAACCCTCCTCGGGGTCGCGCCGGGCCATTGCGGGTCGGAATTCCGCGAGCGAGGTGGCGATATGTACTCGTGTGGCGGCCGCGTCGTCGTGGTGCACGATCAGGCTGCCGGTCAGCGGGTTGGCGGATACCGCATGCACGCCCTGGATCGCCCGCACTCGCCTGCGCAAGGCTGCCGCCGCGCGGCGATCGCCGCGGAGAAGCGCCAAACGGAAGCGAAGCCGGCCGGGGATGTCGTGGACAGGTGTCAGCATGACGGTCGCTGGGTCGTTGCGCGCTCCTTTGTACCGATGGATCGGGTCAATTCGATGAAACCTGTGTTTCATCTCGATGAAGATCCGCCGGCGCACGGAAGCGCCTGGACCGCCGGTGCGGTCGGTCCTACATCCCGTAGGACAGGAGCAAACGGATGCCCGAAACCATCTCGGCGCGTGACGCCAACCATCACTTCTCCCGGCTGCTGCGGGACGTGGAGTCGGGCAAGGAGTTCGTCATCACACGCAACGGCACGCCGGTCGCGCGCCTCGTGCCCGAGCGGACGCAGGAGGGCTATCGCCAACTCACGCCGGCGCAGGAGGAAGCGCTCGCGCGGAGCATCGCGCGGCTCCGGCGCGGCTGGCCGCTTGGCATCGAGCATCTCGACCGTAACGAACTGTATGACGAGGTGCTGGAACTGCGGGGCAAGAAGCCGGAACCCGAATAGACTGCCGTGACGCCAATTCGGTTCACTTTGGACACGAACGTGCTGGTCTACACGGCCGATACCCGCGATCCCGCGCGCCACGCATCCGCGCTCGACATCATGACCCGGGCGGCCCGACGCGACTGTGTTCTGACGCCGCAAGCATTGGCGGAATTCTTCCATGCGGTCACGCGCAAGCGGCTGGCCCCACGCGCGGATGCGGCGGACCAGGTGCGCGACTGGATCGACCTATTTACGATCACGCCAGGGGCCAACTCGGCTGCGCTGCTTGTCGCCGTGGAGGCCGCGACCGCTGCGCGGTTCCAGTTCTATGATGCGCTGCTCCTGGCTGCGGCTCGCGCAGCCGGGTGCCGGGCAGTTCTTTCCGAGGACATGGGGAGCGGCGCGGAACTGGACGGCCTGCGTGTCGTGCCAGCCTTCGACCGGCGAGGCGGCATCAGCCGCGAGGCGCTCAGCCTGCTCTGAAACAGAGCCGACGCGCTATTTACCGGTAGCATCCCGCCTGGCGGGCGCGCGCGCGAACCAGCGCCAGCACCGCCTCGCAGATCGGCATTTGCTTCCCGACCACCGCGCCCAACTCGACCACCGCGCCGAGCAGGGCGTCGATCTCCATCGGCCGCCCACGCTCCAGATCCTGCAGCATCGAGGTCTTGTGCTCGCCCACCTCCGCCGCCCCGGCGATGCGCTGGTCCACGGCGATGGCGAACCGCACGCCAAGTGCCTCGGCGATCGCCTGCGCCTCGACCATCATCGCCCGCGCAACCGCGCGCAGATCGGGCTGGCCGGTCAGGCGGTCGAGGGTCGCGAGCGTGAGCGCGGAGAGCGGGTTGAACGCCAGGTTGCCCCAGAGCTTCACCCAGATCTCGTCGCGAATGCGCGGGCGCACGGGGGCCTTCAGCCCGGCGCCGATCAGCAGCCGCGACAGCCGCTCGGCGCGCTCGCTGCGCGTCCCGTCCGGCTCGCCGAGGCTGAAGCGGTCGCCGTAGGTGTGCTCGATGACGCCGGGCTCGATCACTTCCGCCGCCGGATAGACAACCGCGCCGATCACCTGCCGCGGCGGCAGCGTCTCCCAGAGCACGCCGCCCGGGTCCACGCTCTGCACCCGCCGGTCGCGCCACGGACCATCCAGGCCATAAAAATACCAGTACGGCACGCCGTTGACCGCCGTGACCAGTGCCGTCTCCTGCCCAATCAGGTGCGCGATCTGACCGGCCGCGCCGGGCAGCGAGTGCGCCTTCAGGGTGATCAGCACGTAATCGGCGATGCCGGCCTCGGCGGGATCACCCACACAGCGCGGATGCACGGTCACGCGCTCGCCCCGGCTGATCAGCGTGACCCCGCGCGACTGCATGGCGGCGAGATGCGGTCCGCGGGCGATGAAGGTGACGTCCGCGCCGGCCTGCGCGAGCTTGACTCCGACGAAGCCACCGATCGCGCCCGCGCCGAAGACCGCGACCTTCATTCGCCCAGGCCGAGCCGCGCCGCCAGGCCGATGCGCTGCAGCTTGCCGGTCGCGCCCTTCGGGATTTCCGGCAAAAACAGGATCTTGCGCGGCACCTTGAAGTTGGCGAGCTTCTCGGCGCAGAAATCCTTCAATTCCTGTTCGGTAACGGCTGCACCTTCGCGCAGCACCGCGGCCGCCGCGACCTCCTCGCCGAGCTTCGCGTGCGGCATGGCGAAGGTTACGACCTGCGCCACCGCCGGATGGTCCATGAGCACCACGTCCACCTCCAGCGGGCTCACCTTCTCGCCGCCGCGGTTGATGATCTCCTTGAGCCGCCCGCTGAGCCGCAGATAGCCGGCCTCGTCCAGGTAGCCTTCGTCGCCGGTGCGGAACCAGCCGTTGGTGAAGGCCTTGGCGTTCGCTTCGGGGTTGTTCTCATAGCCTTCGGTCACGTTGCGGCCCCGAATCACCACCTCGCCCGCCTCCATTTCCGGCAGCAAACGGCCGTCCTCGGCCATGATCGCGACTTCCGGGCCGGCGGCGATGCCGACCGAGCCGGGAAGGCGCAGCTTGGGCGGCAGCGGGTTCGAGGTCATCTGATGCGCCGCCTCGGTCATGCCGTAGGATTCGATCACCGGCGCGCCGAACGTGGCCTCCAGCGCCTCCATCACCTGCGGCGGCAGCGACGACGAGGAGGAGCGGACAAGCCGCAGCCGGCCGCCCTTGATGGTCGCCTCGTTGCGCGGCGCCAGAGCGAGGATCGCCTGGTGCATGGTCGGCACCGCCGTGTACCAAGTCGGCTTGGCCTCCGTGAACCAGGCAAAGAAGCGGAACGCGTTGAAGCCCGGCGTGCAGAACACCGACGCGCCGGCCGCGATGCTGGAGAGCACCGCCGCCATCAGTCCGTGGATATGGAACAGCGGCATGATATTGAGACACACATCCGCCGGCGTCAGCGCCAGGGTCTGGCCGATGTGGTGCGCGGTCGCGGTGATGTTGGCATGGCTGAGCGGAACGATTTTCGGCCGCGACGTGGTGCCCGAGGTATGCAGCACCAGCGCGATGTCGTCGGGCCCGGCGAAACCCTCGCGCACCTGATCGGCGAAGCTGCTCGCTACCTCGATTTCCGCTCGCAGGCTGAACGCGCCGGCCGGGGCATCGTCGGGCGTGAACAAATCCAGCACCGGAATGCCGAGCGCGGCGGCGACCTCGCGCGCCGGGCTGTCCATGCCTTGCTTGATGACCAAGGCCTTCGCGCGCAGGTCGCTCAGGTAGAACTCGAACTCGTCGCGCCGATACGCCGGGTTGAGCGGCGCTGTCGTCGCGCCGCTCGCGATGGCGAGAAAGCTGGTCGCTGCCTCCGGTCCGTTCGGCAGCAAGATGCCGAGCCGGTCGCCGCGGCCGATGCCGATCCGGTTGAGATCGCCCACGGTCTGCACCACCAGGTCGCGCAGTCCGCCATGTGTGAGGGCGCGCCGGCCGGGCGCGCCGATCGCGGCCCGATCGGTATCTCCCCGCGCGAGTAGCTGCCAGACATGATCGAACGGATACAAGGACGCGGCTCCTTCGTGCGAGCGGAAGGCGCCTTCCTTACCGGTAGCGGGCCGCGCTGTCAGCAGCGGCAGCCATTCGCGGGAAGCACCGCTTCCTCTGCGGCGGGCGAAGAGCCGACTTGCCGCTGACGCAGGGCGCGTCTAAGAAATGCCAACTCGATGACGATCTGGCACGCGGAGCATCCGTGTTAACGAGGCCAGCAATCGAGCGGGAGGGCATTTGAGGATCCAGTACGGGCCGGCACGCACATTCGATTCGATCCCCAGCTCCTGCGGCGGCGCGGGCTGATGGGCGCTGCTGTCGTTGCGACCGTCGCGCCCGCGCCCGCCAGCACCGCGCAGACCGGTGATGCGGCAGCGGTGCCGCTGCTCGCCATCCGCGATGTGGTGGTGCGGTTCGGCGGGGTGGTCGCGCTGGGCGGCGTGTCCTTCGACGTGGGGCAGCGGCAGATCTGCGGCCTGATCGGCCCCAACGGATCGGGCAAGACCACGCTGTTCAACTGCATCAGCGGCATCTACCGCTTCGGCGCCGGCGACATCCGCCTGAGCGGCACGTCCTTGGCCGGGCTCGCCCGCCACCGCATCGTGGAACTGGGCATCGGCCGGACCTTCCAGAACCTCGCATTGTTCCGCAGCATGACGGTGCGCGAGAACGTGCTGGTGGGTGCGCACCATCTCGGCCGGTCCGGCTTCCTGGCCAATTCCCTGCGCCTGCCGGCGGTGCGGCGCGAGGAAGCGCTCGCCGAACGCAAGCTGAACACGCTGCTCGACCTGCTCGACCTGGCGCCGCTGGCGGAGAAACATGTCGCCAGTCTGCCGTTCCCGGTGCAGAAGCGCGTCGAACTTGCCCGCGCGCTGATCGGCGATCCCAAGCTGCTGCTGCTCGACGAACCGGCCGGCGGCCTCAATCACACCGAGGTCGACGAGTTGGCGCAGTTGCTGCACGACATTCGCGCCCGGTTCGATTTGAGCATCCTGCTGGTCGAGCATCACATGAACTTGGTGATGCGCATATCCGACAAGGTAGTGGCGCTGGAATTCGGCATGAAGATCGCCGACGGCACACCGGACGACGTGCGCAACGAGCCGGAAGTCATCCGGGCCTATCTGGGTGAGGCGGATAGTGAACGCGTTGCTTGAGGCCCGGGCCCTCGAGGCATCGTACGGCGAGACGCGCGTGCTGCACGGCGTCGACTTCGTGGTCGACGAGGGCGGCGTGACCGCGCTGCTTGGCGCGAACGGCGCCGGGAAGACGACGACGCTACGGGCGATTTCCGGGATGATCCGCACCGGCGGCGAAATCCGCTATCGCGGCGCGCAGATCGAGCGGCGCGCGACCGAGGACATCGTGCGGCTCGGCATCGCGCATGTGCCGGACGGCCGCGGCACGTTTCTGGAACTCAGCGTCGACGAGAATCTCCGGCTCGGCGCCTATACGCGGCGGGCGCGGGACGCGGGCGCCGACCGCGAGCGCGTCTTCGCTTACTTTCCGCGGCTGCGCGAGCGTCTGCATCAGCAGGCCGGCACGCTGTCGGGCGGCGAGCAGCAGATGCTGGCGATCGCGCGTGGCTTGCTGCTGAACCCGAAGCTGATGCTGATGGACGAGCCGTCGTTCGGGCTGGCGCCGCTGATCGTGCGGGAAATCTTCGAGATCATGCGGCGCATCAACGCGGAGCAGGGCGTCGGCATCCTGCTGGTCGAGCAGAACGCCAGCATGGCGCTGGCGATTTCCGACCGCGCCTATCTGCTGGAGACCGGCCGCATCGTCATGTCCGGCACCGCCGCCGAGTTCCAGAAGGATGAATCCATTCGGCGATCGTATCTCGGCTATTAGTGGATGTTCTGGTCTCAAAATAGACACTCCCTTCTCCACCCCACCCGGAACGGCGAGGGGACGGGGGAGGGTCGGGCCGCCGCGCCAGCGAGCGGTTCCCAGGAGCTCGGCGCATGAACGGCCTGCTGCACCAACTCCTGTCCGGCATCGCCACCGGCAGCATCTACGCGAGCGTCGCGCTGGCGCTGGTGATGATCTATCAGGCGACGAATTACATCAACTTCGCGCAGGGCGAGATGGCGACGTTCTCGACCTATATCGCGCTCACCCTGCTCGGCGCCGGGTTTTCGTACTGGGTGGCATTCGTCGCCGCCGTGGTGATTTCCTTCGGCATCGGGGTCGCCATCGAGCGTGTGCTGATACGGCCGATGGCGAACGCGCCGGTGCTGGCGGTGGTCGGCATCTTCATCGGCCTGCTGCTCGTGTTCAACAGCCTGTCCGGCTGGATCTTCGGTTATACGATCAAGAGCTTTCCGAGCCCGTTCCAGAGCGGCGGGCCGCTGCTCGGCGGCTATATCTCGCCGCATGAATTGGGCGCGACCGGGGTTACCCTCGTCACGTTGCTGCTCGTGTATCTGTTCTTCGGCTACACGAAGCTCGGCTTGGCGATGCGCGCCACCGCCTGCAATCCGGTGTCGAGCCGGTTGGTCGGTATCCGCGTCGGCTGGATGCTGGCGCTGGGCTGGGGGCTGGCGGCGGCGCTGGGTGCGGTCGCGGGGATCATGGTCGCGCCGATCGTGTTCCTCGATCCGAACATGATGGCGGGCATCCTGCTCTACGCCTTCGCGGGCGCGCTGCTCGGCGGCATCGACAACCCCTTGGGCGCGGTGCTCGGGGGATTCGCCGTCGGCGTCATCGAGAACATCGGGGGCGCCTACGTGGTCGGCACCGAACTGAAACTGACGCTCGCGCTGGTGATCATCGTCGCGGTCCTGCTGCTGAAGCCGAGCGGCCTGCTCGGCAAAACCGTGGTCAGCCGGGTTTAGGGGCGGGGATATGAACAGCGAAATCTCCGAGGCGGCCGGCCTGCCGATCGCGACGCGGCCCGATGCGCGCCTGGTGCGATCGGGATTGGTGGCGGCGGGCCTGGCCGCGGCGGTCGCGCTCGCTTTCGTGCTCAGCAACTACCACCTGTTCCAGCTCACGATGGTGGTGGTCTACGCCATCGCCGTGCTCGGGCTGAACCTCGTCACCGGCTACAACGGCCAGATTTCGCTCGGTCACGGCGCGTTCTACGCGGTCGGCGCGTATGTCAGCGCCATCCTGATGTCGAACTACGGCGTGCCGTATTGGGCGACATTGCTGCCGTCGGCCGTCGTCTGCGGCATGGTCGGCTTTGCCGTCGGCCTGCCCGCGTTGCGGCTGGAGGGACACTATCTGGCGCTGACGACCTTCGCGCTCGCCGTCGCCATTCCGCAGATCCTGAAAGTCCACGCGCTGGAGGATTGGACCGGCGGCGTGCAGGGCATCGTCATCAGCAAGCCGGACCCGCCGTTCGGGTTGCCGCTCAGCCCCGATCAGTGGCTGTATTTGTTCACGCTGGCCGTCGCGGTGGCGCTGTTCGCGGGCGGGTGGAACCTGGTGCGAGGACGCATCGGCCGCGCGATGATGGCGATCCGCGACCACTCGCTCGCGGCCGAGGCGATGGGGATTCACCTGGCCCAGTTCAAGACGCGAACCTTCGCGGTCAGCGCCATGTTCGCCGGCGTCGCCGGGTCGCTCGGCGCCATCGCGGTGCAGTTCGTGGCGCCCGACAGCTTCACCTTCATTCTGTCGATCACGCTGTTCGTCGGCCTGGTGGCGGGCGGTGTCGCGTCGATTTCCGGCGCGGTGTTCGGGGCGCTGTTCATCGTTTTCGTGCCGAACTGGGCCGGCGATTTGTCGCGCGGCGCGCCCGGCGCGATTTACGGCGGAATCCTGATCGCCTGCCTGTACCTGATGCCTCTCGGGATAGCCGGGCTGGCAAGGGCGATCATCGCGCGCGCGCGGCGGCAGGGGCATGGCGCTGGCCGGGCAAGGCCAGCCCTAGGCGCATAGGCAACAGCGACGGCCGGCACGGCGCGCGGGGAACGGGAGGACACGGCATGTTGCGCAGAGCGTTTCTGGCGGGTGGCGCCACCCTCGCCGCGGGAGTGGGCTCCGGCGCTCGGGCGATGGCCAACCCGACGCCCGGTGTCACCGCGACCACGATCAAGATCGGCAACACCATGCCGTACAGCGGGCCGCTGTCGAGCTATGCCGTGATCGGACGGGCGGAAGCGGCGTTCTTCAAGATGGTCAACGACAAGGGCGGGATCGCCGGCCGCAAGATCGACTTCATCTCGCTCGACGACAGCTACAGCCCGCCGCGCACGGTCGAGCAGATTCGCAAGCTGGTCGAGGAGGACGAGGTCGCGTTCATCTTCAACAGCCTCGGCACGCCGACCAACACCGCGATCGAGCGATACCTGAACCAGAAAAAGGTGCCGCAACTGTTCGTCGCCACCGGCGCCGACAAATGGGGCAATTACAAGCAGTTTCCCTGGACGATCGGATTTCAGCCGAGCTACCGCATCGAGGCGCAGATTTACGCCAAGTACATTCTCGCCAGCAAGCCGAACGCGAAGATCGGGTTTCTCTATCAGAACGACGATTTCGGCAAGGATTACGTGCTCGGCGTGCAGGATGCGCTGGGCGACAAGTTTTCCCGCATGGTGATCAGTTCCGTCAGCTACGAGCCGACCGATCCCACCGTCGACTCGCAGATCGTGTCGCTGCAATCGGCCGGGGTCGACACGGTGATCGCCGCGACCGCGCCGAAATTCGCCGCGCAGGCCATCCGCAAGGTTTACGAGATCGGCTGGAAGCCGCTGATCGTCCTGACCAACGTGTCGATTTCGGTGGCCGCGGTGATCCGCCCGGCCGGCGCCGATAGGGCGGTCGGCATCATTTCGTCCGAGTGGGGCAAGGACCCGACCGACCCGGCGTGGAAGAATGATCCGGGCATGAACGAGTGGCGGGCGTTCATGGCCAAATACCTGCCGGGCGCCGACCTCGCGGATGTGGGCTACACCTACGGCTACGGCGTGTCGCTGACGCTCATGCGGGTGTTGAAGCAGTGCAACGGCGACTTGTCGCGCGCGAACGTCATGCGGCAGGCGACCAACCTGCACGACGTGGAACTGCCGACCCTGCTTCCCGGGATGCTGATCAACACCAGCCCGACCAACTACCACCCGATCCGGCAGATGCAGCTCGCGCGCTGGAACGGCAAGACGTGGCAGCGCTTCGGCGAGCTGATCGAGGGCGCCGGGGCCTGATCGGCCCGGGCGAAGGCGAGCGGTGCGCGTGGACACCGCCGAGTCGAACGGCAACGCCGCTTCGTGGTTCGTCGATCGGCACGTGGCGGCGGGAGGGGGCGAGCGCCTCGCCTTCGTCGATGCCCGAACCAGCCTGACCTACGGCGAATTGCGCGATGCCTCGGCGCGGTTCGCCGCGGCGGTGCTGGCGGCCGGCGTGCCGCGCGAGCACCGGATCGCGCTGATCCTCCTGGATTGCATCGCGTTTCCGATCGCCTTCTGGGGCGCGCTGCGTGCCGGCGTGGTGCCGGTGCCGGTGAACACGCTGCTGGCGCCGGAGCAGATGGCGCACATTCTGAACGATTGCCGGGCGGAGCTCGCGGTGGTTTCGGCGGAATTGCTGCCGGCGCTAGCGTCGGTGCTGGCAAGGTGCCCGACCTTGCGATGCTGTGTCCGGGTCGGCAACGATGCGTCCGACGCCGCGGTCGCGGTCGCGTTCGATCAATTCCTGGGCGACGGGAGCTTGCGGCTTCCGGTTCCGGCCTCGCCCGACGAAGTGGCGTTCTGGCTGTATTCCTCCGGTTCGACCGGCATGCCGAAGGGCGTAAAGCACGTGCACGGCAGCCTTCGCGCCACCGCCGAAACCTATGGGCGGGACGTGCTGGGCATCGCGGCGGACGACGTCGTCTATTCGGTCGCGAAACTGTTCTTCGCGTACGGGCTCGGTAACGCGATGACGTTTCCGATGTCGGTCGGCGCGCAAGCCGTGCTGTTCCCAGAGCGGTCGACACCGGATGCCGTGCTGCGCCTGATGCGCACGTATCGGCCGACCATCTTCTGCTGCGTGCCGACGCTTTACGCCGCGTTGTCGGCGCATCCCGGCCTCGGTCCCGGGGCGGGATCGGACCGGCTGCGCCGTTGCGTCTCCGCCGGGGAGCCGCTGCCTGAACATATCGGCGAGGCGTGGTCGCGCATTGTCGGCGTGGACATCCTGGACGGGCTTGGCTCGACCGAGATGCTGCATATCTTCCTGTCCAACCGTCCCGGGGACGTGCGCTACGGCACGACCGGCCATGCCGTGCCCGGATACGATCTGAAGCTCGTCGATCCCGAGGGTGCGCCGGTCGCCAATGGCGAGATCGGCGAACTCCTGGTGCGCGGCCCGAGCGCGGCGGAGGGTTACTGGAATCAGCGCGAAAAGACGCGGCGCACCTTCGCCGGCGAATGGACCTGGACCGGCGACAAATACGTTCAGGATCCGGACGGCCGCTACCGCTATTGCGGCCGCGCCGACGACATGTTCAAGGTCGGCGGCAACTGGGTAAGCCCGTTCGAGGTCGAGGCCGCGCTGGTTGCGCACGATGCGGTGCTGGAAGCGGCGGTGGTCGGCCACGAGGACGATGACGGATTGCTCAAGCCGCGCGCCTTCGTGGTGCTGAAGCCGGGACACGAACTGACCGCGGCGCTTTCCGGGCGTTTGCAGCAGCACGTGAAAGCGGCGGTCGGCGTGTGGAAATATCCCCGCTGGATCGAGGCGGTGGACCAATTGCCGAAGACCGCCACGGGGAAGATTCAGCGGTACAAGTTGCGGGAGCTTGCGTGAGGCACTGTCATTGGAAGGAGCGCAGCGATGCAATGGCCGTGGCTCCAACGCGCCGATGAACAGGTCCAGGTCGTTCCGAATCGCGATCGACGGGCACACGCTGGAAGCCGCGTGGTGGGCGTCGCCCTCCGATGCGGTGCCCTCGATCGTGCTGCTGCACGAGGGGCTCGGCTGCGTCGCGATGTGGCGTGATTTCCCGCAAACCTTGGCGGACGCGACCGGGCTGGGCGTCTTCGCCTATTCGCGGATCGGCTACGGTCGGTCGGATCCGGCGGTGTTGCCGCGTCCGCTTTCCTATATGCACGATCAGGCGCGATCGCTCGGGCGCGTGCTGGACGCGGCCGGGATAGCGGATTGCGTGCTGCTCGGCCATTCGGATGGCGCGTCGATCGCGGCCGTGTATGCAGGCACGGCGCGGGATGGCCGCGTGCGCGGACTGATCCTGATCGCGCCGCATTTCTTCGTCGAGGATGTCACGATCGCCGGCATCGCGGCGGCACGCGCGGCCTATCGGACCACGAACCTGCGCGCGCGCCTCGCGCGCTATCACGCCGATCCCGACAACGCCTTTCTCGGCTGGAACGGCGCCTGGCTCGATCCCGCGTTTCGCGACTGGCGCATCGACGACGTGCTTCCGCATATCGAGGTGCCCGTGCTCATCCTGCAAGGTGCCGACGACGAATATGGCACCGCCGAGCAACTGCGTATCGCCGAGCGCGCATGCCGCTGCGAGGTGCGGACCGCGCTCATCGCGGGCGCCGCGCACGCGCCGCATCTGACCGCACCGGATCGGGTCTTGCGTTGGGTTGCACCGTTCATCGTTCGGCTCTGTCGATCTTCGGCAAGGGGCCGTCACCCCGACCCTCTCCCAAAGCGAGAGGGAGCGCTCTACTCGCTCTCTCCCGCGTCGGGGCAGCGGGCCGGGGTGAGGGGGTACGAAACCGACTTGGATTCACGCGTCAAATGAATTACATCGACTTCCAGACCGATCCCCGCCGCTACCGCCATTGGCGCATCGCCTGCGATGGGCCGGTCGCCTCGCTGACCATGGACGTCGACCCGAACGGCGGCCTGTTCGACGGCTACGAACTGAAGCTGAATTCGTACGATCTCGGCGTGGATATCGAACTCTACGACGCGATCCAGCGATTGCGCTTCGAGCACCCGGAAGTCGGCGCCGTCGTGCTGCGGTCCGGCAAGCCCGGCGTGTTCTGCGCCGGCGCGAACATCCGCATGCTGGCCGGTGCCAGCCACGGCCACAAGGTGAACTTCTGCAAGTTCACGAACGAGACGCGGCTCGGCATCGAGGACGCCAGCGCCAATTCGGGGCAGGTTTATCTCGCCGCGATCAACGGCAGCGCCGCGGGCGGCGGCTACGAACTGGCGCTCGCCTGCGAGCACATCATGCTGGTGGACGACCGCCGCTCCACGGTCGCGCTGCCCGAGGCGCCGATGTTGGCCGTTCTGCCCGGTACGGGCGGGCTAACGCGGCTGACGGACAAGCGTTGCGTTCGGCGCGACCTCGCGGACGTCTTTTGCCTGGCCCAGGAAGGCGTGCGCGGACGGCGCGCGGTGGACTGGCGATTGGTGGACGAGGTTGTCGCACCCTCGGCTTGGGACAGCACGGTGATGCGGCGCGCGCGCGAATTCGCGGACCGGCGCTCGCCTGCGGCGCCCGCAAGCGGCGTGGCGTTGACGCCGCTCGATCGGACGTGCGAGTCCGACGGCATTCGCTATCCGTATGTTGCGGTGCAGGTCGACCGCGCCGCGCGTCGCGCGGATCTGACCGTACACGGGCCGCGAGGCGCGCCTCCCGAAAGCGCGGCTGCCGCCCTATCGCTCGGCGCCGGGTTCTGGCCCTTGGCAATTGCGCGCACTCTCGACGACGCCATTCTGCATTTGCGGTTCAATGAGCCCGAGTTGGGGCTCTGGGTGCTACGCACGCAAGGCGATCCAAACGCCGTGCTCGCGCACGATGCGTTCCTGGCGACACAGCGGGACGACTGGTTCATCCGTGAGATCCACCTCTATCTGGCCCGCGTCTTTCGCCGGCTCGACGTGAGCGCGCGCAGCCTGATCGCGCTGATCGAACCGGGAAGCTGCTTCGCCGGCACCCTGGCCGAGTTGGCCTTCGCCGCCGATCGTAGCGTGATGTTCAGCGGCACGCGCGAGGGCGACAATGTCGCGCCGGCCGCTCTGACGCTCGGCGGCGCCAATTTCGGCGATTACAAGATGGGGAACGGGCTGACGCGACTGGCGACGCGGTTCTACGGCAACCCGGATTCGCTGCGGCGCGCCGAACTCAGCCGAGGCGAATCGCTGAACGCTGAATCCGCGGACGAACTGGGGTTGATAACCGCTGCCCACGACTTGATCGATTGGGCCGATGAGGTGCGCATCATGCTGGAGGAACGCGCGAGTTTCTCGCCGGACGCGCTGAGCGGTCTCGAGGCCAATCTGCGCTTTCCCGGGCCGGAGACGATGGAGACGCGCATTTTCGCCCGGCTGAGCGCGTGGCAGAACTGGATTTTCCAACGCGCGAACGCGATCGGCGAGAACGGCGCGCTGCCGCGCTACGGCAGCGGCCGCCAGCCCGACTACGATTGGCGGCGCGTATAGTGGACCGTCGGAGTGGAGGCTCGAGGATGTCCGGCAGCATCAGCGTGGATTACGACGGGCTGATTCCGAATAATGTCGGCCTCAACGACGATGCCCGGGTGCGCAAGGCGCTGGAAAGCTGGCATCCGGGCTATATCGATTGGTGGAAGGACCGCGGGCCGGAAGGGTTTCAGGAGTTGCTCGTCTATCTGCGCACCGCGATCGGCGTGGACCAGGAGGGCTGGGCGAAATTCGATTACGTGCGGATGCCGGAGTACAAATGGGGCATCCTACTCGCACCGAAGGTGGAAGGGCGCACAATTCCCTTCGGGCGGCACAAGGGCGAACCGGCGTGGCAGGAGGTGCCGGGCGAATACCGCGCCATGCTGCTGCGACTGATCACCATCCAGGGTGATACCGAGCCGGCGTCGGTGGAACAGCAGCGCCATCTCGGCGCGACCGCGCCCTCGTTGTACGACCTGCGCAACCTGTTCCAGGTGAACGTCGAGGAGGGACGCCACCTATGGGCGATGGTCTATCTGCTGCAAAAATACTTCGGCAAGCAGGGACGCGAGGAGGCCGAGGAATTGCTGCGCCGCCGCTCCGGCGACGCCGACGCGCCGCGCATGCTCGGCGCCTTCAACGAGGCCACGCCGGACTGGCTATCGTTCTTCATGTTCACCTTCTTCACGGATCGCGACGGCAAGATGCAACTTGCCGCGCTGGCGCAGTCGGGCTTCGATCCGCTGTCGCGCACCTGCCGGTTCATGCTGACCGAGGAAGCGCATCACATGTTCGTGGGCGATTCCGGGGTGCAGCGCATCATCGAGCGCACCTGCGCGGCGATGCGCGCGGCCGGCATCGACGACCCCGCGGATATCGGGCGCGTACGCGCGCTCGGCGTGATAGACCTGCCGACCTTGCAGAAAAAAGCCAACCTGCATTTCTCGCTCTCGCTCGATCTGTTCGGCAACGAGATCAGCACCAACGCCGCGGCGGCCTACAACGCGGGGTTGAAGGGCCGCTATCGGGAGGACAAGCTCACCGACGATCACCAATTGCTGCAAGCGACCTACGCTGTGTTGCGCTGGCGTAGCGTAAATATCACCGAGGAGCAGGTGCCGGCGTTGTCCGCGCTGAACATGCGGCTGCGCGACGACTACATCGGCGATTGTCAGTCGGGGGTGGCGCGGTGGAATCGGGCGATCGAGAAGGCCGGGTTCGATTTCCGCTTGCGCCTGCCGCATGTCGGCTTCAACCGCCGCATCGGCGAGTTCGCGGGGGTTCCCATCGACCCGGCGGGCGCCTTGTTGTCGGCGGAGGCGTGGCAAAGCCGACGCGGGGACTTCCTGCCCTCGGCGGATGACGCGACCTTCATCGAAAGCCTGATGCGTCGGGTGTACCAGCCGGGACAATTCGCCGGCTGGATCGCGCCGCCGAAGGTCGGCATCGACAACAAGCCCGGCGATTTCGAGTACGTGCGAATCGCGACCTGATTTCGGTGATGCTGCATTGCAATATCGCGAATTCCGCCATGCATTGCGGTGTACGCAACACAGCTTTCCCTAAAGCTTATGTCATGTACTTGGCGGGGCGCCGCGTTCGGCGGTTCGCGACAGCCACCGCGGGGCCGCGGGTCTGGGCAGTTCGCGGGGGTTCGGGTATAAGAAGCCGCTAAGAAATCAGGTTCAATAAGGCGAACCAACTCCGAGAAAGGCACGCGCCTTGCAGCCTACGGATATTGGCGATCCGAGCTATTTTCATCGGGTCGTGGATTGCCAGTGGGCGTGTCCTGCCCACACGCCTGTTCCCGAATACATCAGGTTGATCGCCGCCGAGCGATACGCCGACGCGTATATGATCAACTGGTGGTCCAACGTATTTCCGGGAATTCTCGGGCGGACCTGCGATCGGCCGTGCGAGCCGGCTTGCCGGCGTGGCCGGGTCGAGGCCGAACCCGTCGCCATTTGCCGGCTCAAGCGTGTGGCCGCCGACCACAAGGGCGACATCCGCGCCCGCCTGCCGGCGCCGGCCGAACAGCCGAACGGCAAACGTGTCGCCTTGGTGGGCGCCGGGCCGGCGTCGCTGACCGTCGCGCGCGACTTGGCGCCATCCGGCTACGACGTCGTGCTGTTCGACGGCGACGCGCGCGGCGGCGGCATGATCCGCACGCAGATTCCGAAATTCCGCCTGCCCGAATCGGTGATCGACGAAGAAGTCGGCTACATTCTCGACCTCGGCGTCGAGACGCGCTTCGGCCAACGCATCGACAGTCTCGCCGCGCTGCTCGCCGAGAATTACGACGCGGTGTTCATCGGCTCCGGCGCGCCGCGCGGGCGCGACCTCGACATTCCGGGCAGGACCGAGGCCGCGGCCAATATCCATATCGGCATCGACTGGCTGTCGAGCGTGGCGTTCGGCCATGTCTCGCGCATCGGCGGGCGGGTGATCGTGCTCGGCGGCGGCAACACCGCCATGGATTGCTGCCGCTCGGCGCGGCGACTCGGCGGCGAGGACGTGCGCGTCGTGGTGCGCAGCGGCTTCGAGGAGATGAAGGCGTCGCCTTGGGAAAAGGATGACGCCATGCGCGAGGACATCCCGATCCTCAACTACATGGTGCCGCTCCGCTTCACGCACGAGAACGGGCGGCTGACTGGCGTCGTGTTCCAGAAGGTGGCGGCGCGCTACGATGCGAACGGGCGGCGCGAGCTGATCCCGACCGGCGAACCGGACGTGCCTATGCCGTGCGACGACGTGCTGGTCGCGGTCGGGCAGGAGAACGCGTTTCCCTGGATCGAGCGCAACGTCGGCATCGAATTCAACCGCCACGGGCTACCGGTCGTCGATCAGGAGACGATGCAGTCCACCCATCCAAAAGTGTTTTTCGGTGGCGATGCCGCGTTCGGGCCGAAGAACATCATTTGGGCGGTCGCGCACGGTCATCAGGCGGCGATTTCCATCGACAAGCTCTGCCGCGGCCAGGACGTGCGGGACCGCCCGCCGCCGATCGTGGATATCGCCAGCCAGAAGATGGGCATTCACGAGTGGAGCTACGACAACGGCATCTCGCTCGCCTCGCGCTTGCGCGTGCCGCACCGGGAAAAGGCCGTCGCACTGCGCGATATCAAGGCGGAGGTGGAACTCGGCTTCGATCTTGAACAGGCTTACGCCGAGGCGGAGCGCTGCCTGAACTGCGACGTGCAGACGGTGTTCAGCGGGCCGCTTTGCATCGAGTGCGACGCCTGCGTCGACATCTGCCCCATGGACTGCATCACGTTCACGCCGAACGCGGAGGAACCGGAGTTGCGCGCGGGGCTGAACGCGCCCGCGCACAACCTGTCGCAGGCGCTTTACGTCTCGGCCGCGCTGAAGACCGGCCGGGTCATGGCGAAGGACGAGGACGTCTGTCTGCATTGCGGGCTCTGCGCCGAACGCTGCCCGACCGGCGCCTGGGACATGCAGCGCTTCCTGCTCGACATCGCTCAGGTCGGGGGATGCGGCAGGCCCTCACCCCAACCGGCTCCCGCAGCGCGAGGAAGCAAGCAAGCAGCCCTCGCCCTCGGCGAGAGGGTTGGCTGAGGGCGGGCGCGCGAACGATGGATCAGGCGATGAACCCCTTGCGGAGCGTGAACGACTTCGTCGTGCGGTTCGCCAACGTGAACGGCTCGGGCTCGGCCAGCGCGAACCGGCTGTTCGCCAAGGCCATCCTGCGCATGGGCGTTCCGGCGACGCCGCGCAACATCTTCCCCTCGAACATTCAGGGCCTGCCGACCTGGTACGAGGTGCGGGTCTCGGAAGTCGGGTGGCTCGGCTGCCGCGGCGGTACCGATCTCATGGTGGCGATGAACCCGCAAACCTGGGACCAGGATGTCGCCTCCATCCAGCCCGGCGGCTACCTGTTCTACAACTCGACGAAGCCGATTCCGCCGACCAGGTTCCGTTCAGACATCGTTCCGATCGGCATGAAGCTGACGGAACTGTGCAATCGGCAATACGACGATCTCCGCGAGCGCCAACTCTTCAAGAACATCATGTATATCGGCGCACTCTCGGCGCTGCTCGATATGGACCTCTCGGTCATCGAGACGCTCATCGGCGAACAGTTCAAGGGCAAGGACAAGCTGATCGCGCCGAACGTGCACGCGCTACATCTCGGCCGCGACTACGCGCGCGAACACCTCGCTTGCCCGATCGGGCTGACGGTTCGCCGCGCCGATGCGGTCGGCGATCGGGTGTTCATCGACGGCAACAGCGCCGCGGCCCTCGGTGCGGTCTATGGCGGCGCGACGGTCGCCGCGTGGTATCCGATCACACCCTCGTCCTCGCTGGCCGAGGCGTTCGCGCGCTATTGCCAGCGTTACCGCGTCGATGCGGAAACCGGCCGGAACCGTTTCGCCATCGTGCAGGCGGAGGACGAGTTGGCCTCGATCGGCATGGTGATCGGCGCCGCCTGGAACGGCGCGCGCGCCTTCACCGCCACTTCCGGCCCCGGCATTTCGCTGATGCAGGAATTCCTCGGCCTCGCCTATTTCGCGGAAATCCCGGCGGTGCTGTTCGACGTGCAGCGCGGCGGTCCCTCCACCGGCATGCCGACGCGCACGCAGCAATCCGACATTCTGGCCTGCGCCCATGCTTCGCACGGCGACACCAAGCACGTGCTGCTGTTCCCCGAGGACCCGCGCGAGTGCTTCGATTTCGGCGCGCTCGCCTTCGATCTCGCCGACCGCTTGCAGACGCCGATATTCGTCATGCTCGATCTCGACATCGGCATGAACGAGCGTTTGGCCGCGCCCTTCGCCTGGGATGACGCGCGGTGCATGGATCGCGGCAAGGTCATGACCGCCGAGGAGCTGGAATCCGGGCGCGACTTCGGCCGCTACCTCGATATCGACGGCGACGGCATCGCCTATCGCACCTATCCGGGCGCGCATCCCAAGCGCGGTTCCTTCTTCACGCGCGGCACCACCAAGAACGCCTACGCTCGCTACACCGAGGAGGGCGCGCCGTATACCGAGAACATGCAGCGGCTGCTGCGCAAGTTCGACACCGCTAAGAAATACCTGCCAAAGCCGATACGTTCCGAGGCGGCGGACGGAGCCTCGATCGGGGCCATCTATTTCGGCTCCACCAGCCCGGCGATGGCGGAAGCGGTGGTGCAACTCTCGGCGCGGGACATCGCCGTGAATCTGCTGCGCGTGCGGGCCTTTCCGTTCCACGACGAGGTCGCCGAGTTCGTCGCGGCGCACGACCGGGTGTTCGTGGTGGAACAGAACCGCGATGCGCAACTGCGCAGCTTGCTCATCACCGAATTCGACATCGATCCCGCGAAGCTCGTGCGCGTCTTGCACTACGACGGCGCGCCGATCACCGCGCGCTTCATCGCCGAAGCGATCGCCGACAACGTGGACGACCATAAGGTCGTCCCGCTCAGGAAAGCCGCGCCATGACGTTTGTTCCGAAGCCCGCGTTGCGTCACCCGGAACTGCCGACCAACGCGCTCGGCTATACGCGGCGCGACTACGAAGGGGCGGTTTCGACGCTCTGCGCCGGCTGCGGCCACGATTCGATCAGCGCCGCGATCGTGCGCGCCTGTTTCGATCTCGATCTGCCGCCGCACCGGATCGCCAAGCTCTCCGGAATCGGCTGCTCATCCAAGACGCCGACGTATTTTCTCGGCAATTCGCATGGCTTCAACAGCGTGCACGGGCGGATGCCGTCGGTGCTGACCGGCGCCAACCTGGCGAACCGCGACCTGATCTATCTCGGCGTTTCCGGCGACGGCAATTCGGCCTCGATCGGGCTCGGCCAGTTCGCGCACATCATGCGCCGCGGCGTGAACATGGTGTATGTCGTCGAGAACAACGGCGTGTACGGGCTGACCAAGGGGCAGTTCTCCGCCACCTCGGACCGCGGCGCCAAGAGCAAGCGCGGCGTGGTGAACAACGATTCGCCGATCGATCTGGTCGGCATGGCCATGTTGCTCGGGGCGTCCTTCGTGGCGCGCGGTTTCTCCGGCGACAAGGCGCAGCTTGTTCCGCTGCTGAAGGCGGCGATCCGCCATCGCGGCGCGGCGTTCATCGACTGTATTTCCCCCTGCGTCGCGTTCAACAACCACGTCGGCTCAACCAAGAGCTTCGACTATGTGCGCGAGCACAACGAGGCGGTGAACCGGCTGGACGTGATCATGGGGCGCGAGGAGATCACCGTCGATTACGCGCCCGGCACGGTGGAGGACGTGGAGCAGCACGATGGCTCGGTCGTACGGCTGCGCAAGCTCGCCACCGACTACGACGTGCACGACCGGGTAGCGGCGATGAATTATTTGCAGGAACGCCAGGCGGCGGGCGAGATCGTCACCGGCCTGCTGTACGTCAATCCGGACGCCGAAGATCTGCACGAACATCTGCACACCGACGCCACGCCGTTCAACGAACTGACCGAGGCCGAACTGATCCCCGGCGCGGCAGCCCTCGAGCGGTTGAACGCCGGATTGCGCTGAGGCGGCGCGACACGCTCCGCCCGGGTTGGTCCACCTGGGGCAACTAGGCCGAAGAAGGCAGCGCCCAGTTGGGCCACCTACGCCAACCACGCCGCCGTCACGTGCGGCGCCTGGCCGGCTTAGCCGAAACTCGGGCCGCCAAAACTCAGGGCGTAGTGCCCATGAGCGTGCCGGCGGGTCCCGCATTGCTCCCCAGCGCGCCGATCCCCGGGCCGAAACGGCCGATATTGCCGAACAACTGCTGGAAGAACCCGGCCTCGCCGCCCGGCGTCGGCGTGGTGCGCGCCACCACGTCCACCGGCAGCGAGTTGTCGTCGTTCAGCCGCTTGACGCTCCGCAGCACGCCTTTGTCGTCAAAGGTGAGCACCACCACTTGCTGCTTCATCACCACCTGGGTCATGGCGATCCGTGGCTGCGTCACCTCGCCGATATAGATCCAGCGGTTGTCGTCGAAGCTCGCCTTGGTGGTCGGCGAGCCCAGGAGGGCGGCGGCATCGGCCCGGGTCGAGGTGCCCGGCACCAGTTCCTTGAGCGAATCGAGATCGACCATGTTGCCGCGCACCTGCTCGCGCGGCCCGATGATGCTGCAGGCTGAGGCCGAAACGGCGATCAGCAGCGCCGCGCAGGCCATGCGAAGCGGGCGGGTAGGGAAGGCGAGTGGGAAGCGAGCAGGCAATTCCGTCATCCTCGGCCAGACATGTACCAGGCGCGCGACCGGCGATTGTAGTCTCGGGCGCCGCGCGCTAGGCAAATCAGGTCTCACGGCATAATAGCCGTGTCAACGAATTGCCGCGCGATTCTTGCGCCCGGCCAGGATCGCCCCCAAGCTGCATCGGCAACCATGCATTTCGTCCCTTTCTGGCGCCGCAATCCGCACGAGCGGTCGGGCTTCCTGCTTTACGGGCTAGCCGTCGCGGCGGCGCGCGACCCGTACCTGTATACCGTGTTCGGCGTCCCGGATACGCTGAACGGCCGCTTCGACCTGGTCGGGCTGCACGCCTACCTGCTGATCCGGCGATTGCGCGATCTGCCCGTGCCGGCGATGGACCTGGCGCAGGCGGTGTTCGACGCCATGTTCAGCGACATGGACGTGAACCTGCGCGAAATGGGCGTGGGCGACCTGTCGGTCGGCAAGAAGGTGCGCCGGATGTGGGAGGCGTTTCACGGCCGCTCGCGCGCTTACAATTCGGCGATGGACGCGGCGGACGCCGAGGCCTTGGCGGCGGCGCTGGTCCGCAATGTCTGGCTCGGCCAGCCGGCCCGCGGTGCGCCCGGGCTGGCGCGGCTGGCGTTCGCCCAGGCGGCGCACCTCGCCGGCCAGGATCTCGCGACGTTCGCGGCCGGGCAGGCGGCGTTCCTCCCGGCATCGGAGGCCGCGCGGTGACTGGCGAGCTTCGCCGGCCGGTCGCGGCCGACGCCGTGCCGCCGGCCGGTCCGGATGTCGTCGTCGAGGCGACGGCGGCCGAATGCGCCGCTTTGGCGGCTCGGATGCGCATTCCGGCCGTCCACTCCCTGCGCTGCCGGTTCCACCTCACGCCCGGCCTCGCCGGCGTGATCGCCGCGCGCGGGCAACTCGACGCCGAGGTGGTGCGGACCTGCGTCGTGACAAGCGAGGAGTTCACGTCATCGGTCGGCGAAGATTTCGAAATCCTGTTCGTGGTCGCCGGCACCGAAGCCGAAGAGATCGACCCCGAGGCGGTCGATGAAATCCCCTACGAGGGCGGCGTGATCGATCTCGGCGAAGCGGCGGCGGAGCAACTGGCGCTGGCGCTCGATCCATACCCCCGCGCGCCGGACGCGGCGCTGCCCGATCTCGGCGATGTCCAGGACTCGGCCGCGCACCCGTTCGAACGGCTTTCCCGGCTGCGCCATCGGGAATAGAGTAGCGGCCGCGGCCGGCTCCCGCCGGCCGGACGAGGATTGCTTGCGAGCGACCGCCCCCTCTGCTAAGGGCCGCGGCTCGCAGCATTTCAGTTACGTGACCGTTGCCGCGCGTTCGGGCCGGTCTCAAACTCAGCACGGAGGCGCTTTCCCCATGGCCGTTCCCAAGCGAAAAACCTCGCCGTCGCGGCGCGGCATGCGGCGCAGCCATCAAGCCCTGCCGCACGAGGCCCATGCCGAGTGCCCGAACTGCGGCGAGCTGAAGCGGCCGCACCATGTATGCAGCCATTGCGGGCACTATGACGGTCGCGAGGTCGTGGCCGTCGGCAAGCCCTTGAAGGGCGCCGTTCGCGCCTGAAGGAGGTCGCGCGTGCCGGCCGCCTCGGACCAATTAGCGACCATCCTCCATTGAGCCCGAGCTTTACCCTCGCGGTCGACGCGATGGGCGGAGATCACGCGCCCGAGATCGTGGTGGACGGGCTTGAACTGGCGGCCGAGCGGCATCCGGCGGCCGAATTCCTGCTCGTGGGGGACGAGGCACGGCTTGCCCCGCTGCTGGCCCGCCACAAGCGGGCGGCGCGGGCCTGCACGGTCCGGCACGCCGCGGAGGTGATCGGCAACGACATGAAGCCTTCGGCCGCGGTGCGTATCCGGCAATCCTCCATGCGGATCGCGATCGACGCGGTGGCCGAGGGCGAAGCCGCCGGCGTGGTCACGGCGGGCAACAGCGGCGCCTTGCTGGCGCTCGCCAAGATCGTGCTGAAGACCATGCCGGGCATCGACCGGCCCGCCATGGCCGCGATCGGGCCGTCCGCCGCGGGCGACGTGGTGATTCTCGATCTCGGGGCCAACCTCACCTGCGACACCCGGAACCTGGTGGAATTCGCGGTCATGGGCGACGTGTTCGCCCGCACCGTGCTCGGGCTGCCGGCGCCGAGCATCGGCCTGCTCAATGTCGGCTCCGAGGAGCAGAAGGGCAACGAGCGCATCCGCCAGGCGGCGGACGTGCTGCGGGAAAGCCCGATCGGGGCGCAATTCTACGGCTTCGTCGAAGGCCACGACATCGCCGCCGGCACGACGGACGTGATCGTTACCGACGGGTTCACCGGCAACGTGGCGCTGAAGACGGGCGAGGGCGCCTTGAAGTTGATCGGCGGCCTGTTGCGCCAGGTGTTCACCAGCAGCCTGTCCGCGCGGCTGGGCTATCTGCTGGTGCGGGCGAGCCTCGATCGGCTCGGCGAGTGGCTGGACCCGCGGCGCTACAACGGGGCGGTGATGCTGGGGCTGAACGGGGTGGTGGTGAAGTCGCACGGGGGTACCGACGCGAAGGGCTTCGCCCACGCGGTCGATGTGGCCATGGACATGGTGGTGCATCGTTTCAACGACCACATCCGCGAGGGGCTGGAGCGCATGGTCGAGCTGCCGGTAGGCGCGGCGAAGAAGGACGACGGGCCGGCGCGTCTCGCCGCGGCCCGCTGATCATGGCGATCCGTTCGGTGCTCCTGGGCTGCGGCGGCTATCTGCCCGAGTTGGTGCTGACCAACGAGGAGCTGTCGCGCTCGCTCGATACCTCCGATGCGTGGATCCGGGAGCGCACCGGCATCCGCCAGCGGCACATCGCCGGCCCGCATGAGACCGCCACGTTCATGGGCGCGGCGGCGGCGCGCGCGGCGCTGCGCGAGGCCGGCGCGGGCGCCGACGATGTCGATGCCATCGTGCTGGCGACCAGTACGCCTGACCAGGCCTTTCCGGCCACCGCCGCGCGGGTGCAGGCGGAACTCGGAGTCACGCGCGGCTTCGCCTTCGACGTGGCCGCGGCCTGCGCCGGCTTCGTCTACGCGCTCTCGGTCGCGGACGCCCTGATGCGCGGTGGCCAGGCGCGTGGCGTGCTGGTGATCGGCAGCGAGGTCTATTCGCGCATCCTGGACTGGACCGACCGCGGCACCTGCGTGTTGTTCGGCGACGGCGCCGGTGCGGTCTATCTTCGCGCCGGGCAGGGGCGCGGCACGGTGGCCGACCGCGGCGTGCTCTCCACCCATCTTCACGCGCAAGGCACGCTCGGCGACATCCTCTACGTCGACGGTGCGGTCGGCCGGCCGGACCGGCCGGGCACGCTCGCCATGAACGGCCGTGAAGTGTTCCGCCACGCCGTCAACCGCCTCGCGGAAGCAGTCGACGAGGCGCTCGCCGCGAATGGGCTGGAGCGCCAGCAGGTGGACTGGCTGGTACCGCACCAGGCCAATCGCCGCATCATCGACGCGATGGAGCGCAAGCTCGGCCTGCCGCCGGAGCGGGTGGTGGTGACGGTGGACCGGCACGCCAACACCTCGGCCGCCTCGATTCCGTTGGCGCTGGCCGAGGCGGTGAACGACGGCCGCATCCGCGCCGGCGACCTGGTGCTGATGGAAGCGCTGGGCGGGGGCCTGACCTGGGGCTCGGCGCTCGTACGCATGTAACCAAGTTGCCGCGCTTGCCATGTCTTTCGCGCGCAACCATCTGAACATTCGCGATTTTGTTGACGGCGCGGCACAACCGCGCCTAGCCTTGCGGCATGCAGACGGTCACCCGCTCGCATCTCGCGGAAAAGATCTACACGCAGGTCGGCCTGTCGCGGAACGAGTTCGGCCGCGCTGCTGGAATCGGTGCTGGAGCGGATGTGCGCCGCGCTCGAGGCGGGAGAATCGGTTAAAGTCAGCGGATTCGGCACGTTTTCGGTGCGCCAGAAGGGGCGCCGGATCGGGCGCAATCCGAAAACCGGCATCGAGGTGCCGATCCTGCCGCGACGGGTGCTGGTGTTCCGGCCGAGCCAGGTGTTGAAGGCGCAGGTGAACGGCGAGGCACCGGCCCCGGGTGACGACGAATGACGCCCGAGGAGGCATTTCGCCCGCTGCCATCGGCTTCGGACGGCAACGGCCAGGCCGCGCCCGGGCGCAACCGGCCGCGCAAGGCCCCGAACGCGTTCCGCACCATCAGCGAGGTCGCCGACGAACTGCACATCCCGCAGCACGTGCTGCGCTTCTGGGAGACGAAATTCCCGCAGGTCCGGCCGCTGAAGCGCGGCGGCGGCCGGCGCTATTACCGGCCCGACGACATTTCGCTGCTGCGGCGCATTTCGGATCTGCTGTACATCGAAGGCTATACGATCAAGGGCGTGCAGCGGCTGTTGCGCGAGGGCGGGGGCAAGCTCGGCGACGACATCCCGCCGCCCCCGGCGGACGAGCGGGCGGATGCCGACGAGCCGCCCGCCGAGCCGCGATTGCCGATGCCCGGTCTGGCGTCACCGATGCCGCTGCCGTTGCCGCCACGTGGGGCCGCGCGCTCCGGCGCCTCGGAGCCGGAAACGCGAGCACCCGAGCGGCGGGCCGCGGACGAGACGGTGGCGCTGCGCAACCTGCTCACGGTCACGTTGCGGGCGCTCGAGGATCTGCGCCGGCTGCTGGCCTGAGCTTGCGTTGCCGGCGACGCCGGGCGCTGCTAAATGGAGGGGTCGGTATCGGAGCGTAGCGCAGCCTGGTAGCGCATCAGTCTGGGGGACTGGGGGTCGTGGGTTCAAATCCCGCCGCTCCGACCAGTGATTTCGGTGATTAGAGATTCCATTGCTCCCCAGGGCTAGGCTTTGGGGAGCTCCTGGGTAGCAAAAGCTGAGGCGCCGACCAGGCTCGCAGCGAGCAGTAATGCGTTCCAGTGGCCGTACCCGATAGCCGAATGCCAGACCATCCGCCGCCGCGCTATCTGGGGAAGGGTTATAGCACGGTGAAGTAGGCCGTCGACCGCCAGGGTCTGCGCCGCTCAATGCGGTTCACCGCCCTGTGCCTGCTCATTGATCCCGGCACCCGACTCTGAACCCGCCCCCACGCCTGCGAAACGCACCTGCCGGACAACGGCGCGGTTGGCTGCCGCCTTGCGGGGTGCGAGGTCCCAGTGTGGTGGTGTCGCGAATTTGGTGGAAATTGCCTTGGCGGGCATCTCCGACGGGATCAGCTTATCGCATCACGCGGCGAGATCAATGCATTGAAGAGCAGGCGGTTGAGAGAGCGTCTGCCAGCCGTCGACCTTGCGCATGGTGATCTGACCCGACGCGAGCAATGCCCAGAACAGCATCGCCGCGGTTTCCGCCGAGGGCAGCACGGTCTGCGTCTTGATACGGCGCTTGAACTCCTCGTGCAGCCGCTCGATCGCATTGGTGGTGCGGGCCGATCGCCACTGGCTTTCGGGCAACCGGGTGAAGGTGAACAGCCGGTCTCCTGCTTCCTGGAGGCTGTCCGCCACGGCGCGGCATTTCAGCCTCCACTTGCGCAAGAACGACTTGCGGCGCGTTTCGATCTCCTGCGCCGCCTTGGCGTAGATCATGTCGTTGTAGTCGGCCGAGATCTCCTCATGCAGGCGTTCAGGAGCGTGCGCCAACAGGTTGCGATGCTTGTGCACCGTGCAGCGCTGCACCAGCGCCGCGGGCCACACCAGCGCGAGCGCCTTTTCCAGCCCGGGCGCGCCGTCCACGATGACGAACTCCGGCGCCTTCAGCCCGCGCGCGACCAGATCATCGAGCAGGCTGCGCCAGGCGGCCTCGCTCTCACCCCCCATGTTGCGCACCGCAAGCAACACCTTTTGGCCGTCGCGCCGGATGCCCAGCGCCACCAACAGCGAGATCGACGTCGCGCGGCGATCGAGCCGCACCCGCACCACCGTGCCGTCGAGAACGAGCCGGACAACGTCTTCATCCGCCAATGAACGATGGCACCATGCTTGCCAGTCGGCTTGCACCCGCCGCCAGACCCGGCTCACCGTGTCCTTCGACACCGCGCCCTTGAACAGCGCCGCCAATGCCCGCCGCACCCGGCGCGTGTTGGTGCCGGACAGGTAGGCGCCAGCAATCAGCGCCTCGACGTGCCTGGTCATCCGCGCGTAGCGTGGCAGCACGTTGCTGCGCCATTCCTGGCGCCTGCCATCGGCATCGCTCAACCGCGCGCGCGGCACGCTGATGGTCACCGGACCGAACGAACCGAGCAGCCGGCGGTCCCGCCGACCATGCCGATATCCGACCGTTTCGGCCACGGCATCGGCGTCCGCTGCGCCGCCGGGCCGCTGGTAGCGTGCGCGGCCCAGCGCTTGGTTCAGCTCCTCGTCCACCAGCGCCTCGATGAAGCCGCGAATCTGATCTCGGATGGCGGTCTCGATCGGATCGAACCATTGCTCACCGAACAAGACCGGCGACTCCGTTGCGGTGTTTCTGCCATCCTTGTCCATGGTGTGGTCTCCTTCGGCGTCTCACCGCCGAATCGGGTTGTTGCATCAGCCGGAGACTACACCACCCCGAATTTCCACCACTTCCGCGACGGCACCCCCAGTGTGACGGTTTGCCCGATCGTGGGGCTTATGCCACTCCCGCCTCCCTCGCCTGTCCAGCCGGCATACCGCCGCCCGCCCGGTTTGGCTCAGGCTCTCAGACGGGCGCAATTTTCCGAGGTTTTCGTGCATGCTGTCGTGGCCTGATGATGCCCGGCCCGAACTGAGGGTGGGACGGCCATAGGTCCCTCCCGACCGCAACCCTCAACTCGAAGGAAGGCGACACAGGGGCGACGGTCTTAAATCAAATAGTTGGACTTGCGTAATGCACAGTGCTGTAATGGCGCTGGTAACATGGTCCGACGCGAACGGAGATCATCATGTTGATCCCAGGTAGGCTGCGTCTGCTGCTCCCGTTTCTCGCCCTGCTGGGCCTGTGTGGCCCCACGACTGCCTGTTATTACCCGTACGGCTACAACGGTTACTACGGCTATCCTTACCGCTATGGGGGCTACCCGTATGGCGGGAGGTATCCAAATGGGGCACCGCATCCGTACGGAGGCGTCAACCCTAACGGTGCGGCTTACCCGCCCCCCGGCGAGGGCACCCCAGCTGACGGCCGCTATCCGGCCGGCGGCGCTTACCCGAACGGCCCGGGTTACCCGCCCCCCGGCGCGGCTTACCCTGCCGGTGGGGGCTAGCCGGCCTATGTGGGTCACCCCGCTCGCCTGTCCACAATCGGTGGGGTCGGCTGTCCGGTTTACCCGGGGCTCTCAGCTCAGAGCCTGACCGAATTATCCGATTGAGTGATCCCAGCCGGTGCGATTCACCAGGGCCTGGGGAACGCTTGCTGAGTTGCCCAGCGTGACCGTCGGATTGGATGCAAAATGAGGGCGTCACTTGTGAAACTCGGCGTGCTGTCGGTGCGACGCCTGAACTCCGATCCCGCGGTTGCAAGGCGGATGATGCTTGGCGCTTGCGTTTGGCTCCTCGGCGCATGCCTGTTGGCGGCGACCGCCGCCGCGCAGAATGGTGCGGTCAGCGGCGTCTGGCGCTCGGGTGTCGAGGGAACGCCGAGCACGATGCGGCGGCCGGGCGTCAGCGACGTTCAAACGCTCTACCTGAGTCCGGACGGCCAGTATCGTCGAGAAATTTTGGTCGAGGGCGGCAGCGGTGGGCGAGGGGTGGGAGGCAAGATTATCGATAGCGGCTCCTATCGATTCACCTCTCCCGCGACATTCGACTATCAACGCAGCGGCTGGTTGGTCTGCACGTTCGCGGGTTGCATTCCGGACCAGCCTATCGGCCCAAATTCGGGTACCTCTCCGGTTCCAGCTGATCGGGCCCGACAGAGCGACGTTCCTCGGACTGTCCTGGGTTAAAATTCAATAGGCGTCGGGCTTCGCCACTGCCTGGCACCATCCTCGATCAGCGGGCGATCCTCGCGGCCGGCGGCATCACATGCCGAGGTAGAACTGCCGGATCAGCTCGTTGTCGCGCAGTTCCTCGGCCGAGCGTCCCTCGAAGGCGATGCGGCCGTGGACGATCACGTAGCCCCGATCCGCGATGCGCACCGCCTGCGCGAAGTTCTGCTCGGCCATCAACACCGATAGCCCGTAACCCTGCTTCAGCTCGGCGATCTTCTCCATCATCCGGCTCACCAGCAGCGGCGCCAGGCCGACCGAGGGCTCGTCGATCAGCAGAATCCGCGGCGCCGACATCAGGGCGCGCGCCAGGGCCAGCATCTGCTGCTCGCCCCCGCTCATGCTGCCGGCAAGCTGGCGGCGGCGTTCCTTCAGCCGCGGGAACACCTCCAGGCAGAAATCGAGGTTGCGTGTCAGGCTCGCGCGGGCGGCGCGGCGGAACGCGCCCATCAGCAAGTTTTCCGCGACCGTCAGCCGCGGGAACAGCCGCCGCCCTTCGGGCACGAAGGCAATGCCGAGATCGACGATGGCCTCGGTGGACAACCCCGCGAGCTGGTGACGCGCGCCGTCGATCTCCGCCACGATATGCCCGGCGCTCGGGCGCACGATGCCCATCACGCATTGCATCAGCGTGCTCTTGCCGTTGCCGTTGGTGCCGAGCAGGGCGACGGTTTCACCGGCGCCGAGCGCGAGCGTGACGTCGTGCAGCACGCGCACCGCGCCATAGCCGGCTTCCAGCCCGGCGATGCTAAGGCTGGCGGCCAAGATAGGCCTCGATCACGTCGGTCTGGCGCACCACCTGTTCCGGCGGCGCATCGGCGATCTTGCGCCCGGCGACCAGCACCACCACGCGCGAGGAAAATTGCATCACCACGCGCATGATGTGCTCGATCAGGACGATGGCGACACCGTGCTCGTTTAGCCGCAGCAGCAGCGCCAGGATCTCGTCCGCTTCCTGCGGCGACAATCCGGCCATGGCCTCGTCGGCCAGCAGCAGTTTCGGCTCGGCCGCCATGGCGCGCGCGAGTTCCAGCTTGCGCATGTCGATCTGCGTGAGTTCGCGCGGCCGGCGCCGTGCCTTGTCGGCAAGTCCGACCATGCGCAGCAGCCCGGCGCAGCGGTCCTCGACCGAGCCGTCGCCACTCGCGCGTCCGCCCAGCGCATAAAGCATCGGAATGCGCAGATTGTCGGCGAGCGACAGCGTGGCGAACGGCCGCGGTAACTGGAAGCTGCGCGCGATGCCGAGGCGCGTGCGCCGATGCGCCGCCAGCCCGTCCAAAACCCGGCCGCCGAAGCGCACGCTGCCGGCGTCGTGGCGCAGTGTGCCGCAGATGCAGCTCACCAAGGTGCTCTTGCCGGAGCCGTTCGGGCCGATCAGGCCGACGCGCTCGCCGGGGCCGACCGCGAAGGCGATCTCGTCGAGCGCGACGAAGCCGCCGAAGCGCTTGATCAGCCCGTTCACCTGCAACAGCGCCGTGTTCACTGCGGCCGCCGCCGCCGCCACCGCAGCAGGCCGATGATGCCGTTCGGCGCGGCGATGACGAAACCCACAAGCATGACGCCGACGATCAACAGACTGAGCGAGGAGGAGATCGTTACGTTCACCCATTGCTGCAGCGTCGCCAGCAGCACCGCGCCAATCACCGGCCCGGCCCAGGTCTGCGTGCCGCCGATCAGCGGCATGGCGATGCTGTTGACCGCGTAGCCCAGGCTGAACCCGGAGGTCGGATCGAGATAGGTGACGTAGTAGGGCAGGGGCGCGCCGGCCATGCCCATGAACCCGCCGGAGAGCGCGGTGGCGATCAGCTTCAGCCGCAGGGTCGGCACGCCGGAGGCTTCCGCCGCCAGTTCGTCGTCGCGAATGGCGGCGAAGCCGTAGCCGAGGCGCGAGCGCTCGATGGCGCGCGCGGTCGCCACGGACAGGACGGCGAGCCCCAGCATCAGTAGGAACAGATACTGCATGTAGCCGCCGCCGATCAGCGGCGCATGCGCGGGGCGCACGATGTAGGCGCCGCGCGAGCCGCCGACGAAATCCCAGTTCACCACCAGCGTTTGCACGACCACCGCCAGCGCCAGGGTGGCGATGGAGAAATACGCGCCGCGCAGCCGGAGCGTGAGATAGCCGGTCAGCAACCCGACCACGCCGGAGATGGCGCCGCCGGCGAGGATCAGCACCGGTAACGGCGGCGCGGCGAGCTTGTGCAGCGCGACCGTGCAATAGGCGCCCATGGCCAGGAACGCCGCGGTGCCGAAATTCACGTAGCCGGTGTAGCCGCCGAGAATGTTCCATGCCGTCGCCAGCACCACGTATTGCAGCACGACGTAACCTGCGAAGAACACGTAATCGTTGCCGATCGCGCGCGCCGCGGCGAAGACCAGAATGGCGACGAGCACCGCGAGCGCGGCGAAATACCGGTTGCGCATTCAGCGCCGTCCGAGCAGCCCGGCCGGCCGCAATGCGAGCGCGCCCAGCAGAAATCCGAACGAAACGGCCGGCGACCAGGACGGGCCGTAAAACGTCGCGGTCAGGTTTTCGACGATGCCGAGCGCCATCGCTGCCGCCAACATTCCGGGAATGCTGCCGAGCCCGCCCAGCACGCAGATCGCGAACACGCGCCCGATGTAATCGCGCGCCACCGATGGCTCGACCGGCTGGATCACGATGAGAATGGCGCCGGCGAGCGAGGCGGTGGCGATGGAGAGGCCGAAGGCGATGCGCTTCACGCGGTCGGGGTTGGCCGCCATCAGCCGCAGCGCCATCTCGTCCTGCGCCACCGCCAGGATGGCGCGGCCGGTGAAGCTGCGGGTCAGAAACCACTGCAGCGCGCCGATCAGGGCGAGCGAGACCAGGCAGGGAACCAGTAGACGGAACGGCAACTCGATGACACCGAGATGCAGCGCGCCGCGCACATACGGCGCATCGACCATACGGTAATCGACGCCGAATACCAGCACGAGCGCAACCTCGGTGATGAACACGAGGCCAAAGAAGAAGGCGAGCCCTTGCAGCGACGCCTCGCCGCGGCGCTCGAAGGCCACGTTGTAGACCCGGTAGATGGCGACACCGAGCAGATAGAAGACCGGCAGCAACGCGGTGCCGGCCAGCAGCGGATCGAGCCCGAGCGAGGCATTGGCGGCATAGGCGAGGTAGGAGCCGAGAATGACGAAAGAAGGATGCGCGACATTGACGATGTCGAGCATGCCGAACGAGATCGACAGCCCGACCGTGACGGCGGCGTAAAAGCCGCCGAGCAGCAGCCCGGAGATCACGGCGTTGCCGAGCAAGTCGAGCACGGGGTCGTCCGTTGCTGTGCGGCCGCTACTTTGGCGAAACCCGACCTCGCCGCGCAAGGGGCGGGAGCGGCGCTCGCGTCGTTGCACGCGCCCGACGAAAATTCAGGCACGGCGACCAGATCGGCCGCGGTATGGCCACGTCCGGAGCGCGCCCGGTTTCAGGGGGACGGGGCATGGTCGACGTCGCCGGAATCCGTGCCTTCGTCCGCCGCCGGCGCGCCGCCGCGCTGCTCCGCGGGACCCTCGCCGCCGGCGCGCATCAGGTTCAATGCCGTGTTGACCAGGGCGACGTGCGAGAACGCCTGCGGGAAATTGCCCAGCATGCGGCCGTTGCGCGCGTCATACTGCTCCGACAGCAAGCCCACGTCGTTGCGCAGCGCCACCAGCCGCTCGAACAGCTCCCGCGCCTCGTCCCGCCGCCCTTGCAGCACCAGGTTGTCGGCCAGCCAGAAGCTGCACGCCAGGAACGCGCCTTCACCCGGCGGCAAGCCGTCGTCCGACGCTTCCGTATCGTAACGCAGCAGTAGTCCATCCACCGCGAGGCGCCGCTGGATCGCCTCCACCGTGCCGACCACGCGCGGGTCGGTCGCCGGCAGGAAGCCCACCAGCGGGATCAGCAGCAGGCTCGCGTCCAGCTCGCGCGCGCCGTAGGACTGGACAAAGCTGTTCTGGTCCCGGTCGTAGGCGTTGCGGCACACCTCGGCATGGATGCGGTCGCGCAGCGTGCGCCAGCGCTCCAGCGGACCCGGGAGACCGAAGGTTTCGATCGCCTTGACCACGCGATCGAACGCCACCCAGGTCATGATCTTCGAATGCGTGAACGGGCGGCGCGGGCCGCGCACTTCCCAGATGCCCTCGTCGGGCAGGTGCCAGACCCGTTCCAGATGCTCGGACAGCGCGAGTTCGAGCTGCCAGGCGGCCTCGCTCGGGGCGAGACTGCTGTTGCGGGCGCTGTGCAGCACGTCCGCGACTTCGCCGAACACATCGAGCTGGAGCTGGTCGGCCGCCGCGTTGCCGACGCGCACGGGCGCCGAGTCCCGGTAGCCCGGCAGCCAGGGCAATTCGCGCTCGGGCAAGTCGCGCTCGCCGGCCAGGCCGTACATGATCTGGATCTGCCCCGGGCTGCCGGCGACGGCGCGCACCAGCCAGTCGCGCCAGTCGCGCGCCTCCTCGTAGAAGCCACCGTCCATCAGCGCGAGCAACGCGAAGGTGGCGTCGCGCAGCCAGCAGAAGCGGTAATCCCAGTTGCGCGGCCCACCGATCCGCTCGGGCAGCGAGGTGGTCGCCGCCGCGACGATGCCGCCCGTGGGCCGATAGGTCAGCGCCTTCAGCGTCATCAGGGAGCGCAGGACCGCGTCGTCCCAGGTGTTGCCCCGAACGGCGCAGCGGTCGGCCCAGTTCAGCCAGAATGCCTCCGTGTCGGCCAGGGCCTCGTCGGGGGCGATCGGCGAAGGCGGCGGCAAATGCGACGGGCCGTAGGTGAGGGTGAAATGCACCGTCTCGCCGGCGGCAATGGTGAATTCGCCGACCGTGGAGAAGATCCTCGCCGCGTAATTGCGTTTCCGTATGGAGCACCAGCATGTGCGGGCCGGCGATGGCGCGCAGGACGCCGCCGTCGATCCGGGTGATCCACGGCACCGTCCTGCCGTAGTCGAAGCGGATGATCAGCTCGGTACGCATCGGCACGCGGCCGCTGAGACCCGTCACCTGGCGAATCACGTCGGAGTTCGTGCCCCTGAGCGGCATGAAGTCCGTGAGCAGAACCGCCCCGTCCGGCGTCTTGAACCGCGTGTCCAGCACGAGCGTGTCGCCGCGGTAGGCGCGGCTGGTTTCGACGGCATCGCCGACGGGCGTGATCAGCCATCGTCCGTGCTCGGGTCCGCCGAGCAGGGCGGCAAAACAGGCCGAGCTGTCGAAGCGCGGCCAGCAGAGCCAGTCGATCGACCCGTCGCGGCTGACGAGCGCGGCGGTTTCGCAGTCGCCGATCAGGGCATAGTCTTCGATGCGCGCAGGCAATACGACGTCCTCGTTCCCCGGTCGCAAAGGTCGGCCACGGAGCCCACAGCTTACCTCCGGGATACGCAAGAACCTACTAATGGCGGCGCGCGCCGATGCGGGCGAGGCGCTTGGCGCTTTCGAGGACGACGAAAACGATGCTGGCCATCCCGATGCTGGCCAGCAGCTCCGCCGCGGTCAGCGGCGCCGTGCTGAAGATCGGGTTGAGCGGCGGGACGTAGATCACCGCGAGCTGCAGCACGAAGGTCAGCAGCACCGCGCCGAGCAGCGGGAGATTGGAAAACACGCCCTGCTCGAACAGGGTTTCGCGATCGGATCGGATAGCCAGCACTTGCCACATCTGCGTCAGGGTCAGCACCGTGAAGACCATCGTCCGCCAGTGCGCGAGCCCGAAACGCACCGCATAGGCCTGCGTCACCAGCGTGATCGCCGCCATCAGCAGCCCGACCCAGATCACCTGCCAGATCATGCCGCCGGCGAACAAGCCCTCGCGGGGCGGGCGCGGCGGGCGGCGCATGATGTCGCGTTCGGCCGGTTCCGCCGCCAGCGCCAAACCGGGCAACCCATCGGTGACCAGGTTCATCCAGAGGATCTGGATCGGCAGCAGCGGCACCGGCAGCCCAAGGAAGGGGGCAAGGAAAATGGTCCAGATTTCGGCGGAATTGCAGGTGACGACGAAGCGGATGAACTTGCGGATGTTGTCGTAGATGCGCCGGCCTTCGCGCACCGCGGTCACGATAGTCGCGAAGTTGTCGTCGAGCAGGATCAGGCTGGCGGATTCGCGGGCGACGTCGGTGCCCACCTTGCCCATGGCGACGCCGATTTCGGCGCGCGCGAGTGCCGGCGCGTCGTTCACGCCGTCGCCCGTCATGGCGACGATCTCGCCCGCTTGCTGCAAGGCCGTAACTATGCGGATCTTCTGCGCCGGATCGACCCGGGCGTAGACGCGCACGTCGCGCACGCGCCGTTGCAATTGCTGTTCGCTCAGGGCCTGCAACTCGCGCCCGGTCAGCACCGCGCCGCCCTCGTCCAGCATCCCGATCTGTCGGGCGATGGCGCGGGCGGTGACCGGATGGTCGCCGGTGATCATGACCGGCGTGATGCCGGCCGCCCGGCACGTCGCCACCGCCGCCGCGGCTTCCTCCCGCGGTGGATCGAGCAATCCCACGAGCCCGAGTAGCGTCAGGTCCCGCTCGACGGCATCGGCGGCGCGCTCGGTGGGCAGCGCGCCCCAGCGGCGGCATGCCACGGCGAGCACCCGCAACCCGTCCTCCGCCATGTCTTCGGCGGCCTGCATGAGGCGGGCCTGGTCGATCGGCGCCACGCCCGCCCCAGTCGCGGCCCCAGTGGCGATCGTGGCGCAGCGCGGCAGCACCGTCTCCGGCGCGCCCTTGGTAAAGCCGACTATCCCCGCCGCGCCGGCGTGCAGCGTGGTCATGCGCTTGCGCTCGGACTCGAAGGGGAATTCCAGCACCCGCGGCGCGGCGCGTTCGCGCTCGTCCTTGTCGATGCCGGCCTCCGCGGCGGCGCGCCAGAGCGCGACTTCCGTCGGGTCGCCGAGCATCCCGCCATCGCCGCCGCGCGCCACGTCGTTGCAGAGCGCGAGCGCGAGCAGGAGCGTGGTCGCCGGCTCGCGTGCCGGATCGATGTCGCCGACGGCGACGCGCCCGCCGGCCAGATACGCCTCGACCGCGCGCATTTCGTTGCGCGTCAGCGTGCCGGTCTTGTCGGAGCAGATGGTCGTCACCGAGCCGAGCGTCTCGACGGCGGGCAGCCGGCGGATCAGGGCCCGCTCGCGCGCCATCCGGGCGGCGCCGAGGGCGAGCAGCACGGTCACCACCGCGGGCATGGCCTCCGGTATGGCGGCCACCGCCAGGCTGAGCGCGGTCAACAGCATCAGCATGGGCGGCTCGCCGCGCAGCAGCCCGGTGGCAAAGATGACCGCGCAGATCACCAATGCGGCGACGGTGATCTGCCGCCCGAATAGCGCGAGGCGCTGCTGCAGCGGCGTCCGCGTCGCGCCGGCGCTCGCCAGCATGCCGGCGATCCGGCCGAGTTCGGTCGCCATGCCGGTGCCGACGACCAGCCCTCGGCCGCGGCCATACAGGACGGCGGTGCCCTTGAACGCCATGTTGCGCCGATCGGCGAGCGGCAGGTCTGGATCGCCGCTGGCGTCGGCGTGCTTCTCCACTGGCACCGATTCCCCGGTGAGCGCCGCCTCGCCGATCTTCAAATCCACCGCTTCGAGCAGGCGGAGATCGGCCGGCACCGCGTTGCCGGCCTCCAGCAGCACCACGTCGCCCGGCACGAGCGCGGCTGCAGGAACCGCCTCGTGCCTTCCGTCGCGCACCACGACGGCGCCGGGCGCGGCGAGCCGCTGCAGCGCCTCCATGGCGCGCTCGGCGCGGAATTCCTGCACGAAACCGACCGCGGCGTTGAGCACCACGATGCACAGGATGACCACCGTGTCCTCGGCGTCGCCGATGATCCCCGAAACCGCCGCGGCGGCGATCAGCAGCAGGATCATGAAATCGGTGAACTGCGCGAGCAGCATGCGGAGCTTGCTCGGCCGCGCCGCCTCGCGAATGGCGTTCGGGCCGAATCGCGCCTGACGCCCGACCGCCTCGGCTTCCGAGAGGCCGCGCGCCGGATCGGCGCCGAGCCGCGCCGCGGCGCTGTCCGGACTAAGCGTATGCCAGGCGGGAGCCGCCGCTTCGGGCGCGTCAAGTTCCATGCAGATAGAGCACGTAGGAGTTGAGCAGATACATCGTGAACAGCGCCAGGCTGATCCAGCCGACCGTGCGAAATATCCGGCGCCGCGGCCGGTACACGATCCCGGCGATGAGGATTCCCGACATGATGACCGCGGACATGGCCGAGACCGCGTGCACCGGCGAGACCCGGTAGAGCAGCGGACCGCGCGCGAACAGAAGGTCGTCGATACCGAGCACGACCATGTTGAACAGATTGCTACCCAGCAGGTTCGCCATCGCCATGTCCAGCGCCCCGAGCCGGACCGCCGCGATACAGACGACGAGCTCCGGCAGCGACGTGACCCCGGCCACCAGCAGCGTGCCCACGAAGGTCCGGTTCCACGCCATGACCTCGGCGAGCCGGGCCGCGACGAACGGCAGCGCCGCGCCGGCCAGCACGATCATTACCGATGCGGCGGCGTAGGTGATCACCGCCCAGCGCAGCGTAATGTGCGGATAGCGTGCCGCCACATCTTCGGCGGCTCGCTCGCGATGCTCGCGCTCGTAGCTGTACACGGCTCGAATCCCGAGCGCGTACAGGCCGAAGATGATGGGCGTGTAGCCGCCGATTCGTCCGATGGCGAACGACGCGCCCTGGCCGTGCAGCAGCAGGCTCATGCCGGCGAAACCGATCAGGATGACGCCGAAACCGGCCGAGAGGATGTGGCCCTGGCGCACGCGGCGGTACACGCTTTCGCCACGCTGGAGAAAATCGACGACGATCAGAATCGCCAAGTTGAACACGCAACTGCCGAGCACGTCGCCGACCGCGATCTCGGGCGCGGCGGCGACCGTCACCGCGCTCGCCCCGGTCACCAGTTCGGGGAGCGAGGTGACGGTGGCGATCAGGATCAGTCCGATCCAGCTTCCCGAGAGCCCCGTCTTGTCCGCGATCACGTCGCCGCTGCGCGACAGCCGCGGGCCGGCGAGGCCGACCAGCGCGACACAGGCGCCGAATTCGAGCCACACCAGGGCGACAGGGTTCACGCGCTTACTTCGGACATGAACCGAGCCTCCCGGCTTATCGGCCGGATCGAAGCGTCCGCCTTGTTCCGACTGTCCACGCGCCGCCCCCAGCGGCACGGGACAGCGGCACCGGACATCCGACAGCGGCGGCGCGCTGCGGCCCGCAAACCCGCCGGCGCGGTCGCGAATCTGCTTAAGACAGAACTCTGCCAGAGGCCGTTGATGCAGATCAACCGTGCCATGCCGGGCACATTGGTCGGTCCGGAACCTCGGTCATGGCGTCACCCGGCCGCCGACCATCCGGAACACGCTGGCGACCACCAGCCGCTCGTCGTCCAGCGTGGTCGCCGCGACGGCCGAAACGTGGTCGCCGGTGGCGTCGCCGAGACGAACGAGACGATATCTGCACCTCCGAGCTTTTTCGCCAAGCGAAACCAAATCTCGCCCGCTTGTCCATGACCCGGCAAGCGCAACCTCGGCATCCGCGGTATGCTGCGGGGAGCAACCACGTCCCGTAGCCAGACGATGCCCCCCGAACCCCGCGCCAATCCGATCCTGATCGGGCACGCCCAGGCCGAGGCCGCCATGCGCGAGGCGGCGCAGGCCGGGCGACTGCATCATGCCTGGCTGCTCGCCGGACCGCCCGGGATCGGCAAGGCCACGCTCGCTTTCCGGTTCGCCCGCTGGCTGCTCGCCGGGGCGCCGGGCGAGGCGCTGGACCTCGCGTCCGATCATCCCGTGTTTCGCCGCGTCGCGGCTGGCACCCATGCCGACCTGCTGACGGTCGAGCGGGAATGGGACGAGAAGCGCAAACGGCAGCGCAGCGAGATCGTCGTTGAGGACGTGCGCGCCATCGCGGGCTTCCTGCGCCTGACGCCGGCCGAGGGCGGGTGGCGTGTGGTCGTCCTGGATGGCGCCGAGGAGTTGAACCGCAACGCCGCCAACGCGCTGCTCAAGGTGCTGGAGGAACCGCCCGCGCGGGCGATGTTGCTGCTGGTCTGCAACGCGCCGGGGCGGTTGCTGCCGACGATCCGCAGCCGTTGCCGCCGGCTCCGGCTCGCGCCGCTGCCGCTTTCGGACATGCAAGCCCTGCTCGCCCGCTACCTGCCGGACATGGCGCCCACCGACCGGGACCGCCTCGCCGCGCTCGCCGACGGATCGCCGGGGCGCGCGCTGCGGCTCGCCGCCGACGAAGGCGTCGCGCTCGCGGGGCTGGTCGAGCAGGTCATGGCCGAACTGCCCCGCATGTCCATCGCGCGCGCGCACGCGGTCGCCGACGCGCTGGGGCGGAGCGACACGGCGTTCGAGACGTTCATGGACCTGTTGCGCAACGCGCTCGGCGCGGCGGTGCGGCGCGCGGCGCGGGGCTCGGCCGATCCGGAGGAGGCGCGGATCGCCGGGCTGCGTCCCCTTGCCGCCTGGGGCGACGTGTGGCACGCGCTGGCTCGCCTGAAGGACGAGACCGAGCGTTTCCACCTGGACAAGCGGCAGGCGGTCGTGTTCGGCCTGCGCCTGTTGGGAACCGAATGAAACCAAAATTCTATCTGACAACTCCGATCTATTACGTGAATGGCGCCCCGCATATCGGGCACGCCTACACGTCGATCGCGGCCGACGTGCTGGCGCGGTGGAAGCGGCTGGACGGGTTCGACGTGTTCTTCCTGACCGGCACCGACGAGCACGGACAGAAGGTGGAGGCGGCGGCGCGCGACGTGGGGCTCGACCCGTTGGACTTCGCCGACCGGGTTTCCGCCGATTTCCGCGACATGGCGGCGGCCATGAACATCTCCAACGACGATTTCATCCGCACCACGGAGGAGCGGCACAAGCGCTCCTGCGCCGAGCTATGGCGGCGGCTGCAACAGCGGGGGGAAATCTATCTCGGCCATTACGAGGGCTGGTACGCCGTCCGCGATGAATCCTTCTACGGCGAGGACGAGCTGACGGTGCGCCCGGACGGCAGCCGGGTGGCGCCGTCCGGCGCGCCGGTGGCGTGGGTGCTCGAGCCGTCGTATTTCTTCAAGCTCTCCGCCTGGCAGAGCAAGCTGCTCGATTTCTACGAAGCCCATCCCGATTTCATCGCGCCACCGTCGCGGCGTAACGAGGTGCTGAGCTTCGTGCGCGGCGGGTTGTCCGACCTGTCGATCAGCCGCACCAGCTTCCGCTGGGGCATTCCGGTGCCCGGTGATCCGGCGCACGTGATCTATGTGTGGCTGGACGCGCTGACCAACTACATCACGGCCGCCGGCTTTCCCGATAAATCATCGCCGCGCTGGGCGTTCTGGCCGGCGGATCTGCACATCGTCGGCAAGGAGATCGTGCGCTTCCACGCGGTCTATTGGCCGGCCTTCCTGATGGCGGCCGGCATCGCGCCACCGAAACGTATCTTTTCGCACGGCTGGTGGACCGTCGAAAGCGAAAAGATGAGCAAGTCGCTCGGCAACGTGATCGACCCGCGCGAGCTGGCGGCGACCTACGGTGTCGATCCGGTGCGCTACTTCCTGCTGCGCGAGGTCCCGTTCGGCAACGATGGCGATTTCAGCCGCCGCTCGCTGGTGACGCGCATGAACGGCGAGCTGGCGAACGATCTCGGCAACCTGGCGCAGCGCTCGCTGTCACTGATCGCGCGCAACTGCGAGGGCAGGCTGCCGGGCAGGGGCGTCGTCATTGCCGAGGACGCGACGCTGCTCGCATCGGCCGAGGCTCTGCCCGAACTGCTGCGCGAGCAGCTCGACCGGCAGGCGTTCGGCGAGGCGCTGGAGAGCGTTTGGAAGGTGATCCGCGCCGCCAACGCCTATATCGACCATCAGGCGCCCTGGGCGCTGCGCAAGACCGATCCGCCGCGGATGGCGACGGTGCTGCGGGTGCTGGCGGATGCGCTGAGGGTGATCGCGACCGTGCTGCAGCCCTTCATGCCGGCGAGCATGGCCAAGATGCTCGACCAGCTCGGGGTGCCGCCGGGTGAGCGCGATCTGGCGGCATTGAGCACGCCGCTGGCGGACGGGATTGCGCTGCCGAAGCCCGAGGGGGTTTTCCCGCGCTACGTCGAGAACGCGGCATAACACACGGATGCTCGTCGATTCACACTGCCACCTGGACTATTTCGAGCCCGACGAAGTGCCGGGCCTGCTTGAGCGAGCCGCAGCGGCGGGTGTGGGCAAGGTGGTGACGATCGGAACGCGGTTGACCGAGAGCGCCAAGGTGATCGCGCTGGCCGAGGCCTACCCGAACGTCTGGTGCACCGTCGGGCAGCATCCGCACGACGCGGCCGAAGCTTCAGAATTTACGGCGGAACACATCGCGAAATTGGCCGAGCATCCGCGCGTCGTCGGCATCGGCAAATCGGGGCTGGACTATTTCTATGACCGCTCGCCGCGGCCCGATCAGCAGGCCAGTTTTCGCCGCCACATCCGCGCCGCGCGGCTGGCCGGTGTGCCGATCGCCATCCATGCCCGCGACGCCGATGGCGATATCGCAAATATATTGCAGAAAGAAAGGGATAATGGCGGTCCCTTCGCGCTGCTTCTGCACTGTTTCAGCTCGTCGCGCGAACTGGCGGAAACGGCGGTTGCGATAGGCGGCTATGTCAGCTTCTCCGGCATCCTGACCTTTCCGAAATCTCAGCAACTGAGGGATATAGCGCGCGATCTTCCGGCAGATCGGCTGCTCGTCGAGACCGACGCGCCGTATCTGGCGCCGGTGCCGCACCGGGGCAAGCGGAACGAACCGGCCTTCGTCGCCCAGACCGCCGGGGTGCTGGCGAAGGTTCGCGGCCTGGAGGCCAAGGCGCTCGCCGAGCTGACGACGCGCAACTTCCGGCGGCTGTTCACCAAGGCGGCCTGAGCGCGTGCCGCGAGTTACCGTCCTCGGCTGCGGCGGCTCGGCCGGCGTGCCGCATATCGGCGGGCCGGACGGGTTCGGAGACTGGGGCGCTTGCGATCCGAACGAACCACGCAACCGGCGCACGCGGGCGAGCATCGTGGTGGAGAGCGAAGGGCGGCGTCTGCTGGTGGACACCTCGCCGGACATGCGCGGCCAGCTGCTGGCTTGCGGCGTCCCGAGCGTGGACGCGATCCTCTACACGCACGCGCACGCCGATCACATCACCGGCCTGGACGACGTCCGCATTCTGAACCGGATCGCCGGCCGGCCGCTCGATGCCTTCGCCAAGGAAGAGACTCTGCGCGAACTGGCGCGGCGCTTCGATTACGCGTTCAGGCCCTGGCAGCCGCCCGGCTTCTTTCGGCCCGTGCTGACGACCCGGGCGGTGGCGCCGGGCGACACGCTGGATATGGCGGGCATGCCGGTGCGCTTATTCGACCAGGATCACGCGTTCGTTCGCACGCTGGGGCTCCGGATCGGCGGGTTCGCGTATTCCACCGATGTGGTCGCGCTGGATACCGCGGCGCTGGACGCGCTAGCCGGCGTGCACACTTGGCTATTGGACTGCTTCCAGCGCCAGCCGCACAAGACGCATGCGCACCTGGAGCGGGTTCTTGGCTGGGTAGACCGTGTCGGGCCGGCACGGACGGTGTTGACGCACATGGGTCCCGACATGGATTGGGGCTGGCTGCGCGCGAACCTGCCGCCCGGGATCGAGCCGGCGCATGACGGCCTGATCCTCGACGTGCCCGCCTGAGTGCGGCCCGTTCTTTCCATAATATCCCTTATGCGACATGACCCTGTAAGCCCCCATTAGAAATGTCACTCGCGTCCCCGATAGAAATGTCACCGGGACATGCTGCCGGTCGGGCGTTCGGAGTGGCGTGCGATGGCGGTGGTTCAGATGAGCGATCGGGAACTGACCCGACTGCGGGTGATGGTCGATCTCGTGGACAAGCGAATCACGGCCGATGCCGCGGCGACATTGATGCGCCTCGGCCGTCGTCAGGTCTTCCGGCTACGGCGCGCTTTTGAATCTGACGGGCCTTCGGCGCTGGCGTCGCGCAAGCGCGGTCGTCCAGGCAATCGTCAACACGGCGAGACGTTCCGGCGCACGGTGTTGGCGCTGGTCCGGGAGCAGTTCGTCGATTTCGGCCCCACGCTCGCGGCGGAGAAGTTGTTGGAGCGTGATGGCTTACGCATCGGCGTCGAGACGTTGCGGCAATGGATGATGGCCGACGGTTTGTGGATCGATCGCCGCCACCGGCTGCCCTCGCCGCATCAGCCACGCCGGCGCCGCGACTGTCTGGGCGAGCTGGTGCAGATTGACGGTTCGGAACACGCCTGGTTCGAGGATCGCGGTGCGACCTGCACGTTGCTGGCCTTCGTCGATGACGCCACCAGCCGGTTGATGCAGTTGCGCTTCGTCGCCTCGGAGTCGGCGTTCGATTACTTCCGGGCGACCGGCGACTATTTGCGAACGCACGGCAAACCCGTAGCGTTCTACAGCGACCAACACAGCATCTTTCGGGTCAACAGCAAGGACGCGGCGAGCGGTGACGGGGTCACACAGTTCGGCCGCGTGCTGAGCGAGCTGAACATCGACATCATCTGCGCGAACAGTCCGCAGGCGAAGGGCCGCGTTGAGCGCGCGTTCGGCACATTGCAGGACCGGCTGGTGAAAGAACTGCGTCTGGCGGGCATTTCCGCGATCACGGCGGCGAACACGTGGCTCCCTGGGTTCATGGCTGATTACAACAAGCGTTTTGGCCGCGCGCCGGCGAACGCCAAGGACCTGCATCGGCCGCTGACCAAGGCCGACAACCTCGACGAGATCCTGGCTTGGCGCGAGCAACGCTCGGTCACCAACAACCTCACCCTGCACTACGATCAGATGATGATCATGCTCACGCCCGCGCCGGAGACGCTTCCGCTCAGGCGCAGGAAGGTCGAGGTGGTGAATTATCCGGACGGTCGGTTTGCGGTTCAGTTCGAGGGCGTGCCGCTGCCATTCACGGTATTCGACAAGATCCCGACCGTGCAACCCGGCGCGATCGTCGAGAACAAGCGTCTGGGCGCGGCGCTCGCGCTGGTCAAGGAGCAACAGGAACAATACGCCCCGCATCGACGCCGGTATCATCCGGCGCGTCAGCGGCCGCCGAACAATCTCGAGGCGCCGGGAATGCCGACGAAGGGGCGTCCGTCACGCGCGGCTCTCATCGCCGCTGAATGATGGCCGGGCGCACGGCCCTGGCAGAATGCTGACCGGCCGGACGGGCCTCAAGGGCCGCGCTGGGCGCGCCGGCAAGCCGGTTTCAGCCCTTGACCCCCGCCCGCCCGGCCAGCGAAGGGCACTGGTGCCGTTGCGCGGCGGGCTGTGTCCGCCGAACCAGGGCGTCATTTCAACTCTGCACGGCCGCCCGGAGTGACATTTCTAACGGGGAGAAAAAGTGTCTTTTCAAACGGGGAGCGACAGCTGCGAGCGCCATAGAGAAGACACCCCGGCTCGCGCGCCGTTACTCTGCCCGAGCCCTCGGCCAGGAGAATCGAGCTGCTCTGGTATCTACGGCTGGGCTTGGGGTGGCGCGGCCTTCGGCACGGCTCCTGATTGACCGCTGGCGGCGGAATACAAGATCAGGTTCAGCTCTTTCCCATTGGAGTAGTTTATCCCGCCGACTTGCGTCAGGGCCCGCGGCGTCACGTTTTCTGTTGCCATCCGCGCCAGGAACACGCGCTTGTCTTGGCTGCCGATCAGGGCAAGGCCGCAGGCTTCGTGATGGACAAGATAGTCCGCCGCCTCGGTCGGGTTGATGAGCTTGGTATCCTTGCCGAGCAGAAACACCAGGCTCGGTTCGCCGAACGAACTGGACGCCACGACGCTGTCTGGACATGGCCGGACGGCGGCCACGGCCGCCGCGATTCGTGGGCTGAGCCACACCGTGCGCAGATTCGGCACAACGAAGACATAGCTGCCGGTGAAGATCAGCAGCGCCGCGATTGCCGCGCAGGCCAACGCGCGAACCGGGGCGCGGCGCGAGACAAACCATAAAGTCACCGCAAGAAGTGGAATCACCGCCACGCCCGCGAGCACGGGAACGACGCGGAAGGTATGCTCCCAGCGCCAAAGCAATACCGGCCCAGCGACGGCCAGCCCAAGCCCGATTGCCAGCCACGGCGCCGCGAAAATGCCCGCGACCCAGCGCCAGGCGCGTCCCATCGGCCATGGCCGCGGCGCGAGCATCGCGGCGCCGGCCAGGCAGGCGATCGCGGGATAGGTCGGCAACACGTAATGGGGCAGTTTCGTGGCCACGAGTTCGAAGGTGATCCAGGTTGGAATGATCCAGGCGAGCAGGAAACGCACCTGTGGCGTGCGGCGGTTCATCCACGCAAACGGGACGGCGAGCACCGCGAATAGCGAACCTGGCCAGAAGCTGAGCGGAAACGCCGCCAGATAATAGCCCGGCGGCAACCCGTGCGCCTGTTGGCCCTGCGCAACCTTGCCGAGAAAATTGTGCCCGACGGCGCGCGCGAAGAACTCGCCGTGGCTCACGATCCAGATCGCCACGCACCACGGCAGCATGATGGCGAGCGTCAGCGGGACGCCCCATAGCGGCTGGAGACGCTTCAGCCAGGCCCATCGCCGCTCGGACACGACAAGGCCGGCGACGGTTCCGCCGCAGACGAGCACGATTAGCGGCCCCTTCAGCATGAGCCCGGCGCCGAGCGCGGCCCAGAACACGGCGGCAGGGGCGACTCGCGGTCTGGACACACTGTCGCGGCCGAGGAAGACCTTCAGCAAGGCGGATTGTGCGGTCAGGATGGCGGCCAGCAGGGTGGCGTCGATGGTCGCCATTCGCGCCTCGACGCTGAGCAGCACCGAGGTCGCCAGCAACAATGCAGCCGCGATGCCAGCCCCCGCGCCGAACAGCGTGCTGCCGATCCAGGCCGTCAGCAGAACGGACACGACCGCCCCGATCAGCGATGGCATCCGAAAGGGCCATGGCTGCCGCGCCTTCGGCGTGCCGAGCAGCGAGACGGAGGCGGCTTCCAGCCAGTAGATGCCGGCAGGCTGTACGTAACGCGGCTGATCCTGGAAGCGCACGTCGATGAAGTTGCGCGTCTGGAGCATCTGGGTCGTGGCCTGCATGTAGCGGAACTCGTCGCGATCGAGCGGCGGCAGCTTGGCCAGGCCGGGGACGAACAGGACAAGCGCCGTGATCGCGAGCAAGGCGTAATGGCGAAGATCGAGGCGCTGCCTGTCGCTCAGCTGCTTGTCGGTCATGGGACTCCTCGGGCCGAATGCACACGGTACCGGCCAGGGCCGGCAGCGGCCGTCAGATTTCAGTGATGTTGGCGGGGAGATGCGTTCGGTTGCGGAGCCACATCACCCCGAGCAGGTCCCTGATGCCCACGACGGCGCGGCCGAAATTGGAGTATTTGGACTGACCTCTCAACCGCGGACGGTGGGCGACCGGCTGGCAGATCAAGGGATGGCCATAAGCCTGGAACAACGCCGGCAGAAAGCGGTGCATGCCCTCGAACATCGGCAGGCGCAGGAAATCGTCGCGCCGAAAGGCTTTGAGCCCGCAGCCCGTATCGGGACAATGATCCGACAGCACGGCCTGCCGGAGCCGATTGGCAAAGCGCGTTGCCAGGCGACGCGACACGGGGTCGTGGCGGCGCACGCGAATGCCGGCGACCAGCGGCGCCCTGTTTTCGGCGCTCCAAGCCGCTCGCAGCATCGTCACGATATCCGCGGGGTCGTTCTGGCCATCGCCATCCATGGTTGCGATCCACGGGCCCCGGGCGACCGCGATGCCAGTGCGCAGCGCAGCGCTCTTGCCGCAACGGCGATCGTGCCGCACCAGGCGCAGAGACGGGGTCCTTTGGCGCAGCGTCGTCACTAGGCCGCTCGTGGCGTCGGTGCTCCCGTCGTCGACAATGACGACCTCGAACGGTTGTAGTGGCTGTATTGCGGCAAGCAGTTCGTCGCAAACCGCCGCAATACTCTCCGCCTCGTTGAAGACCGTCACAACCACCGACAGTCGAGGCGAGACGGAATTTGGCCTTGTTTCCTGACAGGAGGTAACTGAGCCTGTTTCCACGTCCAACTGCTTTGTCCGACCAAGGGTATCAGTCGGACAATAGCTGGAATTCGATTCGGGGTCACCCGACTCGCAATTTTGCCCATGCCTTCCCAACCGGCTGGACTATTCGGCCGGCCTGCGGCCGATCAGCGGTTCCCCGGCTCCGGGCACGCCGGCGGCGGACCCGCCCGGCGCGCCGTGCCGGACCAAATCGGCTGTCAGTTCGGCAGGAATTGGTGCTCGTTCGCTTCGGGCAGCCTCGCGCTCCGCCGGGCGGAAAAGTGCCTTTCGTCGCTCTGCAGGCGATGCACCCAGTCGGACAGGCGCGAAATCACGGCCGACCATTTCTGGTTGTCCGGTTCGCAAAGGCTCTGGGCGCAAGCCAGGGCGAGTTGCTGTTGCGCGATGGCGACAACCTCCCGCTGGTGATCGAGCGGCGTTTTGAACCTGGGCAGGTTATCCATGGCGGCGACTCCGAGCCTTGAAATCCTGCCCTATAGACGCGAATGGTCCTGCTCTTGTTTCGAGCGGCCGGATTAAAATGCGTGCGACCAAAGTCCACCGGGCCCGGCGAACTTGCGCCTCGGTGGTTATCCCGGCCGTGAAGTTGCCTTCATCAAGCGTTCGTCAAGGTTCCTGATCGGCCAATATTGGTCTGGATTGCCGTCAGGGACCTTTCGGGAGCCGCAGACGCGAGCCTCCGCCTTCCACCTCGAAGCGCAATCCGTTGCCCAGACCGTAGCCGAAGCTGCCACGCCCGGCAGGCCCGGCGGCGGCCGCGGGCGGGTCGGTCGGCGCCGGGACTGGCGCGCCCGCCGAAGGGGCCGGAAGGGTCACCCCTTGACCGCCGCTGAACGTGCCCCCGATCGCGCCATGGACGTAGAATCCGCTCACCGGCTGCGCCCAGGCGAGCGCCGGCAGCCCGGCGGCAACCGCCGCGGCCGCACCCCGGACGACCGCGCGAAATCGGCCGCACCGGCCTACACCCAGCCACGCGCGAGCTTGCGCACCGCCGAGGCGGCGTTGCGCTTGCCTTCACCGACATAGGCCTCGTGGTATTCCTCGATCTTGGCGGGATCGTAGAGGTAGTTCACCATCATCGTGGCGCCCTCCTTGGCTCCCTTGTCCGAGGTATCGCCCAGCACGTTGATGCGCTCCAGCCGCGCGCCGTTGGTCATGTGGAAATGCGCCACCGGGTCGAGCGCGCGGCGCCCCTTCCCCTCGATCAGCAGATAGCGCGCGCATAGCCGCGCCAGGACCGGCTCGGCCGATTTGCGCATCGGTGGATCCCGCCACCATCCGCGCCGGTTCGCGATGGCCAACAGCGCCGAGGGACCGTCGTGCGGCGGAACCGGTTCCGACGCGGCGGCCGCGGCGATCAGTGCCGCGCTCTCCTCGTCCGACAGCAGCAAGGTGTCCGGCGCGGTCAGTCGCTCGTCCAGCCAGCGGCGGAAGCCGGGCACCGGCGACAGCGTCGCGAAGGTCTTCATATTGCGGAATTCATCGGATAGCAGATCGACCACCCGCTTGATCAGGAAATTGCCGAAGCTGATCCCCGCCAGACCCTTCAGACAGTTGCTGATGGAATAGAAGATCGCGGTGTCGACCTCGCGCGGGTCCAAAACCGGCGCCTTGGCGTCGAGCAGGCGCTGCACGCTGTCGGCCAACCCCTTCACCAGCGCCACCTCGACGAAGATGAGCGGCTCCATGGGCATGCGCGGGTGGAAGAAGGCGTAGCAGCGACGGTCGGAATCCAAACGGTTTTTCAAATCACGCCACGAACGCACCGAATGCACCGCCTCGTAGCCGGCGAGCTTTTCCAGCAGGATCGCCGGGCTCGACCAGTCGATGCGGCGCAGTTCCAGGAAACCGACATCGAACCAGTTGGCGAGCAGTCCGCGCAGATCGGCCTCGAGCGCGGCCAGATGCGGATCGGCGTCCATCATCTCGCGCAAGGTCGCGCGCAGATCGACCAGGAACTTCATGCCGTCGGGGATCGTGGTGAACTGGGTCAGCAGCTTGACCCGGGGCGGCTCCAGGGCGCGCCGCAGCCGCGCCCGCGCGAGCGCCTGTTCGGCCGGGCCGGGCGCCTCGCGCAAGGCCTCGTACGCCTGCGCGACCGCATCCGGGTCGGCGTCGAAATCCGCCAGCGTCGCGAAGAAATGCCGCCGTCCGGGCTCGTCCAGCCGCAGATAGGCCTCGGCGAGCTTCGCGGCGCGGTTGCGTGCGCTGACCTCACCGCCGCGGCCGGCAAGGCAGGCGCGCATCTGGCTCTCGATGCTCTCGTCATCCTCGGCCGCGACGCCGGAGGCCATGTCGCGCCAGACCCCGGCGATCCGGCGGATGGCCCGGTCGAGAAGGCCAACGGGCGCGACGCTCTCACTCATGGTCGTTTCCCTGTTGATCGGAGCAATATAGGCCGGCCAAACGACGGCCGATAACACATCCTCGCGGTCACGCAACTCCGGCGGTCTCGGCCAGCGCCCCCGGCAATGCGCCGAGGACATCCTCCACGACAAGGAACCGCCCGGCCAAAGCCCCTGCCCGGCCGTAAATCCAGGCGCCAGCCGCGGCGGCCTCCCAGGGCGGCAAGCCCTGGGCGAGCAGGCCCGCGATCAGCCCGGCCAGCACGTCCCCGGTTCCCGCCGTCGCCAGCGAGGGCGGCGCGGAGGCGTTGATCGTTGAACGGCCGTCCGGCGCCGCGATCACCGTGTCGTTGCCTTTGAGCAGAACCACCGCGCCGGTGCGCCGGGCGGCGTCGCGTGCCGCCGCCAGCCGGCCCTCGTCCAACCCGCCGAACACGCGCGCGAACTCGCCGGCATGCGGCGTCATGACCGCGACCCCGCGCAACCGCTCCGGCTCACCGGAAAAAGCCGTCAGCGCATCGGCATCGGCGACGATCTTGCGGCCGGCCGCGAGCAGGGCCGGGAGGGCCTTGCGCGCCTCGTCCCGGCCGAGACCCGGGCCACAGACCCAGACATGCCGCCGCTCGTCGGCGAGCAGCGTTTCGAGCGGCGCATCGCTGACGATCAGTCCGGGCTCCGCGGCGGCGCGATAGATGTCGCCGCCCTCTCTGGCCGCGAGCGTCACCAGCCCGGCGCCGGCACGCCGGCACGCCGCGGCGGCGAGCCGCGCCGCGCCGGTCATGGCGGCGCCGCCGAGCACGGTCGCGTGGCCGCGGCTGTATTTGTGATCGGACGCGGCGAGCGACGGCAATCGCCAAAGGCCCGGCCGATTGAGCCAGGCGTCGATCGAAATCGTCGCGAGCACCGCGTCGGGAATAGCGATATCGGCGAGGTCCAGCGTGCCGCACCGCTCGCGGCCGGGCAGCAGCCAGTGGCCGGGCTTGTAGCGGAAGAACGTGACGGTCAACGCCGCCTGCGGGGCGTAACCGCGCACCGAACCCGTTGCGCCGTCCACGCCGCTCGGCACGTCGACCGCGAGCACGCGGTGCGCGGCCCGCAAGGTATCGGCTGCAAGTCCGTCGACATCGCGCGTGAGGCCGGCGCCGAACACGGCGTCGACGACCAGATCGGCGCGCTCGGCCGTTTCGGGTGTGAACGCGGCGATCGACCCGCGCCAGAGGCTCGCCGCCCATGCGGCATCGGTGCCTGGCTTCGGCGGTGCCAGTGCCGCGACGGCAACCGGCCAACCGGACTGCGCGAGCAGCCGCGCGGCCACGTAGCCGTCCCCGCCGTTGTTGCCCGGGCCGCACAGGACGAGCACGCGGCAGGGCGCGAACCGCCGGCGCGCCGCGCGCGCGACCGCCCGCCCGGCATTCGCCATCAGCGTGGCTCCCGGCGTCCCCCGGCCGATCGCCGCCGCGTCCGCGCGGCCCATGGCCTCGGGCGGCAGCAGTTCGGGCGGCGGCAGGCGGCGCGGCAGCGCGGGTCCGTCGAGCAAGCTCATCGCCGCCAGCCTGCCAGCAACAGGCGTCGAGCGGGAGACAAATCTCCGCTGGTCTTTCCGCGGCAACGGCTCGAAAGCCCGGTGCGATCACATGCGGCGGCGCGCGCGGCGATCGGCTACGTTTCGGCCGGCATCCGGAGTCGTGACGATGGCGGTGGTTTACACGGTGGCCCAGCAGAAGGGCGGCGCGGGCAAAACGATGTTGGCCGCCAACCTAGCCGCCGCCCTGGCAGGCCGGCGGCGCGTCGCCGTGCTCGACATCGATCCGCAACGCAGCCTGGCCAAGTGGTACGCCATCCGCAACGCGCGCACGCCCGCCGCGGCCCCCCTCGCCTTCTCCGACGTCTCCGGCTGGCGGCTCGCGGGCGAACTCGACCGGCTGAAGCGCGATAGCGACGTGGTGTTCATCGACAGTCCGCCGCAGGTGGACACCGACGCGAAGTTGGCCATCAGGGCGGCCGATCTGGTATTGGTGCCGCTGCAGCCGAGCCCGCCTGATCTGTGGGCGGCGGAAGGCACGCTGAAGCTCGTGCAATCGGAGCGCCGGCGGGCCTGCCTCGTGTTCAACCGTACCCCAACCACATCGCGCTTGCGGGATGCCATGCTGAAAGACATAGCCGAACGGAAGTTCATCAGCCTGCAAGCCGCGCTGGGCAACCGCATCGTCTACGCTCAGGCATTCGCCGCGGGGCTCGGGGTCACGGAAGCGGCGCCGCGTTCGGCGGCGGCGCGGGAGATGGCGGCCCTCGTGGAAGAGATCGAAGGTTTTCTCGCATGATCGCGGATCTGCTGCTGGTTCTTCATCTCCTGGGCGCGGTGATCTGGGTGGGCGGGATGTTCTTTGCCCTGACGGTGCTGCGCCCCAGCATGGCGGCGGTGCCGGCGGCGCAGCGTATCGATCTGCACATGCAGGTGTTCCGGCGCTTTTTCCTGATCATCTGGCACGTCGTGCCCGTCATGCTGGGCACCGGATTCGCCATGCTATACCTGATTTACGGTGGATTTGCCGGCGCCCAGTGGAATGTGCATCTCATGCTGCTGCTGGGGCTGATCATGTCGGCGGTCTTCGTGGGCCTGTTCTTCGGCCCCTGGGCGACCTTGCGCCGGACCCGTGATCCGGCTTCGGTCGATCGCGTCCGGCGGTTGATCCAGATCAACCTGGTGCTCGGCCTGATCGTGGTTATCGTGGCGGCGCTGAATTACTGAAAGCCGAACCTTGAGGAGCCTTCCGTTGCGATCCGGCCTTGGCTCGCGAACGCGCATCGCGCTGGGGCTGGTGTTCTCCGTCGCCACGATCCTGCTGGCCCTCGCCTGGCCGACAGGCCGCGCGCTGGCCGCATCCGGCCCGTGGGCATCGGGACAGTCGGTGCGCGCCCGTCTCGTGTCCGCCACCGACGGCGTAGGTCAGGGCCGCGAGGTTCACGCCGGACTGCAAATCGCGCTGGAGAAGGGCTGGGACACCTACTGGCGCTCGCCGGGCGATGCCGGCGCCGCGCCGCGGGCCGACTGGAGCGCGTCGCGCAATGTCGCCTCGGTGGACTGGCGCTGGCCGGCGCCGACGCGCTTCACCCTGTTCGGGCTGGAGACCTTCGGCTACCGCGGCGAGGTGCTGTTTCCGTTGACGGTCCACGTGAAGCGCCCGGGCGAGCCGGTCGCGCTGAACGGCAATGTGGATCTGCTGGTTTGCAGCAGGATCTGTCTGCCGCGGACACTTGCTCTCAGCCTGGTTCTGCCGGCGGCCCCCGCCTCCGTCGACCCGGAGGCCGCGAACCTGATCGCGCGCGGCGAGGCGCGGGTGCCGGACGACGGGACGCAATCGGGGCTGACGGTCGGCGAGGTAGCCGCGCAGGCGGGCAAGCCGGCCGCGCTAACCGTGCGGATCGCCTCGCGCCAACCGCTCGCCGTGCCGGACGTGATCGTGGAAAGCCCGACCTGGAGTTTCGGCGCCCCGACCGTCGCCTTCGCGCCGGACCGGAAATCGGCCACAGCCACCCTGCCCGTCACCTCGGGCCCCGATGTGGTCGCGATGCCAGGAAGCGCCGTGACGGTGACGGTCGAGGACGGCGCGCGCGCGGCCGAGGCCCGGGCCAAGATCGCGCGGGGCGCGATCGCGTCGCGCTCGTGGCTGGGCGACATTCTGCCGTTTCTCGGCCTTGCCCTGTTGGGCGGCCTGATCCTGAACCTGATGCCGTGCGTGCTGCCGGTGTTGAGCCTGAAGCTGTTCGCGGTGCTGCGACATCACGGGCAGGAGCGCCGGCTCATCCGCGTCGGGTTCCTGGCGACCGCGATCGGCATGATTGTCTCCATGCTGGCCATCGGCGGCCTGCTCGCCGGGCTCAAGCTCGCGGGCGTGGCCGTGGGCTGGGGCATCCAGTTCCAGCATCCGCTGTTCCTCGCCTTTCTCGCCGGCGTGCTGATCGTGTTCGCGGCCAATCTCGCCGGGTTCTTCCAGGTCGGCCTGCCGCGCCGACTGGCCAACGTGCTGGCCACCGCTGGCGGCGACAGCATGGCGGGCAGCTTCCTGAGCGGCGCCTTCGCGACGCTGCTCGCAACGCCCTGCTCCGCGCCGTTCGTTGGCACCGCGCTCGCCTTCGCCCTGGCGCGCGGCCCCGCCGAGATTCTCGCCATATTCGGCGCGCTTGGCTCGGGGTTCGCGGCGCCGAACCTGCTGGTGGCGGTGTTTCCCGGCTTGACCCGCGCGCTGCCCAAGCCCGGGCGCTGGATCAACGTGGTGCGCCGCGTGCTGGCGCTGGCCTTGGCCGGCTCGGCGGCGTGGCTGCTGACGGTCTTGGCCGCTCAGACCTCGGCGGCGGCGGCTGTCGGCGTCGGGATCGCGTTCATCGTGCTCGCGGCGGCGCTGGCCGCCCGCCCCCGGATTGGCGCGCCGGCGACGGCGGCCCTGTCGGCGTTCGCCTTGGTGGCGGCGGCGATGGTGCCCAGCCTGCTGACCGCCACCCCGACCCGCGCGGCCACCACGTCCTGGGTGCGGTTCGACGGCGGCGCCGTTCGCCGGCTGGTCGCCGAGGGTCAGGTGGTGTTCGTCGACGTGACTGCCGACTGGTGCGTCACTTGTCACGCCAACCGGGTCTGGGTGATCGATTCGCCCGAGGTCGCGCGCGCCTTGGCGCAGCCACACACGGTCGCCATGATGGCCGACTGGACGCGTCCCAACCCGCGCATTTCCGATTATCTGGCGCGCAATAGCCGTTACGGCATCCCGTTCAACGCCGTCTACGGCCCAGGCGCGCCGCGAGGCATCGTGCTTTCCGAACTGCTGACCAAGGACGCCGTGTTGCACGCGCTGCGTCAGGCGCGGAGCGGCGGTCGCCTGACGTCGCGCTAGGCCATTCGTTCCGAACCCGCCTTGGCCGCTACGGAAGGGTCGCCAGCAACGCCAAGGTCGTGGCGGCCATGACGGCCACGGTCAGCCAGCCCATCGCCGCCAGGCGGCGCGAAACGGCCAGCTCTCCCATTGCCGCCGGCTCGCTCGCCAGGCGCGTCATCGCGGCGAGAATGGGAACGGACAGGGCACCGTTGATGATCGCGCTCCAGATCAGCGCGCGGATCGGGTTCATGCCGAGGAAGTTGATGGCGACCCCGATCAGGGTGGCGGCCAGGATGAGGCCGTGGAACAGGCGGGCCTCGCCCGGCTCCCGCGCCAGGCCCGCGTTCCAGCCGCACGCCTCGGCCAGGCCATAGGCGGCCGATCCGGCGAGCATCGGCACGGCGAGCAATCCCGAGCCGATGATGCCGCTCGCGAACACCGCGCCATCGAACCGGCCGACGGCGGAACGCAGCGCGGCCGCCGCCTGGGCCGCCGTCTGAATGTCGCGGATGCCGGCCGGGTGCAGCGTGACCGCGGCCGTCACGATCACCGCATAGGCGACCAGCGCCGCCACCGCCATTCCCGCCAAGGTATCGACGCGAATCCGCCGGACCGCCTCGCCGGGGGCTTCCTCGCGGGCACGCGGATCGCTCCGCAACCGATCGGCTTCCAGGGCGGATTGCCAGACGAACATGTAAGGGCTGATCGTGGTGCCGACGACGGCGATGAACACGGCGATTGCCCGCGCGCCCGGCGGCAGCGTCGGCACGGCAGTGTGGAAAAGCACGTCGCGCCACGGGACGGGCGCGCGGAACGCCGTGAGAAAATACGCGTAAAGCGCGACCGATCCGCAGACCGCGAAGCGCATGTATTGGCGGTAGCGCAGCGCGAACAGCAGCAAGGCGCAGGCGAGCCCGAACAGCGCGACGTAAACGAGACGCGGGCCGCCGGCCAGCAGCTTCAGCACCGCGGCCATCGCGCCGAGATCGGCGCCGAGGTTCACCACGTTCGCGAAGACCACGAGCGCGACGATGCCGACGAGCACCGGGCGCGGGTAGTATCGGCCGATGGCGCCGATCACGCTGAGCCCGGCCGCCCGGCCGATACGCGCGCTGATCTCCTGGCTCGCCACCATGAGCGGGTAGCAGAACGGCATGATCCAGCAGCCCGCCAGCCCGAGCACCGCGCCGGCCTGCGAATAGGCGGCGATGCCGCTCGGATCGTCGTCCGAGACGCCGCTCACCAGGCCCGGCCCCAGGTGACGCAAGATCGCCCAACGATCCCGGCGGCGCGCGGGCTTGGTCGGTGCGGCGCTTGCGCCCGCGCCTTCCCCAGTCTGAAAGGCCAATCGAACCTCCGGCACGTGTGGCCGCGTCAGGATTCCCGCGAACGCGTTCGCCCCGCGTGCCGAGGCTGGTCTCCGCCGCTCAGCGGAACCTTCGCGGAGAATAGGACAGCGGATCGACGATGGGCGTGCCGGCGCCGATCAAATCGGCGACGAGCCGGCCCGTCAGCGGCCCCGAAGCGAGCCCGATATGCCCGTGCCCGTACGCGTGCACCACGTCCGGGCATCCCGAGGCAAGGCCGATGCACGGCAGGCTGTCCGGCATCGCTGGCCGATGTCCCATCCAGAAACGGATCTGCTCGGGGTGCAGCGTATCGCCCAAACCCGGATAGGCCGACAGCGCGAAATCGCGCAGGATGCGCGCGCGCTTCCAGTTGGGCGCGGCGCGCAGCCCGGCCAACTCGACCTGCCCGGCGATGCGCAGCCCGCCGCGCATCATGGTGATTGCCATCTTGCCGTCGCTCGGCATGGTCGGATGTCGGGGGCCGGCGCCGGGCGCGGGAATCAGTGCGTGGTAGCCGCGCTCGGTTTCCAGCGGAACCCGGTCGCCGACGAGTTCGGCAAGGCGTTTCGAGCGGGCTCCGGCGGCGATCACCGCCTTGTCGCAGGCGATCGACGTCGTCGCCGTGCGCACCGCTCGCAGGCGGCGGTCGCGCAGCTCGAACCCGACCGCCTGGCCGCTGTGATATGTCGCGCCCAGCGCTTCCGCCCGGCGATGCAGCGCGGCGACGTAGGCACCGGGATCGAGGCAGTGCCCGCCCGCTTCGACCAGCACGCCGAAACCGTAGCGCCGATGCAGATGCGGTTCGCGCTGGCGCAACTCGTCGGCGTCGAGCTCGATCCAGGTCACGCCGTTGTCGCGGCGCAATCGCCAGGCCAAGGCGTCCGCGGCGAAATCGTCGCGGCTCGGGAACACGTAGAGCAGGCCGTGGCGCTGGATCAGGTCGGGAACACCCGCCTCGGCGGCGAGCTTCCGGTGCCGTTCCGGCGCGTCCGCCGCCAGCGCCCGCATGGCGCGCGCGATGGGTTCGAGCCGCCGCGCGCTGCCGCCCGCGCGCAGAAACCGCGCGAGCCAGGGTGTCAGTTTCGGAAGGTACGCCCAGCGAATGGCCAGCGGCCCGAGCGGATCGGCCAGATAGCCCGGCACCCGCCGCCACATGCCGGGCATCGAGAACGGCACGACCGAGCAGGGGCTGAGCCAGCCCGCGTTGCCGTAGCTGGCCGCCTGCTCGCCGCCCGGTTCACCCGGCTCGATGACGGTGACGCGATGCCCGTCGCGGAGCAGCTCCAGCGCGGCGCTGGCGCCGACGATGCCGGCGCCGATGACCGCGACATGCAAAGTCACCGAAGGTCGGCCCCCCTCACCCTGCCTCTCCCCCCGCAAGCGAGGGGAGAGGGGAAGAAAGAACTGCCCGCGTGTAAGTAATTTCTCCGCGCCCGCTTGCGGGGAAGCGGCTCAGGGGAGGCGGCCGTCTCGACAACGAAGGGCTTGGTTCTACCCCGCCGCGGCGACGGCGCGCTTGGCGATCACCGTGACCAGATGCGCGCGGTATTCGGCGCTGCCGTGGATGTCGGCGTTCATCCCCTCGGCCGGAACCTTGATGCTGGCGACGGCGTCGGGCGACCAGTTGCTCGCCAGCGCGGCTTCCATCGCCTTCTGGCGGAACACGCCGTTCTGCCCCGCGCCGGTGACGGCGACGCGCACGCCGGCCGGACCCTTGGCCACGAACACGCCGACCATGGCGTAGCGTGACGCCGGATTGCGGAATTTCTCGTACCCCGCCTTCTCCACCGGCAGCGGAAATTCGACGGCGGTGATCAACTCGTCCGGCGCCAGCGCGGTCGTGAACATGCCCTGGAAATACTCGTCCGCCGGAATGCTGCGCTTATTCGTCTTGATCGTGGCGCCGAGCGCCAACGCGGCGGCGGGATAGTCCGCGGTCGGATCGTTGTTGGCGAGGCTGCCGCCGATCGTGCCGCGGTGGCGCACGGCGGGGTCGCCGATCAGCCCGGCGAGGTAGGCCAAGGTCGGGATGACCCGTTTCACCTCGGCCGAGCTGCATACCGTGTTGTGCGTCGTGGTGGCGCCGATGGTCAGCGTGGTGCCCGAAACACTGATGCCCGACAAGCCGAGCTTGGCGAGATCGACCACCACGGTCGGCTTGTTCAGCCGCTGCTTCAGCACCGGAATGAGCGTCTGGCCGCCGGCGAGCGGTTTCGCTTCCGGATCGCCGGCAATGATTTTCACGGCATCCGCGACACTCGAGGGCTTCTGATAAGCGAAATCATACATGGTGCTGTCCCCTGCTCCGCCGGACTTTCAAGCAGCCTTGGCCGGCCGGCCGGCCTGGATGATCGACCAGATCTTTTCCGCGCTCGCCGGCATGTCGATGTGCCGCACCCCGTAGTCGCGGAGCGCGTCCACCACCGCGTTGATCACCGCGGGCGGACTGCCGATCGCGCCCACCTCGCCGCAGCCCTTCACGCCCAGCGGATTGTGCGTGCACAGTGTAGTTTCGGTGGCGACATGGATATTCGGCACGTCCCACGCGCGCGGCATGGTGTAGTCCATGAACGATCCGGTCACCAACTGACCGTTCGCATCGTATTGCGCGAATTCCAACAGCGCCTGGCCGATGCCCTGCGCGACGCCGCCCTGCACCTGGCCCTCGACGATCATCGGGTTGATGACGCGGCCGACATCGTCGACGGCGGTGAAGTTCACCACGGTCGGCGTACCGGTGTCGCCTTCGATCTCGATTTCGCAGATGTGGCAGCCGCCCGGGAAGGTGAAGTTCTTCGGGTCGTAGAACGCGGTTTCGTCGAGACCCGGCTCCAGCTCCTCGATCGGATAGTTGTGCGGCACGTAGGCGGTGAGCGCGATCTCGCCCAGCGTCTTGGCGCGATCGGTGCCGGCGACGCTGAATTTTCCCTCTTTGAACTCGATGTCGTTCACCGAGGCTTCGAGCAGGTGCGCGGCGATCTTCTTGCCCTTGGCGATGATCTTGTCCATCGCCTTGATCATCGCCGTGCCGCCGACCGGCAGGCTGCGGCTGCCGTAGGTGCCCATGCCGAACGGGATCTTCGCGGTGTCGCCGTGCACGATATCCACTTGCGCCATCGGCACGCCGAGATACTCCGTGACCAACTGCGCGAACGTGGTCTCGTGACCCTGGCCGTGGCTGTGCGTGCCGGTCAGCACGCTGACGCTGCCCGTCGGGTTCACCCGGATGGTGGCGACTTCGTAGAGGCCCGCGCGGGCACCGAGCGCGCCGGCGACGGCGCTCGGTGCGATGCCGCAGGCTTCGACATAGGTGGAATAACCGAGGCCGCGCAGCTTGCCCTGCGCCAGCGCCTTGCGCCGGCGCTCCTCGAAGCCGGCGACATCGGCCGCCTTGATCGCGGCGTTCAAGGTCGCCACGTAATCGCCGCTGTCATAGGTGAGCCCGACCGGCGACTGATAGGGGAAGGCGTCCTTCGGGATGAAGTTGCGCCGCCGCAGCTCGACGCGATCGAATCCGCAATCCTGCGCAATAACATCCACCAGCCGCTCCAGCAGGAACGCCGCCTCCGGCCGCCCGGCGCCGCGATACGCGTCCACCGGCACGGTGTTGCTGAACACCGACTTCACCTCGCAATAGATCGCCGGCGTCTTGTAGCAGCCCGCGAGCAAGGTCGCGTAAAGGTAAGTCGGGATCGAGGTGGAGAAGGTGGACAGATACGCGCCAAGGTTGGCGAGCGTGCTGACGCGCAGCGCGAGAAAATTCCCCTGCTCGTCCACCGCCATTTCGGCGGTGGTGATGTGGTCCCTTCCTTGCGCGTCGGAGACGAAGCTCTCGCCGCGCTCGGCGGTCCACTTCACCGGCCGGCGCAGCTTGCCGGCGGCCCAGGTGACGATCGCCTCCTCGGCGTAATGGTAGATTTTCGAGCCGAAACCGCCGCCCACGTCCGGCGCGACCACGCGCAACTGATGCTCCGGCAGATGCAGCACGAACGCGCCCATCAGCAGGCGGATCACGTGCGGGTTCTGGCTGGTGGTGTAGAGCGTGTAATTGCCCTGGAAATCGCATTCGCCGATGGCGGCGCGCGGCTCCATCGCGTTCGGGATGAGGCGGTTGTTGGTCAGCTCCAACTTCACGACGTGTTTCGCGCGCGCGAACGCGTTGTCGACCACCGCCTTGTCGCTGCCGATCTGCCAGTCGTAGCAGATGTTGCCCGATGCGCCATCGTGGAGCTGCGGCGCGCCGGGGGCGATCGCCTCGCGCAGGCCGGCGACGGCCGGCAAATCCTCGTAGTCGATGTCGAGCAGCTCGGCGGCGTCCTTGGCCTGCTGTTTCAATTCCGCGATCACGACGGCGACGGGATCGCCCACATGGCGCACCTTGCCGACGGCGAGCACCGGGTGCGGCGGCTCGTTCATCGGCGAGCCGTCCTTGTTGTGGATCAGCCAGCCGCAGGGCAGGCCGCCGATGGCGTCCGCCGCCAGGTCGCCGCCGGTATAGACCGCGACGACGCCGGGCGCCGAGAGCGCCGCCTTCGTGTCGATGCCGCGGATGTTGGCGTGCGGGCGGTCCGAGCGCTTCATGACGGCGTAGAGCTGGCCCGGGCGGTTGATGTCGTCCACGTAGCTGCCGCGCCCGGCGAGGAACCGCGCGTCCTCCTTGCGCTTCACCGATGCGCCGATGCCCTCGAAAGCCATGTTTTCCTCCCCATCGCCTCGGCGGCGTCAGCACGCCGCCGGTCGATATGCGCGATAGCCTGGTAGCTTGTCAGCCCATTCCGGCGGTCACTCCGCGGCGGCGGCCGGCTGCTTGCCCTGCATGAGCGGCCAGGCGGCGGCGATCGCCTTGACGATGTTGTGGTAGCCGGTGCAGCGGCAGAGATTGCCTTCCAGCCCCTCGCGGATGTCGTGCTCGGAGAGCCCCTGCGGGTGCGTGTTCACCAGGTCGATGGCGGTCATCACCATCCCGGGCGTGCAGAAGCCGCATTGCAGTGCGTGGTGCTCGCGGAACATTTCCTGCATCGGGTGCAGCGTGCCGTCCGGCTTGGCCAGGCCCTCGATGGTGGCGACGTCGCTGCCGTCGGCCTGCAGCGCCAGCATGGTGCAGGACTTCACCGCCTCGCCGTTCACATGGACCACGCAGGCGCCGCATTGGCTGGTGTCGCACCCGATATGCGTGCCGGTCAGCCCCAGCTTCTCGCGCAACAGTTCGACCAGGAGGGTGCGGCCCTCGACCTCGACCGTATGGCTCTTGCCGTTCACCGTCAGGGATACCTGAGGCATGATTTCTCCCTTTCCCCCGGCCTCTCCCGACGAGCGGGAGGATGTTGGATGGACCCGTTCGGGCTCGCTTTAGTGTGAAGGCCCGCCCCGCCGATGGCAAGCCATCGCCCGCGCGCGGGCGCGGTTCGCAGCCGCTTCGGAGTGGCATAGAGTAGCCGCATGTCAGCTCCGGCTCGCGCCCGCATGACTGCCGACGAGTTCATCGATTGGGCGATGGCCCAGCCGGAGGGCCAGCGCTACGAGTTGGTCGCGGGCGAGGTCGTCGCCATGGCGCCGGAGCGTTCCGCGCACGCGCTCACCAAGCTTACGGCGCGATGCGTCTCGTCGAGGCGGTAAAGGCGGCGAAGCTGCCGTGCACCGTCTATCCCGACGGCATGGCGGTGCAGATCGATGCGAATACGGTTTGCGAGCCGGACGCGATGCTCCGCTGCGGGACACCGCTGCCGGGCAACGCGGTCAGTGTCACGGACCCGCTGATCGTGGTCGAGGTGCTGTCGCCCTCGACGCGCGCTCGGGACGCGGGCGCCAAGCTCGAGGATTACTTTCGGCTCCCCACGGTTCGCCATTACCTGATCCTGAAAACCGAGAACCGCAGCGTTACTCACCATCGGCGGGACGATGCGGGTGCAATCACGGCCCGCATCATCGATGATGGCTCGATCGCCCTCGATCCGCCCGGCATCGAGCTGCGCGACGTGTTCGGATAAGCGCGCCGCTCAGGCGGCCGGACGCGTGGCCGAAGGTGCGCCGAACAGGTCGAGCCGGTCGCGGCGGATGCGGCGCTCGTCGCCCGAGCGGCGCGTGATCCCCGAGCGGTCGAAGAACTCCAGAATCTAAATCGCCACCTTGCGGCCGTTGGCGAGCGCATCGCGGAAGCGGGCCGCCGTGAGCACGCCGCCCGGATCGGCTTCGGCGAGCGCGGCGGCGATGCCGGCCATGTCGGCCACGGTCTCGCGCGGGAAGAAATGGTCGTGCGCCACCTCGACCAGCCGCCCCATCCGCTGCAGCCGCTTGAGCATCGCCCGCATCGCCGGCTCCGGGATCGACAGGGCCCGCGCGAGGTCGCGCGTGCGCGGCGGGCGGAATCGCTCGGCGGCGAGCAGTTCGCACAGCCGGTGCCAGGCTCGCTCGTCCTCGGGCGACAGCGTCGCGCGGTGCGCCGGCAGGCGGAGCCACGGCCCGTCCTGCTCCACCTCGCCCCGGCGCAGCGCCGTTTCCAGGACGGCGCGGAAGGCGGGCGACGGCAGCCGGCCGGGGAGCGCGAGCCGCAGGCGTTCCGGCTGCAAGCCGGGCTGATCCGGCGCGGCGGCGTGGTGGTCGGCGAGGCAGCGGGACATATCTTGCCGCAGCCCCGCCAAGCTCGCCGGTGCCATCGCCAGGTCGCCGACCCGGACCGCCGGCGCCTCGGCCAGCACCGAGGCCGTTCGCTCGGGTGGCAGATTGCGGGCGCGCGCGAAGTCGCCGAACGCGGTCCAGCCGGGCGGCTGCGCGACCAGCCCCCGCAACGCCTCGGCGGGATCGGCCTTCCGCAAGATCGCGAGCTGTGACAGGCGCGCCGGGCTAGCCCGCCCCCGCCGGGGCGGGAACGGGTCGATCACGAATCCGCCGCCGATCGTGTCGGTCGCGCCGGCGTCGCGCAGCACCAGCCGGTCGCCGGCGAGTGCGCCGATCGGCCGATCGAGCGTCAGCCGGACCAGCGCCTCGCCGTCGGCGCCGAGCCGCGCGCGATCCAAGGGCGCGAGCCGGCCGGTCACATGCGCCGCCGCCACATGCACGTGGACCGGCGCGTCCGGCTTGAGCGCGCTCGCGCCGGGCAGCAGCCGAACGGCGGCATCCAGCGCCGCGGTCGGCGCGTCGATATCGGGATGCAGCACCCAGTCGCCGCGCGTAACCAAATCTTTCGACAGTTTGGCCCCGACGATGTTGAGCGCGACGCGCTGGCCGGCGAGCGCGATCTCGGCGGGGCGGCTCTGCGCGCGCAGGCCGCGCACGCGCAGCTCGCGCCCGCCCGGCGACAGCACCAGCCGGTCCTCGACGGCGATCCGGCCGGACACCAGCGTGCCGGTGACGACCAACCCCGCGCCGGCGAGCGTGAAGGCGCGGTCCACCGCCAGGCGCGGATACCCGTCGAAGCGGCGCGGGGCCGGTTCGACCGCGCGCAGCCGGGCGAGCAACGCCGGGATTCCGGCCCCAGTGAGGGCCGAGACCGCCACGATCGGCGCGTTTTTCATTCCGGTTTCGGCGAGTAGCGCGGTGGTTTCGGCGGCGACTTGCGGCAGGTTGTCTGGCGCCAGGTCGGCCTTGGTGATCGCGACCACGCCCCGCGCGATGCCGAGCAGGTCGAGAATGCGCGCGTGCTCGCGCGTCTGCGGCATGACGCCGTCGTCCGCCGCGACGACCAGCAGCGCCGCATCGATCGCCCCGGCGCCAGCCAGCATGGTGTGGACCAGCCGCTCGTGCCCCGGCACGTCGATGAAACCGAGATCGCCCAAATAGGCGTAGCCGAGGTCGAGCGTGATGCCGCGGCGCTTCTCCTCCGGCAGCCGGTCGGCATCGACGCCGGTAAGCGCCCGCACCAGCGCGGTCTTGCCGTGATCCACATGCCCGGCGGTGCCGATGATCATCGAGCCAGCTTCGTTCGCGCCACGCGCATCGAGAATTCAAGTTATCTGGCGGTTCCCGCCGCCGCCAAAAGCTGGTGCCTCGGAAGTACCATCAGACGAGGGGTGGAATCGGGCACGGCGGCAAAACCATAGTGCGCGTAAAAGGCTTCCGCCTCGGCGTCGATCGGATGGGTGGCGACGGCACGGAAACCGATTTGCGGCGCAACGCCGGCAATCCGTGTGAGGGCGTCACGCAGCAGCGTTCGCCCAAATCCCAGGCCGCGGTAATTCAAATCGACCGCCAATTGCGCCAGCAGCATCAGCGGCACCGGATCGGGCGCGTTGCGGCGCAGCGCGCCGGGAAGCCCGAGGCGCGCGGCGGACGCGGTCGTCAATGCATAGAATCCGAGGACCAGGCCGTCGCGCAGCGCGACGAACGTGCGCGAGTCGCCGGTTTCCTGATTGCTCAGCGCCCGCGTCCGCAGCCAGGAATCCAGCGGCGGCTTGCCGCAAGAAAATGAAGATATTTGGTGAATTTGCAACAACGCTTGAATTGAAACTGGAAATGCAGGGCCCATAGTTATTCGAGCTGCGAGTCTGTTCTGAATAGAGCAGCAAGCTTTGGGCTGGGTTCCGCAGTTTTTAATTCATCGAGAATGTCCATCAGCGTACTCCATCCTTCCTCGGTATTGATCTCGAAAAGCCGGGGAGAGACAAGAACGTCCTCCGCCGCTCTCACGGCGCTCGACACCAAGAAATCGGTCAGTGTCGTGTGCGTGAGCTGGGCGGCATAGGTCAGAAGGGATTTGGTCGTGGGGGTTAACCGCACCTCCAATCTTTCGACCTTACCCTCCCGTTCCTGCGCAACTGCCATGATCAACCTCGTAACGTTCCATGCAGCCGACTGGCTGGGCAGGGCTCGTATAGCGTACGGGCAATGCACGGGCAAGAATTCCCGGGCAATCCCGGACACCCAGCGCGATGGAGTTCGGATCGACGGCGCCGGCACGATCGGACGGATGAAGGGACCCGACTCGGGGGCGGTTGCCGCAACGCAGCGTCCGGGCTATGCGGGGCTGCGATGGAGGCGCTTCTGTCCCGGCTGGCGGCCGGTTTGCCTAGCCCGGCGCGCCGGTTCGCCCACGCGCCGCGCATTGCCATCGTCGCCCAATTTCTTCGCTTCGGCCTTGTTGGCGTGCTCGGCTTCGTGGTGGATACCGCGACCGTCTACGCGTTGCGCGGCACGCTCGGGCTGTACGGCGCGGGCATGGTGTCCTATGTGGTCGCGGCCAGCTTCAACTGGGCCTGCCATCGCGCCTGGACGTTCCGTGGACGCGGAACCCGCCGCGCGCACCGTGAATGGGCGATGTTCCTTCTGGCTAACGGGCTCGGCCTGGTTCTCAACCGTGGCGCCTACGTCCTGTTGATCGCGACGAGCCCGCTCTGCGTGCGCTACCCGGTGTTGGCGGTGGCCGCCGGGGCTGTCGCCGGGATGTTCGCGAATTTCGGCATGTCGCGCCAACTCGTGTTCCGCTGATCTCCGCCACCGCTGCGCACAGGCTGGGGATCTCTGAAAGCTGATCGGATCAGCCCCGGCATAAGCGGCAAAGCGGGTTGCGGGTGGGGCCAGGCGAGGCCATTTTCCCGCAATTGGCGCGGCCCAAGCCCGCGTTGTCCCCGCCGGCCCGGTTTCATGGCCCGCGGACCGTCGCAACCGAGGAATCCGAGCAGACCATGGACGCAGCCGTCGACGCCAACACGTTCGCGACCAGCCAATTCGGCATCGGCCAGCCGGTGCCGCGCAAGGAAGACCCGACGCTGCTCCGCGGCGAGGGCCGCTACACCGACGACATCAACGTACCCGGCCAGCTTTACGCCGCCATCGTGCGCAGCGGCTACGCGCACGGGCGCATCCGCGGCATCGACATCGAGGCGGCGCGCGGCATGCCCGGCGTTCTCGGCGTGTTCACGGGCGCGGACCTGATCGCGGGCGGGTTCCGCAATGTCCCGGCGCTGATGCCGGCGAAGAACCGCGACGGCACGCCGATGCAGACGCCGCCGCAGCCGCCGCTGACCGTGGACAAGGTGCGCTATGTCGGCGACCCGGTCGCCTGGGTGGTCGCCGAAACCCCGAAGCAGGCGCGCGACGCTGCCGAGGCCGTGCTGGTCGATATCGAGGCACTGCCCGCCGTCACCACCGCGGCCCGGGCGGGCGAGGCCGGCGCGCCGCTGGTGCACGACGACGTGGCGGGCAATCTCGGTACTCGATTTCCATTACGGCGACACCGCGCAGGTCGCCGCCGCCTTCGCGACCGCGGCGCACGTCACGAAATTGTCGCTGCGCAACACCCGCGTGGTGGTCTCGCCGATGGAGCCGCGCTCGGCCATCGGCGACTACGAGGAGACGAGCGGACGCTACACGCTGCGGGTCGGCTCGCAGGGCGTGTTCGGGCTGCGCAACCTGATGAAGGACGTGCTCGGCGTACCGGTCGAGAAGGTCCACATCTTGACTGGCAATGTCGGCGGCTCGTTCGGGATGAAGGCGTTCACCTACCCCGAATATTTCTGCGTCCTGCACGCTGCGCGGGTGCTGAAGCGCCCGGTGAAATGGACCGACGCGCGCTCGGACAGCTTTCTGTCCGACAGCCACGGTCGCGACCATGAGATGCTGGCAGAACTCGCCCTCGATGCCGACCACCGCTTTCTGGCGGTGCGCCTGACCGGGCGCGCGAACCTGGGCGCGTATCTGTCCAACGCGCTCACCCTGCCCTCCACCGGCAACGCGGTGAAGAACACCGTCGGCGTCTATGCGACCAAGCTGATCGAGGTCTCGACCCGCTGCCTGTTCACCAACACAACCCCCGTAGGCGCCTATCGCGGCGCCGGCCGGCCCGAGGGCAACTACTACATGGAGCGGCTGGTCGACACGGCGGCGCGCGAGCTGGGGATCGACCGCCTGGAGCTGCGCCGGCGCAACCTGATCCAGCCGGAGCAGATCCCCTACCGGGCGCCGAGCGGCGCGACCTACGACAGCGGCGATTTTCCCGCGGTGCTCGACCAGGCCCTGAAACTGGCCGATTGGGACGGCTTCCCCTCCCGCCAGGCGGAGAGCCGCGCGCGCGGCAAGCTGCGCGGGCGGGGGATAGGGCACTACCTGGAAGTGACCGCGCCGCCGATGCGCGAAATGGGCGGCCTCCGCTTCGAGCCGGATGGCACGGTCACGATCATCACCGGCACGCTCGATTATGGCCAGGGTCACGCCTCGCCCTTCGCGCAGGTGCTGGTGGACCGGCTCGGTATACCGTTCGAGCGCATTCGCCTGTTGCAGGGCGATTCCGACGAGCTGATCGCGGGCGGCGGCACCGGCGGCTCGAAGTCCATCATGGCGAGCGGCGCGGCCATCGTCGGAGGCTTCCGCCAAGGTGATCGAGCAGGGACGCAAGTCCGCCGCGCAAATCCTGGAGGCGGCGGTGGCGGACGTCGAATTCGCCATCGGCGAAAACGGCGGCGGCTTCCGCATCGCCGGCACCGATCGTGGCATCGGCATCATGGATCTGGCGGCGCGGCTGCGTGAAACCGAATTGCCCGACGGCGTGCCCAACACGCTCGACGTGCGGCATATTTTCGAGAGCGCGCCGTCCGCCTACCCGAACGGCTGCCACGTAGCCGAGGTGGAGATCGACCCGGATACGGGCGTCGTGACCGTGGTGAAATACGGCATGGTCAACGATTTCGGGGTTGTCATTAATCCGCTGCTGGTGGAAGGCCAGGCGCATGGCGGCACCGTTCAGGGGATCGGTCAGGCGCTCCTGGAAACCGTGAACTACGACCAGGACGGACAACTGCTGAGCGGCAGCTACATGGATTACGCGCTGCCGCGGGCGACCGACGCGACGCTGTTCGCCAACGGGTTCCATCCGGTCCCGGCCAAGACCAACCCGCTGGGCGCCAAGGGCTGCGGCGAGGCCGGCTGCGCCGGCTCGCTGCCGGCGGTGATGAACGCCGTCGTGGATGCACTGTCCGAATGCGGCATCACGCATCTGAACATGCCGGCCACCCCCCAGCAAGTCTGGGAGGCTATTCAGTCCCGGCGCACGCCCTCCCCCTGACCCCTCTCCCTGCGAGAGATGGAAACAGGCTCTGCTCCCTCTCCCGCTTGCGGGAGAGGGCCGGGGTGAGGGCAGAAACGCCGCCCTATCCCGCCCGATGAAGCCGCGACGTGCGGTAGATAGCCGCGAGCGGGGCCGCGAAGCCGATGTTGTCCAGGACGAGATCGGCGCTCTCGATCACCTCGGGCCGCGCCGGCCAGCTGCCGTCGGCGTTGCGGCGAAGCAGGTCGGCGCGGACCGACGCGGTTCGAATAACCAGAAATCTCCCGCACGCCCGGAATGGTGGTGTAGGTCCAGACATTGGCCCAAGTGTCCGCCTGGCTCGACGGCGAGAGGATCTCGGCGATCAGAACCGGGTCTTCCAGCAATTGCGCGTCGCTGTTCGCCGGCGAACAGGTGACGGCAACGTCGGGCACACGAACGTTGTACTGCGCCCGGACCCGGGGGACGACGCCGGGCGCGGCCATGACGCGGCAAGGGCGGGATTGCTCCGCCAGATGGTTGCCCAGCAGGCGCACCAGTTCGGCCTGGATCGCGGCATGCGTGTTGCTCGCCGGGGCCATCGCCCGCGGCTCGCCGTCAACGAGTTGCCACTTCTGTCCATTGGCGGGACACCAATCCAGGAATTCCTCGACGGTCATCGAGGCCGGGATTTTCACGGCGGCTTCCATGCCGGGATTATAGCAGCGAACCGCCCGCGGAAGTGACACTGACAGGAGCGGCGCGACTATGTGATTGCGGCCCGCCGCTCCGGGCTGATACGACTGACCCCCTTGTCCAGACAGGGAGGCAGCCATGTCGCAAGCCACACCCAAGTGGCGGATCGCGGGCGAATACTTCGAAAACTGCAATTGCAGCGTCGTTTGTCCCTGCCTGGTCTCGACGGCGCCGCCGCTCACCGCGACGCCGACCGAGGGGCACTGCGCGGTCGCGTTTGCCTTCCATATCGACCAGGGCCGTTACGGCGAGGTCGCGCTGGACGGGCTCAACGTCGCCGTGGTCGCCTACACGCCCGGGCCGATGGCCGACGGTAACTGGAAGGTCGGCGCCTATGTCGACAGCCGGGCCGACGAGCCGCAGACCCAGGCGCTCGGGGCGATATTCGGCGGCGGCGCCGGTGGCCCGATGTCGGCCTTCGCGCCGCTGATCACCGATCATCTCGGCGCCAAGCGCGTGCCGATCACCTACCGGGTCGACGGCAAGAAGCGCTCGGTGGAGATCCCGAATGTTATGCACATGGCCGTGCATCCGCTGCCGAGCCTGCGGCCGGACGGCGAAACCTGGGCGGCAGCCGGGCATCCGTTCAATCCCGACAAGCTCGCCATGGCGGTCGGCGAGGACGGCAGCGTGTTCCAGGACCACGGCATGCGCTGGGACAATTCCGGCAAGAACGGCCATTACGCGGCGATAGCCTGGTCGAACTGAGCCGGCTGGCGCGCCGGTCGCAATCTCACGGGAACCATGCTGTCATTGCCGGCCTTGACCCGGCAATTTCGGCACAAGCCGAGATGCCGGGTCTGCGCCCGGGCATGACGGTACCGGCGAACTAGCCGCATCGGCGCAGCGTTCGTGCGCCCGGCCCGGCCGTTGCTATCGGAGCCGGATCAGCAATTCCAGGTCGCGTAGCCGCTGGTCGTTCCGTCGGCCCAGTTCACCTGTACCACGCCGTTGAATTTGTTGCTGCCGCTGATACCCTGGAATCGTCCGGTGCCGCCGGTGTAGTCGAACGTGCCGTGACAGTCGTGCGTGTCGCCTTGGCACTGCCAGGACAGAAACGCTTTATCCCCGCCGGGGTCACTGACCACGCAGTAACCCTGCGCCTTGCCCTTCTTGTGGTTGAAATCGAAATCGTAGGCGGCGGGGCATTTGACGCCGTCGAGATTGAACAGACTGCCCTGGCCCTTGTCGTTGAAGAAAGTGCCGCTGAACTCGCCGACCCAGAAGACGTGCCCCTTCTCCAACTGATGAGCTTTGCCGACGCCCAGCCAGCCGAAATTGCCGGCGACTTTCCAGTCTTCGGCATGAGCGGCCGATACCACACTACAACCGAGAGCCAGGCCCGCCACACCGGCCAAGGCCCCACGGCCAAATCGCTGCTTTATCATGACGTTCTCCCAAACACGCCTGCCCGGCACTCGACGGGTGCCGGTTTGCCGCTTCGCGACCGAACAAGTCCGGCGGCCGAGCGCCCAGCCGAAATCGGTCAGGACGTTACAGAGAAGGCATGAAAGCCGAGTTCGATGTCAAGCTAAAACGACGCGGCACCGAATCATTTTTGGCGGCTGGCTCGACGCCTCCGGTTGTGCGGCGTTTTCAGCCCGGCAATTCGGCGAATAGGCTGGCAAAGCTCCCCGCGCCGCGGCGGCATTCCGCAATCGAATCAACCAGCGCGGGAAGCTCGGCCGCCGAACACGGGTGGCCGAACAGATACCCTTGCATTTCGTCGCACCGCTCGGCGCTGAGAATGGCGAGTTGCTCCTCGGTCTCGACACCCTCGGCCGTGATGCCGATGCCGAGGCTGCCGCACAGCCCCACCAGGGCGCGCACGAAGGCGATCGAATCCCGCCGCCGCGTCAGTTCGCGCACGAACGAGCGGTCGATCTTGATCCGATCGAAGGCAAACTCGCGCAAGTGGCTCAACGACGAATATCCGGTGCCGAAATCGTCCAGGGCGATGCTCACGCCCAGGCCCTTCAGCCGCAGCAAGGCCACCCGCGTCGCCTCGGGGTCCTGGATGATCGCGGTCTCGGTGATTTCCAGCTCGAGCCGGTGCGCCGGCAGTCCGGACTTCTGCAACGCCGCCACGATCGCGCCCGGCAGCGTGCCGCTCTTGAACTGCTCGGCGGAAATGTTGACCGCCAGCCGCATGTCCTCACCCCACCGCGCGGCCTCGGCGCAGGCCTCGGCGAGCACCCATTCGCCAATCGGAACGATAAGCCCGATTTCCTCGGCGAGCGGAAGAAATTCCGAAACCGCGACGGCCCCGCGCCGTGGACTGTTCCAGCGCAGCAGCGCCTCGAAGCCGCGCACGCGCGCCGTGCCGGCCTCGACCAGCGGCTGATACATCAGGTGGAACTCCCTGGCGCCGAGCGCGAGCCGGAGCTCCAGTTCCAGCATCCGCCGCTGCTCCATCAGGCTCGCCATTTCCGGCTTGAAGAAGCTGAACCGTCCCCTGCCCTGAACCTTCGCGCTGTACAACGCCAGATCGGCGCTCTTCATGAGCTGGTCCGGATCGGTCCCGTCAATCGGCGCGAGCGCGATGCCGATACTGGACCCGATCACCACCTGGTGGCCGCCGATGTCGAAGGGCACGGCGAGATCACAGACCAGGCGTTCGGCCAGGTTGCTGGCGTTGCTCGCATCGTGGACCCCAAACTGCACGATGGCGAACTCGTCGCCCCCGACCCGCGCCACCGTGTCGGACTTGCGCACCGATCGGCGAAGCCGCTCGGTAACCGCGCTCAGCAGCGCATCGCCGAGCGGATGGCCGAGCGTGTCGTTGACGGTCTTGAAATAGTCGAGATCGACACAGAGTACCGCGCAGTTCTGGCCGCGCTCGACGCCGGCCAGCGCCTGCTGCAGCCGGTCCCGGAACAGCACGCGGTTGGGCAGCCCGGTCAGCGCGTCGTGATGCGCCATGTGGACGATGCGCGCCTCCGCCGCGCAGCGCTCGGTTACGTCCTCGTGCGTGGCAACGTAGCTGCCGTCCTGCATCGGCTGATGCCGGATGGCGATGCTGCGCCCATTGCGCAACTGCACGACCTTGCCGGTAGGGCTGTTGATGGAATCGATCGATGGAACCTGGCTGACATATTCCTCGAACGGTATGGCCGGGTCGCTCCCGGCCGTGGCGCGCAACGCCACAATCTCCCGCAGCGTCATTCCGGGGCGAATTTGCTCCGGCAAAAGCCCGTAAACCTCGGCATAGCGGCGGTTGCTGAGCAGCAGCCGCTGCCCGGCGTCGAAGAAGCACAGCCCCTGCGACATGTAGTCGAGCGCGATCCTGAACCGCAACGTCTGCTCCGCCACTTCGGCGGCGGCCCGCTCTCGCTCGCTGGTCTCGTCGCGCAATTGGCGGGAGAGTTGGCCGGCCCGACGGCGCAACTCCTCGACTTCGCGATCGCGGCGGCAATAGGCGGCGTCCACGAGCGCGAGCAGGCGCGCGAGATCTGGTTCCCCGGAAGCCCCGGTCGCCATTCCGATCTGCTCGGCGAGGATCGTGTGCAAGGGCTGTATTCCTGACCCCTATCGCTGCGAGGCGGGTGCTCCCCTGGACTTCTTCCCCGACATTTCGCCGCCGCGCTGTCGTGAGCTTGGCGGGATGGCCGCGAAATCTGGCCGGTCTTGCTTGCTGTCACACATCTTGCTTGACGGGCGGTTAATGCGGCGCGCGGCCGGCCGCAAAACCGGACGGCCAGCCTTATCGCGGCGCCATCCGGATCGCGCCGTCCAAGCGGATCGTTTCGCCGTTCAACATCTGGTTGGCCACGATGTGCATGGCGAGCGCGGCGAATTCGTCCGGCCGGCCGAGCCGGGGCGGGAACGGCACGCTCGCCCCCAGGCTGTCCTGAACCTCCTTGGGCAGGCCGCGCAGCATCGGGGTTTCGAAAATCCCCGGCGCGATCGTGCAGACCCGGATACCCCAGCGGGCCAGTTCGCGGGCGACCGGCAGGGTCAGGCCGACCACCCCCGCCTTGGAGGCGGCATAGGCGGGCTGGCCGATCTGCCCGTCGAAGGCGGCGACCGAGGCGGTGTTGACGATGACGCCCCGCTCGCCGCCATCCAGCGCGGGCAAGGCTTGGGCGTTCGCCGCCATCAGCCGGATCAGGTTGAAGGTTCCGATCAGGTTGATCTCGATCACGCGGCGGAACGCGTCCAGCGGCAGCGGGCCCTCCTTGCCCACCGCCTTGCCCGGCGTGCCGACGCCGGCGCAGTTCACCAGCACCCGCGCCGGGCCGTGCGTCTCGCGCGCCTTGCCGACCGCCGCCTCGGCGCTGTCCGCGCTCGCGACGTCGCAGACCAGCGCGAGGCCGCCGATCTCGCTCGCGACCTGCGCCACGCGGTCGGCGTTCATGTCGAGTAGCGCCACCTTGGCCCCGGCCGCGGCGAGCGCCCGTGCGGTCGCCTCGCCGAGCCCGGATGCCCCACCGGTGACGATAGCCGCCTGTCCCGTGGGATTCATGGCAGTCCCCGCCCGCTCACCGGCCGTACAGCCCGGTCAGGGTCGCCTTGGCCAGTGTGTGCGCGTGAATATTGAAGCCGATCAGGGCTGCCGAGGCGTTCTTCGGCACCGCCAGCCGGGGCGCATCCAGCGCATAGAGCGTCAGGATGTAATGATGCGGCGAGCCCGGCGGCGGACAGGGGCCACCGTAAGCGGCCGTCCCGAAATCCGTCCGGCCCTCCACGCTGCCCTTCGGGGCGGCATGGCTGCGCGGATTGCCGGCGCCTTTTGGCAGACCAGTCGCCGTCGGCGGGATGTCGTAAATGACCCAATGCCACCAGCCGCTGCCGGTCGGCGCGTCCGGATCGTACATCGTCACCGCGAAACTCTTCGTTGCGGCCGGCGCCCCGCGCCATTCGAGCGCGGGCGAGACATTGCCGCCGTTGCAGCCGAAACCCTTGTAGACCTGCTCGGATTTGATCGTGCCGCCCTGCGCGATATCAGGGCTGGTCAGGCTGAGCTGTTCCGCCCTCGCGGTTCCTGCCGCGACGACGCAAGAGGCCAGCATCGCGGCGATCGCGGTCCGCCACATGGCCGCTCCCTCCGTTCTACGTTCGCGCTGATGGAGCATAGGCCGTTTCAGCCGATCAACGCCACCCCGTGCCGGGCGAAGGCGAGCGAGAGATCGCCGACCGCCGCCGCGTTCGCGCCCGCGGCGGTGCCGCCGCGGGCACGCGCGGCGATGCCCTCGAAAATCACCGCGAAGCGAAACATCGCAAAGGCCAGGTGGAATGTTCCCACGCGGCTGCCGTGGCCGCGCCGCCGATGCGCGTAATAATGCTCCAGGTATTCCACCTCGGTCGGAATGCCGAGCGCGTCCAGGTCCAGGCCGAGAATGCCCCCATACTCGGCCGGCGTGCTGCGCCAAGCCAGGCAACTGAACGCGAGATCGGCCAGCGGATGGCCGAGGGTCGAAAGTTCCCAGTCCAGCACGGCGACGACCCGGGGCTCGGTCGGGTGGAACATGATGTTGCCGATGCGGTAGTCGCCGTGGACGATCGTGGTCTCGTCGTCCTCGGGAACGTTCCGCGGCAGCCACTCGGCGAGCCGCGCGAGGTCGGGGATGTCGCGGAACCGGGCCAGTTCCCATTGCTTGGTCCAGCGCGCGATCTGGCGGGCGAAATAGTTGCCCGGCCGCCCGAACCCCTCCAGCCCGACCGCCCGCCAGTCCACGTCGTGCAGGCGCGCGAGCGTCTCGGCGAAGGCCAAATACATCGCCCGCCGCTCGGCCGGCTCCGCCCCGGCCAGGGCGCAGTCATGAAACACCCGGCCGTCCACGAAATCCATGACGTAGAACGGCGTGCCGATCACGTCGCGCGCGGCGTGGAACAGCACGACCGGCGGCACCGGCACGCCGGTTCGCGAAAGCGCCTCCAGGACGCGGTATTCCCGGTCCACCGCATGCGCGGACGGCAGCACCGGCCCGGACGGCTGCTTGCGCAGCACCAGCCGGCGCTCCGGATAGCGCAGCTCGAAGGTCGGGTTGGACTGCCCACCGGAGATCGGCCGCAGCGTCATCTCGCCCTTCACGCCGAGCGCGGCGCGCAAGAAGGCGTCGAGCCGGGCCGGATCAAAGTCCTGTACGCTGCCGCGCGGGGGCTCCGAGGCCGTGGCGCCGGGCGTCTGGTTCATGCGGATGGATTTCCTGCCCTTCGCGGATTCCCCCCGCCTGCCGCGGCACTGTCAAGGCAGGCCGCGCGCAGGCCGGCTGGCGGCTCGATGGACAAGCCGTTCGCGGCCCTGATACATGGCCGGGACGAAATGGCGCGGGCACCGGCGGCATGAATTTTTCCGGCGTCAGAGTCCTTTGCATCGGCGACGTGATGCTCGACCGCTTCGTGCAGGGCGATGTCGAGCGCATCTCGCCGGAGGCGCCGGTCCCGGTGATCCGGCTGCGCGCCAGCAAGGCCATGCTGGGCGGCGCCGGCAACGTCGCGCACAACGTCGCAAGCCTCGGCGGCGAGGCCGTGTTACTCGGCCTCGTCGGCGACGACGAAGCCGGACGTTGCCTCGGCGCGCTGGTCGGCGAGAGCGCCGGCATCGTCCCCGCGTTCGTCACCTGCGCGCGGCGGCCGACCACCTGCAAGACCCGCTTCTTCGCCGGCCAGCAGCAGATGGTGCGCGCCGACGAGGAGAGCAGCGCGCCGATTCTGCCCCCGGAGGAGCAGGGCCTGCTCGCGAGCCTGGAGCAGTGGGTGGAAACGGCGGGGGCCGTCGTCCTGTCGGATTACGGCAAGGGCGTGCTGACGCCGCGCGTCATTGCGCGCGCGGTCGCATTGGCGCGGGCGTCCGGCGTGCCGGTGTTCGTCGATCCCAAGACCCGGGACTTTGCGCGCTATCGCGGCGCCACTTGCATCACGCCTAACCTGAAGGAACTCGCCGCCGCCGCCGGCATGCCGACCGACAGCGAGGAGGCGGTGGCCGCTGCCGCCCGGCGCGTGATGGCGGAGGCGGATGCCGGGGCGATCCTGGCCACGCGATCCGAGCTTGGCATGATGCTGGTCGAGGCCGGCGGCGCGGTGCACAGCGTACCGGCGCGGGCGCGCGAGGTGTTCGACGTCTCCGGCGCGGGCGACACCGTGATCGCCATCCTCGCCCTCGCCTACGCCAGCGGGCTGTCGCTCGTGCAGGGCATGCGGCTCGCCAACGCCGCCGCCGGCGTGGTGGTCAGCAAGGTCGGCGTCGCCACGGTCGAACCGGCGGAATTGTTGCGCGAACTGGAGGCCGAGGAGAACGGCGAGGCCGAGCCGGCCGCGCTACGCACGCAGCGCGAGGCGCTCGCGCTGGTGGAGCGGTGGAAACGCCAGGGTCTGACCGTCGGCTTCACCAACGGCTGCTTCGATATCCTGCATCCCGGCCACGTCTCGCTCCTGAAGGCGGCGCGCGGCAACTGCGACCGGCTGGTGGTGGCGCTGAACACCGACGCGAGCGTCGCGCGGCTGAAGGGGCCGGAGCGGCCGATCAATACGCTGGACCAGCGCGCCGCGGTGCTGGCGGCGATCCGGCATGTCGATTGCGTGGTCGCCTTCGACGAGGACACGCCGCTCGCGCTGATCCGCCGGCTGCTGCCCGACGTGCTGCTGAAGGGCGCGGACTACCGGCCCGAGGAAGTAGTGGGGGCCGACGTGGTGCAGGCGGCGGGCGGCAAGGTGATGCTCTGCGAGTTGGTCGACGGCCAGTCCACCACCCGCATCGTCGAGCGCATCCGGGCTCGCCCCACCCCGGTCGCTTGAAGCGCCGCAACCCGATCCGCTCCGCGCGGGCCATTGGAGAGCCGATATGGATCTTCCGCTCGACCTCGGCGCGGATGGTCGCGCCGCCGCCGGCGCGCGCGGAAAATTCGCCGACCCGGATCTGACCGCGACGGGGGAACGGCGGGCCTCGGTGAGCCCGACCGGCTTGCGGACGCTCTGGTTCAACACCGGAACGCTCTGCAATCTCACCTGTGACAATTGCTACATCGAATCCAGCCCACGCAACGACCGCCTCGCCTACCTCACGCGCGATGAGGTTCGGGCGTTTCTCGCCGAAGCGGCGGCGCGGCATGCGGAACTGGAGGAAATCGGCTTCACCGGCGGCGAGCCGTTCATGAACCCGGATATCGCCTTCATGCTGGAGGACAGTCTGCAAGCGGGCTGGCGGGTGCTGGTGCTGACCAACGCCATGCGGCCGATGCAGCGTCCGCGCGTGCGGCTCGCGCTATTGGATCTGCAACGACGCTTTCCCGGCCGCATCGCGCTGCGCGTGTCGCTCGATCACCACACGCCCGCCGGGCACGAGGCGCTGCGCGGCGCCGGGTCGTGGCGACCGACCATCGACGGTCTGTGCTGGCTGGCGGCGCACGGCTTCGCGTTGGCCGTGGCCGGCCGCACCATCTGGAACGAATCGGAAGCGAACTTGCGCGCGGGCTATGCCGGCGTCTTCGCGTTGCACGGTTTGCCGATCGACGCGGACGATCCCCGGCGGCTCGTGCTGTTCCCCGAAATGGATCAGGCGGGGAACGTGCCGGAGATCACCGATGCTTGCTGGGCGATTCTCGGCAAGCACCCGGAGCAGATGATGTGCGCGACCTCGCGCATGGTGATAAGGCGCAAGAATGCCGCGCGGCCGGCCGTGGTCGCCTGCACGCTGCTCGCTTACGAGCAGGGCTTCGAACTCGGCGCCACCCTCGCCGAGGCGGCGCGTCCGGTGAAGCTGAACCACCGGTTCTGCGCGCAGTTCTGCGTGCTCGGCGGCGCGTCGTGCAGCCCGCCCGGCGGGTAACCGCGCTTCGGTACAAAATAAACGGCCGGCGCCCGCAGCGAGCGCCGGCCGCGACCTATCGGGCCTTACCCGATCAGTGCCAGGGCTGCGTCGCGCCCTGCGTGTTCACGTAGCAGCCGTACAGCGACGTGCTGCCGCAGATGTAGAGCCGGTTGCGGAATCGGCCGCCGAAGGTGAGGTTGGCGACGGTCTCGGGGATGTGGATCGTGCCGAGCCACTCGCCATGCGGGCTGTAGCAACGGACCCCGTCGTCCTTCGGATTGGCCCAGCCCATGCTGCACCACACGTTGCCGTGCATGTCGGTGCGCATGCCATCGGTGAATCCCGGCGCGAAGTTGTTGGCGAACACTTTGCCGTTGCTCACTTGCCCGGTGTCGATATCGACGTCGAAAACGCGAATCCACGCGGGATTGCCCGGCCCTTCCGTCAGCCCGGTGTCGATGACATACAGCCGCTTCTCGTCCGGCGAGAGCGCGATGCCGTTCGGCTGCACAAAGTCGTCGACGATGATCTTGATTGCGCCGTTGTGCGGATTGACGGCATAGACGTTGTGCGTCGGCTGTTCCGGCTCGGCCTTGATGCCTTCGTAGTCGCCCTTGATGCCGTAGCTCGGGTCGGTGAAGAAGATCGTGCCGTTGGAGGCGACCACAACGTCGTTCGGCGAGTTGAGGCGCTTGCCGTTGTAGCGGTCGGCGATGATGGTGACCTCGCCGTTGTGCTCGGTGCGGGTGATGCGCCGGCCGCTGTGCTCGCAGCTCAGCAGACGGCCTTGCGGGTCGACGGTGTGGCCGTTCGAGTTCATCGACGGCTGCCGGAACACGCTGATATGATTGTCGTCTTCGTCGAGGCGCATCACCCGGTTATTGGGAATGTCGCTGAACACGACGTAGCGGCCGGCCGGGAAATAGGCCGGGCCTTCGGCCCAACGGAAGCCGGTGGCGAGCCGCTCGACCGCGCCGGTGCCGACACTTCCGGGAAACCCGGCATGAAGCTTCTCGATGTGAACGTCCGGATAGCGCGTATGCGGTAGCGGTCCCAGCGGCTTGCCGCCTTCATCCGGCGACAGCACGGGAATGCCGGTTTCGCCGAACGGTCCCTCGGTCGCAGCGCTCGCGGCCTTCAGAGTCGCCGCGGTCGCGGTCGCCGCCGTGGCAGCCAGGAAATGGCGTCTATTCATGGGGTCCCTCCCGTTTCTTCGCGTCGCACCGAACGCGGCGCACGGTCGAGCTTAGCAGGACCACCGGAGAAGCAAAGCCCCCCTCTCCCTGCCGGCCGCGATGGTGACTGTCGGCGGACAATCGCGCGCCGCAAATGCGCGAGCAGGTCGCTTCGCCATCAACCCAGCGAAAGCGCAATTCCGCTCGATATTTTTCAAGATAGGCTGTGCGCGTCGGGGCGCTCTTATCGCGATCGCGGTCGCCAGAGTGCATTCACTCCGACTGGCCACCTATCTCGTCATTGCCGCGCTTGACCCGGCAATCTCGGGGCGCCGCTTGATACGCGGGTCGCCCGGGGCATGACGGTGGTGGGTTGCTGCAACAATTCCGGTTATCTCGAACAAGCGCTTCGCTAAACGAACGGCCGGGCCCGATGGCAGCACGATCGGGCCCGGCTGTCAGCAACGGGACATGACGTTCAGAGTTCGACGCCGCGCGTGTGCACGGGCATCTGGTAGAGCGAAGCTCCGGCAGTGATGTACAGGTAGCTGTGCTGGTGATGGTAGCCGCCGAAGCAGAGATTGCCCGCGGTTTCCGGCACTACGATACGGCCCCACGGCGTGCCGTCCGGCGCGTAGACGCTGACACCGTTGTCGGTCGGCGCGCCCCAGCCCCCAGCCGACCAGATATTGCCATCCTCATCGGCGCGGATGTCGTCCGAGAGGAATTTGCCCTTGAAATCGTGGAACACCCGGCCGTTGGTCAGCTTGTTGTCTTCCGAGCAGTCGAAGACACGGATCGTCCAGGTGCTTGGGCTGCCGGTATCGGTGATGTACAGCTTCTTCTCGTCCGGGGAGAAGCAGAGGCCGTTCGGTTGATTGAAGTCGCCGGCCACCACCGTCATCTTTCCGGACTTCGGGTCGATCATGTAGACGTTGTGCGGTAGTTCTTCGTGCTCGCGGATGCCCTCGTTATCGCCCATGATGCCGTACGACGGGTCGGTGAACCAGATCGTATTGTCCCGCTTGACGATCACCCCGTTGGGCGAATTCAATTTCTTGCCCTGGTAGTTGTCCGCCAACACCGTAATCGAGCCGTCGTACTCCGTTCGGGTCACGCGACGACCGCTATGCTCGCAGGTGACCAGCCGTCCCTGGCGGTCGCGCGTGTTGCCGTTGGCGTTGTTCGACGGCTGGCGGAACACGGTCGTCTCGCCGCTCACCTCGTCGTAGCGCAGCATGCGGTTGTTCGGGATATCACTGAAGATCACACAGTGCTGGTCACCGAAGTAGACTGGGCCCTCGGTCCACCTTGCGCCGGTCCAAACGCGGTATAGCGGCGCGGTGCCGGCGCTGTATTTGCCGAACCGCTTGTCGAATATTTCGAACGCGGGATCCGGGTAGGGCACGATGACCTCGTTCCAGTCCCGCGGCGGTGGCATGCTGCCCGGGGGATCGGGCATATTTGCGTTCTGCGCGCTGGCTGAGGTCGCGAAGGCAGCGCCCACGGCGCCGGCGGCCGCGGTGCGCAAAAGTTGACGTCGCTCCAACACTGTTTCCTCCTGTTCGTTCGCTACTAGTTGAGCCAGCGTATCATGCGACTCACACAGACGCAATGAATATTACGGTAGGATTAAAATTCGGCGAATTAGCGCTCCGGCGAAACCGGGTCGCAGGCGGCGGCCGTGGCACGCGCCAACACCACCATCCGCCGCGCGGCAACGGTCGCGCCGGCGAGGTCGCCAGCGGCGTGCCGCAGCAGCGGATGCGATGCCAACCCGTGCAGCGCCGCATTGGCCGCGACATCGGCGGTCAGCACCGTCGCGGCGGAAAGCATCGTGCGGCGCAACAGCGCGGCGGTGGCCAATAGCCCGGGACGCACGCCGTACAGCTCCGCGACCTGGCGGATCAACCGCAAGCCGCGCCAGCCGACCAGGAGCCCGTCGAACAACGGCGAGGGCACCGCGGCGGTCGCGGCGAACATCTGCACGGCCGCGGCCCGGCTCAGCGCGTCGGTGCGGGCGCGCAAGGCGACCGCCGGCCCGGCGCGGAGCAGCGCGGCAACCGCGGCCGGACTGTCCGCCGCGCCGATCGCCGGGAGAATGGCCTCGCCTTCCGGCAGTCTCGCCACCCAGCGCCGCGCCGATGCCCGCGCCGCGTGCAGATCCGCCCCCGCCAACGCCGCCCGCAGCCGATCCACCTTGTTGAGCCCGCTCAGCCCGCGCAGTTCGCGCCAGCACCCCGCGCCGATCAGCCCGAAGCCGGCAACGGCCACGGCGAGCGTCAGCCAGCCGAGCGCGGTGGAGCGGGCAAATTGCGCGGCGATGAAATTTCCGGTCTCCAGCGCCGCCAGCCCGAGCGCGAGAACGGCGATGCCGCCGAACACGAGCGACAAGGTGCCGCGCTGGCGCCGCGGCGGGCGGACCGCCGGGAGCGGCTCGGCTTCGAGCCGCGCCGCCGGCAAATCCTCATGCTCGATCCTGGGCAGCGGCGGCGCGGTCAGGTCCGCGCGGAGACGGTCAGAGGACATCGTCCAACAGGAATACGAGCAACTCGTCCAGGCCGATATGCGGAACCCCGCCGCGTCCGCCTTCCGGCAGCCGCATCGGCTCGAATTCCGGCACGGCGAGAAAGCGATGCGCCCAAAACCCCGCCTCCGGCGGCCGGTCCGGAACTTCGCCGGGATAGGAGCGCGTCAGCCGATGCTCGCCGACCACGCGCCCGCGCACCGCCGAAACCGGACGCCCGTCCAAGGTCCAGACGAAATCCTCGGTGCAGCGGATGGCGGCGATGGCATGGGCGCTGGTCGCCGCGGCGGCCGCCTCGCGCGGCAGCGCGGTCAGGCTGCCGACCAGCGCGGCGAGGTTGCCCCGCTGACGCGCCGCCACATGGTCGGCCTTGCTGGCCGCGAAGGCGACGCGGCGGATGCCGCCGGGCACCAGCCAGCGCGGCAGCGGCAGGTCGCGCAGGAACGGCAGCGCGTCGAGCCAGGAACCTTGCCAGCGCAGCGCGCCGGCGACGGCCGCGAGCGAGGCGGCGACATCGGCGTAGGCGGCCGGCCCGGCGTGCAGCGCACTCAGCAGGTCGGCGAGGACCACCAGCCGGTCGACGCGCCCGAACAGCGGCGCGACCATCTCGCGCTGCACCACCTGGACGTAGGCGTCGAAACGCTGGCGCAGCAGCCGCGCAAGCCCACCCGAGCCCTGGGCCGGAAAGAACCCCATCCAAGGCGGCTCGGGGCCGGGCGGCGGCATCAGGAACCGTCCCGGCTGCAGGAACGACAGTCCGGCGCGGTCGCGCAGGTCACGCAGCGCGGCCCGGTAGAGCCGCGCGCCGGTTTCCGCCAATTCGTCGGCCGCCGGGGCCGCCGCCGGCAGCCCCTCGGCGAAGCTCAGGAATTGCCGCGCGTGCGGCAGGAGTTCGGGTGCCTGCAAGCGCCGCAGCGTCGCGGCCGACCACGCCTCGAAACTCTGGCCGAGCAGCGGCAGGTCGAGCAGCCATTCGCCGGGATAGTCGAGGAACTCCAGGGTGAGGCGACGGGGCGGCAATACCGCGGCCAAGCCGCCGCGCGCGATGTCGACCTCCAATCCGAGCAGCGAGACCGCGGCGGTGCGGTGCGGCCAAGTGGTGGGATCGGCGGCGAGCGACGCGAGGTGCGGCGCCAACTCGAAGCGCGGCACCTCGCCCGCGCCGGCCGGCGCCAGCGTGACGCGCAGGTCCCGCCCGCCGAGCCGCAGCGCGAGCGCCGGCAATACCGGCAGCCCCGCGCCGAAGGCGAGCAGGTTGGCGGCGACCGAGGTGAGGAAGGCGGTTTTGCCGGCCCGCGCGAGCCCGGTCACGCCGATCCTGAGCGCGCCCGGCCCGAACGGATTCCAACCGCCGGCCCAGAGGGCGCCGCTCACCCGCGCCGACGCGAGACGACTATCCGCGCTCTATCAACTCAATCTTGTAACCATCTGGATCTTCGATAAAGGCGATGATCGTGGTGCCAAACTTCACAGGGCCGGGCTCGCGCACCACGCGCCCGCCAGCCTTGCGGATCTCGTCGCAGGCCGCGGCGACGTTCGGCACGCCGATCGCCAGATGGCCGAACGCGGTGCCGAGGTCGTAGGGATCGTCCTTGCCCCAGTTGTAGGTCAACTCGAGAACGGTATGGGTCGCTTCATCGCCGTAGCCGATGAAGGCCAGCGTGTATTTGCCGTCCGGCACCTCACGCCGGCGCAATTCCTTCATGCCGAGCAAGCGCGTGTAGAAATTCACGCTTGCGTCGAGGTTCTTCACCCGCAGCATGGTGTGCAGATAGCGGTAGCTTTCGGTGCTCATCAGTCCTTCCCCTTCCCGCGAGATTGCCCGCCCGGCTGATCCGGCTCGACGCCGAGCAGGAACAGTTCGGCCGCGTCGGCGGCCTCGATCATGGTCTGCCGGTCGGTGAGAATGGTGCCGCCCGCCTCGAAGGCAATGCCGCGCAGCCCGGAAGCGGCCGCGGCGCCCACCGTGCGGGGGCCGATGGTCGGCATATCGGCCCGCAACTCCTGCCCGGGCTTGGCCAGCTTGACCAAGAGCCCGCCCACACCCGGGCGGGCCAGCACGCGGCAGCGCTCCAGCATCGCATCGGTTCCCTCGACGGCCTCGACCGCGAGCACGATGCCCTGCTGCACCACGCAGGCCTGGCCGACATCCGCCGCGCCGAGCGCGCGCACGACCTCGATGCCGCGCGCGACGTCGCGCATGGCCTCGCTGTCCGGCGCCGCGCGGGTCAAGAGGCCGGGCGGCGCCAGCACCTCCTCGAGAATTTCGTGCGCCCCGATCACATGGAAGCCCTCGTCGGCCAGCGTTGTCACCAGCGCGGCGAGCAGCCCGTCGTCGCCGGCGAACACCGCCCGTCCGAGCCGGGCAAGGATACGCGCGCCCTCGGCGTCCGGGCGCAGGTCGAACAGCGACGGCCGCCGGACCGGCCCAATGATGACCAAGTCGCGGCAGCCTTGTTCGCGCAATAGTTGCAACGCGCGGCCGGCCGCCCCGAGCCGCACGAACTCATGCGGATAGGGCTCGAGCACCGCGCGCTCGGCGAATCCCTCCAGCCCGACGATGAAAACCGAGCGCCCGGCGGCCCGCGCCGCGGCCGCCACGTGCCCGGGCAACGGCCCGCCGCCGGCCAGGATGCCGAGCGGGGGGCGAACCTCGTGTTGCGTCACGTCGGGCCACAACCCTCGCACATGCCGGCTAGCAATGACCCAGGAGCCCACACGCCGAGATAAGCGCGGAGGCAAGAATTTTCGGCCAAACGCGTGTCTTTAAGCGAAAACACAACATTTCTGGTTGCAATCCTGGATTGGATCGCCGCATATCCCTGAATGCATCGATTTCACGAGCGCGCGAAACTACATAGGCCGCCCCAAAAAGGACATACCATGGACGACGAGCACATCGGCCCCGACGCGTCCCCCTCGGGAATCGCGGAGTGCCTGCGAATGCTGGCCGAGGAGGCGGCGTCGCTGCGTCTGGTGCGCACCCTGATGGCGCTGCTGGAGACCATGGAAATCTGCCAGGTCGAAGCCTCGGTGCTCGCGCCCGCGCGGGCGCGGTCGCGCGCGGCGGAGCCGACCGACCAGCCTTCCCTAGCCGTGCATTGATCGGACCACGCCCCGCTCCACGCGACCAGAAGCGGCCATCGCGGCGGTAATTCGTCCGGGCGTTCACGCGCCGGCCTCCTCCGGCCCGACGCTGGCGCGGATCAGGCCGCGCCGGCTGGGGGCGTCGATGAATCCCAGTATCTCCGCGACCAAATCGTCGTCGCCGAACTGATCGCGCACCCGGGCCAGCCGCTCGGCGAAAACGAACTCCTCGCGGACCAGCATACGAAACGCCGAGCGCAGCCGGTGCAGCCGTTCCCGCTCGTAGCCACGGCGCTGCAGCCCGATCAGGTTCAACCCGACCAGTCGGGCGCGATTGCCCATCACGCTGCCGAACGGAATGACGTCCGCCTCGACCCCGGACATGCCGCCCACCATCGCGCCGCGCCCGATGCGCACGAACTGGTGCAGCGCGGCCGAACCGCCGATGACCGCGTTGGCGCCGATCTCGACATGGCCGCCCATCACCACGTTGTTGGCGATGATCACGCCGTCGCCGATCACGCAGTCATGGGCGACATGCACCACCGCCATCAGCAGGCAGCCGGCGCCCACGCGCGTCACCCCGGTTCCGCCGGCGGTGCCGCGATGAACGGTGCAGTGTTCGCGGATTTGCGTGCCTGGGCCGATTTCCGTCCCGGTCGGCTCGCCCCGATATTTCAGGTCCTGCGGCGCCAGCCCGACCGAACAGAACGGGAACATCACCGCGTCGGCGCCGATTCGGGTGCGGCCATCGACCACCGCGTGCGAGATCAACCGCGCGCCGGGTTCCAGCACGACCTCGGGCCCGACGTGACACCACGGCCCGATGCGCACGCCCTCGCCCACCGTGGCGCCGGGCTCCACGATGGCGGTCGGATGAATGTCCGGCACGCGGCTACTTGTCCATGATCATCGCGGCGTAGGTCGCCTCGGCCACGGAGGTGCCGTCGACGCGGGCGATCGCGTGGAATTTCCACACGTTGCCGCGGCTGCGCTGCTTCACCACGTGGATGCGCAACTGGTCGCCCGGCACCACCGGGCGGCGAAACTTCGCCTGTTCGACGGACATGAAATAGACGACCTTGCCGCGGGCGCCGGGTCCGAGTGTTTCCACCACCAGAACCGCCGCCGTCTGTGCCATGCTCTCGATGATCAACACCCCTGGCATGACCGGATGATGCGGGAAATGCCCTTGGAAATACGATTCGTTCACAGAAACATTCTTGACGCCGATCGCCGAGGCGTTCGGCACGACCTCGACGACGCGGTCGATCATTAGGAACGGGTGACGGTGGGGAATCGCGTGCATGATGCCCGCGATGTCGATTTCCGGTATGGCCTCGGGCGCGCCGACGGCCATGGTTTCCCGACCGGACTTCTCGGGCGCCTCAAGCTTGCGATGCGGCGCTTCGCTATCGCCTGGCTCGGAAACGCCGGTGTTCTGGGTCGCCGTGTCCATGCAAGCTCAGTCCGAGTCTCGTTCCCCTGCCGCGCCGTCCGCCACCGCGCTCGCGTGGCCCTGCGTCGGACAGTTCGTGCCGCGACGTGCCAGCTTGCGCAGCGTGGCGACCTGACGAAAGAAATCGCGCACCGGTTGCGCCGGGCTGCCGACCACGTCCGCCCCGTCCGCAACGTCGGACATCACGCCTGCCTGTGCACCGATCCGCGCTTTCCGGCCGATCCTGAGATGACCAATAAGGCCGGCCTGCCCGGCCACCATGACGTGGTCGCCGAGGATGGTCGAACCGGATATGCCCGCCTGTGACACGATCACACAGCAGCGGCCGAGGCGCACGTTGTGCCCGATCTGCACCAGGTTGTCGAGGCGCGACCCGGCGCCGATGACGGTGTCGTGCGCGGAGCCGCGGTCGATCGTGCTATTGGCCCCGACTTCGACGTCGTCCTCGAGGATCACCCGTCCGAGTTGCGGGACGGTGACGAAGCCGGACCCGGTGGTGGCGAAGCCGAACCCATCCTGTCCGATGCGGGCGCCGGCATAGACGCGGACCCGGGCGCCGAGCAGCGCGTGGCTGATCGTCGCGTGGCTGCCGATGCGGCAATCGGCGCCGAGGACGACGCCCGGCCCGATGATTGCCCCCGCCGCGATACGACAGCGCGGCCCGATCTCCGCGCCCTGCCCGATCACCACGAGCGGCCCGATTTCGGCCGAAGCGGCGATACGGGCGGCGGGATCGACGATCGCCGAGGAATGCGTTCCGGGCCGCGCCGGCGGCTCCGGGTGGAACAGCGCCGCGACGCGGGCCCAACCGACGTACGGCTCCGCGGTCGCGATCGCCACCGATCCATCCCCGACCCGCGCCGCGAGTTCCGGGTGAACGATCACCGCCCCGGCGCGCGTGCCCGCCAGCGCGGCCGTGTAGCGCCGGTTGTCGAGAAAGCTGACCTCGTGCGGTCCGGCCGTCTGCAGCGGCGCTATGCCGCGCAGCAGCATCCGCTCGGCGACCGGCGCGCCGATCGCCAACGTGCCGCCGGCGGCGGCGGCGACTGCCGCCAGGCTATGCGGTCCGGTGCGCGCGAAGAACCGCGGATCGCCCGCGATCTCCGGGCAAGCCACCGCCTACTTCCGGGACCGCTTGTGGCCGCCGTGCTCCGACGCGGTCGCGTGCGCCGGGGTGGTTTCGGCGGCTTCCTTCGTGGTGGCCTTGGACGATCCCGCAGTCTCGGCGGCCCCCGCCTTGGCGGGCGTGTTCTCGGCCATCGGCGGCTCCTTGCCTTCCGGCGGAATGTCGACCGAGGGCAGCAGCTTGTTGAGCTGCTCCGTCACCTGCTTGGTGATGTCGAACTCGTTCACGTTCAACGCCACCTGCGAGCGGTGCAGGACCAGATTCATGCCGCGGCTTTCCGATACCTGGCGAATCACGGCGATCAGCGTCCGCTCGATCTGCGCCAAGGCGTATTGCGCCGCGTCCTGAATGATTTTATTGCGTTCACGGAACTTCCGCTGCGCCCCGGTGATCCGCTCCTGCAACTGCCGCTCGCGGGCGCGGATTTGCGATGCGCTCAGCTTGCCGCGTTCGTTGGCCAGCGATTGCTGCAAATCACGCCACGCGCCCTGCTCCTTGCGCGCGTCCTGGTTCAGCTTCTCGCGTCGCGCGCCGAGAACTTTCTGCACTTCCTGCGCGGCCGTGGACGCCCGCATCACGTCCGGCACGCCGAGCACGCCGATAACCGCCGCCGGCGGGCTCGGGCCGCGCGCCAACGCCGGCAATTGCGGAACCGGCGGCAACTTCAACTTCGGCGGGGGCTGGTTCTGCTCGGCGGCGGCCATTTGGGCAGGCGTCATCGGCTCCGGTATCGCCCGCATGTGCTGGGGCGCGGGGGCGTGCCGCGCGCGATGCGATGTCGCCGGCGCCTCGGTATGGCCCTGGCCTGGAATGAACCAGTCCGCCGCCCGCCCGGAAGCGGGGGAAAGCAGCAGCAGCGCGGCGGTGGCGAAACCGCCGAAGGAAGCTGACAAGCGGGATATCTTCACTAGAACCTCGTGCCGAATCCGATGCGGAACACCTCGGTCTGGTCTGTACTTTTGCTTCAGGACCGCATCGGCGATGTCAAGGTTGATCAGACCGAACGGACTCTTCCAGGACAAGCCGATGCCGGCACCCATGCGGATCGCGCCATCGTTGGAAATGACCGGGTGACCGGCCACGATCGGACCGAAATCCTGAAGTCCCCCCAGATCCACGAAAGCCCGTCCCGATAGGCCGAGATCGGGTGGAACGGGAAGCGGATAGCGCAGTTCGGTCGATTGCGTCCAGATGATTCGGCCGCCCAGACTGTCGGCGGTCTGCGGATCGTGCGGCCCAACGCCACCGTCGAGGAAGCCGCGCAGGTTGTCGCCGCCCAGGAAGAAATTGTCGACGATGTTCTGCTTGCCACCCTGGGGAAACAAGCGCCCCACGCCGCCCGTGATGGAAATGCCCCACAGGTTGTTGCCGGTCAGGAAATCCAGCGGGACCAGGTACTGGCCGTCGATCTTGGCGCGCACGAATTCAACCTGTCCGCCGAGCCCGGCATAGTCGGCGCCGAGGCGCAGGATGAAGCCCCGGTGCGGATCGATAACGCTGTCGCGGTAGTCGATCGAGAAGGTCTGCCCAACCTGCGACAACAGCGACCAGCCGGCCGAGTTGAAGATGTAGAAGCTGGCGGTGGAGAAAATGTTGGTCACGTCGCGATTGACCAGCGAATACGTCCAGGACTGCCGCAGATGGTCGGTGATCTGATAGCCCGTGCGCAGCGTGATGCCGTAGCGCTGCTCGCTGTACTCTGCGATGTACTGGTTGTCGTTGTAGATGTCGAAGATGTCGAATCCGGCGACGATGTTGCGGTCCAGGAAATACGGGTCCGTCACCGACAGGTCGATCTGGCTTTCCAACTGCGCGAGCAAGCCGCTGACGCCGACATCGACACCGGTGCCGAGAAAGTTGCGCTCGCGGATGCCGGCGTTGACCAGCGCGCCCGAGTCGGTCGAGTAGCCGCCGCCCAGGGTCAGCTCGCCGGTCGGTTTCTCGTCGATATTGGCGGTGATGACGGCGCGGTCGGGCGCCGAGCCCGGCTTGGTGTTGATCGTCACCTTGTTGAAATAGCCGAGATCCTGCAACCGCTGCTTCGTCTGCCGCACCGCCGTGGCATTGAACGCGTCGCCCTCGGCCAGGCGGAACTCCCGCCGGATCACCTTGTCCTCGGTCCGGGTATTGCCGACGATGTCGATCCGCTCGACATAAACCCGTGGCCCCTGCGAGATCTGGAACACCAGGTCGACGGTGTGCTTCGCGGGATTGCGCGCGATGCGCGGCTTGACCTCGACGAACGCGTAGCCGCGGTTCTGAACGTCGGTCGACATCGCCTGCACCGAGCGCTCGACCGCGTCCCCGTTGTAATAATCGCCGCGCGACAGCGTAACGTCGTGGCGCAGCGAGGCGGCGCTCACGCGGCGCAGCTTGGAATCGATGCTGATCTTGCCAACCCGGTAGCGCTGCCCTTCGCGCAGCGTGAAGGTCAGGAAGAACGAGCGCCGGTCGGGCGAAAGCTCGGCGTTGGCGGACAGGACCTCGAAATCAATGTAGCCGTAGCGGAGGTAAAAGCGCCGCAGCAGTTCGCGGTCGTACTTCACCCGGTCGGGATCGTACGAGTCGGCGCTGGTCAGGATGTTCCACCAGACCGCCTCGCGGCTGCTGATCACGTCCTGCAGCGTGCCCTGGCCGAAGGCGTGGTTGCCGACGAAGCTGATCCGGCTGATCCGGGTGGCGGGTCCCTCGTCGATCGCATAAATCACGTTGACCCGGCTGTCCGGCAGCCGAATGATCTTGGGCGAAACGGTCACGGCGAAGCGGCCGTGATGCGCGTAGAGGTCGAGCAGCCGCTTGCGATCCAACTCGGCCTGGATCGGCGTATAGACCGACCGCGCCCGCAACTGCACCTGGTTGCGCAAGACCTCGTCGCCCAGCGCGTGATTGCCCTCGAAGGCCACGCGGTTGACAATCGGATTTTCCGCCACCTGCACGACCAGGGTGTTGCCCTCGCGCCGCAGTTTGACATCCGAAAACAGCCCGGTGGCGAACAGGGTCTTCAGGCTGCGATCCATCCGGTCGCGATCGAACGGATCGCCCGGCTGCAGCAGCATGTACAACTCGACGGTGCCGGGCTCGATTCGCCGGTTACCCACGACCCTGATCGAGCGGATGACGTCGCCGGGCCTTGCCGCGACGTCGCGCGGCACCCGCGCGCGGTGCGCGGGATGGCGCGGCCCCGTCGGTGGAACGGTCCCGGCGCCGCTTCCCGCGGCCGGCGCGGCCGGTTCCCGCGGCGCGGCGGGCGATGCGATCAGTATTGCAAGGAGCGAGGCGGACAGCGCGCTGCGTGCAGCCATCGAGCGTATCATCCCTCCGTGAGCGCCGTCGCGAAGATGAAGACGTCTGCGTCCCCGATCGGCGCAAGCTTAGCTTGCGCCGCGGTCGCGCGCTACCCGCCGCTTACGGAAAAGGATCGTTCAGCGCAAGGACTCAGCCCATCAGGTGGGCGACCCAGCGAAACAAGCCGAAATGCGCGAGATCGTTCCAAGTCACGAATATGAACAATCCGGCCAGGATGGCGAAGCCGGCGCGCAGCCCGTTTTCCTGAACGCGCGGCGGAACCGGCCGCCCGAGCAGCGCCTCCGCCGCGTAGAACAGCAGATGTCCGCCGTCCAGAATCGGAATCGGAAACAGGTTGATCAACCCGAGGTTAACCGACAGCACTGCGATGAACGAGATCAGGCTGGCGACGCCCAGCGCCATCACCTGTCCCGAAAGCTGCGCGATCCGGATCGGGCCGCCGAGTTCGGCGGTGCCGCGCTGGCCGCTCAGCATCTGCCAGGCGCCGGCAAGCGTTTCGCGCGTGACCTGCCAGGTCTCCGCGAATCCGCTGCCGACCGCGCGCCAGGGCGAGAGCCGCTCGAACGCGGTCGCGCCCGCGGTGATCCCGAGCACGCCGAGGCGCCTTCCGTCCGCCATGCGATCACGGGTCGTCACCGTGAGCGGAAGCTGGCGCCCGTCGCGGGCGACCAGCACCGACATGCGCGCGTCCGGATGCGCGGACACGATGCGCTGAATGTCCTCGAACCGCTTGACCGGCGCCCCGTCGATCGCGAGCAGCTTGTCGCCCGGCTGCAAGCCCGCCTGCTGGGCGGCGGACCCGGCCAGGACCTGACCGATCACCGGCAGCACCATCGGCCGGCCGGCAATGGCGAACAGGCCGGCGAACAGGACGATGGCGAGCAGGAAATTCGCGATCGGGCCGGCGGCGACCACGATCGCGCGGGAGCCCACGGACTTCTCCTGGAAGGTGCGGCCGGGCAGCAGCCGCGCCCGCTCCTCCTCGTTCAGATCCTCCGCCCGCTCCTGGCCGTGCAGCTTCACGTAGCCGCCGAGCGGCAACCAGGCGAGTTTCCAGACCGTGCCGGCGCGATCCGTCCACGAGGCGATGGCGCGGCCGAAGCCGATGGAGAACACCTCCACGTACACGCCACGCCAGCGCGCGGCCAAGTAGTGTCCGAGTTCGTGCACGAAGACCAGCACGCCGAGCACGACGGCGAAGGCCAGCAGCGTGCGGACGACAGAGACGAGGTGCGGCAACATCAGCGGTTCCAGTGGCTCCAGGAAGTCGATGGCTCAGGCGGCATTGGCGACGGTCATCCGCTCGGCGAGCCGCCGCGCCGCCGCGTCGAGGTCGAGCACGGCGTCCAGCGTGTCGGCGGCCGGCGCGCCCAGCGCATCGAGCACGCGGGCGGCGGTCGCCGCGATCTCCAGAAAGCCGATGCGTCGCGTCAGAAAGGCGTCCACCGCCACCTCGTTTGCGGCGCTTAAAATCGTGGGGGCGCCACCGCCCGCGCGCAAGGCTTCGCGAGCCAGCCGCAGGGCAGGAAACCGTGCAATATCGGGCTCGCCGAACTCCAGCCGCCCGAGGGCCGCGAGATCGAGCCGCGCCGCGGTCGTTTGCATGCGGTCGGGCCAGGCCAGGGTATGCGCGATCGGCACGCGCATATCCGGCGAGCCGAGCTGCGCCAGCACGCTGCCGTCGCTGTAGTAGACTAGGCCGTGGATCACGGATTGCGGGTGCACCAGCACGTCGATGCGCGTCTCGTCCAGCCGGAACAGGCGCGCCGCCTCGATGATTTCCAGGCCCTTGTTCATCAGGGTGGCGGAATCGATGCTGATCTTCGCCCCCATGGACCAGACCGGGTGACGCAGGGCTGCTTCGGGCGTCGCGTTCGCCATCTCCTCCAGCGCTGGCGGTGCGGAACGGCCCGCCGGAGGCGGTCAGGACGATCTTCTCCAGCCGGCCGTAATTCCCGTCGGCGAGCGACTGGAAGATCGCATTGTGCTCCGAATCGACCGGCAGCAGGCGGGCGCCGGCCTCGCGCACCGCGCGCATCATGACGTCGCCCGCGCAAACCAGTGCTTCCTTGTTGGCCAGCGCCACCGCCTGTCCGCGCCGGATCGCGGCCAGGGTGGCGCCGAGCCCGGCCGCGCCGCTGATCGCCGCCATGGTCCAGTCGGCGGACATGGCCGCCGCCTCCAGCACCGAATCGGGTCCGGCCGCCGTGGCGATGCCGGTGCCGGCGAGCGCCTCGTGCAATTCGGCATAGCGCGAGGGTTCGTTGATGACAGCGAGTTCCGCCCCGAGCGCGCGCGCCTGCCGCGCCAGTAGCAGGGCGTTGCGGCCGCCGACCAGCGCGCGGACGCGAAACGCGTCGCGATCGGCGAGGAGTTCGACGGTCTGCGAGCCAACGCTGCCGGTGCTGCCCAAAATGGTCACGGTCTTGGGCGGATGCGCCGCCGGCCGGCCTCGTTCGGCTATTTCCACAGCAGCGCTCCTCGTCCCAACGCGGCCGCCAGCGCCGCCGCGGCCGGGGCCGCCGCCAGCAAGCCGTCCAGCCGGTCCAGCAGACCGCCGTGGCCCGGAATGAGCCGGCCCGAATCCTTTACACCAAATCGGCGCTTGATAGCGCTTTCCAAAAGATCGCCCGTCTGCGCCGCCAGCCCAAGTCCTGCCGCGACCAGCGCCGCCCGGCCCAGCCCCGCCTGGTCGCCCGAAGCACCCCCGGCAATACGCGCAACCGCCAAGCCCGTTGCCACGGCGGCGAGCAGGCCGCCGCCCGCCCCCGCCCAGGTCTTCGACGGCGAGATGCGCGGCGCGAGCTTCGGACCACCCAGCCAGCGCCCCACGACGTAGGCGCCGATGTCGCTCGCCCAGACCACCAGCACCAGGAACAGCACGTTGGCGCGGCCGATCGCCGCGTCGCGCCGCAGCCAGATCAGGGCGACTCCGGCCAAGCCGATATAGGGAATGCCGGCCGCGAGCCGGGCCGGCGGGGCTTCCGACCGGGCGAACGCCCAGGTGAGCATGGCCGCCGCCGCGAGCAGGGCGATCGCGAGCACGCCCTGCCCGGCGACGGCAAAGGCGCCCGCCGCGAGCACCGCGGCCGGCACGGTCCATCCCGAGGCGGCGGCGGGACGGGTGCCGCAAAGCCGCACCCATTCGGCGCCGAGCCCGCCGGCCGCCAGCGCGATCAACAGCGTCCAGGGCAGCGCGCCGAGCCAGATGCAGGCGAGCGCCACCGGCGCCATGATCGCCGCCGACAGCACGCGTTTACGCAGGTCGCTCCACGAGCGCCGCGCCGCCTCGGGCGCCTGCTCAGCCCGGACGGGCGCCAAATCGCCGCTCGCGCCGCGCGTATTCCCCGAGCGCCTCGGCGAAGTGCGACTCGGAAAAGTCCGGCCAGAGCACGTCGAGGAACACCAGCTCGGCGTACGCCGCTTGCCAGAGCAGGAAATTGGAGAGCCGCCGCTCGCCGCTGGTGCGCACGATCAGATCGGGGTCGGGCATCCCGGCGGTGAACAACATGGCGGCGACCCCCGCCTCGTCGATTACGGCCGGATCGAGTTCGCCGGCCCGCGCCAACTCCGCGGCGCGGCGGACCGCCGCGACGATCTCGGTTCGCCCGCCATAGGAGAGCGCGACCGTCAGATTGAGCCGCGTGTTGCCGCTGGTGACGCGTTCCGCCTCGCGCAGATCCGCCTGAATGTCCTCGGCGAACCGGCGGCGCTCGCCGATCACCCGCAGGCGCACGCCGTTCGACGCCAGTTCCGCGATCTCGCTCCGCAGATAGTGCCGCAGCAGCCCGGTCAGTTCCAAGACTTCCGCGGCCGGGCGGCGCCAGTTCTCGCTGCTGAAGGCATAGAGCGTGAGCCAGGAAACGCCGTGCCGCGACGCCGCCGCGATGGCTCGGCGCACCGCCCGCGCCCCGGCCCGGTGGCCGGCGAGGCGCGGCAGCCCGCGCGCGGCGGCCCAGCGGCCGTTGCCGTCCATGATGATGGCGACATGCGCGGGCGGCGCCGGCTCGGGCGAAGCGGCGAGCGGGCGCGCGGAACGGCTCGGAGTCGGCATCGTTCGGATCAGACCTGCCGAATGTCCCGCTCTTTTTCCACCAGGTTTTCGTCGACGCGTTTGATGTACTGGTCGGTGAGCTTCTGCACCTCGTCCGACCAGCGCGTCACGTCGTCTTCGCTCAGATCGTGCTTCTTCTGGTGCGCCTTGACCTGGTCCATGCCGTCGCGCCGGACCTGGCGCACCGCGACGCGCGTGCCCTCGGCGTATTTGGCGGCCGCCTTCGCGAGTTCGTTGCGCCGCTCGGCGGTGAGCTGCGGGATGGGAACCCGCACCAGTTGCCCGTCCGAGGACGGGTTCAGGCCGAGGCCGGCGTCGCGGATCGCCTTTTCCACCGCGGAAATCAGGCCGCGGTCCCACACCTGCACAGTGATCATGCGCGGCTCCGGCACGTTCACCGTGCCGACCTGGGCGAGCGGCACCTCGGTGCCGTACGCCGTCACGCGTACCGGCTCCAGCAGCGCCGGGTTGGCCCGGCCGGTGCGCAAGCCGGCGAATTCGCGCCGCAGCGTCTCCAGCGCGCCGTCCATCCGGCGCGCCAAATCCTGTTTCAGCTCGTTCAGAGTGGCCGTGGCCATGCTACTCCCCGCCTGGGCGATGCTGCGTCCTGGCTTCCTATATGGAATCCGAAATGCGCGTGAACCGCCCTTCGCCGCGCATCACCCGGCCGAACGCGCCGGGCGCGTGAATATTGAATACCACGATCGGCAGCCCGTTTTCACGCGCCAGGCTGATCGCCGCCGCGTCCATCACCGCCAGGTCGCGCGACAGCACGTCCATGTAGGTGAGTTGCTCGTAGCGCTCGGCGTCGGCGATCTTGGTCGGGTCGGCCGAGTAGACGCCGTCCACCTGCGTGCCCTTGAGCAGGACGTCGCACTCCATCTCCGTGGCCCTGAGCGCCGCCGCCGTGTCGGTGGTGAAGAAGGGATTGCCGGTGCCGGCGGCGAAGATGACTACCCTGCCCTTCTCCATGTGCCGCTCGGCGCGGCGGCGGATATAGGGCTCGCAGACGCTGGCCATCGGGATGGCCGACTGCACGCGGGTCGGAACGTCGAGCTTCTCCAGCGCGCTCTGCATGGCGAGCGCGTTCATCACCGTCGCCAGCATGCCGATATAGTCCGCCTGCGCCCGGTCCATGCCGCCGGCGGCGGCCGAGACGCCGCGGAAAATATTGCCGCCGCCGATGACCAGGCAGACCTGCACGCCGAGCCGGACCACGTCGCGCACGTCGGCCGCGATGCGCAGCAGGATCTCGCTGTCGAGGCCGTAATCGCGCCGCCCCATCAGCGCCTCACCGGACACCTTCAACAGGACGCGCTGGTAGATCGGCGTGTCGGGCATGCCATCCTCGGGGATGGCGGACCCTATGGGCAACGCGGCGAAAATGCCAGGGGCGCGGCTCTCCGAACGCCCGCTCCGATTGCCTCAGGTTTTCGGCGAGGACGCCTCGGGTCCCGCGTCGGCGGCCGATTCGGCGGCGCCGCGATCGATGCCCTCGCCCAACTGGAAGCGCGCGAACCCGAGCAGGTTCGCGCCCGCCTTCTTCAGCACCGCCCGCACGCGGTTTTCGTTGTCGTGCACCCAGACCTGCTCCAGCAGCACCACTTCCTCGTAGTATTTCCGGATGCGGCCCTCGACCATCTTCTCGATCACCGCGTCCGGCTTGCCGGATTGGCGTGCCTGCTCGGTCAGCACCGCGCGCTCGCGCTCCAGCGCGGCCGGGTCGACCCCGTCGACGTCCACCCATTCCGGACGCGCGGCGGCCACGTGCATGCCGACCTGACGGCCGAGCAGCTCGAGCGTGTCGCTCTCGCTCGCCCCCTCGATCGCCACCAGCACGCCGATCCGGCCGAGTCCCGGCTTCAGTGCCTGATGCACATAGCTCGCCACGGCGCCGGAGGGGGCGGTCAGCACCCGGGCGCGGCGGATCGCGATGTTCTCGCCGATCGTGGCGATCAGGTGGGTCAACTGCTCGCCGACCGTATGGTCCGCGCCCGGATAGTCGGCGGCCTTGATCGCCTCGAGGTCTTCGCCGACCAGCAGCGCGGTTTTGGCGACCTGCTCGACGAAGGCCTGGAAGGTATCGTTGCGGGCCACGAAGTCGGTTTCGGCGTTGACCTCCACCATGGCGCCCTTGCCGGGCGCCGAGGTGATGCCGATCAAGCCCTCGGCGGCGACCCGGCCGGACTTCTTGGCCGCAGCGGCCAGCCCCTTCTTGCGCAGCCAGTCCACGGCGGCTTCCGTGTCGCCGCCGGTTTCCAGCAGCGCGCGCTTGCAGTCCATCATGCCCGCGCCGGTCCGCTCGCGCAGAGCGCGCACCAGCGCCGCGGGGATATCGGCCATCGGTGTTCTCCTCGAAAGGTTCAGGCCGCGGGCTGCTCGGCGGCGGGCGCTTCCGCCGGCGCCAACGCCTCGGTCGGCAACTCCTCGGCGGCGCCGATGTCCCGCCCGCTCGCCGCCATTTCGGCGCTGATCCCGTCCAGCACGGCGCCCGCCACCATGTCGCAGTAAAGCGTGATCGCCCGAATGGCATCGTCGTTGCCGGGAATCGGGTAGGTCACGCCGGTGGGATCGGAGTTGCTGTCCAGGACGGCGGCGACCGGAATGCCGAGCTTCCGCGCCTCCTCGACCGCGAGCTTCTCCTTGTTCGTGTCGATAATGAACAGGATATCCGGCAGCCCGCCCATGTCCTTGATGCCGCCCAGCGCGCGCTCCAGCTTCTGGCGGTCGCGGGTGATGTCCAGGATCTCCTTCTTGGTCAGGCCCTGGATGTCGCCGGCCAGCATGTCGTCGATCTGGCGCAGCCGCTTGATGCTGCCGGTGATGGTCTTCCAGTTGGTCAGCATGCCGCCGAGCCAGCGGTGATTGACGTAATACTGGCCGCAGCGCTTTGCCGACTCGGCCACGTATTCGGCGGCGGCGCGCTTGGTGCCGACGAACAGCACGCGCCCGCCGCCGGCCACCACGTCGCGAATGGCGCGCAGCGCGCGGTCGAACTGCGGCACGGTCTGTTGCAGGTCGATGATGTGCACCTGGTTGCGCACGCCGAAGAGGTACGGCGCCATGCGCGGATTCCAGCGCCGCGTGTGGTGGCCGAAATGCACGCCGGCTTCCAGAAGCTGGCGCAGGGTGAATTGCGGAATCGCCATCGAACGGACTCGTCCTTTCCTGATGTCCGGTTGCGCCTCCGCGGGCCCGATATGGTTGGCACCGGACCCGGATGTGCTCCGGGAAAGGCGGCCCGCGTGTGAATTTGCCGGCCCGATGCCGGCGCGCCGGATATGATCGAGAACGCGCCCCAAAGCAAGGCGCGGCCGGGGCGCTCAGCCCTTCCACAGCCGCAACAGCGGGCCGCCGCGGCCGTGGACCGGGTCCTGCTCCGGCAGGCCGACCCGGCGGGTGTTGCGGAGCATTTCCTCGTGTTCGGCCGCCGCGCCGCGGCGCAGGTCGTAATCGGCGCCGCCGGGATACGCGCCGACCACGAACAGGTCGCCGGAGGCGCTCTCGCGGCAATGCGCCACGCCGGCCGGGATCACCACGACATCACCCGCCCCGACCGATACCGTGCGCCCTTCCGGGCCGCCGAACCGCACCGCCGCCGTGCCCGCGGCGATGCCGAGAACCTCGTGCGCGGTGCTGTGGAAATGATGGAACGGATGGATGCCGTTCCGCCACCCGCCACTCCAGCCGTGCGCGGCGAAGCGGCGTTCCATTTCCGCCGCGTCGGCGGGTAAGGCGCCGCGATAGACCAGCAGCGGATGGGCCGAATTCGGAATCCGGCCGTCGTCGTCGAAGGTGAAGCTTTCGGGTTCGGACATGGCTGGCTCGCTGGTCATGCGCCCCTCAACGTCTGGATCGGCCGGCGGTCGCGATCACCGGAAAACTTGCGAAAAACCTCCGGCAAGTGCCGGAATTACTGGCAAACGCTGCGCTGCCCCGGCTACTATTCCCCCAACGTCTTGGGCCGCCGAGTCGCCTCGGTGGCCGCCGAATGGCAGCGATGGGGGCGGACCATGAGCTTGCGCGGCTTCTTTCTTTGGTTCTGGAGCATCGTGATCGGCACCGGCGTGGCCGGCGGGGCGACGTTGGCGGTCTTGAAGGCGCCTGCAAAGCCGCCTGCCCCGCTGCCGGTCCAGCAAGTCGCGTTCGCCACACCGCTGACCCTCGCCGATCCGCTGCCGGTCCCGCCGATCCCCGCGATCACGCCCGTCCCGGCACTCCGCGCCGAAACGACAGCCACGCCGGAATCGCGCCCCACCGTGATCCGGGCCGGCCGCTCGCCGAGGCGGGCGCGGCACAGGGTGGAGCGCGTGGCCCAGCGGATCACCGTGGTTCCGCCGATGCCGCCGGCGCACGCGCGGACGCACGCACGAAGCGAACGGCACAGCCACGCGACGAAAGTCGCTACCTCCCATCGCTCGATCCCCGACGCAAACGCGCACGAGAACGGTGCCGGCCGAGGTGGCTCCGGAGCCCGTTCGGCGGGCTTACGCCTACGGACGCCGTTACCGTCGCTACAGCTACTACACGTATTCCTTTCCGTACGCGTATCCCCGCTATCCGTACCGGTTTTCCTACTATTACCGGTATTGACGGAGCGTTCCTTCGCCGGGCCGCGACTCACACTTTCCTCCAGCCCGGCGTGCCCGGTTCGAGCCATTTGCGGCGCACCGGGCCGATGCCGCAAATGGCGATCACCGCCGGTTCCTTGCCGTCCGCCTTGACGCCGTCGTAGTGCGGCGTGTGCGCGACGCGGCGGACGAAGCTGCCGGCCGGCGCGGCAACGGTGTTCTCCGGCTCGAAATCCGCGCCGCTGTTCACCCACCATGTTCCGGAGACCACGACGCATAGCCGGTCCGTCACGTAGGAGTGCGGCGCGCTCATGTAGCCGGGGTGCCATTTGACCAGCATGTAGTAGAGCCCAAGCTTGTCGGTGGCGCCGAACAGCGGCGCGGTTTCCACGCTGTTTCGCGGGAAATCGGAACGCGAGTGCCATGTGATCTGGTCGGGGCGGCGCACGATCGTCCAATCCGGGTTGAGTTTGTCGGCTTGGGCCGCCTCGCTCAGCAACGCCAGCGGCAGGGCAGCCAGCAGCGGCGCGATCAGCAGAATCCCGCCGTCCCGACAGCAACTCGTCCATGGCGCGCACCCTTCCCGCCGTTGCCGACCGCAGCGCCGCCAAGCCTGCTGGTAAGGGGCGCGGCGCCTAGGCTTCTTCTACCCGCTCGACGCCGGGGACCGCCTGCAACACTTGCGTGAGCCGTGGCGTGACATTGAAGTGCCCGGGCAAGGCGATCTCGGCCTCCTGAATGCCGTCCAGGCGCGGAATCAATACCACCCGCCCCTTGCCGCCCGCTTCCGTGCCAAGGATGGCGCGGATGTGCGGCACCGCCTCGGTGCGCTCCAGCCAGACGCGGACTTCGCCCGGCATGTCGGCGGCCACCTGCTCCAAGGGCGCGATCTCCTGCGCCGTGATGCGCAGGGTCTCGCCTTCCAGCCGCGCCTCGGCCGTGACCAGCAGCGCCGCGCCCTCCTGCAGCAGATCGCGCGCGCGCGCGAGGACCTCGCTGAACAAGGTGACTTCGTAGGAGCCGCCGGAATCGGAAAGCCGCAGCCACGCCATTGGGCTGCCGGTACGGGCAAGCCGCTGCTTGCAGCCGATCACCGACCCGGCGAGCCGCAGCCGCACGGCGCCCTGGGCCGCGCGCGCGGCGAGCCGATTGCTCGGCACCACGCCCAGCCGGCGCAGCAGCTTGCCGTAGGCATCAAGCGGATGCGCGGTGAGATGGAAGCCGATCGCCTCCGCCTCGTAGCCGAGCTTTTCCATCGGCGGCCAGTCGGCCAGATCCGGGATGCGCAAGGCCGCCGCGCCGCTCGCCTGCCCGAACAGGCCGATCTGTCCGCTCGTGCGCTCGTCCAGCACCGATTGCGCCGCCCGCAGCACCAGTTCGGCGCCCGCATGAAGCCGCGCCCGATTGGGCAACAGCGTCTCGAACGCCCCGGCACGGGCCAGATTTTCGAGTTGCATCCGGTTGAGCTGGCGCGGATCGACGCGGGAGACGAAATCGGTCAGGTCGCGGAACGGCCGATCGCGACGTGCCGCCACCAGCGCCTGCATCGCCGCGAACCCCACCTTTTTGACGGCCGCCAGCGCGTAGCGGATGGCGAGCTTGCCGTCCGGCTGGCGCTCCACGGTGAAATCGGCTTCGGAACGGTTGATGTCCGGCGGCAAGACCGCGATGCCGAGCTGCCCGGCTTCCTGCCGCAGCGCCGCCAGCCGGTCGGTGTTGTTGATCGCGAGGCTCATGCAGGCGGCGAGGAACACAACCGGGTGATTGGCGCGCATCCACGCGGTCTGGTAGGCGACCAGCGCGTAGGCGGCGGCGTGCGATTTGTTGAAGCCGTAATCGGCGAATTTCGCCATCAGATCGAAGATTTCGCCGGCCTTCGCCTCCGGGATGCCGCGCGCCATCGCGCCTTCGGTGAAGATGCGCCGCTGCGCCTCCATCTCGCTGCGGATCTTCTTGCCCATCGCGCGGCGCAGCAGATCCGCCGCGCCCAGCGTGTAGCCGGCCATCTTCTGCGCGATCTGCATCACCTGCTCCTGGTAGACCATGACCCCGTAGGTCTCTTCCAGGATGTCGCGGATCTCGGGATGCGGCGGCTCCCAGGGCTCGCCGTGCTTACGCTGGCAATAGGCGGGGATGTTGGCCATCGGCCCCGGGCGATACAGCGCGACGGCGGCGATCATGTCCTCGAAGCGGTCGGGACGCATCTGGCGCAGCATGTCGCACGCGCCCTGCCCTTCGAGCTGGAACACGCCACCTGCATCGCCCCGGCTCAGCATCTCGTAGGTGGCCGCATCGTCGAGCGGCAGCCGGTCGAGATCGACGTCTTCTCCGAGCTTGCGCAGGAACTCGACCGCGCGTTGCAGGATGGTGAGCGTGGTAAGCCCGAGAAAATCGAATTTTATCAAACCGGCCTGCTCGATGTATTTCATCGAGTATTGCGTCACGAGAAATTCCGAGCGCGGATCGCGATAGAGCGGCACCAGCTCGATCAGCGGGCGGTCGCCGATCACCACGCCGGCGGCGTGCGTGCTGGCGTGGCGGTAAAGGCCTTCAAGTTGCAGCGCGATCTCGAGCAGCCGGTTCACCGATTCGTCTTCCGCGCGCATCTGCTGCAAGCGCGGCTCGCCGTCGATCGCCTGCTGCAAGGTCACCGGCTTGGCGGGATTGTTCGGAATCAGCTCGGCGATCTTGTTCACCTGCCCATAGGGCAATCCGAGCACGCGGCCGACATCGCGCACCGCCGCGCGCGCCTGTAATTTTCCGAAGGTGATGATCTGCGCCACGCGATCGGCGCCGTATTCGCGGCGCACGTAGTCGATCACCTCGTCGCGCCGGTCCTGGCAGAAATCGATGTCGAAATCCGGCATGGACACGCGCTCGGGGTTCAGGAACCGCTCGAACAGCAGGTTGAAACGCAGCGGGTCGAGGTCGGTGATGGTCAGCGCCCACGCGACGACCGAGCCCGCGCCGGAGCCGCGCCCGGGCCCCACGGGAATGCCGTGCGAGCGCGCCCACTGCACGAAGTCGGCGACGATGAGGAAATAGCCGGCGAAGCCCATCGTGGCGATGACCGAAAGCTCGTACTTCAGCCGCTCGCGATAACGCTCCTGCGTCGCCGGATCGGCACCGATCGCATTCATGCGTGCCGCGAGCCCGGCCAGCGCCATGCCGCGCAAGGTGTCTTCCTCGCTCGCGCCGGCCGGAATTTTCGGGAATACCGGCAGCAGCGGCTTGCGCGTTTCCGCCATCACGGCGCAGCGGCGCGCGATCGCCAGCGTGTTGTCGCAAGCCTCCGGCAGATCGGCGAACATCGCGCGCATCGCGGCGGCCGGCTTGAACCAATGCTCGGATGTGACGCGCCTGCGCGCAACGTCCGACAGCATCTTGCCTTCCGAGATGCAGAGCAGCGCGTCGTGCGCCATGTGCATCCCGGGCGACGCGAAGAAGCAGTCGTTGGTGGCCACCAGCGGCAGACCCGCCTCGTCGGCCAGCGCGATCAGCCCCGGCTCGATCGCGCGCTCGGCGGCCCCTCCGTGGCGATGCAGTTCGACGACGGCGCGATCGGCAAACGCCTCGGCCAGTTGCGCCAGCAGCCGCGCCGCCTCGCCGCGGTGGCCTTCGGCGAGAAGCCGCGCCAACGGCCCGGTAGCGCCGCCGGTCAACAGCAGCAGGCCGGACGCATGCGCGCGCAGTTGGTCGAGCGAGACCTGCGACTTCAGGCCGGGTTCGGTATCCAGAAAGCCGAGCGAGGACAGCGTTTGCAACTTCGCCAGCCCCGCCTCGTCCTGCGCCAGGGCCACCACCGAATCGGGCGGCAGCCGCACGCCGTCCGGCCGCGTCAATCCGAGCTGGCAGCCGATGATCGGCTGCACGCCCTTGGCCACGCAGGCCTGGCTGAATTCCAGCGCGCCGAACAGGTTGCCGGAATCGGTGATCGCCACGGCCGGCATCTCCGCCGCCCGCGCCAGCGCCGGGATTTTCTCCGCCTTGATCGCGCCCTCGCTCAGCGAATAGGCGGAATGGACGCGGAGATGAACGAAATCGATGTGCGGCAATTCGCTTCTCGTTCCGCTACTAATACCAAATTCCCGTCCCGGCGCGCCCGAATCGGTCAGAACGGCACGATCCTACCCTCGTGCAGGGTGACTCGGCGATCCATTTTCGCGGCGAGGTCGAAATTGTGCGTCGCAATCAGTGCCGCGACGCCGTGATTGCGCACCACGTACAGCAACTGGTCGAACACCACGGTCGCGGTGCCCTGATCGAGGTTGCCCGTCGGTTCGTCGGCCAGCAGCACCTTCGGCGAGTTCGCCAGCGCGCGCGCGATCGCCACCCGCTGCTGCTCGCCGCCCGACAACTTGCCCGGCGGGTGATCCAGCCGCTCGCCCAAGCCCATGGCGGAGAGCAGATACGTCGCCCGCGCGTTGGCCTCGCGCATCGGCTTGCCGGCGATCATCTGCGGCAGCAGCACGTTCTCCAGCGCCGTGAACTCGCCCAGCAGATGATGAAATTGGTAGACGAAGCCGATCGTGTCGCGGCGGATGGCGGTGCGCTCGGCATCCGGCAGACGTCCGGCGTCGCGGCCCTCGATCAGCACCGCGCCGCCGTCCGGCTGCTCCAGCAGCCCCGCCAGATGCAACAAGGTGGATTTGCCGCTGCCGGAGGGCGCGACCAGCGCCACGATCTCGCCCGCTTGCAGCGTCAGATCGGCGCCGCGCAGCACGTGCAACTCGTCGGCGTCGGTGCGGTAGGTGCGCACCACGCCGACCAGCGCCAGCGGATCACTCATGCCGGAGCGCTTCGACCGGATCGGTGCGCGCCGCGCGCCAGCTCGGATACAGCGTCGCCAATAGTGAAAGCGCCAGCGCCATCAGCACGATCTGCACCACCTCGCGCCAGTTCAGCCGTGCCGGCAGGTGGGTCAGGTAATAAACCTCCGGGTTGAACACCTTGGTCCCCGTGACCGCCTCGACCCAGTGCTGAATGGTGTCGATGTTCCAGCAGAAGACCACGCCGAGCGCGACGCCGATCAAGGTACCCGTGACACCGACCGAAGCGCCGCACATCAGGAAGATGCGCATGACCGAGCCGCGCGCCGCACCAATCGTGCGCAGCACCGCGATGTCGCGCGTCTTGTCCTTCACCATCATGATCAGGCTGGAAATCACGTTGAACGCCGCGACCAGGATGATCAGGGTCAGGATGACGAACATCACGTTCTGCTCGACCTGAACCGCGGCGAAAAAGCTGTCGTTGCTGTGCTGCCAGTCGATAATGCGGACCGGCAGCCCCTTCAGCGTCGCCGCGATGGCGCGTTCCACGCCGCCGAGTTGCAGCGGGTCGTTCAGCCGCACCTCGATCTGGGTGACCGAGTTCGGGCGCTGGAAGAAGATCTGCGCCTGCTGCAGCGGCAGGAACACGTAGTTGGTATCGTATTCGTTCATGCCGACCTGAAAGATCGCCACCACCTTGTAGGCGCGCACGCGCGGCACGGTGCCGAACGCCGTGGCGGCGCCTTCCGGCGAAACCAGGGTGAGCTGGCTGCCCACATAAAGCCCAAGGCGCTGCGCCAAGCCGACCCCGATGGCAATGGCGTCGTCGCCCTTGAACTCGTCGAGCGATCCCGCGCGGATGTTGCTGCTGACCGCGTGCAGTTTGCGCAAATCCTCCGGGCTGATGCCCCGCACCAGCCCGCCCATACCGCCGCCGTGACTGGCCGAGAACAACGCCTCGCCATCCACCACCGGCGTCGCCGAGACGACATTGGGAATCGCCCGCACCTTCGCGACGATTGCCTGATAATCCGTGAGCGGCTTGCCCGTGCCGTAAATGCCGAGATGGCCGTTCAGCCCGATGATCCGGTTGAGCAGGTCCACCTTGAACCCGCCCATGACGCTCATCACGATGATCAGGGTGGCGACGCCGAGCGCGATGCCGATCAGCGAAAACCCGGCGATCACCGACACGAACCGCTCGCCGCGGCGCGCGCGCAGATAGCGTCCCGCGACCGCGCGTTCAAATGGGCCGAACATTCTTCCGCGTCCACCTAGCGCGCGTTTGGACTGAGCGGAATCGCGAATCCGCGGCCTCCATCGTCATGCCCGGGCGAAGACCCGGGCACCCCGTTGTCGCACGGCCGCGAGATTGCCGGGTCGAGCCCGGCAATGACGATTTGAAAATGCCCGGTCTGCCTGAAGGCGCTGTAGCCATATTCTGCATGTTCACCGAGAAGTGGTGGCGATCTTGCCCAGCGCGTCCTCGGGCGACAGTTCCGCGCGTTCGCCGCTCGCCCGGTGCTTCAGCTCGACCAGGCCCTTGGCCGCGCCGCGCGGGCCGATGATGATTTGCCAAGGATGGCCCATCAGGTCGGCGTCGGCGAATTTCACCCCTGCGCGCTCGTCGCGGTCGTCATATAGCGCCTGATCGTTCAGGCTGCCATGCAACTGCTCGGCGAGGCGGTCGCAGGCAGTGTCGCCGACTTTCAGGTTCAGAATGGCGGCGCGGAACGGCGCCACGGCATCCGGCCAGATGATGCCGGCGTCGTCGTGATTGGCCTCGATCAGCGCGCCGACCAGCCGGCTGACGCCGATGCCGTAGCTGCCCATCTCCGGATGCACCAGCCGCCCGTCCGGCCCCGCCACGGTCATGTTCATGGACGCGGTGTATTTCGTCCCGAAGTAGAAAATATGGCCGACCTCGATGCCCCGCCCCTCGCGGCGGCGATCGGCCGCCAGGCGCTCCCAGGCTGCGCTATCGTGCTTCTCGTCGGTGGCGGCATAGTTCGACGTCATCAGCGCGGCGAAACGCTCCAGGTCGGCCGGCTGCGCCACGTCGAAGCTGTGGCTGGAATAGTCGATCTCCTCGAACGCCGCGTCGTAGAACACTTGGCTCTCGCCGGTCGGCGCCAGGATGATGAACTCGTGGCTGAGATCGCCGCCGATCGGCCCGGTGTCGGCCTCCATCGGAATCGCGCGCAGCCCCATGCGCTGGAACGTGCGCATATAGGCCAGCATCATCTTGCGGTAGCTGACCACGGCGCCCGCGTAGTCCAGGTCGAAGCTGTACGCGTCCTTCATCAGGAATTCGCGGCCGCGCATGACGCCGAAGCGCGGGCGCACCTCGTCGCGGAACTTCCATTGGATGTGGTAGACGATCTGCGGCAACTCGCGGTACGACTTCACCGACTGGCGAAACAGATCGGTGATCATCTCCTCGTTGGTCGGACCGTAGAGCAGTTCGCGCTCATGGCGGTCGCGGATGCGCAGCATCTCCCGCCCGTAATCCTCGTAGCGGCCGCTCTCCCGCCACAACTCCGCCGGCTGGATGGTCGGCATGAGTATTTCCTGGGCACCGGCCGCGTCCTGCTCCTCGCGCACGATGCGCGCGATGTGCTGCAGCACGCGAAAGCCCGCCGGCAGCCAGGCGTAGATGCCGGCCGCCGTCTGCCGCACCAGCCCGGCGCGCAGCATCAGCCGGTGCGAGACGATCTGCGCCTCGGCGGGGGTTTCCTTCAGGGTCGGGACGAGGGAGCGGGACAAGCGCATCGGTCGGCAACGGGTCCGGTCAGGTTGCGGGAAAAGCGCACTCGGCGACGAGCGGCGGGCGGACCCTACTCGCCCCGGAAGCGCTCGGCCAGATGCCCGGCACGGTTGCTCGGCGAGCACGCCTCAGCCGCGAAATTTGGCATTTTTGCGCCATTTGCACACAAAAGTTCGTGACATACGCGTAAGCCGCGGCTAGAAACAAAACGGCCCGAGTGCCGAGGCACCCGGGCCAAGTTTAGGGAGGAAACGCCAGTCACGGCCCGGGCGGGGAAACGAACCTCGACCATGCCGCGTGCAATGGCAACACACGTTAATCAAATACGCAAGTTGCGTGCCATCACCGCAAAAAAACGAGATGAGAGATAAGCCCGGCCAGGGTCGCTAGGCCATTTGTGGGGCACCTCGTTGCGGGGTGCCCCTTTTTCGCGCCGGCTCTGCTCAGTCTTCGGGCAGCGCCAGCCAGCCGTGGCGGAAGCTGATCCAGTCGGTCTCGATCAGCGCCACGCATCCGCCCCAGACGATCGCCGAAACCAGCGTGGTCGCGATGACCACGCGCCAGATTCTCGGCCGCGCCGGCGCCCCGCGCCAGCCGCTGACCGGGTCCGGCTCGACCACCGGCCGCGTGCCGACCGGCAGCACGGCGAACACCACGATCCACCAGATCAGGAAGTAGAGAACGCCCCCGGTAAACCAGCCCATCAGCTCAAACCCGCAGCAAATGCACATCCACGAGCGGCCGCTTCTGCAGCCGCCGGCCGAGCACGCGGCGCAACAGCACGCGCGCCGCCTCCGATAGCGCGGTGTCGTCCCGCCGCTGCGGCAACGGCAACTCCGCCACCGCCTCGGCAAATTCCTCGGCGACCTGGGCGGTTTCCGGGTCGTCCGGCCCGTACAACCCGGGCGCGCTCACCCTAGGTTGCCCGCGCAGCCGCCCGGCCTCGTCCACCGCCAGGCTCGCCACCACCACGCCGTTGAACAGCATGCGCCGCCGCGCCGCCATCACCTCGCCCTTCAGCGGCACCAGCCGGCCCGCGTCCAGAACCAGGCGGCCCACCGGCGCGCTGTCGACGATTTCGGCGCGTCCCGGGGCGAGCCTGAGAATGTCGCCGTCCTCGAGCAGCATCGGCGTCGATCCCATCTCGCGGGCCAATTCCGCGTGCGATGTCAGATGCCGCCATTCCCCGTGCACCGGCACACTGTAGCGCGGTCGCACGAGCTTGTACAGCCGGCGCAGTTCGTCGCGCGCCGGATGGCCGGAGACATGGACCATGTGGTCGGCGACGGTCATCAACCGGACGCCGCGGCGCACGAGATTGTCCTGCAAATTGCCGATCGCCCGCTCGTTGCCCGGGATCACGCGGCTGGAGAACACCACGGTGTCGCCCTCGCCGAGCGCGATGTGCCGGTGCGCGTCGGCCGCGATGCGCGAGAGCGCGCTGCGCGGCTCGCCCTGGCTGCCGGTCGTGAGGATCAGCAGGTTGTCGTCCGGGATGGAGCCCGCCTCGTCCTCGGGCACGAATTCGGGGATGCCTTTCAGGTAACCGCACTCGCGCGCCGCGGATTCCAGGTTGCGCAGGCTGCGCCCGACCAGCGCCACGCTGCGCCCGGCGTCCCGCGCGGCCAGCGCCACACTTTCCACGCGTGCGATGTTGCTGGAGAAGCAGGTCACCGCGACCCGGCCACGCCGGGCGCTGCGGATCAGCGCCGAGAGGTTGCGCCGCACTTCCCCCTCGGACCCGGAATGCCCTTCCACCATGGCGTTGGTGGAATCGCAAATCATCGCCAGCACGCCGCGCTCGCCCAGTTGGCCGAACGCGGGCTCGTCGGTTACCGGCCCGATCAGCGGCTGCGGGTCCAGCTTCCAGTCGCCGGTGTGCAGCAGGAGCCCTTGCGGCGTGTCGATCACCAGCGATTGTGCCTCGGGAATCGAATGCGAGACGCGCAGAAACCGCAGCGAAAACGGCGGCAGCTCGAAGCTCGCGCCGGGCGGCAGGACGTGCAGCTTCACCTCTTGCAGCATCTGCTGCTCGGCGAGCTTGCGCCGCAGCACCGCGGCGGCAAAGGGCGAGGCGTAGACCGGGCAGCGCAATTGCCGCCACAGCCAGGGCACGGCGCCGAGATGGTCCTCGTGCGCGTGGGTCAGCACCAGCCCGACCAGCCGGTCCCGCCGCTCGGCGATGAAGGCGGGATCGGGCATCATCACCTCGACTTCCGGCAGTTCGTTGCCGCCGAAGCCGATGCCGCAATCGACCGCGAGCCACCGGCCCGCGCAGCGATACAGGTTGAGATTCATGCCGATCTCGCCCGTCCCGCCCAAGGGCAGGAAGGCGAGGTCCCCGCTTGCCGCGTCCATTGCGCTGCTCAGAAACGTCCTTTCGCCGCTCTATCGTCCCGATATGCCGCCGAGCTCGTTGCCACGTTACTTGGGGGCGCCACCGCGTTCACCCAACAAGCCGCCGGGCCGCGCCACCGCCCAGCAGGACTTCGCCGCTAGCATAAGCCTGCAAACCCTCGGCGGTTTGGAGCAGCAGACCGCCGTCCTCGGACAGGCCGGCAAACCGGCCCTCGACCTCGCTTGCGGGCAGTTTGAGCGCGACCGGGCTGCCGAGCGCCGGGCCGCGGCGCAGCCAAGCCTCGCGAACCGCCGCGAACCCGCGCCGCCGCCGGGCGGCGCACCAGTAGCCGAGCCGGTCGAGAACGGCGGAAGCGGCGTCCTCGGGCGCGGGCGCCGTGCCCGCCTCGGCGAGGCAGGCGAGCCCCGAGCGGTCCGGCAGGCGCGGCGCCTCGGCCAGATTGGCGCCGAAGCCGATCACCAGCCAGGCGATCCGTCCGTTCTCGACCTGGCTATCCACCAGAATGCCGCCGAGTTTCCTGCCGCCGAACAACAGGTCGTTCGGCCATTTCAAGGCGAGCGCGGCGTCGTCGGGCAGAAACCGCGACAGCCCCTGGGCCATGGCGACGCCCGCCAGCAGCGCCCATTGCCCGGCCGCCGCGGCCGGTGCTGCGGGCCGCAACAGGACCGACAGCGCCAGGCCGCCCGGCGGCGATTCCCACGACCGTCCCCGGCTGCCGCGTCCGGCGGTCTGGCGCAGCGCCAGAACGGCCAATCCTTCCGGCTCGCCCTCGGCGGCGCGGGCGCGGCAAAAATCGGACGTCGATTTCAGGCTGGGATGGACGCTCAGGCGCCAGACAGGCGAAGCCGGGTTCACCCGAGCAGCAGGACGCGCGCGGCGGACTGGGCGGCGGCGAAAATCGGCGAGGCGAATAGGACGAACAGCACCGTGAACGCGCTGGCCCCGGCGGCGATCGCCGATACCGAGAACGGCGCCCGATCGAACGCCGCCTCGGCGGGATCGAAATACATCACCTTCACGATACGGATGTAATAGAAGGCGCCGATCACGCTGGTCAGCACGCCGATGATCGCCAGCGCCCACATGCCGTTCTGCACGGCGGCCAGGAAGACATAGAGCTTGCCGAAGAAGCCGGACAGCGGCGGAATCCCGGCGAGCGCGAACATGAACACCGTCATGGCCAGCGCCATCGCCGGGTCGCGCTCGCCCAGCCCGCCGAGATCGGCGATGCGTTCGAGCGCCTGCCCGCGCCGCCGCATGGCCGTGATCACCGCGAAGGTGCCGGCGTTCATGAACACGTAGATCGCGATGTAGATCAGCGTGCCGCGGATGCCGGCCATCGTGCCGGCCGCCAGCCCGATCAGCGCGTAGCCCATGTGCCCGATCGACGAATAGGCCATCAGGCGCTTGATATTGGTCTGCCCGATCGCCCCCAGCGAGCCCAGCACCATCGACGCGATGGAGACAAGGACGAGCAATAGCTGCCATTGCGGGAGCTGGTGGCCAAAGGCGATCGCCATGGTACGCAGCAGCAGGGCGAAGGCGGCAACTTTCGGCGCCATGCTGATGAACGCCGTCACCGGCGTGGGCGCGCCCTCGTAAACGTCTGGCGTCCACATGTGGAACGGCACGATCGCGAGCTTGAAGGACAGCCCCGCGATGATGAACACGACGCCGACGACCAGCCCGGCCGTGACCTCCGCCGGATTGGCGAGCGCCTGGCCGAGCAGCCGGATATCCATCGTCCCGGCGAAACCGTAGGCGAGCGATATGCCGTAGAGCAGCAGGCCGGAGGCCAGCGCGCTCAGCACGAAGAACTTCAGCGCCGCCTCGGACGCGCGCAGGTCGTCGCGCGCGAAGGCGACCAGAACGTAAAGCGCGAGGTTCTGCAGTTCCAGCCCGAGATAGAGCGTCATGAGGTTGGAGGCGGAGCCCATCACCATCATGCCCGCGGTTGCGAACAGCACCAGAACCGGGAACTCGAACCGGCCGATCCGCTCCGCGCGGTTGTAGTCGAGCGACAGTATCAGCGCGATCGCCCCGGCCGCGAGCACCAGGATCTTGATGAACGTGCTGAACGCGTCAGTGACGAACAAGCCCTCATAAGCCACGCCGACACCGCGGCTGATCACCAGCATCAGCGCGATCAAGAGCGCGCCAAGCCCGAGCATGCTGGAAATGAAACCGGTTTCCGATTTGCGCAGCACGCCGAACATCAGGATCGCCATGGCGCAAACGGCGAGCAACGATTTCCGGCAGGGCGAGCGTCCAGTTCATCGGCCGAACTCCCCCGCGCCGGGCCGCAGCAATTCCGCAACCCGATGATGCGGCGCCATCATTGCCACGCGGTGCTGCTCGACCAGCGCGTTCACGCTGGGGCGAAAGAAATCGGTGAAGCTCGACGGGTAGACGCCCATCCACAAGGTCAGCAGCACCAGCGGCGCGAACACCGCGACCTCGCGCGGCGACAGGTCCAGGATGCCTTGCAGATCCATCCGCGTCAGCCGCCCGAACACGACGCGGCGGTACAGGTACAGCATGTAGATGACACCGAGCACCATGCCGAGGCTGCCCAGCAGCGCCAGCCAGAAGCTGACCCGGAAGGCGCCGATCAGCATGAGGATCTCGCCCGGAAATCCGGAAGTTCCGGGCAGCCCGACGGAGCTGATGGCGAACACCATGAAGACCGTCGCGTAGAGCGGCATGCGATCGGCGAGCCCGCCGTAGCGCGCGATGTCGCGGCTGTGGATGCGGTCGTAGACGACGCCCACGATCAGGAACAGCGCGCCCGAGACGATGCCGTGCGACAGCATCTGAAACAGCCCGCCGGTGATGCCCTGCGCGTTGAAGGTGAAGATGCCGATGGTCGCCACGCCCATATGCGCGACCGAGGAATAGGCGATCAGCTTCTTCATGTCGGTCTGCGCGAAGGCGACCAGCGCCGCGTAGACCACCGCCACAACGGACAAGGTGAAGATCAGCGGCGCGAACGTGGCCGAGGCTTGCGGCAGCATGGGCACGGAGAAGCGCAGGAACCCGTAGGCGCCCATTTTCAGCAGCACGGCCGCCAGCATGACCGACCCCGCCGTCGGCGCCTCGACATGCGCGTCGGGCAGCCAGGTGTGGACGGGCCACATCGGCACCTTCACCGCGAAGGAGGCGAGGAAGGCGAGGAACAGCCAGAACTGCATGTGCACCGGAAACGCGGTGTGCAGCAGCACCGGAATGTCGGTCGTGCCTGCGTACTGCCACATCCGCAACAGCGCCAGCAGCATGAGCACGGAACCGGTCAAGGTGAACAGGAAGAATTTCACCGCCGAATAGACCCGGCGCGGCCCGCCCCAGACCCCGATGATGAGATACATCGGGATCAGCACGCCCTCGAAGAAGATGTAGAACATGAGGAAATCGAGCGCGCAGAACATGCCGACCAGCATGGTCTCCAGGATCAGGAAGGCGATCATGTATTCGCGCACGCGCAGCTGGATCGAATCCCAGCTCGCCAGGATGCAGATCGGCGTCAGCAGCGTGGTCAGCAGCACGAACAGCACGCTGATCCCGTCCACGCCCATGTGGTAGGCGACGTGGAACTCGGGCACCCAGGTCTGCAACTCGACGAACTGGAACCCGGCGTAGGAGCGGTCGAACTTCACCCACAGCACCAGCGACAGCGCGAACACGATCAGGCTGGTCCAAAGCGCGGTCCAGCGCGCGTTGGAGGCAACCGTTTCGCGGTCGCCGCGCACGGACATGATGATGGCGCAGCCGACCAGCGGCAGGAACGTGATCAGCGAGAGCAGCGGAAATCCGGCCTGGTCCATCGCGTTCACCGGAACAGCATGAACACGGCGAGCAGCACCACCACGCCGACCAGCATGGAGAAGGCATAGACCGCGATCGATCCGGTTTGCAGCTTCACCACCTCCGAGGAGGATTCGGTGGTCAGTGCCGCCAACCCGTTCGGTACGCCATCGATGACGACCTCGTCACCCACGTGCCAGAGCAGACGCGCCAGCGCGAAGGTCGGGCGGACGAAGATCGCGTCATACAACTCGTCGAAATACCATTTGTTGAACAGGAACAGATAAACCGGCCGGAACGTTTGCGCCAGCCGCGCCGGCCAGGACGGGAACGCCATGTACATCAGATATGCCAGAGCGATGCCGACCACGCCGGTGACAGTCGGCAACAGCGCGATCACGGTCGGGATGTGTTCCATCATGGCGAGGATGTGGTTGTTGGGGCCGCTGAAGATCGCGCCGCGCCAGTACTGCGGCCAGTATTCGCCGATGAACAGGCTGTAGAACGCCCAGCCGGTCAGGCAGGCGCCGAGCGCCAGCACAATGAGCGGGCCGGCCATCACCGCCGGGCTTTCATGCGCGTGCGCCAGCACGGCCGGCTCGGCGCGCGAGCGGCCGTGGAACGTCATGATGAGCAGCCGCCAGGAGTAGAACGCCGTCAGGAACGCCGCCAGGGTGCCGCACGCGAATCCGTACATGCCGAGCGCGCTGTGCGCCGCCCAACTCGCTTCCAGAATGGCATCCTTGGAGTAGTAGCCGGCGAACAGCGGAATGCCGGCGATCGCCAGGCTGCCGGCCCACATGACGACGTAGGTCAGCGGTATGCGCCGCCACAGCCCGCCCATGCGCCGCATGTCCTGCTCGCCGCTCATCGCATGGATCACCGATCCGGCGCCGAGGAACAGCAGCGCCTTGAAGAAGGCGTGCGTGATCAGGTGAAAGATCGACACCTGATACGCCCCCACGCCGGCGGCGATGAACATGTAGCCGAGCTGCGAACAGGTCGAATAGGCGATCACCCGCTTGATGTCGGTCTGGGTGCAGGCGATGGTCGCGGTGAAGAACGCGGTCGTCGCACCGACCACCAGGATCATGTCCTTGGCAACCGGCGCGAACTCGAGAAGCGGCGACATGCGCGCGACCAGGAACACGCCGGCCGTCACCATCGTCGCCGCGTGGATCAGCGCCGAAACCGGGGTCGGGCCTTCCATCGCGTCGGGCAGCCACACATGCAGCCCGATCTGCGCCGATTTCCCCATGGCGCCGATGAACAGCAGGATGCCGATCACCTCGTAGGCGCGGAAATCGGTGCCGAACAGATGATAGGCGGTGTTCACATACCGCGGAATCGCCGCGAATATCTCGGGAAAGGAAATCGAGCCGAACACGAAGAAGATCATGCCGATGCCGACGGCGAAGGCCAGATCGCCGATGCGGTTGACCACGAACGCCTTGATGGCGGCGGCGCAGGCGCTCGGGCGGTCGTACCAATAGCCGATCAGCAGGTAGCTCGCGAGCCCGACGCCTTCCCAGCCGAAGAACAGCTGCAACAGGTTGTTCGCCGTCACCAGCATGAGCATGGCGAAGGTGAACATCGAGATGTAGGCGAAGAAGCGATAGACCGGGTAGTCGTCGTGCGCCATGTAGCCGACGCTGTAGACATGGATCAACATCGAGACGAAGGTGACCATCGCCACCATGGTGACGGATAGCGCGTCGTAGCGCAGCGCCCAGTCGACATGGAACGTCCCGGCTTCCAGGAACGTGCCGATCTGGATCTCGGACGACGGCGCGCCGCCCCAGACGAACTGCACCCAGGCGGTCACGCCGAACGCCGCCGCGACCAGCATGCCGAGAATGCTGACGGCCTGGCTGGCGCGGTCGCCGATGGCGCGGCCGAGCAGCCCGGCGATCAGCGAGCCGACGAGCGGGGCAAAGACGGCGATGAGGTAGAACATCTCAGCCCTTCATCAGGTTGACGTCCTCGACCTGGATCGAGCCGCGGTTGCGGAAATACACCACCACGATCGCCAGCCCGATCGCCGATTCCGCTGCCGCCACGCCGAGCACGAACATGGCGAACACCTGCCCCACCATGTCGCCCAGCGCCGCCGAGAACGCCACCAGATTGAGGTTCACCGCGAGCAGGATCAGCTCGATCGACATCAGAATGATGATGACGTTCTTGCGGTTCAGGAATATGCCGAACACGCCGAGCACCAGCAGGACGGCGGCGACGGCGAGATAATGGCCGAGCCCGACGGCGATCATGATCAATGCACCCCCGGCGCTTCGTCGTGCGAATGTGGCGCATCGACGTGGCCTGCCGGCGCGGCGTGCGCCGGTTCGGGCGCTTTCGGCCGCCTGATGTCGGCGAGCTTCACCCCGGCGCGCAACCCGACCCGCACCACCTCCAGCGTATCGTCGAGCTCGCGCGCGGTCTGGATCGCGATGTCCTGCCGGCGCGCCCGGCTCGGCCCGCGATGCGTCAGCACGATGGCGCCGATCATCGCCACCAGCAGGATGACGCCGGCGATCTGGAACAGCAGCACGTATTGCGTGTACAGCAGCCGGCCCAGCGCCACCGTGTTCTGCAGATGCTCGGGTCTCGGGGCGAAGCGGAAGCGCGCCACGTTGGGAACGAAGCGCCAGCCGCCGACCACCATCAGCAGTTCGATCGCCAGCACTACGCCCACGGCGGCGCCGATCGGGGCGTAGCGCTGGAAGCCGCTGCGCAGCTCGGCGAAGTTCACATCCAGCATCATGACGACGAACATGAACAGCACCGCGACCGCGCCCACGTAGACGATGGCGAGAATCATCGCCAGGAACTCGGCGCCCAGCAGCAAGAACAGCCCCGCGGCGTTGAAGAACGCGAGGATCAGGAACAGCACCGAATGCACCGGATTGCGCGCGCTGATCACCATCGCCGCGGACGCCAGCAGCACGACGGCGAACAGGTAGAAGAAGATAGTGGCTACGACCATGCGGCTGCCTGTGACATCCAATGACCCGTCATCGATACGGCGCGTCCAATTCCAGCCGCTTGGCGAGTTCGGCCTCCCAGCGGTCGCCGTTCGCCAGCAGCCGCCCCTTGTCGTACAGCAGTTCCTCGCGCGTTTCCGTCGCATATTCGAAATTCGGCCCCTCGACGATGGCGTCCACCGGGCAGGATTCCTCGCACAGCCCGCAATAGATGCACTTCACCATGTCGATGTCGTAGCGCGTGGTGCGGCGCGAGCCGTCCGCGCGCGGTTCGGCCTCGATGGTGATCGCCTGCGCCGGGCAGACCGCCTCGCACAGCTTGCAGGCGATGCAGCGCTCCTCGCCGTTCGGATAGCGGCGCAGCGCGTGCTCGCCGCGGAAACGCGGGCTCAGCGGCCCCTTCTCGTACGGGTAGTTGATGGTCGCTTTCGGGCGGAAGAAATACACCAGCGTCAGCCACATGCCGCCGACGATCTCGGCGAGCGCCAAGCTGCGCCAGAGCCGGCCGGTCGCGCCCGTATCCCGGCGCGCGCCATGCCCCGCGGGATGATCAGCTTGCATTGGGCAGCCACCCCATTCCCATGAGAACCCCGGCGACGACCACCAGATAGCCGAGCGAAAGCGGCAGGAAGACCTTCCAGCCGAGCCGCATGAGCTGGTCGTAGCGGTAGCGCGGCAGGGTGCCGCGCACCCAGAAGAACACGAACATGCAGAACAGGATCTTCAGCAGGAACCAGACCGGCCCCGGCAGCCAGGTCCAGCCGAACGGGCCGAGCCAGCCGCCCAGGAACAGGATCGTGGTCAAGGCGCTGACCAGCAGCATGTTGGCGTACTCGCCGAGGAAGAACAGCGCGAACGCCATGGCGCTGTATTCCACGAAATAGCCCGCGACGATCTCGCTTTCGCCCTCCGGCAGATCGAACGGCGAGCGGTTCGTCTCCGCCAGACCCGAGACGAAGAACACGACAAACATCGGGAACAGCGGAATGCAGTACCAGATGTGCCGCTGCGCCAGGACGATCGCGTTCAGGTTCAGGCTGCCGGCGCACAGCAGCACGGAAACCAGCACGAAGCCGATCGAGACCTCGTAGCTGATCATCTGCGCCGCGCTGCGCAGCGCGCCGAGGAAGGCGTATTTGGAATTGCTCGCCCAGCCCGAGATGATAATGCCGTAGACGCCGAGCGAACTGATCGCGAACAGATAGAGGATGCCGACATTGATGTTGGCGATCGCCCAGCCGTCGTTCACCGGGATCACCGCCCAGGCGATCATGGCGAGCACGAAAGTGATGACCGGGGCGAGCAGGAACAGAAGACGATTCGCTCCCGTCGGGATGATCGTCTCCTTCATAAACATCTTGATCGCATCGGCGAAGGGCTGGAACAGCCCCAAGGGCCCGACCACGTTCGGCCCCTTGCGCAACTGGATCGCCGCCAGCACCTTGCGCTCCGCCAGGGTCGCGTACGCGACCAGCAGCAGTAGCGGCACCATCAGCACCAGCACCTCCACCACGAACAGGATGAAGGTGCCGAACGGTGTCGCGAAGAAGCCGACGCGCGGAAAGAAGCCCCCGGTCAGCATCGCTATTCCGCCGCCTGCAAGATCGGCTGCCGCTCGTAATAGATTTCGGTGCAGGCCGTCATGGTCGGGCTCGCGCGGCTGATCGGATCGGTCTGATAGTAGTTCGCCACCGCGGGAACAAAGGGTTCGGACAGAAGCCCGGCCGGATCGCCGGATGGCGGCGTGCGGTCCGTGCAGGCGAGCGGCGGCCGCTCGCCCGTGCGCGCGAACACCGGATTGACCTCGATCAGCCGGCCGCGCACGTCGTCCAGCGAGTTGGTACGGCAACGGATGCCCGATCAGTTCGCTGAAGGCGCGCAGGATTTTCCAGTCCTCGCGCGCTTCGCCGGGCGGATAGAGTGCGAACTCGGCCTGCTGTACCCGCCCTTCGGTGTTCACGTAGGTGCCGTGTTTCTCGGTGTACGCCGCGCCGGGCAGGATCACGTCGGCGCGCGCCGCGCCGCGGTCGCCGTGGTGGCCCTGATAAATCACGAACGTGTCCGGCCCGATGCGCGCGGTATCCAGTTCGTCCGCGCCGAGCAGCCACAGCACATCGACGCCGCCGCCCAGCATGGCTTCAAGGCCGAACCCGCCTGGCCCCGGCAGGAACCCGAGATCGAGCGCACCGACCCGCGCCGCCGCCGTGTGCAGCACGTTGAACCCGTGCCAGTCCAGGCCGAGCGTCCCGGTGTCGTCGGCCAGCCGCCAGCCCGCGGCGAGCACCGCTGCCCCATCGGGCCGGCGCAGCGCGCCCTGCCCGAGAACGATCATCGGCTGCTTGGCATCGCGCAGCACGCCGGCGGTTTCATGGGTGCCCGCGAGCAAATCCGCCAGAACGGCGGGCGTGTCGCCGAGCCATTGCACGCCGTAGCCGAGATCGGCTTCGGGGCCGATCGCCGCGATGGGGAATTTTCCGGCGACCCAGCGTTTGCGGATGCGCGCGTTCAACACCGGCGCCTCGCGCCGCGGATTGCTGCCGACAATCAACAGCGCGTCGGCGTTCTCGATGCCCGGAATCGTCGTGTTGAACACGTAGAAGTCGCGCCGCGAGCCGTCCAGCATCGCGCCGTCCTGGCGGCAATCGAGGTTGGCCGAACCCAGCGCGGCCATGAGATCCTTGAGCGCCACGATGCTCTCGGCATCGCAGAGATCGCCCGCGACGGCGCCGATGCGCTCGCCCGGAAGGTGCCGCAGCCGATCGACGATGGCCGTGAACGCCTCCGCCCAGGTCGCCGGCGCCAGGTTGCCGTCGCGCCGAATCCACGGCCGGTCGAGCCGGCGCCGCTTCAGCCCGTCGATCGCGAAGCGCGACTTGTCGGCCAGCCACTCCTCGTTCACGTCCTCGTTCAGGCGCGGCAGGATGCGCAGCACTTCCGGCCCGCGCGCATCGACGCGGATATTGGTGCCGACCGCGTCCAGCACGTCGATGCTGTCGGTCTTCGACAACTCCCACGAGCGCGCGACGAAGGCGTACGGCTTGGAGGTGAGCGCGCCCACCGGGCAAATGTCGATGATGTTGCCGGACAGCTCCGAGGTCAGCGCGCGCTCAATATAGGTGGTGATCTCCATGTCCTCGCTGCGCCCGGTGGCGCCGAGTTCCGGCACGCCCGCGACCTCGTGCAGGAAGCGGACGCAGCGCGTGCACTGGATGCAGCGCGTCATCACCGTCTTGACCAGCGGGCCGAGATATTTGTCGTCCACCGCGCGCTTGCGCTCGTGATAGCGGGAGCGATCCATGCCGTACGCCATGGACTGATCCTGCAAATCGCACTCGCCGCCCTGATCGCAGATCGGGCAATCCAGCGGATGATTGATGAGCAGGAATTCCATCACGCCGCGGCGCGCGTTGCGCACCATCGGGCTGTCGGTCTTCACCACCATGCCGTCGGCGACCGGAAACGCGCAGGACGCGACCGGCTTCGGCGACTTCTCCACCTCGACCAGACACATGCGGCAGTTGCCGGCGACGGACAGCCGGTCGTGGTAGCAGAAGCGCGGGATTTCCTTGCCCGCGGCCTCGCACGCCTGCAGCACGCTCGATCCGTTCGGCACCTCGATCTCGATGCCGTCGATAGTGACCTTGGCCATCGTTTATTCCGCCGCCAGCGGCATCGGGCGCGGCACGCTGGCGGATTTGTACTGCGCGATCCGTTCCTCCATCAGCGGCCGGAAATGCCGGATCAAGCCCTGCACCGGCCAGGCCGCCGCGTCGCCGAGCGCGCAGATCGTGTGGCCCTCGATCTGCCGCGTCACCTGATCGAGCATGTCGATCTCCTCGGGTTCGGCGCGCCCTTGGACCATGCGATACATCACGCGCATCAGCCAGCCGCAACCCTCGCGGCACGGCGTGCATTGGCCGCAGCTTTCGTGCTTGTAGAACTGCGACAGCCGCGCGATCGCGCGGATCAAATCGGTGGACTTGTCCATCACGATCACCGCCGCGGTGCCGAGCCCGCTCTTCACCTCGCGCAGACTGTCGAAATCCATCAGCACGGTGTCGCAAATGGATCGCGGAAGCAGCGGAACACTGGCGCCACCCGGAATCACCGCCAGCAGATTGTCCCAGCCGCCGCGCACGCCGCCGGCATAACGCTCGATCAGCTCGCGCATCGGAATGCCGAGTTCTTCCTCGACGTTGCACGGCTGGTTCACGTGCCCGGAAATGCAGTAGATTTTCGTGCCCGAATTCTTCGGCCGACCGAGCGCGGAAAACCAGGCCGCCCCGCGCCGCATGATGGTCGGCGCGACCGCGATGCTCTCGACGTTGTTGACCGTGGTCGGCGCGCCATAGAGGCCGACGGCGGCGGGAAACGGCGGCTTCAGCCGGGGCAGGCCCTTCTTGCCCTCCAGGCTTTCCAACAGCCCGGTTTCCTCGCCGCAGATATAGGCGCCGGCACCGCGATGCACGTAGATGTCGAGATTCCAGCCCGAGCCGCAGGCATTGTTGCCGATCAGTCCGGCCGCGTACGCCTGGTCGATCGCCCCCTGAAGGCGGAGGAGTTCGTTGTAGAATTCGCCGCGCACGTAGATGTAGCAGGCGTTTGCGCCCATGGCGAACGAGGCGATCAGGCAGCCTTCGACCAGCTTGTGCGGGTCGTTGCGCAGGATGTCGCGGTCCTTGCAGGTGCCGGGCTCGCTCTCGTCGGCGTTCACCACCAGGTAGTGCGGCCGCCCGTCCGACTGCTTGGGCATGAAGGACCATTTCATACCCGTGGGGAATCCGGCGCCGCCGCGGCCGCGCAGGCCGGAGGCCTTGATCTCCTCGATGATCGCATCGCGCCCGCGCGCGAGGATCGAGGCGGTGCCGTCCCAGTCGCCGCGCTTGCGCGCGCCCTCCAGCCCCCAGTCGTGCAGGCCGTAGAGATTGGTGAAGATGCGGTCGCTGTCGCTCAGCATCGTCTCAGTCGCCCGCCTGTGTCTTGGTGTTTTCCGGGCCGGCCTCGGTCAGCGTGTTCGGGCCGCCGATCGGGGCCGAGCCGCGCCGGCCGAGCGCCGATCCGCAAGGCGGCTGCTCGCCGGCCTGCAGCGCCAGCAGCAGTTTCTCCGCGCTGGCGGCGTCCAAATCCTCGTAGAAATCGTCGTTCACTTGCAGGATCGGCGCGTTCACGCAGGCGCCGAGGCATTCCACCTCGGTCATCGTGAACAAGCCGTCCGCGCTGGTCTCGCGCCAGCCCTCGATGCCGGTGACACGGCGGCATGTCGCAACGATCTCGTCCGATCCGCGCAGCCAGCAGGGCGTCGTGGTGCAGATCTGCAAATGCCAGCGGCCGACCGGGCGCAGGTTGAACATCGTGTAGAACGTGGCGACCTCGTAGACACGGATCGGCGCCATATCCAGCCGTCGCGCCACCTCGTCCATCGCCGCGCTGGGTACCCAGGCGCTGCCGGTCTGCCGCCGCATTTGCCGTTGCGCCTGCCACAGCAGCGGCAACACCGCGCTGGCTTTTTTCGCCGGCGGATATTTCGCGATGGCGCGCGCGATCTCGGCCTCGCTCTCGGCGTCGAACGCGAAACTCTCCGGTTGGTAATCCTCGCGCCCGCGCTGCGCTGTCGAACCGGCATCGACCGCGACGAAGCGGCCGGGAATTACTCTTTCCACCATCGCTTAACGGTCCACCTCGCCGAACACGAGGTCGAGCGAGCCGATGATGGCGACAGCGTCCGCCAGCATGTGCCGCCGCGCCATGTGATCGAGCGCCTGGAGAAAGGCGAATCCGGTCGGGCGGATCTTGCAACGGTACGGCCGGTTGGACCCATCGGCCACCAGATAGACGCCGAACTCGCCCTTCGGGCTTTCGACCACCGTGTAGGTGGCGCCGGCCGGCACGTGGTAGCCTTCGGTGAACAGCTTGAAGTGGTGGATCAGCGCCTCCATCGAGCGCTTCATCTCGGCCCGGCGCGGCGGCGAGAATTTCGCGTCCTGCACCTTCACCGGCCCCGGCCGCATCCGCGCCAGGCACTGTTTCACGATCTGCACGCTTTGCCGCATCTCCTCCATGCGTACCAGATAGCGGTCGTAACAATCGCCGTGGCGCCCGACCGGCACGTCGAACTCCACCTGGTCGTACTTGTCGTAAGGCTGCGAGCGGCGCAGATCCCACGGCACGCCGCTGGCCCGGAGATTGGGGCCAGCGAAGCCCCAGCCGAGCGCGTCCTCGGCCGACATCACGCCGATATCGACGGTGCGCTGCTTCCAGATGCGGTTGCCGGTCAGCAGGTCCTGCAAATCGTCGATGAATTTCGGAAAGCTCTCAGCCCACGCGGCGATGTCGTCTTCCATGCCGGCCGGCAGGTCGCGCGCCACGCCGCCGGGACGGAAATAGTTGGCGTGCAGTCGCGCCCCCGACGCCGCCTCGTAAAATTCCAGCAGCCTCTCGCGTTCCTCGAAGCCCCAGAGCGGCGGCGTGATCGCGCCCACGTCAAGCGCGTAGGTGGTCACGTTCAGCAGGTGGTTGAGCACCCGCGTGATCTCGGCGAACAGCACGCGAATCCACTGCGCGCGTTCCGGCACCTCGATCGCCAGCAGCTTTTCGGTGGCCAGCGCGAAAGCGTGCTCCTCGCACATCGGCGAGACGTAATCGAGGCGGTCGAAATACGGCACCGCCTGCATGTACGTCTTGTATTCGATCAGCTTCTCGGTGCCGCGATGCAGGAAGCCGATATGCGGGTCGGCCCGCTCCACCACCTCGCCGTCCATCTCCAGCACGAGCCGCAGCACGCCGTGCGCGGCCGGGTGCTGCGGGCCGAAATTGATCGCATGGTTGTTGACCTCGATCACCTTTTCGGTGGTCGCCCGATGACCGAGTCCGGTTTCGGCCGGAATGGCGGCGTCGCTCATTTGCGCTCCCCCGGGTGCTCTCCGGAGCGCTCTTCCGCGCGCTCCTCGGCGAGGCGCGCCACGTGCGCCTTCTCGTCGCCGGGCAGAGTGACCATGGCTTCCCAGGGCGAGGTGAAGTCGAAGTTGCGGAAATCCTGCACGAGCTTTACCGGCTCGTAGACGACCTGCTTGCGCTCCTCGTCGTAGCGCAGCTCGACATAGCCGGTGAGCGGGAAATCCTTGCGCATCGGATGCCCGTCGAAGCCGTAATCGGTCAGGATGCGCCGCAGATCGGGCTGGCCGGAGAACACGATGCCGAACAGATCCCAGGCCTCGCGCTCCCACCAGGTCGCCGCCGGCCAGAGCGTGTGCACCGACGGCACCGGCTTGTCGGCATCGGTATGAACGATCACGCGCAGGCGGTGATTCAGCGACACGGAAAGCAGATTGTACACCACGTCGAAGCGCTCGGCGCGATCGGGCCAGTCGACGCCGCAGATATCCATCACCTGCTCGAAGGCGAAGCGCGGATCGTCGCGCAGGGTTTGCATCACCGGAATTACCAGCTCGCGCTCGGCCACCGCGACCACTTCGCCGAGCTCCACGCGCGCGGCGATGACGCCGGCAACACTCGCCACCTCGCGCGCCAGCGCCTCGTGCAAGGCGAACTCGGCGCCGGTTTCAGCCACGGAGGATCGTCCCGGTACGGCGAATTTTCTTCTGCAACTGCAGAATGCCGTAGACCAGCGCCTCCGCCGTGGGCGGGCAGCCCGGCACGTAGACGTCCACCGGCACGATCCGGTCGCAGCCGCGCACGATGGAATAGGAGTAGTGATAGTAGCCGCCGCCGTTGGCGCAGCTGCCCATGCTGATGACCCAGCGCGGCTCCGGCATCTGATCGTACACCTTGCGCAGCGCGGGCGCCATCTTGTTGCAGAGCGTGCCGGCGACGATCATCACGTCGCTCTGGCGCGGGCTGGCGCGCGGGATGGTGCCGAAGCGGTCGAGATCGTAGCGCGGCATGTAGGCGTGGATCATCTCCACCGCGCAGCACGCCAGGCCGAAGGTCATCGGCCACAAACTGCCGGTGCGGGCCCAGTTCACCAGCCGATCGAGCTTCGCGACGACGAAGCCCTTGTCGGCGACCTCGCCGGTGATGCCCTTGATGACAGCTTCCTGCTCCGGTCCCGGCTGCAGGGCCTCGCGGTTCCAGGCGACCGCGGCCGGCTCCGCTACGCTGCTTGCACTCATTCTCGCATCTCGACTCTGGAGGTCACGTTTCGCTCTTCGGGCGGATGTTCGGCGCTATTCCCAATCCAGCGCGCCCATGCGCCATTCATAGATGAATCCGATGGTGAGAACTGCAAGGAAGCCGATCATCGACAGCAAGCCGAACAGTCCGATATGCGCCAAGGTGATGGCCCAGGGAAACAGGAACGCCACCTCGATGTCGAAAATGATGAACAGGATCGCGACCAGGTAATAGCGCACGTCGAAGCGGCGGCGCGCGTCGTCGAACGGCTCGAACCCGCATTCGTAGGCCGAGAGTTTTTCGGGATAGGGCTGTTGCCGCGCCGCCAGCATCGACCCGGCGACCATGGCGAGTGCTATTCCGCCGGCGATCAGGCCGAACACCACGATCGGCAGCCAATTGAGAAGGTACCTGCAATAAGCCCGGCTGCACCGGTACCTCCTTCGGTCCCGGACGAGCCCAAGCCGGACTCGCCCTGCCCTTGTTGCACCGCAGCGAGCCTTGCTTAGCCCCAAACCCCGCGCCGCGCCATAGCGGCGCGGCGCTCGAACGCGACGGCTGCTAGTGGCCGCGGGTCAGCGAGGAACGCTGCTGGCGCGAGAGACGGGACTTGAACCCGCGACCTCCGACGTGACAGGCCGGCGCTCTAACCAACTGAGCTACTCCCGCGCGGCAGGGCGCAGGCTGTAGGGCCATGCGCCGCAAGCGTCAAGGCGATGCCCCGACGCGCAGCAGCTAGTTGGGCCGGGCGCGCGGCGCCTTGCAGGGGAATGGGCGGTGACGGGCTCGAACCGCCGACCCTCTCGGTGTAAACGAGATGCTCTACCGCTGAGCTAACCGCCCCTGCCCGTCCGTTTCGCCTGCCATCGTCGTGCCCGGACTCGATCCGGCCATGACGAAGGGGGGACCGCGATGTCCAGTCGGCCGGAAACCGCTCTAATTCACCGCGTCCTTGAGCCCCTTGCCAGGCTTGAAGCGAACCGAGGTGGAGGCCGGGATCGGCATTTCCTCGCCGGTGCGCGGATTGCGTCCGGTGGACGCCTTGCGCTCCGCGGTGGCGAAGGTGCCGAAGCCGACCAGCCGGACCTCCTCCTTGTCTTTCAGTGCCTTCTCGATGGCCGCGAACACGGCGTCGACGACCTCGGTCGCCTTGGCTCTTGGGAGCTGCGTCTGATCCGCAACCACCGCGACAAGATCCAGTTTGTTCACAAGCTCCCCCTCGAAAATGCCCACGTCCACCGCCGCGGCGAACGGCCGTGCCGGCAGCAACATCGCCGAAGCTAGATGGGGAGTTTCCGGCCCGTCAACGAAGGGCCAAAAGAAAACTGGAGGGCCGAGGCCCTCCAGTTCGGTTCAGTGCGGCAGCGACGCGCCGGCCGGCTCCGCCGGGGCGGGCGGCATCGGCTCGGGCGGCTCCGCCCACTCGATCGCCTCCGGCTTGCGGACCAGCGCCTGGGCGATCAGATCGTCCACGTGCGAGACCGGCACCAGCTTCAGGTGCTTCTTCACGTTGTCCGGGATTTCCGCGAGGTCCTTCTCGTTCTCCTTCGGGATGAACACCGTGGTGATCCCGGCCCGGAGCGCCGCCAGCAGCTTCTCCTTCAGTCCGCCGATCGGCAGCACCCGCCCGCGCAAGGTGATCTCGCCGGTCATCGCCACGTCGCGGCGGATGGGAATGCCCGTGAGCACGCTGACGATGCTGGTCGCCATGGCGATGCCGGCGGAGGGCCCGTCCTTCGGCGTCGCCCCCTCGGGCACGTGGACGTGGATGTCCCGCTTCTCGAACAGGGTCGGCTTGATGCCGAACTGCACCGCTCGGCTGCGCACGTAGCTCAGCGCCGCCGATACGCTCTCCTGCATCACGTCGCCGAGCTTGCCGGTCTGCTTGATGTTGCCCTTGCCCGGCAGCATCACGCTCTCGATGGTCAGGATCTCGCCACCCACCTCGGTCCAGGCCAGGCCGGTCACCACACCGACCATGTCCTCGGCCTCGGCCTCGCCATAGCGGTAGCGGCGCACGCCGGCGTACTTGTCCAGGTTCTTGCGCGTGATCGTCACCTTCTTGGCCTTGTTGGTGACGATCTCCTTCACCGCCTTCCTCGCCAGACTGGCGATCTCGCGCTCGAGCGAGCGGACCCCGGCCTCGCGCGTGTAATAGCGGATCACGTCCCGCAGGCCGTCGTCGGTGATCGACCACTCGTCCTTCTTCAGGCTGTGCGCCTCGGACTGCTTGGGGATCAGGTGGCGCTTGGCGATCTCCACCTTCTCGTCCTCGGTGTAGCCGGGGATGCGGATGATCTCCATGCGGTCCATCAGCGGCTGCGGCATGCGCAGGCTGTTCGCCGTGGTGACGAACATCACGTCCGACAGGTCGTAATCCACCTCCAGGTAGTGGTCGTTGAAGGTCGAATTCTGCTCCGGGTCCAGCACCTCCAGCAGCGCCGAGGACGGATCGCCGCGCCAGTCGGCGCCGAGCTTGTCCACCTCGTCGAGCAGGAACAGCGGGTTGGAGGTCTTCGCCTTCTTCATTCCCTGGATGACCTTGCCGGGCAGCGAGCCGATATAGGTGCGCCGGTGGCCGCGGATTTCCGCCTCGTCGCGCACGCCGCCCAAGGACATGCGAACGAAGTTGCGCCCCGTCGCGCGCGCGATCGACTTGCCGAGCGAGGTCTTGCCCACGCCGGGCGGGCCGACCAGGCAAAGGATGGGGCCGCGCACCTTGTTGCTGCGCGACTGCACAGCGAGGTATTCGAGGATGCGCTCCTTCACCTTCTCCAGGCCGTAATGGTCCGCGTTGAGCACCTTCTCGGCCTCGTTCACGTCGTTGCGGACCTTGCTGCGCTTCTTCCAGGGAATGCTCAGCATCCAATCGAGGTAGTTGCGCACGACGGTCGCCTCGGCGCTCATCGGGCTCATGGTGCGCAGCTTCTTCAGTTCGGCGACCGCCTTCTCGCGCGCCTCCTTGGATAGCCGCGTCTTCTTGATCTTGGCTTCGAGTTCGGCGGTTTCGTCCTTGCCTTCCTCGCCCTCGCCCAGCTCCTTCTGAATCGCCTTGAGCTGCTCGTTCAGGTAGTATTCGCGCTGCGTCTTCTCCATCTGCCGCTTCACGCGGTTGCGGATGCGCTTCTCCACCTGCAGCACGCCGATCTCGGCCTCCATGTGGCCGAACACCTTCTCCAGCCGCTGGCCGATGCCGGTGGTTTCCAGCAGTTCCTGCTTCTCGGCGATCTTTAGGTTGAGGTGGCTCGCGACGGTGTCGGCGAGCTTGCTCGGGTCCTCGATCTGGTTCAGCGAGACCAGGACTTCCGGCGCGATCTTTTTGTTGAGCTTGATGTACTGCTCGAACTGGCCGATCACGGTACGGCCGATCGCCTCCAGTTCCTTGGCGTCGGCCTCGCGGTCCGGCAGCGACTCGACGAACGCCTCGAAGAAGCTGTCGGTCTGGCGGAAGCCGCCGATGCGCGCGCGCCGTCCACCCTCGACCAGCACCTTCACGGTGCCATCGGGCAGCTTCAGAAGCTGCAGGATCGTCGAAACCGTTCCTACCCTGTAAATGTCGTCGGCCGCGGGGTCGTCCTGCGCGGCGTTCTTCTGGGCGACGAGCAGGATCTGCTTGTCGTCCTTCATCACCGCCTCGAGCGCGCGGACGGATTTCTCGCGCCCGACGAACAGCGGTACGATCATGTGTGGGAAAACGACAATGTCACGCAGCGGCAGAACCGGCAGGATCTCGCCCCGCGTCGCGACAGAACCACTTGCTTCCGGTCGGCCCTCGGCGGGCCGTTCGGCATCGGTCATGGAGACCTCCTCTCAGGACAGTCGGCGCGCGGTCCGCCCGAAACGACAAAGCGGAAGAGGCACGGGCCGGCGCTGCGACGGGCCGGCGCCCGAACGGGCCTACCTCCCATCATTCCGCCGGATATCGGCACCGCGAGCCCGACTCGCGAGATTCTCGAATTTCTCCCCCACGAAACCGGGAAAGCTGATCGCGCCGATCCTTGGGCGCGCGATTAGGGGGCGCGCGATCAGGCGCTGCTCTCCGCGCGTTCCTTGCCGTACAGGAACAGCGGATTGGCGCGTCCGTCCGCCACTTCGCGGTTGATGACCACCTCCTCGACGCCATCCAGTCCGGGCAGGTCGAACATGGTCGAGAGCAGGATGCCTTCCATGATCGAGCGCAGCCCCCGGGCACCCGTCTTACGCGCGATGGCGCGAGTCGACACACCTTTCAGCGCGTCCTCGGTGAAGGTGAGCTTCACGCCCTCCATCTCGAACAGCCGCGCGTATTGCTTGATCAGCGCGTTCTTGGGCTTGGTCAGGATCTCGACCAGCGCCTGCTCGTCCAGGTCCTCGAGCGTCGCGACCACCGGCAGCCGGCCGATGAACTCGGGGATCAGGCCGAAGCGCAGCAGGTCCTCGGGCTCCACCTCGCGCAGGATCGCCCCGGTGCGCCGCTCGTCGGAGGAGCGCACCTCGGCGCCATAGCCGATGCCGGAGCCCTTGCCGCGGGCAGCGATGATCTTCTCCAGCCCCGAGAAGGCGCCGCCGCAGATGAACAGGATGTTGGTCGTGTCCACCTGCAGGAATTCCTGCTGCGGGTGCTTGCGCCCGCCCTGGGGCGGCACCGAGGCGACGGTGCCCTCCATGATCTTGAGCAGGGCCTGCTGCACGCCCTCGCCGGATACGTCGCGGGTGATCGAGGGGTTGTCGGATTTGCGGCTGATCTTGTCGACCTCGTCGATATAGACGATGCCGCGCTGCGCCCGCTCGACGTTGTAGTCGGCGGATTGCAGCAGCTTGAGGATGATGTTCTCCACGTCCTCGCCGACATAGCCCGCCTCGGTCAGCGTGGTGGCGTCCGCCATGGTGAACGGCACGTCCAGGATGCGCGCCAAGGTCTGGGCCAGCAGGGTCTTGCCCGAGCCGGTCGGGCCGACCAGCAGGATGTTGGATTTCGCGATCTCGACGTCGTTGTTCTTCTGCCCGTGCGCCAGCCGCTTGTAGTGGTTGTGCACCGCGACCGAGAGCACGCGCTTGGCGTAGTCTTGGCCGATCACGTAGTCGTCCAGAACCTTGCAGATCTCCTTCGGCGTCGGCACGCCGTCGCGGGACTTCACGAGGTGCGTCTTATGTTCCTCGCGAATGATGTCCATGCAAAGTTCGACGCATTCGTCGCAGATGAACACCGTCGGGCCGGCGATGAGTTTGCGCACCTCGTGCTGCGACTTGCCGCAAAACGAGCAATACAGGGTGTTCTTGGAATTCGCCGGACTTGCTCATGAGCACTCCTGCCCCGGGGCCGGGGGACCAACGGCGATTCTAGATCGCGACCGCCCCCGCCAACAACGAAACTTGGGCCAAAATGGGCTTCCCGTCCACGGCCTTGTTGGCCGACGGCCCGCGACGGGTTCTTTTGCAACAGTCTGATGGGGCCGTCGCCCCCCGGTATCCGCCGCGGGCGACGCCCCGAGGGGGCGAGCCGGCGGCCTCAGCGCGAGGTCGACTCCGGCGTCGGCGGCCGCTTCTCCACCACCTCGTCCACCAGCCCGAAGTCGCGGGCCTCCTCCGCGGACATGTAGGTGTCGCGTTCGAGCTTGCGCTCGATCGCCTCCAGCGGCTGGCCGGTGTGGTGCATATAGATGTCGTTCAGCCGCTTGCGCAGGGTCAGGATTTCGCGCGCCTGGATTTCGATATCCGTGGCCTGGCCCTGCGCGCCGCCCGAGGGCTGATGCACCATGACGCGCGCGTTGGGCAGCGCGAATCGCTTGCCCTTGGCCCCGGCGCACAGCAGCAGGCTGCCCATCGAGGCCGCCTGGCCGATGCAGACCGTGCTCACCGGCGAGCGGACATATTGCATCGTGTCGTAGATGGCGAGCCCCGCCGAGACCACCCCGCCAGGGCTGTTAATGTAGAAGGCGATGTCCTTGGTCGGGTTCTCGCTCTCCAGGAACAGCAACTGGGCGCAGATCAGCGCGCTGACCTGATCGAACACCGCGCCGGTGAGGAAGACGATCCGCTCCTTCAGCAGGCGCGAATAGATGTCGAAGGCGCGCTCGCCGCGGGCGGTCTGCTCGACCACCATCGGCACCAGCGCCTGCATGTAGTACTCGGCGGGATCGCGATCCCTCATGTCCCTGGATTCCCCACGCTGGACGGCCGGCCGCGACGCCGTGGTTCGTGGCCCGGCCCGCCGTCGTCCGGCGACAACATAGATAAGCGAGCCGCGCCGCGCTTCCAGCGGTCAGGGCGCATCCGGCTCGCGCGCCAGTTCCTCGGGGCTGACCGCCTTGTCTTCGACCTCAGCGAGTTCCACCACGAAGTCGATCACCTTGTCCTCGAAGATCGGCCCCCGCAGGTGGTCGGCCGCGCTCGGGTTCTTGCGGAAGAACTCCATGACCTGCTGCTCCTGCCCCGGATAGCGCGAGGCTTCCGTCCGCACGGCGCGGGTCATCTCCTCCGGGGAAACGCCGATATTGTGCGTCCGGCCGATCTCGGCCAGCAGCAGTCCCAGCCGCACGCGGCGCTCGGAGATGGCGCGATAATCGGCGCGCAAGGTCTCCTCGTCCTTGCTCCGGTCCTCCTCGTCGAGCTGGCCGGCCGCGCGATCCGCCTCCAGCCGCCGCCAGATCTGGTCGAATTCGGCCTGGACCAGCGACTCGGGCGCGGCGAAGTCCACGACCTTCGCCAACTCGTCCAGCAGCTCCCGCTTCAGCCGCATGCGCGAGAGCTGGTCGTATTCGCGCTGGATCTGCCGCGTGACGACCTCGCGCAGCTTGTCCAGCCCTTCCAACCCCAGCTTCTTGGCCAGCTCGTCGTCGATCGGGGGCGTGACGGCGCGGCGCAGCTTGTTCGCCGTGACCTCGAAGGTCACCTCTTTTCCGGCCAGTTCCGTGTGCCGCGGTAATCGTCCGGGAAGGTGATGGCGAACCGCTTGGTCTCGCCGGGGCTCATGCCTTCGAGCTGATCGGTGAAGCCGGGAACGAAGCCCTCGCCGCCCACCTCGACGTCCATATCCTTGCCGGCGCCGCCGGAGACCGGCTTGTCCTCGACCGTGCCGCCGAAATCGACGCGCAGGAAGTCGCCCTTCCCCGCCGGTCGCACCTCGTCGATGTCCTCGAGCGTGCGGTTGCGCTCGGCGATGTTGGTCAGGGCCTTGTCGACGGCCTCGGGCGTGACCTCGGCCTTCAGCCGCGTCAGATGGACGGCGCCGAAATCGGGCAGCCGGACGTCCGGCAGGACCTCGAATTCCATCTTGAACTCGAGGTCCTTGTCCTTGTCCGCCGTGACCAGATCGACCTTGGGCTGCATGGCCGGGCGCAGCCCGCGTTCCGAGAGCACCTGCTGGGTGGCGTTGTTGACGCTTTCCTCCAGCACCTCGGCGGTCACGGCATTGCCGTAGCGCTGGCGCACCACCGGCAGCGGCACCTTGCCCGGGCGGAAGCCGGGCAGCCGCAGGGTCTTGCCCAGCTCGGCCAGCTTGGCGGTCCGCCTGCCCTCCAGGTCGGCGGAGGGCAGCACGACGGTGAAGGCCCGCTTCAGGCCGTCGGAGAGGGTTTCGGTAACCTGCATTTGGGGCGGCGATCCTGACGTTCCGGCCGGTGGTGCGGGCGGAGGGACTTGAACCCCCACGGCTTGCGCCACCAGAACCTAAATCTGGCGTGTCTGCCAATTCCACCACGCCCGCGCCCGCCCGGCGTGCCGGCGGCGGCCGTGAGGCGCGCGCTTTAGCGCAGGCCTCCCGCCGCGGCAAGCCGGACCGGGCGCGCGAGAATCGCCGCCCCGCTCAGCGCTCCCGGCCGCCGAAATGGCCGACCCCGCCGCCGGCCCGGCCGCCACCATGACCGCCGGCGACATGCGCGCCGCCGGCACGACCCCCCATCCGCATGCCGAACTTACCGATGCCGCCATGAGCGGCGGCGAAACCCCGCGAGGGTGAAGCGAAGCCGCGGCGGACAACGCGCCCGTGCCCGCGCACAAAACGCTCGCGCCCGACGCCCACCCGCCCGCCGATCAGCAGCCCGTTGTAGTAGCCGGGGCCGTAATAGCCGGGTCCGTAGGAGCCGTAGTAGGCCGGTCCGTAGCCGGAATCGTAGCCGTAGGCATATCCGGGGGCGTATCCGGGTGCGCCGTATCCGTAGCCGTAGCCCGGCGCGTAGCCGTACGCCGTGCAGCCCGCGAGCGACAGCGCGGCGGCCGCCAGCCCCGCCCGCAGCATCGGCCAGATTGCTTTCCGCTTTTCCATGTCAAACTCCCAAGTGCCGGATACGCCCGCAACGTGCGAACCGCGGACCGCGGCCCGAAGCCGAGTTGATGCTGGCCGCTTTTTGAACGCGGCGTCCCCGTCTCAACCGGTCGGGGTCCGGTACGCGGCCTGCACCGTGGGCGCCTGCCGCAGCGCCGCCATCGCTTCGTCCATGGTCAACAGCGGCACCGTCTCGACCGACGCGAGCACGCCCGATCCGCCGATCGCCATGCTGACCGCGGCGGCCGCCGGGGCGTCCGGCGCCTCGAAGATCACGATCACGTCGTCCGGGCCGAACGCGAAGTAGAAGCTGTGCAGCCTGCCGCCGATCCGCTCGATCGCGGCGGCGGCGGCCTTCCCGCGGTCATGCGGATTTGCGATCATGGCCTGCACCGCGGCGGCGGTATATTTCGCCTTGATCAGAAAATGCGGCATGTTGGCCCTCCAACGCCGGGCGGCACGGCGATCCGTGCGTGCCGGCAGCTTAACAGGTGCGCGAACCTGCCGCGAATCCCATTTTGCGGGGCGAGCGCGCGTGCGTGGAATGCGCCGCTGCCATCCCGTTCCCGGTCTGTGCCGGTCCGGCCGACACGGGCAAAATGGTCACGGGCAGAAGAGTCCCGATATCCCGAGCCCGAGTGAATGCGAGGGGGTGAGTAAATGAACGTCTCCGTCAGCACGCTGCCGAGGGCGCAAGCGGCTCCAGCGACCGACAACCTGGTCCTGCTCAAGCAGCTGGAACGCAAGCTGCTGTGGCTCTCGGCCTGGATGGTCCACACCGCCAACCACGTCCGCCCGAACCGCGACGGGCTGAAGGTGGGCGGGCACCAGGCGTCCTGCGCCTCGGTGATCTCCATCATGGCGGCGCTCTACTTCGAGATCCTGCGCCCGCAGGACCGGGTGGCGGTGAAGCCGCACGCCGGCCCGGTGTTCCACGCCATCAACTACCTGCTCGGCCGGCTGCCGCGCGAGAAGCTGGAGACGCTGCGCGCGTTCCATGGCCTGCAACCCTATCCGAGCCGCAGCAAGGACGGGCCGGAGGTGGATTACTCCACCGGCTCGGTCGGGCTCGGCGTGGCGCTCACCAGCTTCGCCGCGCTGATGGAGGATTACGTCCGCCAGCACGGGCTCGGGCGCGCGGACATCCCGCCGGGCCGGCAGATCGCCATCGCCGGCGACGCCGAGCTGGACGAGGGCAATATCTACGAGGCCCTCCTGGAAGGCTGGAAGCACGACGTCCGCAACGTCTGGTGGATCGTCGACTACAACCGCCAGAGCCTCGATTCGGTCATGCCCGACCGGCTGTTCGGCCGCTACGAGGGCCTGTTCCGCGACATGGGCTGGAACGTCGTCACCCTGAAATACGGCCGCAAGCTCGATGCCGCGTTCGCCCGCGACGGCGGCGAGGCGCTGCGGCGCTGGATCGACGACTGTCCGAACAGCCTCTACTCGGCGCTGACCTTCCAGGGCGGTGCGGCCTGGCGGCAGGCGGTGCTGGCCGATCTCGGCCGCTCCAAGGGCCTGCGCGCGCTCATCGATCCGCTCTCGGACGAGGAGCTGGGTGCCTTGATGACCAATCTCGGCGGGCACGACATCGCGGCGGTGATCGACACCTTGCGCGCCGCCGAGGCCGAGGGCGACCAGCCGACCTGTTTCATCGCCTACACGATCAAGGGCATGGGCCTGCCCTTCGCCGGCCACAAGGACAACCACGCCGGGCTGATGACCAAGGAGCAGATGCAGGCGTTCCGCACGCAGATGCGCATCCGCGACGGCCACGAACTCGACCCGTTCGAGGGCCTGGACGCCTCGCCCGAGGAGCTGCGCGCGTTCATCGCGGGCACGCCGTTCGCGCAGCCGCTGGCGCCCGAGGGGCGTCGCCTCTCCGCGCCCGTGGTCGCGGTGCCGCCCGCATTGCCGATGCCGAAAACCGCCGGGCGGCGCATGTCCACGCAGTCCGGCTTCGGCGACATCCTGGCCGAGATCGGGCGCGGCCAGGGCGCCTACAAGGAACTGGCCGAGCGCATCGTCACCACCAGCCCCGACGTGACGGTATCCACCAATCTCGGCCCGTGGGTGAACCGGCGCGGCGTCTACGACCGCCATACGCGCAACGACGTGTTCCGCGACGCCAAGCTGGCCAGCGCCCAGCGCTGGGGCATGTCGCCCACCGGGCAGCACATCGAGCTGGGGATCGCCGAGCAGAACCTGTTCCTGCTGCTCGCCGCGGCCGGGTTGCAGCACACGCTGACCGGCGCGCGCGTGCTGCCGATCGGCACGGTCTACGACCCGTTCGTCAACCGCGGCCTCGATGCGCTGATCTACGCCTGCTACCAGGACGCGCGGTTTCTCCTGGTCTCCACGCCGTCCGGGCTGACCCTGGCGCCCGAGGGCGGCCAGCACCAGTCGGTGAACACGCCGCTGATCGGCATGAGCACGGACCGGCTGGCCGCGTTCGAGCCGGCGCATGTGGACGAGCTGGCGATCCTGATGCGCCACGCCTTCGCGCACATGCAGAAGCCGGACGGCTCCTCCGTATGGCTGCGGCTGTCCACCCGCGCGCTCCCGCAGCCCGAGCGGCGCCTCGATCCGGACGCCGTCATCGCCGGGGCGCACTGGGTGGCACCGCCCGCCGAGGGCGCGCGCATCGCCATCGCCTATCAGGGTCCCATCGTGCCGGAAGCCGAGGCGGCGTTCGCCGAGCTGAAGGCGGAGGAACCCGGCGCCGGCCTGCTGGCGATCACCAGCAACGACCGCCTGCACGCCGACTGGCTGGCGGCGTCGCGCGCGCGTCGTGGCGGCGAGCGCGGTGCGGCGGCGCATATCGAGTTCATCCTCGCCCCGCTCGCCCCCGATGCCGCCTTGGTCACGGTGCTTGGACGGCCACCCCGCCGCCCACGCCTGGCTCGGTTCGGTGCGCGGGCAGCGTGTCGTGCCGCTCGGCGTCGACCGCTTCGGCCAGGCCGGCGACATTCCGGATCTGTACCGGGAATACGGGCTGGATACCGACGCGATCCTGGACGCCTGCGCGCAGGCGCTGCTGGGATAAGCCGCTGGGCGCGCCTCGGGCTTCGACAATGGCAGGGTCCGTTACATGAACGTCGCACTGCGCAAGCCCATGAGCGTCGCGGAGTTCCTGGCCTGGGAAGAACGCCAGGAGCTACGCTACGAGTTCGACGGACGAGAGCCGGTCGCGATGACCGGGGGGACGTTCGGGCATGACCGGATTACGTTCAATCTGCACAAGGCTCTCGACGCTCGCCTGGCGGGCGGCCGGTGCCGGCCATGCGGACCAAACGTGAAAATCATCGCGGCCGGGAGCAAGATCCGCTATCCCGACGCGATCGTTACCTGTTCACCGACCGATTTCGACGCGACCGTCATCGACAACCCGGTCGTGGTTTTCGAGGTGGTCAGCGAGGACAATGCGCGCACGGATCGGATCGACAAGGTGCGCGACTACCAGGCGACCGCCTCGATTCGGCGCTACATCATTCTCGAACAGACGAGCATCGGGGCCACCGTGTTCGCGCGCGACGGCGATACCTGGAACGCAGCCGTCCTGATCGAGGGTGACACGTTGCAGTTGCCCGAGATCGGCATCGAACTGCCGCTCGACGCGTGCTACGCCGGCTTGGCGCTGCCGCGAACCCCGGCCGCCGACCAGCAATAGCCGCTTGCTTGACACCGCCGCCGGGCGGTCCGACCCTCACGCGAACCGAGGGGAGCCTTCGGGCTGAGAGTCCGCCGGCCGGCGCGTTCCGCCGGGAATGCGGAGACCCTGAGAACCTGATCCGGATCATGCCGGCGGAGGGACGGGCGCATTCCGAGACCAACGCCCCCTTTCCCGCTCCCGGCCCGAGCCCCGGCGCGAAAGGAGATCGCACGTGACCGTCCAGACCAAGCCGAGCACGGTGACCACCGGCCCGATCGCCGGCTCGCGCAAGATCCACACGAGCCCGCCCGGCCGGCCGGACATCAGCGTGCCGTTCCGCGAAATTGCCCTCGACCCCGCCGCCGGCGAGCCGCCCTTCCAGGCCTACGACACCTCCGGCCCGTACACCGACCCGACGGCGCCGATCGATCTGGCGGCCGGGCTGGCGCCGGTGCGCGCCGGCTGGATCGCCGGCCGCGACTTCGACCGCATCGCCGCCCGCGCGGTGCGCCCCGAGGACAACGGCAACACGCCCGCCGAGCGGCTGGTGCCGCTTTGCCCCGCGGCGCATCCGGTGCTCGGCGGCCGGCCCGGCCAGTTGGTCACGCAACTCGAATTCGCCCGCGCCGGCATCGTCACCGAGGAGATGATCTACGTCGCGCACCGCGAAAACCTCGGCCGCGCCGCGATGGCCGCGGGCGCCGCGGAACGCCGCGCCGACGGCGAGGATTTCGGCGCCGCGATTCCCGAATTCGTCACCCCCGAGTTCGTGCGCGAGGAAGTGGCGCGCGGCCGCGCCATCATCCCCGCCAACATCAACCACCCGGAACTGGAGCCGGTGGTCATCGGGCGCAATTTCCTGGTGAAGATCAACGCCAATATCGGCAATAGCGCGGTTACGTCCGGAGCGGCCGAAGAAGTCGAAAAACTGGTCTGGGCGATCCGCTGGGGCGCCGACACGGTGATGGACCTCTCCACCGGGCGCAACATCCACAACATCCGCGACTGGATTCTGCGCAACTCGCCGGTGCCGATCGGCACGGTGCCGATCTATCAGGCGCTGGAAAAGGTGGACGGCGAGCCGGAAAAACTCGACTGGGAGGTCTTCAAGGACACGCTGATCGAGCAGGCCGAGCAGGGCGTCGATTACTTCACCATCCATGCCGGCGTGCGCCTCGCCTACGTGCCGCTGACCGCGAAGCGCGTGACCGGCATCGTGTCGCGCGGCGGCTCGATCATGGCGCGCTGGTGCCTCGCGCATCACCGCGAGAGCTTTCTTTACGAGCATTTCGGCGACATCTGCGACATCATGCGCAAATACGACGTGTCGTTCTCGCTCGGCGACGGGTTGCGCCCCGGCTCCATCGCCGATGCCAACGACGCCGCGCAGTTCGCCGAACTCGATACGCTGGGCGAACTGACGAAGATCGCCTGGGACAAGGGCTGCCAGGTGATGATCGAGGGCCCCGGCCACGTGCCGATGCACAAGATCAAGGTGAACATGGACAAGCAACTCGCCGTCTGTGGCGAGGCGCCGTTCTACACGCTGGGCCCGCTCACCACCGACATCGCGCCCGGCTACGACCACATCACCTCGGCGATCGGCGCCGCGATGATCGGCTGGTTCGGCACGGCGATGCTCTGCTACGTGACGCCGAAGGAGCATTTGGGCCTGCCCAACCGCGACGACGTGAAGGCCGGCGTGATCACGTACCGGATCGCGGCGCACGCGGCGGATCTGGCGAAGGGGCATCCCTCGGCGCGGCTGCGCGACGACGCGGTATCGCGCGCGCGTTTCGATTTCCGCTGGCAGGACCAGTTCAACCTGTCGCTCGACCCGGACACCGCGCGCGCCTTCCACGACGAGACCCTGCCCAAGGAAGCGCACAAGGTCGCGCATTTCTGTTCCATGTGCGGCCCGAAATTCTGCTCCATGAAGATCACGCAGGATCTGCGCGTGGAGGCGGAACGCATGGCGGGGATGGACGACAAGAGCCGCGAGTTCCGCGAGAAGGGCTCGGCGATCTACGTGGCCGAGCCGGTCGGGGCCTGACGACTGGCGGCCGGCATGAGCGGCGTTGGCGCAAGATCCGGCCGATTTGCTGAAACCGGGCGGCCGCGCGATTGGCCGCCCGGGCAGCAGCGAGCAGGTCCGGATCGTGCCGGATGGCGAAGCCGAGGCAAGGCAATTGTTCGATCGGTTGAGCGAAGGTGGTGTGGATGTCACGCCACCGGGTCATCGTGGCCGAACTCGTTCAGTTGCCCGCGGGAGGCTTTTTGGGTTACCGCCCGAAAGCAAGGAGTGGCGCGCCGACGATCGACGTCAATATTCCAGGCTTGAAGATTTGCAAGCTCAAGTTCCCGGGGGCTTGACCGGCGATGGACAGTATCACGCAATTTGAAACCGAACGCTTGGTCGATCAGTTCTGCGCCGAAGCACGCGACGACATGGTCGGGCTTTGGGAAATCGCCAAGGAAGTGGAAGCGCTGATCGGTTCGGGTCCGGCCGCCCGCGAGCCGACGCTCGAACTCGTTCGCATCCTGTTGCGCCGCGGTTTTCGAGTGGGCGAACCGCCGTATTCGCCCGGCGGTTACCGTGCGTGGCCGAACCAGCATCCGGATGCCGCGATCGACCGCATCCGTCGCGAGTGGCTCGCTCTCGGCAGGACCCCGAACATCGCCGATATCGCCTGGTTCGATCGGCCATCGTGAGCGCTCCCGCGATTTCCCTTTCATCGCCCCGATCGCAACTCGGCGATTCCCAGCCATAGCCGCCCGAGCGAGCGTCGCATCCGCCCATAATCACGCCGCGTAAGGATGGCGTTGCCATCGGGCGCCGTGCTCGCGGGAGGGCGCAGCCATGACGATCACGCACCGTTTCGGAAACCGGGACCACAGCGACCTCGGCACGCGCGATCACCTGAAAGGCGTGAGCGGCGGCGATATCGGCATGGCGCAGGCCACCGGGATGGACGCCGAGGATGTCGAGGCCATCCGCCTCGTCTGCTACAACGCGCAGCTTCTGCTCACCATCCGCTGCCCGCGCGTCAACACGCGCCACTTCGTCACGAAACTCGCGCCGAAACCGATGGGCGCCAAGGGCAAGAGCGACGCCGACGGCGCGGGCGGCAGCGGCGGCGACCGCTGGGCCTCCGACTACGACCTGATGGGCGTGTTCATCACCGCCGGCGCGCCGCCCGGCTCCCGCTATGCCCGGATCGTCACCACCAAGCCGCCGGTCCCCGGTCGGAAGCCCGAGATGACCGACGAGTTCAAGGTGATCTTCGCCATGCTGAACGCGCGCATGCGCCACCCCTTCCAGCACGGCGCCAACGACGACTACCGCGACGCCAGCGGGAAGGTGTTCGTGGACAGCAAGGATTTATGGGGCGCGCGCTACGTCGCCTTCACCGAAACCGGCTGGGCCCGCTTCATACCCTCGTTCGGCCACCTGCACCGGTTCTATGTGGAGAACGGCCTCGACTGGCCCTACGGCACCGAGCGCCCGAAATTCACGCGCCAGCCCGGTTGAGCGGGCCGGGCAGCGAGCCAGTTACGGCGGAAGAACACGTAGACGGACGAGCTAATCTGATCTCCCTTATTTTACCGTTGTAACGGCTGGAACGCGATAGCGGGGATTGGATTTTACCCGGCGCAGGTCGCGTCTGAACGCCCTAATCGGTTGGATCGTCCGCATTCAGGGCCTTCATCACCTCCGTTACGGACGCATAGCGTTTGCCTTCTCCCCGCCGCGCCTCCTCCATTGCGGCGATCGTCTCGGCGTTCGGCACTCTCACGTCGAACGGCAGAGCTTTTTCCCGTGCAATCCGGACCATCAACAGGCGGATTGCGTCGGATACGGTGAGCCCCATTTTGCCGAGAACGTCGGCGGCCTGCGCTTTGACATGCTCGTCGATGCGGGCACGGACTACGGTATCGGTTGCCATGGAATTCTCCTTGTAGCTCCATTGTAGCTACAATGGCCGGGGTGTGTCAAATCTTCCCTCGGATTTTGCTGGGCCGCGCAGGGCGATTACCGGGTCAAGTCCGGCAATGACGCGACGGTTTCCGCTCTGTGTGAACGCGCTCTAGTTTTGGTGAGGAATTCTCGAGTTTCACTCGCCAGACCGATATCTCCGGCCGGGCAACCAAATCGAGATGTCCCCGATCCCTCGAAGCGGTGATCGTGCGGCGGCGGGAATTAGCTTGCCGCTTCGCTATTCAGCTGCATCCAGTTCTGCGCGCCGATCCGGCCGGTCAGGTCGAACTGCGTCTCCAGAAAGTCGATATGCGCTTCCTCGTCGCGCAGGATCGTCGCGAACAAATCGCGGCTGGCGAAATCGCGCACGCTCTCGCAATACGGAATCGCCTCGCGCAGATCCTCGACCGCCTTCTTCTCCAGATCGAGGTCGCAGCGCAGCGCCTCCTCCGGCGACTGGCCGATCAGCACCTGGTTCAGCCGCTGCACGTTGGGCAGGCCCTCGAGGAACAGGATGCGCTTGATCAGCGCGTCCGCGTGCCGCATCTCCTCGATCGATTCGTCGTATTCGTGCCGGCCGAGCTTGCCCACGCCCCAGTTGTCCAGCATGCGCGCGTGGAGAAAATACTGGTTGATCGCGGTCAGCTCGTTGGTCAGCACCGTGTTCAGATACTGCACGACCTTGGGATCGGCCTTCATGCGGGGCACTCGGCCGCGGACGCCTCGGAGCCGCCCGCGACATCGTTCACGATGCGGCGGACCGTGGCCGAGCAGGTGCCACATTGCACGGCGCAGCCGCAGGCGCGGTAAACCTCGCTCGGACGGCTCGCCCCCGAACTCGCGGCATCGCGGACGTGGCCATCCGTCAGCCCATTGCAGAGACAGACATACATGAGAACCGTTCGCAACTCTCGGTCGGCGGCGTTGTAGCGGCGCGCCGGCTGCGGTGCAACGCATTTGCAACTGCAGCCGGCGCAGGTCTGATCCCGACGCCCGGGATGGGATCAGACCGGCTTCTCCTGCTGCTCGACGACCAGGAGCGTCTCGGTCATCTTCCCTTCCTCGTAGAGCCAGCGCGTGGCCAGCCCGGCGATGACGGCGCCGATCAGCGGGGCCAGCCAGAACAGCCAGAGTTGCGCGAGGTAGGCGCCCCCCGCGAACAGCGCCGGGCCGGTCGAGCGGGCGGGATTGACCGACGTGTTGGTGACCGGGATCGAAACCAGATGGATCAGAGTCAGGCCGAGCCCGATCGGGATGCCGGCGAAACCCACCGCCGCGCCCTTCGAGGTGGACCCGATGATGATGAGCAGAAAGAAGAATGTCATGAGCACCTCGGTCAGCAGACAGGCGCCGAGGCTGTACTTGCCCGGGCTCAGGGCACCGTAGCCGTTGGCGGCGAAACCGCCGGGGGTCCACCCCGCCTTGCCGGAGGCGATCACGTAAAGGGCGGCCGCGGCGACGACCGCGCCGATCACCTGGGCGACGACATAGGGGACGACGTCGTTGGACTTGAATCGCCCGCCCGCCCAGAGGCCCACGGTCACCGCCGGATTGAAGTGTCCGCCGGAAATGTGCCCCACCGCATAGGCCATGGTCAGCACGGTCAGTCCGAACGCGAACGCCACGCCGAGGAACCCGATCCCGAGCCCCGGGAACCCTGCCGCGAGCACCGCGGCGCCGCAGCCGCCGAAGGTGAGCCAAAAGGTGCCGAAGAATTCCGCTCCGGCACGACGCGACATATCCATGGTCCATCTCCTGCAATACGATCGGTGGACGGGGAAGCACTCGGTGAGCTGGGACCAAACCGCGGCAACCGTCGTGCCGGCCCCGAGCCGCGTCCGGAGGCGCCGCAACCGTGCCGCAGCCGTACCAATCCGCCTTGATCCGGGTCAAGACAAATCGTCACGGTCCGGAAACTGGGTTCTGCTGGCCGTTGCCTGCTAAGATGGATCATGAGCGCCAATCCGGACGACCGGGGCAGCCCGCCCCGCAAGCTGACGGTCGCGGTCCAGATGGACCCGATCGACGCGATCAACATCGACGCGGACTCCACCTTCGCCCTGATGCTGGAGGCGCAACGGCGCGGCCACGCGCTCTGGCACTACGAGGTGCGCCACCTGTCGCTGAGCGAGGGCGTGGCGCGCGAGGGGGCGAGGCGGGAGGAACGGGTCACCGCGCTGGCCCGTCCGATCGCCGTCGAGCGCGAGCGCGGCCGCCACTGGCGCTTCGGCGAGGCCGAGCGGCGCGACCTCGGCGGCATGGACGTGGTGCTGATGCGCCAGGACCCGCCGTTCGACATGGCCTATATCAGCGCCACCCACATCCTCGAGCACATCCACCCGCGGACCTTGGTGGTGAACGACCCGGTCTCCGTGCGCAACGCGCCGGAGAAAATGCTGGTCACGCATTTCCCCGAACTGATGCCGCCCACGCTGATCTCCTGGGATCTCGACGCCATCCGAAGCTTCCGGCTGCAGCACAAGGACATCGTGGTGAAGCCGCTGTTCGGCATGGGCGGCGCCGGCGTGTTCCACATCCGCGAGGACGACGAGAACCTGCCGTCGCTCCTGGAAATGCACTGGGCGCGCTCGCGCGAGCCGCTGATGTTCCAGCGCTACGAACCCGCGGTGCGGCGCGGCGACAAGCGCATCGTGCTGGTCGACGGCGAGCCGGCCGGCGTCGTCAACCGGGTCCCGGCCGCGGGCGAGGCGCGCTCCAACATGCATGTCGGCGGCCGGCCGGAGAAGTGCGACCTCACCGCCCGCGACCGCGCGATCTGCGCCCGCATCGGGCCGCTCCTGCGCGACCAGGGGCTGATCTTCGTCGGCATCGACGTGATCGGCGACTGGCTGACCGAGATCAACGTGACCTCGCCCACCGGCATTCAGGAAATCGCGCGCTTCGACGGCACCAACCCGGCCGCGATGATCTGGGACGCCATCGAGGCGCGCCGCGCCGCCGGCCAAGGGTCGCGATCGACGGCATCAGCGGTGGCGTGATCGCCGCGGCCTCGGCGGCGGCGGAACCCAGGGGCGGTCGCCGCGCTCGGCGCGGTCGGACACCACGTCGGCGACGCCGGGCTCCAGCCAGATCGCGTGCGCGCCGTTGCGCCAGACCGTGAAGCGATCGACCAGCGGCGGGCCGAAGCAGCGGCCGCGCGCCGGCTCGGGCGAAACCACGACGACCGCCTCCTGACAGCTCTCGGCTTCGCCGTCGTCCCCCTCGTCCTCGTCGGCGCGGCCGAGCAGCAGCAGCGCCGCCGGGCCGCCGGGCCGCGCGCGCAACAGGCACGATTCCGGGTCGCAGGCGATCTCCTGCGGCGCCATCCGCGGCCCGACGTTCATCGGCCGCACCGGGCCGCTCGCCCAGAACTGCTGCCAACTCGCCTGCGTGAACCGTCCCGCCCCGGGCGCCGCCTGGACGTAGACGCCATGCGTGGTGCGCACCGCGATCAGCCGGGCGTTGGCCGAGACCAGGAGGTCCGGTGGCCGCGCCATCCAGGGCGAGGTCAAGGCCACCAGGATCACCGGCACGCCGGCAAGGCGGATGCGGCTCCGCCATAGCCCCAGCCAGGCCATGCCCAACGCCAGGATCGCCAAGCCCCAGGCGGGCATGTGCGGCACCGCCAGGGTCGCCGCCGGCCAACTGGAAACCGAGCGGGCGATCAGCAGCAGTCCGTGGACGCCCCAGCCCATCACCACCAGCGGGACGCGCTCCAGCCCCAACGGCATCACCGACAGCGCGATCAGCCCGGCGGGGATCACCCACAGGCCCGTCAGCGGCACCGCGACCATGTTGGCAACGATGAAATAGACTTGCACGTGTCCGAAATGATAGGCCGCGAACGGGGCGGAGGCGCCGCCGGCCAGCAGGCTCGTCAGCGCCAGCCCCGCCAGATGCAGCGAGAACCGCCGGCGCAGGCGCGGGTCGGCATGCCACCGGCTGAGCCAGGGCCGCAGCGCCGCGTAGCCGGCGATCAGCGCCAGCACGGCCGAAAAACTCATCTGGAAACTGGCGCCGGTGATCTGCTCGGGATCGAGCAGGATCAGGGTCGCGCAGGCCAGCCCCAACCCGCGCAAGGACAACGCTCGGCGGCCGGCGAGCAGCGCGAGCGTCACCAGGGTCGCCATGGCGAAGCTGCGCACGATCGGCACGTGCATGCCGGTCAGCAGCATGTAGAAGCCGCCGGCGGCCAGCGCCGCCACCGCCGCGATCTGCTTGGTCGGCCAGTGCAGGGCGGCGTATTCCCAGCACGCCAGGAGCAGCCGGGTAAACCCGAAAATCAGCCCCATGACGATGCCGATATGCAGGCCGGCGATGGCCAGCAGGTGCGCCAGCCCGGAATCGCGGAACGCCACCCGGTCGGATTCCGGAATCCCGGCGGTCAGGCCGGTGAGCAGCGTCGTGGCGATGGCGCCTTCGGGGCCGGACACCGACGCGCCGATCCGCGCGGCGATGGCTTCGCGCAGCCACCACAGCCAGGCGGAAACGCTTCCGGGGTGCGCTCGCGACACCGGCTCCACCCGGCGCAACGCATAGCCGTATCCGCCGATGCCGCTGAAGAAGGCGTCGCGCTGGATGTCCCATCCGTCCGGATAGGCGGGCGACGACGGCGCCCGTACCATCGCGCGTATCCTGATGGTATCACCGGTGGCGATTTGCGTCGGGTCGTCCTTGCGCAGCCGAATGCGCAGCCGGCGCGGCAGGGCCGGCGCCGCCGTGCCGAGTTTCGGCGCGCCGATGGTGACCCGCCGGCCTTCCGGCAGGCTTTCCACCCCGAGAACGACGCCGCTGATCACCGTCGCGCGCCGCGGCAGCGGAATCACCTCCGGCGCCCGCGCGGTCGCGAATTGCGCCGCCGCCAGCCCGAGGCCCGCCGCCGCTCCCGCGGCGAACAGGCCGCGCGGGAGCGGCCACGGCCGGGCGATCAGCGCCGCCGCCAGGCAAAGCCCGAACAGCGCCGCGCCGGTCCAGCCGGGCGGCTCCGCGCGCAGACTGAAATAGGCGAGGTCGCCGGCGCCCATGAACACCGGCAGCCAGACCGCGAACCGCCCGCGCTCGGCCACGAGCCAAGCATCGACCAGCCCCGCAAATCGCCCGGTCGCCGCCTGTCCGGCCCCGCGCAGCGCGCCTAGAACGCGGCTCACGTCAACCCCCGGTTGATTAACGCCACTCTAGGCCGAAGGCGCTCGACAGACTACGTTCTTATGTATGACCGTCCGCACCCGCTTCGCGCCGAGCCCGACCGGCCTGTTGCACATCGGCGGCGCCCGCACGGCGCTGTTCAACTACCTGTTCAGCCGCCACCACGGCGGCGAATTCCTGCTTCGCATCGAGGATACCGATCGCCAGCGCAGCACGCCGGAGGCCATCCGGGCGATCCTGGAAGGGCTGGAATGGCTCGGCCTGACCCCCGACCAGCCGCCGGTCTATCAGTCGACCCGTATGGCCCGGCACGCCGAAGTGGCGGAGCAGATGCTCGACGCCGGGCTGGCCTACCGCTGCTACTGCACCGCCGAGGAACTCCAGCGCATGCGCGAGCAGGCCGTCGCCCAGGGCCGCTCGCCGCGTTACGACGGGCGCTGGCGCGACCGCGATCCGGCCGAAGCGCCGCCCGGGGTTCCGCCGGCCATCCGGCTGAAAGCGCCGCGCGAGGGCGAAACGGTGGTGCCGGATCTGGTGCAGGGCGAGGTCCGGGTCGCCAACACCGAGCTCGACGACATGATCCTGCTGCGCAGCGACGGCACGCCGACCTACCTGCATGCCGTCGTGGTGGACGATCACGAGATGGGCATCACCCACGTGATCCGCGGCGACGACCACCTCACCAACACCTTCCGCCAGATGCAGATCTACCAGGCGCTGGGCTGGGAGGTGCCGCGCTTCGCCCACCTGCCGCTGATCCACGGGCCGGACGGGGCGAAACTGTCCAAGCGCCACGGCGCGGTCAGCGTGCTGGAGTTCCGCGAGCAGGGCTATTTGCCCGAAACGCTGTGCAATTACCTGCTGCGCCTCGGCTGGGCGCACGGCGACGTGGAAATTCTCGCCCGCGAGGAGGCGATCCGGCTGTTCGACCTCGACGGCGTCGGCCGCGCGCCCTCGCGCATGGACTACGCGCGGCTGAACAACCTGAACGGCTACTGGATCAGGCAGGCCGACGACACGCGATTGGCGCGCGAGGTGATGCGTCGCCTCGCCGGCCGTCCGAGCCTGATCCTGAACGACACGACCGCCGCGCGCGTCCGGGCTCTCATGCCCGAGCTGAAGCAGCGCGCGAAAACGCTCGCCGATCTCGCTGATTCCGCTGTTTTCCTGGTCCACGAGCCGCCCCTGCCGATGCAGCCGAAAGCCGCGGCGCTGCTGACCCCGGCCGCGAAAACCATGCTGGCCGAGCTTGTCCCAGTGCTGGAGGCGGAGGATTTCACCGAAGCCGCGCTCGAAACCGCGCTCCGCGGCTTCGCCGAGCGGACCGGCCGCAAGCTGGGCGAGATTGCGCAGCCGCTGCGCGCCGCGCTCACCGGCAGCCCGGCCAGCCCCGGCATCGGCGCCACCCTCGCCGCGCTGGGGCGCCGAGAAGCGATTGCGCGCATCAGTTCGGCTATCGGCGGCTGATCGGGTCGCGAACGCTTTCAACCGGCGCCGGCAATCGCTACTGTCCGACTGCTGCACCCGTATGCACGTCGGTCGCAAGACGACAGCCGTGCCGACGCAATGACGGCCGATCAACGCGGAGGTCCCCCTGAGCGCGCGGTTGCTGTTCCGCCACCGCCACCTTCTGGCGATCGAGGGCCTCTATCCGCCCGAAATCCGCCATTTGCTCGATCTGGCGGAGAGCTACGTCCTGCTGAACCGCTCCGGCCAGACCCAGCGCGACCTCTTGCGCGGCCGCACCTTGATCAATCTGTTCTTCGAGGATTCCACCCGCACCCGCACCAGTTTCGAATTGGCCGGCAAGCAACTCGGCGCCGATGTGATCAACATGTCCGTCTCCACCTCCAGCGTGAACAAGGGGGAGACGCTGCTGGATACCGCCGCCACGCTGAACGCCATGCATTGCGACCTGCTGGTGGTGCGGCACGACCAGTCCGGCGCGCCGAATTTGCTGGCGCAGAAGGTGGACGCGGCGGTGATCAACGCCGGCGACGGCACGCACGAGCATCCGACCCAGGCGCTGCTCGACGCGCTCACCATCCGCCGCCACAAGGGCCGGCTGGAGGCGCTCACCGTCGCGATCTGCGGCGACATCCAGCATTCCCGGGTCGCGCGCTCGAACATCCACCTGCTGACCACGATGGGCAGCCGGGTGCGCGTCGTCGGGCCGCCGACCCTGATCCCGCCCGACGTGGAGCGGCTCGGGGTCGAGGTGTTCCACGACATGGAATCCGGCCTGGCGGATGCCGACATCGTCATGATGCTGCGGCTTCAGCGCGAGCGCATGGGTGTGCAAGCCGGCCACCCCGGGCCGGTCCCGAGCGCGCGCGAGTATTTTCGCTTCTTCGGGCTCGACGGCGAGAAGCTGGCCCACGCCCGACCCGACGCGCTGGTCATGCACCCGGGGCCGATGAACCGGGGCGTGGAAATCGACAGCGCGGTCGCCGACGACGTGGACCGCAGCGTGATCCGTGAGCAGGTTGAGATGGGCGTGGCGGTACGCATGGCGGTGCTGGACACGCTCGCCCCCGCCAACCGGCCGCGGCCCTAGGGCGCGGACATTGGCAGCCCGGAGCTTTCCCGCCGAACGCGAACCGGGCGTCGTGGCCCGATGATCCCGCGCGCCGCCGTCCCGGACCTGCTGTTCACCAATGTGCGGCTGCTCGATCCCGCCTCGGGCCTCGATCAGCCGGGCGAACTGCTCGTGCAGGACGGCAAAATAGCCGATCTGGGTACCGGGCTGGGCCGCCCGGATGGCGCCGACATGCTGGACGGCGGCGGCGCGGTGCTCGCTCCCGGCTTGGTCGATATGCGTGCGGCGCTCGGCGAGCCCGGCTTCGAATACCGCGAAACGATCGAATCGGCGGCGCAAGCGGCGGCGGCCGGCGGCATCACGACGCTCGCGGCCCTGCCCGACAGCATTCCGGCCATCGACGATCCCGCGCTCGTCCATCTGCTGCGCATGCGCGGCGAATCCAGCGGCAGTCTGAGCATCCTGCCCTACGCCGCCGTGACCCGGCGCTGCGCCGGCGAACAACTGGCGGAATTGGGGCTCCTCCGGGAGGCCGGCGCCGTCGCGTTCACCGACGGCACGAAGGCCATCGCCTCGGCGCGCATGATGCGGCTCGCGCTCGCCTATGCGCGGGGTTTCGGTGCCTGGATCGCGCAGCACCCGGAGGAGCCGTCGCTCGCGGCCGGGGGGACCGCGACCGAGGGCGAACTGGCGACCCGCCTCGGCCTGCCCGGCATCCCGGCCGCCGCCGAGGCGATCATGGTCGCGCGCGACATCAGACTGGCGCGGCTGACCGGGGGCGCGGTGCATTTCGCCCACATCTCGACCGCCGACGCGCTCGCCCTGATCCGCCAGGCGAAGGCCGACGGGCTCGCCGTCACCTGCGACACCGCCCCGCCCTATTTCGACCTCAACGAGACCGCGATCGGCGATTTCCGTACCTACGCCAAGCTTTCGCCGCCGTTGCGCAGCGAGTCCGACCGCCTCGCGGTCGTTGCCGCCCTCGCCGACGGGACCATCGACGCCATCGCCTCGGATCACCAGCCCCGCGACGCCGACGACAAGCGCCTGCCGTTCGGGCAAGCGGCGCCGGGCGGCGCCGGACTGGCGACCCTGCTCGCCGTCACCCTCGCCCAGGCGCACGGCGGCGCCTTGCCGCTCGCGCGCGCGATGGAACTGCTGACGATCGGCCCGGCCCGGCTGCTCGGATGCGAGGCCGGCTGTTTGGCCAAGGGCGCGCCCGCCGATCTCTGCCTGTTCGACCCGGAGCGGGCCTGGCGCGTCGAGGCCGGCCGCCTGCCCGGCAAGGCGCAGAACACCCCGTTCGACGGCCGCGCGCTGGAGGGCCGCGTGCTCGGCACCTGGAAAACCGGCCGGCGGGTGTTCGGATGAGCCCCGCCGGGCCGTGCCACGGCGAGGGTTAGCGGCCATGGCGTTCTTGGTCGGCTGGCTCGCCGCCGGCTACCTGCTCGGCTCGATCCCGTTCGGCCTCTTGCTCACCCGCGCGGCCGGGCTCGGCGACATCAGGCGGATCGGCTCCGGCAATATCGGCGCGACCAACGTGCTCAGGACCGGCAACCGCAAGCTCGCCGCCGCGACCTTGCTGCTCGACGCGGCCAAGGGCGCGGCGGCGGTGCTGCTCGGCGCCTGGATCGGCGGGCCGGCCGCCGGCCTGATCGCCGGCGGCGGCGCCTTGCTCGGCCACGTCTTTCCGCTGTGGCTGCGCTTCCGCGGCGGCAAAGGCGTGGCCACCGGCTGGGGCGTGCTGCTGGCGGCCGCCTGGTGGGTCGCCCTGCTCGCCGGCGCGGGCTGGTTCATCGTCGCCCGCGCCACCGGCCGCTCCTCCGCCGGCGCCATGGCCGCCTGCGTCGCCGCGCCGATCCTGGCGGTGTTCCTGGCCTCGCCCCAGGTCGCCTGGCTGGCGGCCGGCATGGCCGCCCTCATTCTCGCCCGCCATCGCGACAACATCGAGCGGCTGCTGAAAGGCGCCGAGCCCCGGATCGGCGAGCCCCAAATCGGCGATCGACGCCCGGACCGGCCGGCATGAGCGACCCAGCCGACCTCGATCGCCTGCGGCTGGCGCGCAGCGAAGGGGTGGGGCCGGTCGCCTATCGCCGATTGTTGCGCCGTTACGGCTCGGCCGAGGCGGCGCTGGCCGCCCTCCCCGACCTCGCGCGGGCGGGCGGGCGGACGACCCAGCCGGTCACCCCGTCCCGCAGCGCCGCCGAGCGCGAATGCGAGCGGCTGGCGCGGATGGGCGGCCGGTTTCTGTTCGTGGACGCGCCCGGCTACCCGCCGCTGCTCGCCATGCTGGACGATCCGCCGCCGGTCGTCGCCATGCTCGGCCGGATCGAGGCGCTGCAAGCCCGCGCCGTCGCGCTGGTCGGCGGCCGCAACGCCAGCGCGAACGGCCAGCGCATTGCCGAAACTCTCGCCGAGGGCCTCGCGAAATCCGGGCTGACCGTGGTCTCCGGCCTGGCCCGCGGCATCGACGCGGCGGCGCACGAGGGCGCGCTTGCGGGCGGCTTGACCGTGGCCGTGGTGGCGGGCGGGCTCGACGTGCCCTACCCGCCCGAGCACGCCGATCTGCAGCGCCGAATCGCGGAGTCCGGCGCGGTTCTCGCGGAGTTGCCGCTCGGCACGCAGCCGCAGGCCCGGCACTTCCCGCGCCGCAACCGCATCATCGCCGGACTGTCGCTCGGCGTCGTGGTCGTGGAGGCGGCGCCGCGCTCCGGCAGCCTGATCACCGCCCGGATCGCGCAGGAAGCCGGGCGCGAACTGTTCGCCGTCCCCGGCTCGCCGCTCGATCCGCGCTGCCGCGGCTCCAACGACCTGATCCGCGAGGGCGCGCACCTGACCGAAGAGGCGCGCGACGTGATCGACAACCTGCCGGATCATCCGCTGCGCGAAGGGCTGAGCCGCTCGCCCCTGTTCGCCCGCGGCGAGCCGCCCGGCTTCGCCGCGCCGCCGCCGGAAGACCCGATCGAACCGCTGGCGGGGCTGGATTGCGCGCGCCAACAGGTCATTGAAATGCTTGGCCCCTCGCCAACATCGGTTGACGATCTCGTGCGCCGCTGCCAGTTGTCGTTGACCGCGATCATGACGGTGCTGCTGGAATTGGAACTGGCCGGACGCGTCGAACTGTTGCCGGGCAACCGAGTTGCGCTGATTGCCGGCCCCCCTCCCGCCAGCTCCAATTAGGACATCATGCCCGACGTCGTTGTCGTCGAATCGCCTGCCAAGGCCAAGACCATCAACAAATACCTTGGCGGCAACTACACCGTCCTCGCCAGTTTCGGCCACGTTCGCGACCTGCCGCCCAAGGACGGCAGCGTGCGGCCGGAGCAGGACTTCGCCATGGACTGGCTGGCCGACGAGCGCGGCCTCAAGCAGGTCGGCGCCATCGCCAAGGCGCTCAAGGGCGCGCGCACGCTTTACCTGGCGACCGACCCGGACCGCGAGGGCGAGGCGATTTCCTGGCACGTGCGCGCCATGCTCGACGAAAAACGCGCGCTGAAGGGCGTCGAGGTCCGGCGCATCACCTTCAACGAGATCACCCGCAGCGCCATCGGCGCCGCCATGGCGCATCCGCGCGACCTCGATCAGCCGCTGATCGAGGCCTATCTGGCCCGGCGCGCGCTCGATTACCTGGTCGGGTTCACGCTCTCCCCGGTGCTCTGGCGCAAGCTGCCCGGCAGCCGCAGCGCCGGGCGCGTGCAATCGGTCGCGCTGCGCCTGATCTGCGAGCGCGAGGCGGAAATCGAGGCGTTCCGCCCGCGCGAGTATTGGACCGTCGAGGCCGATTTCATCACCCCCGCCGGGGCGCCGTTCACCGCGCGGCTGACGCATCTGGACGGCAAGAAACTCGATCAGTTCGACCTGCCCGACGAGGCCTCCGCGATGCGCGCCCGGCGCGCGGTGGAGGGGGGGAAATTCAGCGTCCTCTCGGTCGAGAAGAAGCGGGTCAAGCGCAATCCGCCGCCGCCGTTCACGACCTCGACCCTGCAGCAGGAAGCCTCGCGCAAGCTCGGCTTCGGCGCGCAGCAGACCATGCGGCTGGCCCAGCAGCTCTACGAAGGCGTGGAGATGGACGGCGATACCGTCGGGCTGATCACCTATATGCGCACCGACGGCGTGCAGATGGCGCGCGAGGCCCTGTTCGCCATCCGCGACCATGTGAACAGCGCATTCGGCCCCGATTACGTGCCGGGCGCGCCCCGCGAATACACCAGCCGCGCCAAGAACGCGCAGGAAGCCCACGAGGCGATCCGACCGACCGACGTGGCACTTACCCCCGAGCAGGCGGGGCGGCATCTCAACGCGGAACAGCGGCGGCTTTACGAGCTGATCTGGAAGCGCGCCGTCGCCTCGCAGATGCAATCGGCCGAACTCGATCAGGTCACGATCGATGTGGCCGATGGCGGCATCCGCCTGCGCGCCAGCGGGTCCACCATCGCCTTCGACGGCTTCCTGAAGCTCTACCGCGAGGACCAGGACGACGCCGAGGCGGACGAGGAAGGGCGCGTGCTGCCGGCGATGGCGGAGCGCGACCCGCTGAGGACCCGCGACGTGGCCGCCAGCCAGCATTTCACGCCAGCCGCCGCCGCGCTTCTCCGAGGCCTCGCTGGTGAAAAAGCTGGAGGAGCTCGGCATCGGCCGGCCCTCCACCTATGCCTCGATCCTGTCGGTCTTGCAGGACCGCAACTACGTGCGGCTGGAGAAAAAGCGGTTCCTGCCGGAGGACCGCGGCCGGTTGGTCACGGCGTTCCTCACCAGCTTCTTTACCCGCTACGTGGATACCGGCTTCACCGCCTCGCTCGAGGAACAGCTCGACGACATTTCCGGCGGGCGCGTCGACTGGCGCGAGGTGATGCGGGCGTTCTGGCAGGAGTTTTCGCGCGCCGTCGACCAGACCAAGGACCTGAAAATTTCCGACGTCATCGCGGCCTTGGATCAGGATCTCGGCCCGCACTTCTTTCCGTCCCGGCCGGACGGGTCCGATCCGCGCGCCTGCCCCGCCTGCGCCGACGGCCGGCTGCACCTGAAACTCGGTCGCTACGGCAGCTTCATCGGCTGTTCGAACTACCCGGCCTGCCAGTACACCCGCAAACTCGCCATCGAGAGCGGGGTCGACGAGGCCGACACGCTCAAGGAAGGCCTCCGCGTCCTGGGCCAGCACCCCGAAACCGGCGAGGACATCACCGTTCGCCGCGGGCCGTACGGGCTCTACGTGCAGCAGGGCGAGGCGCAGGAGAAGCAGAAACCGAAGCGCATGTCGCTGCCGCGCGGCATGGACGGCGAGGCGATCACGCTCGAGCAGGCGCTCGGCCTGCTGACCTTGCCGCGACAGATCGGGCTGCACCCGGAAACCAAGCTGCCGATCGAAGCCGGGATCGGCCGGTTCGGGCCGTATGTGCGGATGGGCACCGTTTACGGCTCGCTCGACCGCGACGACGACGTGCTGGCGATCGGCATCAACCGGGCCGTGGACGTGCTCGCGAAGAAGCTCGCGAGCGTGCGCGCGCTCGGCCCGCATCCGGCCGACCGGGAGCCGGTCATGATCCGCAAGGGCCGTTTCGGGCCGTACGTGCAGCACGGCCAGACCGTCGCCAACATTGCGCGCGGCCAGGCGATGGACGACGTCACGCTCGACGAAGCGGTGGCCCTGCTCGCGGAGAAGGGCAAGGTGTTGAAGCCCAAGCCCAAGGGGCGCAAGGGCGCGAAATCCGGCAACGGCGCGGCCGCGTCCGCCCGCTCGAAGGCCAACGGCAGATCCCCCGCGGCCGCTGCGAAAGCCGCCGCGCGCGCCGAAAGCCCCCGTGCGGAAAAGGGCAAGCCGCGTGCGACGTCGCGGAAGTCCGCTGCCACGAAGGCCGCGCCGGCCCGGGCGCGGAAGGCGACGCGGTGAGCAACCAGCACGTCTCAGGCGCTGCCCGCCCCCCCTCGCCCGTCCGCTCCCCCCGCAACCGGGGCGAGCGGGGATTCAAGCGGTCCGGAATGCCAATGAATCCCGCTCCCCCGGGTGGGTTCAGGGGAGGGGGTCCACGCGGCAGCCGCTCCTTCACCGAGCAAGCGCCGGAACGCGTCCTCGGCGTTTATCGCCCGGCTCCGTCCGAACACCGACGCGTCGCCGGCCGGATCGAGCCCACGGATCGGCGCGCCCGCGCCGAGTGGCTGGTGCCGCTGGGCGCGGACGGCGGGGCGGAGCCCGGCGAAATCGTGCTGGCGACCCCGCTGCCGCACAGCGGCTACGGGCTGCGGCCGGCCCGCGTGGTCGAACGGCTGGGCCGCATGGGCGATGCCCGCTCGGTCAGCCTCATCTGCATCCACACCCACGACATCCCGCACGAATTCCCCGCCTCGGTCCTCGCCCAGGCCGAACGGGCGCGCGCCGTGCCGCCCGGGGGCCGCGAGGATTTGCGCGGTCTGCCGCTGGTCACGATCGATGGCGAGGACGCGCGCGATTTCGACGACGCGGTCTACGCCGAACCCGATCGGCGACGGGTTCCGCTTGATCGTCGCCATCGCCGACGTGGCGCATTACGTCCGGCCCGCCTCGGCCCTCGACCGCGAGGCGATGCGGCGCGGCAACAGCGTCTACTTCCCCGACCGCGTCGTGCCCATGCTGCCGGAGGCGCTTTCCAACGGCTGGTGCAGCCTGCGCCCGGACGAGGAGCGCGGCGCGCTGTTCGTGGACATGCGCATCGACCGCAACGGGCGGAAGTTGGCGCACCGGTTCGGGCGCGGCCTGATGACCAGCGCGGCGCGGCTGACCTACGAACAAGTCCAGCGCGCGGCGGATCGCGGCCGCGACGCGGGCCTGCCCGACGGCCTCGTCCGCAACCTGTACGCCGCCTTTCGCGCCCTGCTCGCCGCCCGCGAGGCGCGCGGCACGCTCGATCTCGACCTGCCCGAGCGCAAGGTGCGGCTGGACCCGGGCGGCCGGGTCGCGGAGATCGTGCCGCGCCCCCGGCTCGACAGCCACCGGCTGATCGAGGAATTCATGGTGCTCGCGAATGTCGCGGCGGCCGAGCAACTGGAACGGCTGCGGGCGGCGTGCATGTACCGCGTCCACGCCCCGCCCTCGGATGAAAAGCTCGCCAATCTGCGGGACTTCCTGAAAACCTTCGATCTGCATCTGCCGGCCGGCGACAAGGTGCATCCGCGCGACCTCGACCGCATCCTGCGCCGGGTCGCCGGCGAGCCGGAGGCGCTGCTGATCAACGAGGTGATGCTGCGCAGCCAGTCGCAGGCGCAATACAGTCCCGATAACATCGGTCATTTCGGGCTTGCTCTGCCGCGCTATGCCCATTTCACCAGCCCGATCCGCCGGTACGCCGACCTGCTCGTGCATCGCGCGCTGATCACCGGCCTGGGTCTGGGCGAGGGCGGCTTTCACGCCGACGACACCGGCGATTTCGCCGAGACCGATTTCGCCGAGACGGGCACGCACATCACCGTCACCGAGCGGCGCGCGGCCATGGCCGAGCGCGACGCCATCGACCGCTACCTGGCGGCGTATCTCTCCGACCGGATCGGCGGCGTCTTCGGCGCCAGGATTTCCGGCGTCACCCGGTTCGCCCTGTTCGTCACCCTCGACGAGAACGGCGCCAGCGGCATCGTGCCCATTTCGACCTTGCCCGACGATTTCTGGCGCCACGACGAGCGGACCCAGACGCTGACCGGCAAGCGCTCGCGGGTCAGCTTTCGCCTGGGACAACCCGTCGAGGTGCGGCTGTCCGAAGCAAGCCCGGTGACCGGGGGGCTCGTGCTGCACCTGATGTCGGAGCCGCGGGGTCAGTCGTCCGGCCGGAAGCCCCCCCTGGCATCCGCCAGGAGCGGTTCAGGGAGGCGCCGGTCAGGCAAGCCGTGATCCGGGCCGGCCTGCTCGTGCTCGTCCTGCTGCTCGCCACCCGGCAGGGGGCCGGCGCGGCCCCGCCCCTCGCGGCGGCGTTTTCGGAACAGGCGGCCGCCGACGTGTTCGCGACGGCGCTGGACTTCATCGCCCCGCGCATACTCGTGCCGGTTTCCTGTCAGCAACTGACGTTGTGGGGACTGCGCGCGCTGACCGCGTTCGACCCCGCCCTCGTTCCGCAGCTCGACGGCGGGCGGCTGCGGCTGTTCAGCGCCGGGCGGATGCTGTTCGACGCTGCCGCCCCGGACGAGGACGACGCCGACGGCTGGGGCGAAATGGCCGCTCAGATGGCGGCCGCGGCCTGGGCCGCCTCGCCGGCCCTGAAGCGCGCGGGCGAGCAGAAGATCATCACCGACTTCTTCGACGAACTGTTCGATCGGTTGGACCCCTATTCCCGCTACGTGCCACCCGGCGAGGCCGAAATCGAACGGACGCAACAGGCGGGCAAGGCCGGCATCGGCCTGACCGTGCGGCCACGCCGGGGATACCTGCAAATCGAGGCGGTGGTCCCGGACGGGCCCGCCGCCGCGGCGGGGCTGCGGCGCGGCGACCGCATCGTCGCCATCGACGGCAAGCGGATGAACCGGCGCGACACCGCGGCCGGGGTTGCGGAACTGGCTGGCGAGAACGGCACGCCGGTGCTGCTGACCATACGCCCGCGCCGTGGCCCGGCCCGCGACGTGACCATCGATCGTGTCCTGCTGCCGCCCGAGACGGTATTCGCCGAGAAGCGTGCCGGGCTGCTGGTGCTGCGGCTGACCGGGTTCAACGACCGCACCGGCAAGCGCCTCGAACTCGCCCTGGTGAAGGGGCTGGCCGGCCATAAACGGCCTCACGGGGTGGTTTTCGACCTGCGCGGCAATCGCGGGGGGTCGTTGCGGCAGGCGGTCGACGTCGTCGGCGCGGTTCTGGGCAACGGACTGGTCGCGACCACGGTCGGCCGCGATCCCGCGGCCAATCGCAGCCTGCAAGCCGAGGGGGTCGACCTCTCGGGCGGGTTGCCGGTCATCGTCATGGTTGACGGGCACTCGGCGAGCGCGGCCGAGATCGTCGCCGCCGCGCTGGCCGACGACCGCCGCGCCGTGGTGGTCGGCAGCGCCACCCAGGGCAAGGGCCTGGTTCAGACCGTGACGGAATTGCCCGATGGGGGCGAACTGTTCGTGACCTGGAGCCGGGTGCTGGCGCCGCTCGGCTGGCCGATCCAGGGGCTCGGCGTGCTGCCGCAGGTCTGCACCAGCCTCGGCCGGGACGTGCTGGACGAGCAACTCGGGCAACTGAGCAAGGGCCAGGAGCCGATGGAGAAGGCGATGGCGCTGAACCGCACGGCGCGGCCCTCGCTGTCGCTCTCCGATATCCTCGCCGTCCGCAACGCCTGCCCCGCGGCCGAGGGGACCGACGCCGATTTGCGCGCGGCGCGCTACCTGATCCGCCACCCCGCGGCCTATGTCGCCGCGCTGATCCCGCCGCAATTGCTGCCGGCCGGCCCGGTCGCCCGCTCGCCTTGACCACGTCCGGCGCGATGCGCATCTTTCGCGCCTGACGAGGGATCAGCGATGGCCAAAACGAATACCGTTCAGATCAAGCTCGTATCCAGCGCGGATACCGGCTATTTCTATGTCACGAAGAAGAACGCCCGCTCGCAGACCGGCAAGCTGGAGCTGAAGAAATACGATCCGGTGGCGCGCAAGCACGTCGTGTTCAAGGAATCCAAGATGAAGTAAGGCAAGTCACGCCGGTCACCGGTTGTGGCGAGCGCGCGACTTCCGCTGACTCGTTGCGCGCTGTAGAAGGGTTCCGATAGCCGACGTTTCCTCACGTATTGTGAAGGTTTCATGACAGCATCGGCCCCGCTCGGCAACGACGCGGCGCGTACGGTTCCTGTCCGGCACCGCCCGGACCTGGCGCGTCCCTGGCTGTTCTTTCGCCGCTGGATCGCCAATCCGCTGCAGATGGGGTCGGTGATCCCCTCCTCGGCCGCGCTGTGCCGCCGCATCGTCGCGCAGACCCGCCGGATGCCGGAGGAGGCCGTCCTGGAGTTGGGTGCCGGCACCGGCGTGGTGTCGCGGGCGCTGCTCGCGGGCGGCGTTCCAGCGGATCGGCTGATCGTTGTCGAGATCGTGCCGGACATGGCCCGGCACCTGCGGCAGGTGCTTCCCGGCGCGTCGGTCATCGAGGGGGATGCCCGCGAACTGCCGAACCTGGTGCCGCCGCGCTGGCACGGGCGCATCGGAACCGTGATCTGCGGCATTCCTCTGGTGCTGCTGCCGCTCGCGGCGCAGCGCCGGTTTATCGCGGCGATCGAGGCGGTCGCGCCCGGCCGTGGCTTCTTGCATTACAGCTACTGCGCGACCTCGCCGCTGCCGTGGCGCCGCCACGGGCTCCAGGCGCGGCGCGAAGCCTGGACACCGCTGAACTTTCCGCCGGCCAGCGTCTGGCGCTACGTGGAGCGTGCCTGAACCGGCTTCGAGGCCGGCCTTACGCGCGCGCAGCGGCCAAGCGTAGCGCGTAGTCGATCGCCTCGATCAGGCTCTTCTCGTTCGCGACCCCCTTGCCGGCGATGTCGAAGGCCGTGCCGTGGTCGACCGAGGTGCGGATGATCGGCAGGCCGAGCGTGATGTTCACGCCCGACAGCGCCTCCCATGCACCGGTGGCGGGATCGACCTGAAAACCGAGCAGCTTCACCGGGATGTGCCCCTGGTCGTGATACATCGCGACCACCGCGTCGAACTGCCCGGCGCGCAGCTTCACGAACACCGTGTCGCCCGGCACCGGCCCGCTCACGCGCAGTCCGGCCTCGTTGCAGCCGGCGATCGTGGGGGCGGAGACCTCGATATCCTCGCGGCCGAACAGCCCGCCCTCGCCGGCATGCGGATTGAGCGCCGCCACGGCGATGTGCGGCCGTTCGATCCCGAGGTCGCGCAGCGCCGCGTCGGTCAGTTCGATCACCCGGCGCAGGCGCACCTGGGTGAGCCGGGCGGGAACGTCGCGCAGCGCCACATGCGTCGAGACGTGGCTCACGCGCATGTTGCCGTGCGCCAGCAGCATCACCGAGCCCTTCGCGCCGGTCAGTTCGGCGAGCATCTCGGTGTGCCCGGCGTAATGGTAGCCGGCGAGGTTCAGCGCCTCCTTGTTCAGCGGCGCGGTGACGATCGCCGCCACGTGGCCCGATTGCGCCAGCCGCACCGCCCGCTCGACCGCGAGATACGCGAACCGCCCGCCCTCGGCCGACAGCTCGCCGGGCCGGATCGGCGCGCGCTCCTCGCCGGCCTGCAGGAACCCCAGCGCCGGCCCGTGTGTCTGCTCCCCGTCCACGGTCGGAATGTCGAGGGAAGAACGCAGCAGCGCGCGCGCCGCGTCCAGCGCTGAGCGATGGCCGACGACGAGCAGCCGCAATTCCCCGGACGCGAGCCTCTCGCGCAGCGCCGCACAGGCCTTGACGATGATTTCCGGGCCGATTCCGGCAGGATCGCCCATCGTGATGGCCAGCGGCCCCGAGTTCATAACGCCTCCCCCTCTCCCACTTCGCCGGCATCGAGCGCGAGCAGCCGCCGCAGCAGGCCCGCATCGCCGAAGGCGCCGGATTTCGAGACGACGGTGACGCCATCCCACCGGCCGCCATGTAGCAAGGATACCGGAACGCCAGGAAGCATCTGCCCGGTGACCTCCAGCGAGGTCGCGCCGAGCGCCGCGCAGACGGCGCGCAAGGTCTCGCCGCCGGCCACCACCAGGGTTCGCGGGCGCGGGATCGCGGCCACCAGCCCGGCGAGCCCGGCCGAAATCCGCCGCGCGGCTTCGGGGCGGGAACAGCCGCTCGGCAGGTCGAAACCCGCCAGCGCCAAGCGGGCGGACTTTAGCCGAGACCCGACCAGGCTGGCCGCCGTCGCCGCATCGTCGGGCGGCAAGAGCAGCCAATGCGGGTCGCAGGCCCGGAGCTGCGCGCGCGTGACCTCGTGGTCCGAGCCGAACAGCCCGAGCAGCGGCGCGCCGAGCCGTGGGCGCGGCGAGCGGGCGTGACCGGCGAGTGCGCCGGCCAGGCCGCCCGCGCCGCACCACAGCACCGACCCACCCAATTGCCGGCCCGCCTCCGCCACGCGGCCGAGATCGGCATCGGTTTCCGCGTCCCACAGCGTCACGCCCGGCCACGGCGGATCGCCCGGCCGCGCCAAGCGCACCGCCGAGCCGAGCCCGGCGAGCGCGGCGCGCAAGTCCACGCCCACATCGCGCCACGCCCCATTCCAGCGGACCAGTTGCCGCCCGCCGCGCGTGACCCGCCCTTGCGCCGGAAAGGCTGGCGCGAGGACGCAGGAGCGGAAGCCGTCCGCGCGCAGGCAAGCCGCGATTTCCGCCGCGGTCGCGCCGCGCAACAGGCTGTCGATCTTCTTGAAGGCGATGTCCGCGCCCACGAGCAGCGGCGCCAGCGCGCCGACCCGTTCGGCCGCCGCCGCCCGGTCCAACTCGCGCGTGGCGGAATCGAACGCCGCGGTCGGCGGCGGATCGCCGGCCATCGTAGCGTGCCAGAACGTCGGAACCCGGCCGACCAGCGGCACGAACTGCGCCGCGCTGTCCAGCGCGCCGGTGAGATCGTCGGCGAGCAGCCGCAGGCGCGGGGGCGCTCCGGGTTCCAAGCCGCCGGGATTCCGTTGCTGTTGCATCCGCGGCTAGATTAGCACCGATGCCCCACGTCACGAGCGCCGCCGCACCGCCGATCCGCAGCGAGGCCGACGATGCGCCGGTGTATCGGGCGCTCGGCCGGATGGGGTTGATCGCGCCCGAAGATCGGCCGCCGCTCGTTCCGCTCACGGGCGGGGTCTCGTCCGACATCCTGCGCGTCGATCTTCCGACCGGGCCGCTCTGCATCAAGCGCGCGCTGGCGAAGCTCAGGGTCGAGGCCGACTGGTTCGCCCCGGTCGGGCGCAACGCCGCGGAAGTGGACTGGATGCGCGCGGCCGCCGCGGTCGACCCCGACATGGTGCCCGACATTCTCGGCGAGGATCGCGAGGCCGGCCTGTTCGCCATGCGGTTTCTCGATCCCCGGCGGTATCCGCTCTGGAAGGCGCAGTTGCGCGACGGCGTCATCCATGAGGGAACCGCCGACATGGTGGCGCGGCGCCTCGCGTCGGTGCATCGCGCGACCGCTGCACGCGCCGACATCGCCGCGCGCTTCGCCAACGACGCCACCTTCCACGCCATCCGGCTGGAGCCGTACCTCCTCGCCACCGCCGCCCGGCACCCCGATTGCGCCGCGGCGTTGCGCGGGCTCGCCGATACGACGGCGGCCACCCGCCTTGCCCTGGTGCACGGCGACGTCAGCCCGAAGAACCTGCTCATCGGGCCGCGCGGGCCGGTGTTCCTGGACGCGGAATGCGCCTGCTACGGCGATCCCGCCTTCGATCTCGCCTTCTGCCTCAACCATCTGCTGCTGAAATGCCTCTGGCGGCCGCGATGGCGCGCGCGTTACCTCGCCTGTTTCGACGCGCTCGCCGCCGGCTATCTCGCCGGGGTGGATTGGGAGCCGCCGGCCACCCTGGAAGGGCGCACGGCGCGGCTGCTGCCCGGTCTGTTTCTCGCCCGCGTCGACGGCAAGTCGCCGGTCGAGTACCTGACCGATGAGGCCGACCGCGAGCGCGTCCGGCGCGTCGCCAAGCCGCTGCTGCGCCATCCCTCTGAACGATTGGGCGATGTGCGGCGCGCGTGGGAAAGGGAACTGACGGGATGAGCGCAACACGCATCGCGGCCGTTGTTCCGCGCCGCATCTGGGATTCGCGCGGCCGGCCGACCATCGAGGTGGACGTGCGGCTGGAAGGCGGCGCGGTCGGGCGCGGGGTCGCCCCGGCCGGTGCCTCGCGCGGCAGCCGCGAGGCGATCGAGATGCGCGACGGCGGCGCGCCGCTCGGCGGCCTCGGCGTCGCGCGCGCGCTGCGCGGCATCGGCGAGGAGATCGCCCCGGCCCTGCTCGGCCTGGACGCCACCGACCAGGCCGGCATCGACCGGCGGCTGATCGCATTGGACGGCACGGCGCAGAAGGCGCGGCTCGGCGGCAACGCGCTCATCGCGGTCTCGCTCGCTGCGTTGCAGGCCGCCGCCGCCGCGAGCGGCCAGCCGTTGTGGCGGTATCTCGCGGGCGATCGTCGCGTGCGTTTGCCCATGCCGGAGATCCAGATTTTCGGCGGCGGCGCGCATGCCGGGCGGCGGATCGACATCCAGGACCTCATGGTGGTGCCTCTCGGCGCCGCCGATTTCGCCGAGGCGCTGGCGATGGTGGCCGAGGTGTATCGCGCCGCCGGCGCGATCATGGCCGAGCGCGGCGCGTTGCATGGCGTGGCCGACGAGGGCGGCTGGTGGCCCGAATTCGCCACCAACGAGGAAGGTCTGGAAACCCTGGTCCGCGCCATCGAGCGCGCCGGCTTCCGCCCCGGCGATCAGGTGGCGATTTCGCTCGACATCGCCGCCTCGGAGTTCGAATCGCAGGGCTTGTACGCATTGAGCCGCGGTTCGGCGCGCCCCGCCTCACCCGGGGGGGAAAGCCTCCGCACCGCTGGCATGATCGACCTGCTCGGCGGCTGGCTCGATCGCTTTCCGATCGTCGCGATCGAGGACCCGCTGGCCGAGGACGATTCGGAGGGCATGCGCGCATTCACCGCGCGCTACGGCGATCGGGTCCAGGTGATCGGCGACGACTACCTGGTGACCAGCGCCGCCCTGATCGCGGCCGCCGCCGAAGCGCGCGCCTGCAACGCCGCCCTCATCAAGCCCAACCAGGTCGGGACGGTGACGGAAACGCTCGCCGCCATCGACGCCGCGCGGCGCGGCGGCATGGCGACGATCATCTCGGCCCGCTCCGGCGAGACCGAGGACACGACGCTCGCGCATCTCGCGGTCGGCTGGGATTGCGGCCAGCTCAAGGTCGGCTCGTTCGCCCGTTCCGAGCGCATGGCGAAATGGAACGAGGTGCTGCGCATCGCCGAACAGGCCGGCCCGCAGGCCAGCTTCGCCGGGCAGGCGGTGCCGCGCCGTTCGCGATCATAGCCGAACCGGGCGCGTCAGGCCCGGCTTACGTTCGCCGCACCTCCCGGGTTGCCTCGGCCAAGCGCATCCGCGTGATGGCGTCCCAGTCCCACTCGATGCCGAGCCCGGGCGCATCGGACGGCACCGCGCGCCCGTCCTCCACGCGCATGCGCGTGGTGGTGATCCGTTCGAGTTGCGGGATGTGCTCGACCCAGCGGCCGTTCGCGATCGCGGCGGTCAGGCCGACATGCAGCTCCATCAGGAAATGCGGGCACACCGGCATGTTGAACGCCTCGGCCATGTGCGCGACCTTCAGCCAGGGCGTGATGCCGCCGATCCGCCCCGCGTCCGTCTGCACCACGCTGCACGCGCGGCTCTGCAAGTATTCGCGGAAATGGCTGATGCTGTAGATCGATTCCCCGACCGCCACGGGGAGCGTGGTCTGCGCGGACAGCCGGACGTGGCCACCCAGATCCTCGGCCGGCAGCGGCTCCTCGAACCACGCGAGGTCGAGCGGCTCGTATAGCCGCGCACGGCGGATCGCTTCGTCCACCTGGAACGCCTGGTTGGCGTCCACCATGATCTCGAAATCGTCCCCGACCGCCTCGCGCACGGCGGCGAGCCGCGCCACGTCTTCGCGCGGGGCGCGGCCGACCTTGGGCTTGAAGCCGCCGAAGCCGCGCGCCTTGGCGTCCCGCGCGTTCTCGACCAGCGCCGCGGTTTCGAGCTGCAGCCAGCCGCCCTCGGTATCGTAGAGCGGCACCGAACGCTGCGCGCCGCCCGCCTCGATGTGCAGCGGCCGGCCGGCGCGCCGGCAGCGCATGTCCCAGAGTGCCGTGTCAACGGCGCAGAGCGCGAGCGACGTGATCGCGCCGACCGCGGTCGCGTGCGTGCCGAGGAACAGCCGGCGCCAGATCGCCTCGATCCGCTCCGGGTTCTCGCCGATCAGGAGCGGCGCGAGATGCTCGGTCAGCAGCGAGATCACCGCGCGCCCGCCGGTGCCGATGGTGTAGCTGTAGCCGGTGCCGGACGCGCCGTCGTCGGCGTGGATACGGACGATCGGCGTTTCCTGCGAGGTGAAGGCCTGGATCGCGTCGGTCCGCACCACCGCGGGCACGAGGTCGACCATCATGATCTCGACCCGGTCGATTTTCGCCACGGCGCATCCTCCCTGTTCTTACGGCGGAATTACACCGGGCGGCCCAGCTTGCCGAGGGCCGGGCGCGCCGCCATCCTCGCCCGCGATCCGCACGAGGGAACGGCCATGCATCACGGGCTGAAGACGCGCCAACTCGGCCATACCGGCCTGAAGCTGACCGAGCTCGGGTTCGGCGGCGCCCCGCTCGGCAACCTTTACGAAGCGATACCGGAAGCTCGGGCGGAGGCGACCCTGGAGCGCGCCTGGGAGGCGGGGATTCGCTACTACGACACCGCCCCGCTCTACGGCTACGGGCTGAGCGAGCTGCGCGTGGGACGGCTGCTGCGCGGGCTGCCGCGGCACGAGTTCGTTCTCTCGACCAAGGTGGGCCGCTACTTCGCGGTGTCCGGCAACGATCCCGTGGACTACGGCCAATGGGCCGCGCCGCTACATTTCCGCCCGGTATACGACTACACCTATGGCGGAACGATGCAGGCGCTGGAGCAGTCGATGCTGCGGCTCGGCATGCCGCGCATCGACATCGCGCTGATCCACGACGTGGACCGGCGCAACCACGGCGCGGATTACGACCGCCGGTTCGGCGAGGCGATGGCGGGCGCGTATCGCGCGCTGGAGGAGCTGCGCCGCTGCGGCGACGTGAAGGCGATCGGTGTCGGCGTGAACGAGGCCGATGTCTGCGCCCGCTTCGCGCGCGAGGGCGATTTCGACTGCATGATCCTGGCCGGCTGCTACTCGCTGCTGCGCCAGGACGGGCTCGACGAATTCCTGCCGCTGGCGTTGGAGAAGGGGGTGGCGGTCATTCTGGCGGGGGTGTTCAATTCCGGCATCCTGGCGGAAGGCCCGAAGGAGGGCGCGCGCTGCGATTACGTCCCGGCGCCGCGCGAGGTGATCGAGCGTGTCCATCGGATTGACACGCTATGCAGCGCGGCCGGCGTGCCGCTCGCCGCCGCCGCCCTGCAATTCGCCGCCGCGCATCCGGCCATCGTCAGCGCGCTGGTCGGCATGGTGCGGCCGGACGAAGTGGACGCCAACCTGAAGCTGTTGCGCACCCCGATCGAGACCATGCTGTGGCAGAGCCTGAAGGAAGAAGGTCTGCTGCGCGAGGACGCGCCGGTGCCGGTGTAACCGGGCGAGCAACGGTTCAACCGCTTTTCTGATTCGCACCGCACCGGCGAAAGCCGGTGTCCGCCCCGTCACGCCGCCGTTCTGTCCGGTATGCGAATGATTGTGCGGCACATCGGTGGGTCCCGGCCTTCGCCGCGAAAGCCCGTGCATGACGGCCGGTGACTCCGGCCCGACTTGCCAATACGGTGCGGACGACCGATTCGTCTCCGGCGCGGTCGGCCGGGTCGATCCGGGCGCACGGAGGAGCAATGAGCGAACCGGGCTGGCAGGACGAGGTTTACGCCGCGCTCAAAAGCGCGCGGGTGCGGCAGGTCGCCTACGTCCCGGACGCCGGCCACAGCCGGCTCATCGCGCGCGCGCACGCCGATGCGGAGGTCCAGGCGGTCGTGCTCACGACCGAGGAGGAAGGCGTCGCGCTCACGGCCGGCGCCTGGCTCGGCGGCCAGCGCGCGGTGCTGCTCATGCAGTCGTCCGGCGTCGGCAACTGCATCAACATGCTGTCGCTGCCGGTGAACTGCCGGATGCCGTTCCTGACCCTGGTCACCATGCGGGGCGAGTGGGGCGAGTTCAATCCGTGGCAGGTGCCGATGGGCAGCGCGACCGAAGCCGTGCTGCGCGCCGCCGGGGTCCACGTGCTCCGCGCCGAGCAGGCCGGGGAGGTCGCGGCCATGGTGGCAGCGGCGGCGACGCTGGCCTTCGACAGCCGGGTGCCGGTCGCGGTGCTGTTCGCGCAACGGCTGATCGGGGCGAAGGTGTTCGTGAAATGAGCGCCAATCTGGACCGCCGGGCCGCCATGGCGGCGCTGCTGCGCGACCCCGGCGACATGCTGGTGGTCAGCGGCCTCGGCTCGACGACCTACGACGCCGGCGCGGTCGGCGACCGGCCGGAGAATTTCTACCTCTGGGGCGCCATGGGCGGCGCGGCGATGATCGGGCTCGGCCTGGCGCTCGCCCAGCCGTCCCGGCGCGTCGCTGGTCGTGACCGGCGACGGCGAGATGCTGATGGGGATCGGCGCGCTCGCCACCATCGGCGCCCGGAAGCCGCCGAACCTCGCGATCGCGGTCATGGACAACGGCCGCTACGGCGAGACCGGCGCGCAACAGAGCCACACCGCCCTCGGCACCGACCTCGCGGCGGTGGCGTCGGCCTGCGGCTGGGCGGCGACATGCGTGGTCGAGGACATGGCCGGGCTGGAGGCGCTGCGCCCGCGCCTGCGCCGCGAAGCGCTGTTCGCACTCGTGCGCATCGCGCCGGGCGAGGCACCGCGCTTCCTGCCGCCGCGCGACGGCGCGCTGCTCCAGCACCGGTTCCGCGCGGCGCTCGGCCTTTCAGAGGCCTGAGCGCGCCGGCCTACCAGATCGCCATCGCCATCGCCGGCTCTGCGCGCGCGCGTCCGGCGCGCCACGGGGGGGCACCATCCGGCCGGCCACGACGTCCGCGCGCCCCGGCGCCGCGCGCCAGGACCGCGCGACGGGCATCCTCCAGCAGGGCCCGCATCGCCGCTTCGTCCACCCCGTCGCTCGCCATCATCAGGCGCACGAGTTCGTCGGTCAGGATGCGTTCGAACGTCAGGTCGGGAGTGTCCCCACACATGGTCACATCCTCTCCTTGCTGTGGAATGGCACCTTGCGACCAAATCACGCCAAGCGCCAAGAACGAAAAAGTTACGAACTATCTCTATCCGTCTTTTCACGTCACGGTCATGGCAGAATTATGGCGTTCTCGCTAAGCAGGATTGATTGCGCCTTGTCGGAACCCGAGGCGGATGGTTGTTGCGGCATACTGCATCTGTTTTGCACAGGCATGGGATGTTTTCTGGGCGAGGTTGATGATTTGATAGGGCCGCACCGCAAAAATTAGACGCACGGGCCCGGAAGTCGATCCGGCGGCGGCCGATCCGGGGTGAACGCGGTCTCCGGCCGGGCGTGCGGGGCAGTCCCGCGGCGGATTCGCCCGATTGCCTCGCTGGCCCTTATTGAACCGCTGGAGAATAATGCTTCATCGGCATGGGCTGTGCATATCCGCGCGGAGGGTGGCGGGAGACCGCCGGCACCGCCGGGCTGGCGCCCGCCACGCGGACACGGGTCGTCGTTGATAATAGGAAACCAGGCATGAACGAGCACCGGGCAGCATCGCGGCGCGGTCGGTGGATCGTCGCGGCAATGCTGGCCGTGGCGGTGGGCATCGCCGGGTGGCGGTTGCTGGACGGCTCCAACGCGGCCGAGACGGTACGCCGGCCGGCGCGGCTGGACGGCGTTCCGGTCACGGTGGCGCGGGCGGCCCGCGAGGACGTCCCGGTGCTCCTGTCCGGCATCGGCACCGTGCAGGCGCTCAATTCGGTGCTGGTGCGCGCCCGCGTCGACGGCACGCTGGAATCCGTGAAATTTCACCGAAGGGCAGATGGTGAAAAAGGGCCAGCTGCTCGCGGTCATCGACCCCCGCCCCTACCAGGCCGCGCTCGAACAGGCCCAGGGCCAGCTCGCCCACGATCAGGCCGCCTTGCTACAGGCGGAGAGCGACCTCAACCGCTATCAGAAGCTGCTCCGGCAGGATTCGATCTCGCGCCAGCAGGCCGAGAACCAGCGCTTCCAGGTCATGCAGTTCAAGGGCTCGATCCAGACCGATCAGGCGAACATCAGCACCGCCAAGCTCAACCTGATCTATTGCCACATCGTATCGCCGGTCGACGGCCGCATGGGCCTGCGCCTGGTCGATCCCGGCAACATGGTCCGTGCGACCGACGCCAACGGCCTGGTCACGGTCAACCAGGTGCAGCCGATCACCGCGGTTTTCACCCTGCCCGAGGAAAACCTCCCGCGCGTGATCGACGCGATGCGCGCGGGTCCGGTGAAGGTGCTGGCCTATTCCTCCGACCACGAGACGCGGCTTGCCGAAGGCGAACTGCTGACCCCCGACAACGCCATCGACACCGCCAGCGGCACGATCAAGCTGAAGGCGGTGTTCCGCAATGCCGGCAACCGGCTGTGGCCCGGCCAGTTCATCGACGTGCGCGTGCAGGTCGCCCTGCTGCATGACGCGGTCACGGTCCCCGCGGTGGCGGTGGAACGCGGCGAGAACGGCTTGTACGTCTACGTGGTGAAGCCGGATTCGACCGTGGCGCTCCGCCCGGTCGCGGAGAAACTGGAGCAGGACGGGCTCACCGTCATCGCCAAGGGCGTCCGCGCCGGCGAGGTGGTCGTGACCAACGGCCAGTCGCGGCTGAAGGACGGCATCCGGGTGGCCGCAAGGAGCGCGAGCGCGACGGAGCACCCCGGAGCCGGCGGCTGAGCGAACCGGCATGAGCATCTCCGCCCCGTTCATCCGCCGCCCGATCGGCACCTCGCTCTTGATGGCGGCGCTGCTGCTGGTCGGCATCGCCGCCTACCCGCTGCTGCCGGTAGCGCCGCTGCCGAACGTCGATTTCCCGACCATCATGGTGAGCGCCAAGTATCCGGGCGCCAGCCCGGAAACCATGGCGTCCTCGGTGGCGACGCCGCTCGAGCAGCAGTTCGCCCAAATCCCCGGCGTTGCGCAGCTGACCTCGATCAGCGTGATCGGCGCCACCCAGATCACCATCCAGTTCGACCTCAACCGCAACATCGACGCCGCCGCGGGCGACGTCCTGACCGCGATCAACGCCGCTTCGGGGCAACTGCCGAAGGACCTGCCGAGCCCGCCCACGTACCGCGAGGTTAATCCGGCCGACACGTCGATCATGGTGCTGGCGATGCAGTCGGACACGCTGCCGATCACCGTGGTGGACGACTACGCCGAGAACGTGATGGTGCAGCAGCTCGCGCAGATCCGCGGCGTGGGGCAGGTGGGCGTCTATGGCCAGCAGAAGCCGGCGGTGCGGGTGCAGATCGACCCGGCCAAACTGTCCGCGCGCGGCCTCACGCTCGAGGATGTGCGGCAGGCGCTGACCCAAGCCACCGCAAACGGCCCGAAAGGCAGCATGGACGGGCCGCGGCGCTCGTTCACCATTTACGACAACGACCAGATGACGAAGGGCGCGGAGTACGACCGCCTGATCGTCGCCTATCGCAACGGCGGCCCGGTGCGCATCCACGACATCGGCCGCGCGATCGACGGGCCCGAGAACCGCGAGCTGGAAGCCTGGCAGTCCGGCCATCGCGGCATCGTGCTCGGCATCCAAAAGCAGCCGGGCGCCAACGTGATCGACACGGTGGAGGCCATCAAGGCGAAGCTCGCGCGCTTGCGCGCGTCGATCCCGCCGTCGATCCGGCTGCGCGTCATTGCCGACCGCACGCTCGAGATCCGCGCCTCGGTGAACGACGTGCAGTTCTCGCTCATGTTGTCGGTGGCACTGGTGGTCATGGTGATCGCGGTGTTCCTGCGCAGCTTGTGGACCACCATCATCCCGAGCGTTGCCGTGCCGCTGTCGCTGTTCGCGACCTTCGCGGTCATGTACGTCCTGGGCTTCAGCCTGGACAACCTGTCGCTGATGGCGCTGACCGTCGCGGTCGGCTTCGTGGTCGACGACGCCATCGTGATGCTGGAGAACATCTACCGCCACATCGAGGAAGGCATGAAACCGATGGAGGCGGCGTTCAAGGGCGCCGGCGAGATCGGCTTCACCATCGTCTCGATCAGCTGTTCGCTGGTCGCGGTGTTCATCCCGCTGTTGCTGATGGGCGGCATCGTCGGGCGGCTGTTCCGCGAGTTCTCGATCACCATGACCGCCGCGGTGCTGGTCTCCGGCATCGTCTCGCTGACCCTGACGCCGATGATGTGCTCGCGCTTCCTGCGCCAGGAGCATGGCCGGCACGGCCGCCTCTACCGCGGCATCGAGGCGACGTTCACCGGCATGGTGCGGTTCTACGGGCGCACGCTCGATGTCGTGCTCGAACACCAGTTCGTCACGCTGCTGGTGTTCCTGGCGACGATGGTGCTCTCGGTCTGCCTCTATATCTACATCCCGAAGGGCTTCTTCCCGCAACAGGACACCGGCACGATCATCGGCCTCTCGCAGGCCGGGCAGGACGTCTCGTTCGACGAGATGGTGCGCCGGCAGAAGGCGCTGAACGCCATCGTCAAGGCCGATCCCGACGTGCTGTCGTTCGACTGCGATATCGGCCCCGGCTCGGGCGGCCAGACCGGCAACAACGGGCGTTTCTACATCAACCTCAAGCCCTGGAGCGAACGCCACCGCAGCGCCGAGCAGATCATCGCGGATCTGCGGCCCAAGCTCGCGAAGGTGGAGGGTGTGCGGCTGTTCTTGCAGTCGCGGCAGGACATCCGCGTCGGCGGGCGGCTGTCGCGCACCCAGTTCCAATATACGTTGCAGGACGCCAATCTCGAGGAGCTGGACCGCTGGGCGCCGAAGCTGCTCACCAAGTTACGCACCCTGCCGATGCTGCGCGACGTCGCCACCGACCAGCAGATGAACGGCACCACGGCCACGCTCACGATCGACCGCGACAAGGCCGCCACCTACGGCATCCAGCCGGCCCAGATCGACGCCACGCTGTACGATGCGTTCGGGCAACGGCAGGTCGCGCAGTATTTCACGCAATTGAACACCTATTGGGTGGTGCTGGAGGTGCCGCCGGCGCTGGAGGGCAAGGTGGATACCTTGAACCAGCTCTACGTCCGCGGCTCCGGCGGGCAACTGGTGCCGCTGTCGACGTTCGTGAAGTGGACGACGGCGCCGATCGCCGCGCTGTCGGTCAGCCACCAGAGCCTGTTCCCGGCCGTGACCATCTCGTTCAACCTCGCACCCGGCGCGGCGCTCGGCGATGCGGTCGTGGCGATCCAGCATGCGGCGGCGCAGATCGGTCTGCCGCCCACGGTGCAAGGCAGTTTTCAGGGCGCGGCCAAGGCATTCCAGTCCTCGCTCGGCACCCAGCCCTACCTGATCCTGGCGGCGCTCCTGACGGTCTACATCATTCTCGGCATCCTCTATGAAAGCTACATCCTGCCGCTGACCATCCTGTCGACGCTGCCGTCGGCCGGCGTGGGCGCGCTGCTGATGCTATGGCTGATGCATTACGATCTCTCGGTGATCGCCATCATCGGCATCATCCTGCTGATCGGCATCGTGAAGAAGAACGGCATCATGATGGTGGATTTCGCCATCGCCGCCGAGCGCAAGGACGGCGAGACGCCGCACGACGCGATCCGCCAGGCCGCGCTGCTGCGCTTCCGCCCGATCCTGATGACCACGATGGCAGCCATGCTCGGCGGGCTGCCGCTGATGCTCGCGAACGGCGCCGGCGCCGAGTTCCGCCGCCCGCTCGGCATCACCATGGTCGGCGGGCTCGCGCTCAGCCAGGTGCTGACGCTCTACACCACGCCCGTCGTCTACCTGTATCTCGACCGCTTGCAGCATTGGCTGGCGCCGCGGCGCGCCTCGCGCATGCCCTCCCTCGCCTCGAAGATGGGCGCCGGCACCGCGGACTGAGCGCAACGTATGTGTCGCCGGCGCCGCGCTCACGTTCCGGTGCGGCGCCGTGGACGATGCGCGGACACGAACGTTCCGGCGGCTGGCGGAATGGAGGTTTGCCCTGACCATGCGACCGGATGCCTTTGCGGCCGGTGCGGCCGTGCGGGTGCCCTGATGCCGCGCGCCGCCGAGGTGGTGGCGGCATGGCGGCGGCTGCCGCTCGCCGATCTCGCGGCGATCACCGGCTTGCGCCCGCTGCTGGTGCTGGCGCCGCACCCGGACGACGAAACCCTCGGCTGCGGCGGCCTGATCGCCGAAGCCTGCGCGCGCGGAGAGGACGTGCGGGTCGTGATCCTGACGGACGGCGCGGGCTCGCATCCGGCCTCGAAGGCGTTTCCGCCGGCACGGCTGGCGGCGCTGCGGCAGGCGGAAGCGCGCGCGGCGGCGGCGGCGCTCGGTTTGTCCGAGGACAGGATCACATTCCTCGACCTGCGCGATGGCGCCGCTCCCCGCGAAGGCCCGAGCTTCGATGCCCTGGCCGCGCGTGTCGCGGCGCTGATGACGCGCTTCGGGGTCGGGACGATTTGCGCCACCTGGGGACATGATCCGCACCCGGATCATCTCGCCGCTCACCTGATCGCCGCCGCCGCGGCCCGTCGCGCCGCCGCCCGCCATCTCGCCTACCCGATCTGGGGCTGGGCCCTTCCCGCCGCGACCCGGTTGCCGGACCCGGCCCTGCGCGGCGCGCGGTTGGATATCTCGCGGAATTTGCCGGCCAAGCGCCGCGCCATCGCCGCGCACGGCTCGCAGATCGGCGGCGCGATTACCGATGACCCGGCGAGCCGCGTGCCGGAAAAACTGCTGGCCAATTTTCGTGAACCGTTCGAGGTTTTCCTGGAAGCGGCGTAGCAACGCCGCGCAACGCCAGGAGGAACGGCCAGTGCCCCGCAGAATCGTCCTCGTCGCAGGCTCACCGGATGCCGCCGAGGCGGCACGGGAAATCGCGCCCTCCGGGTTCGATCTCGTCGTGACCACGCCCGGCCCGGCGTTCCGCGCCGCGCTCGCCGAGGCCGACTACCTCGTCTGCGTCCCGAGCGCCGCGTTGGACGACGCGCTCTATCGCGCCGCACCGCGCCTGAAGCTGGTGCAACTGCTCAGCGCCGGGTACGACAACTGGGACCTCGACGCCGCGCGCCGCGCCGGCGTGCCGCTCGCCAACAACGGCGGCGCCAACGCGATCGCGGTCGCCGAACACGCGATCATGCTGATGCTCGCTGTCTGCCGCCGGCTGGTCTGGCAGCACGAAAGCGTCGCGTCGGGGCGCTGGCGCGGCAATACGCCGCCGCCGCGCCTGTTCGAACTGCACGGCAAGACCCTCGGCATCGTCGGCCTCGGCCGGATCGGCAAGAAGGTGGCGCGGCTGGCCGGCGGGTTCGGCATGCGCGTGCATTACTACGACACCACCCGCCTGGACGAAGACGCCGAGGACGCGCTCGGCGCGCGCTTCCGCCTGCTGGCGGAAATCCTCAGCACCTCCGACATCGTCAGCCTGCACGTGCCGCTGAACGAGGCGACGCGGCACATGATCGGCGCGGCGGAACTCGCGCGCATGCGGCCATCGTCGGTCCTCATCAACACCTGTCGCGGCCCGGTCGTGGACGAGACCGCGCTCCATGCCGCGCTGGCCGAGGGCAAGCTGGCCGGCGCCGGGCTCGACGTGTTCGCCGCGGAACCGCCGCCCGCCGATCATCCGCTGTTCGGCCTCGACAACGTCGTGCTGACGCCGCATTTGGCCGGCCCGACGTGGGAAAGCCAGCGCGCCCGCCTGCGCAACGCCTTCGACAACGTCCAGCGCGTCGCCCGCGGCGAACCGCCGCTCTGGGTCGTGCCGGAGCTTCGCGGCTGAACCTGGCCCTCTCCCGCTTGCGGGAGAGGGCGGGACCCGTCGCGCAGCGACGGGAGGGTGAGGGCCCGCGCCCGCATCGCGTCAAACAGTCCAGCGACAGGCGAACACGCAGCGCCGGCGCCCGGAAATCGGCGCCCGGCCGGCCTTGATATCCGGCGGTCGATCCTTCATCAGTGCGCCTGCCACGGTAGCCACCCATTCGGGGGGCTGGCGATGTCATCAAAAGCGTGAGAAGCCGCAGCCAGCGGCGGTACGCGATCAGGGGGAAAACGACGGAATGACCAAGAGGTTGAGCCTTTTTGCCGCGACCTGCGCGGCGGCCGGACTGGCCGTCTCGATGGCCGCCGCGCCGGCGAGCGCCGCGCCGAGCACCTACGATCCGCAGTGCTTCCGTCCGCTGGAACCGGGCGGCAAGACGATTTCCCAAAAGGCACACAAGGGGCCGTTCCGGCTCGCCCTGGTGAACGGCTTCGTCGGCAACAGCTGGCGTATCCAGATGATCCAGAGCCTGAAAGCGTGGGCCGCACGACCGGAGAACGCCAAGTATTTCAAGGAACTGAAGATCGTCAGCACCGGCACCGACGTGGCCGCGCAGATCGCCGCCGTGGATAACCTGATCGCCGCCGGCTACGACGGCATCATCATCAACGCGGTCACGCCGACCGCCTTCAAGCCGGTCATCCGGCGCGCCCTGCGCGCGGGCGTGGTCATCGTCTCGTTCGACAACGCGATCGAGAGCAACGACATCGTGGTCGTCAACGAGCCGCAGATCGAGTTCGAGCGGGTCAAGGCGCAGTTCGTCTACGACCACATGCCGGTGAAGAAGGGCAAGGTGCTGGAGATCCGCGGCCTGCCCGGCAACGAGGTGGACCGCGACCGCTCGATCGGCATGCACCAGGTGTTCGACCACAAGCCGGGCATCGACGTCATCACCGTGGTCGGCAACTGGGACGACGGCACCGTGCAGAAGGTGGTCTCCGACGCCATCGCGACCTACGGCCATTTCGCCGGCATCGTCACCCAGCACGGCTCGACCGGGCTGATGAACGCGCTGCTCGACGCCAAGCATCCGAAAGTCCCGCTCGGCACCTCGGGCGAGAACGGCTCGCTCAAGATGATCCACGACCACGGCTGGACCACCATCACCCGCGTGCAGACGCCGGAAATGGCGGTGGTCGCCATGCAGGCCGCCATCGCGCTGCTGCAGGGCAAGGTGTTGCCGCAGAAAGTCGCGCTGCCGATCCCGACGCTCTATTCGAAGGACCTGAAAGAGGGCGTCAATTACTTCAAGAACCTGCCGGACAACTTCCAGGATGGCGCCGACGTGCCGGAATGCGGCCTGAAGCTGCCGCCGAGCCAGCTTCTGCATCAGAACTCCGAACAACACCTGATCCGACGCTTCGCGGCACCGGCCCGGCGGGTCGGTGCCGCCGGAGGGTGACGGCCGATGCCGGATTCCGTGCCAGATCGCGTCTCGCCGCAAGCGCCGATCCTGCGCCTGCGGGGCGTTTCCAAGCATTACGGCGGCGTGATCGCGCTGCAGGACGTGGCGTTCGCCGCGAGCACGCATTCGATCCATGCCATTCTCGGCGAGAACGGCGCCGGCAAGAGCACGCTCATCAAGGTGATCGCCGGCGTGGTCCGCCCGGACACCGGCACCATGGCGATCGACGGGCGGCCGGTGCGTTTCGCCGGACCGGGCGACGCGGTCGCCGCCGGCGTCGTCTGCGTGTTCCAGGAACTCTCGCTGGTCCCCGACCTGACGGTCGCGGCAAACATATCCATCGCGCCGGCCCCTCGCCGCTTCGGGCTGATCGACAAGCGCGCGCAACGCCGCCGCGCCGAGGAATTGCTCGCCCAGCTCGGCTGCGAGGATCTCGATCCGCTTCTGCCGGTCCGCGAACTGTCGCTGTCGCGGCGGCAATTGGTCGAGTTGGCGAAGGCGCTCGGCCGCCGCCCGCGCGTCCTGATCCTCGACGAGGCCACGTCGGCCCTGGCGGCGCGCGACGTCGAGACGATCAACCGCATTCTGCGCCAGTTGCGCGACCAGGGCCTCACGGTCCTGCTGATCTCGCACCGCATGCACGAGATCGAGGCGCTGGCCGACACCTGCTCCGTGTTCCGCGGCGGGCGGCACATCGAAACCTACGCCCAGGGCTCGCGCAGCCCGGGCGAGGTGCTCCAGCTCATGATCGGCCGGGAAATCTCCCAGGTTTATCCGCCGAAACCGCCCGTCGCGCCGGATATCCGGCCCGCGCTGGAGATCGGCAACCTGAGCTGGGGCGAGCGGCTGCACGAACTCTCGTTCACGGTCGGCCGCGGCGAGGTGGTCGGGCTGGGCGGTCTGGACGGCCAGGGCCAGCGCAGCCTGCTGCTGGCCCTGTTCGGCGTGCTGCGCGACGTCAAGGGAACGATCGCGGTCGGCGGCCATCCGGTCGCGATCCACAGTCCGGCCGACGCCAAGGCGGCCGGACTCGATCTCGCCCTGGTGCCGGAGGACCGCAAGAGCGAGGGCCTGATGCTCTCCATGTCGGTGCGCGAGAACATGGTTCTGGCCGCGCTCGACCGGCTGAGCCGCGGCCAGTTCATCGACCGCAAGCGCGAACGGGACGCGGTCGACGCGGCCGTGGCGGCGCTCGCGCATCAAGGTCGCGTCGCTGGAGGATCCCGTCGGCACCCTCTCGGGCGGCAACCAGCAGAAAGTGGTGCTGGCGAAATGGCTGATGAACCGCCCGCGGATCATTCTGCTGATGGACCCGACGCGCGGTATCGATGTCGGCACGAAACAGGAATTCTACCGCATCATCCGCGACCTGGCGGCGCAGGGCGTCGGCATCCTGTTCTACAGCACGGATTATGACGAGATCATCGGCATGTGCGACCGCGTGCTGATCCTCTATGGCGGCCGCATCGTGAGCGAACTGGCGGGCAGCCGGATCACCGAGAGCAACATCGTCGGCGCCTCGTTCAATCTCGCGGTCGAGACCATGGCCGGCGCCGCCTGATGTCGGAGCGCACCTTGCCGCTGCCCGGCGCGGCCCCTTTCCGGCGCGGCGGTTCCAGGCCGCGATGGGGCAACCTCGCGCTCTGGCTGCGGCTCAATCAGGGATTGCTGCTGGCGTTCCTGATCTTCGTGGCGCTGTTCGGCGCCTTCGTCAGCATCCACCCGCGCGGCCTCAGCGCGATGGTGATCACCAGCTCGGCGAATCAGGGGCTGGCGCTCGCCTTCGCCGCGATGGCGCAGACCTTCCCGGTGCTGACCGGCGGGCTCGACCTGTCGGTGGGCACGGTGCTGGCGCTGACCAACTGCGTGGCCTCCTGGGTGGTCAGCGGCTCGCCGTTGCAGATCGGCATCGGCATCGTGCTCGTGCTGCTCACTGGTCTCGCCTGCGGGCTGCTGAACGGCGTGGTCGTCGTGTCACGGGCGCCTGCAGCCGATCATCGCGACGCTCGCGACCAGCGCGGTGTTCACCGGGTTGGCCTATCTCGTCCGCCCGATCCCCGGCGGCACCATCGACGCCGATCTCGGCGACCTGCTCACCGGCGATCTGTTCGGCCGGGTCCCGATCTCGCTCCTGCTGCTCATCGGCGTGGTCGCGCTGGTCTGGATGCCGTTCAAGAAATCCGTGCTCGGCAGCGGCTGCTACGCGGCCGGCTCGTCCGAACAGGCGGCCTACATGTCCGGCCTGAACGTCGATCGCGCCAAGCTTGCCGCCTACGGCATGAGCGGCGTGCTGGCGGCGTTCGGCGGCCTGTTCCTCGGTCTGCAAACCCTGAGCGGCGACGCGCATATCGGCGAGGACTACACCTTGCGCTCGATCGCCGCCGTGGTGATCGGCGGCACCTCCCTGCTCGGCGGCACCGGCGGCATGGTCGGCTCCGTCCTCGGCGCCTACGTCCTGCGGACGATCAACGGCGTGCTGTTCTTCGCCGGCGTCTCGCCGCTGGCGCAGCCCTTGTTCGAGGGGCTGGTGCTGCTGGGCGCGATCAGCCTCGGCGCGGCGCGCATGCTGCGGCTGAAGAACCGGCTCGACCTGCTGTCGCTGCAGGAAATCAGCCGCGGCATGCCGTCGCGAAAACGGCTGATCCCGTACATCGACAACTCGGTATCGCTGTCGATCGCCGCGATCGTGGTGCTGGTGCTGATCGGCAGCCTCTATCTGCCCTCGTTCCTCTCGCTCGGCTACATGATCCAGCAGCTGCGCATCGCCTCGATCCTGGGCGTGGTCGCGACCGGGGCGATGCTGGTCATCCTGCTCGGCCATATCGACCTGTCGCTGCCGTGGGTGATGACGGGTGCGGCGATGGTGGCGACGGCGTTGGCCGGCAAGCACGGCATCTACGCCGACCTCGCCATCCCGGGCGGATTGCTGGTGGGCTTGATCGTCGGGCTGTTGAACGGGATCGGGGTGGGGTTTCTGCGCCTGCCCTCGATGATCCTCACCCTCGCCATGAACGCCGTGCTGCTCGGGCTGGCGGTGCTCTACACCGGCGGCTTCGCGCCGCAGACCAAGGCCTCGCCGATCATGCTGGTGCTGGGCCGCGACAGCGGCGTCTTCGGCATCCCCAACGTGCTCTGGGTCTGGCTGGCGCTGGCCGTGCTCTCGGTGATCGTGCTCAGGCGCACCCGGTTCGGCCGCGCCGTCTACGCGCTCGGCAATCGCGAGCGCGTCTGCTATCTGTCCGGCATCCGGACGAGCCGCGTGCTGGTCGCAGCCTTCGTCATCAGCGGCTTCTGCGCGGCCTTGGGGGGCCTGCTGCTGGCCGGGCGGCTCGACCAGTCGTACCAAGGCATGGGCAACGAATATCTGCTGCCGGCGATCGCCGCCGTGGTGCTGGGAGGAACGCATATTCTGGGCGGACGCGGCAGTTACGGCGGCACGGTCGCCGGCACCATCGTCATCACGCTGCTGACCAGCTCGCTCGCGGTGATGCAGATGCCGGAAGCCAGCCGCCAGATCATTTACGGCGCGGTCATCATCGGCATGCTGCTGCTGCACGGCCGCAGCGCCAGGACTCAGGGATGAGCCGGACCCCCGCGCCCGGCGACCGTTCGAAAAAGGAGAAAGTGATGGACTACGGCCTGTTCATGATGCCGCTGCACGATCCGCGGCGCGACTACACGGGGATTCTGGAGGAGGACCGCGAGGCCATTCTGCTGGCCGAGAAGCTCGGCTACGCCGAGGCCTGGGTCGGCGAGCACTACTCGGCCAAGACCGAGCCGATCCCCGACCCGCTGCAATTCATGGCGACGCTCATTTCGCAAACCAAGAACATCAAGTTCGGCACCGGCGTCATCAACATCCCGCAGCACCACCCGGCGCAGATCGCCGGCAACGTGGCGCAGTTCGACCACCTCTGCCGCGGCCGCTACATCATGGGCGTCGGCCCCGGCGGGCTCGGCTCCGACTTCGAGCTGTTCAAGGTGTTCGACAAGAACCGCTCGGAAATGATGCTCGAAGCGATCGACATCGTGCACAAGATCTGGGCCTCCGATCCGCCCTACCATATCTCCGGTCAGTACTGGGACATAACGATCGACTCGCAGTGCCAACTGAAGCTCGGCGTCGGCCCGATGCTGAAGCCCTATCAAAAACCCTACCCGCCGCTGGCAGTCTCGGCGATGAGCCCGAACTCGGGCACCGCGCGTACCGCCGGTGAAAAGGGCTGGGGGCTGGTATCGGCCAACTTCATGCCGATCGGGCACGCCGTCACCCACTGGAACCAGTATTGCATCGGCGCCGAGCAGAACGGCCGCCGCCCGGATCGCGCGCAATGGCGCGTCGCCCGCTCCATCCTGGTGACCGAGAGCGACCAGGAGTCGCGCGATTACCTGGCCAACGACCAATCGAGCTACGGCTGGTACTATCGCTATCTGCGCGACAATCTGGCCACCTACAATCTGCTCAAGATCTTCAAGCCGCGCGAGGACATCCCGGACGAGGAGGTGAACTATCCGAACTGCGTCGAGTGGATGATCATGCACGGCAAGCCGGCGACGGTGCTGGATCAGCTCGTCGCCATGGTGGACGAGATCGGCTGGTTCGGCACGCTGCTGCTGACGCACAAGGACTGGAACGACAACCCGGACTTCCACCGCCGCTCCATGCGCCTGTTCGCCGAGCAGGTAATGCCGCGCTTCCAGAACCACATGACCAGCCTGAAGGCGGCCGAATAGCCGCACGCCCGCTAGTCTCCTAATTCGCAAATGCCATCCAAAAAAATCATGCCGCCTGCATCTGCGCGAGGGCGGTGCGGGCGCGCTTGATCTTGGCCAGGATGTCGGCCCCCTTGGCCCGCCGACATAGCGCTAGGCTCGGCATTACGAGCCGCGAGATAGGCTTTGATGTCGCGCACTAACTCGTTCACCGAACCGAAGCTGCCGGCGCGGATCACGTCGCCGGTCAGGTCGGCAAAGAAGCGCTCCACCAGATTGAGCCACGACGACGAGGTCGGCGTGAAGTGCATGTGAAAGCGCGGGTGCCGCTCCAGCCAGGCGCGCACCTTCGGATGCTTGTGCGTGGCATAGTTGTCGGCGATCAGATGCAGGTCGAGCCCGCACGGCGTCTCGCGCTCGATCTGCTTCAGGAACCGCAGCCATTCGACATGCGGTGGCGCGCCTCGGTGCGCGCGATCAGCTTGCCGGTCAGCTGGTTGAGCGCGGCAAATAACGTGATGGTGCCGTGCCGAACGTAGTCGTGCGTCATGGTCCGCGGCCGCTTCGGCGCGAGCGGCAGCCCGAGTTGCGTGCGTTCGAGCGCCTGACACTGGCTCTTCTCGTCGCAGCACAGCACCAGCGCCTTGGCCGGCGGGTCCAGATACAGCCCGATCACATCCCAGAACTTGTCCTCGAACTTCGCATCGTTGGACAGCTTGAACGTCCTAACGCAGGGCGGCTTCAGCTCGTTGCGCGACCAGATGCGCTGCACCGAACTGGCGGAGATGCCGGCGTGACGGCCCATCGCGCGGATGCTCCAGCGGGCTCGGCCCGGCGGCGGCCGGGTCACCTCGGTGACCACCCGCGCCACCGTGGCCGGCGGGATGGATGGTTTCCGGCCACGCCCGGGACAATCGTCAGCCCGGCCAGACCCGCCGCCGCGAAGCGCCGCGACCACAGCGAAACCCGCTTCGGCGTGGTGTTCAGCCGTGCCGCGACGGCGTCCACGCCGAGCCCCTCCAGCCGCAGCAGGATGATCGCGGCGCGCTCGCGATCACGCATGCTGATGGCGCTGGCGCGGGACCGCCGACGCAACTGCGCCACCACATCGGGCTCCGCCGTCACGCGTCTGATCTGCTGTGCCATGCGCCCTCCTGGCGAATCGCTCCGCCGGGGATTATCGTCGGCATTAGCAAGGCAGGACACTAGCGCGCCCTCTCCGGCTTGGTCTGGTCCCCGTCACGCCGCGTGACGGGGACCCGATGGAAAGGGCTGCGGCATCACCCTCTCCCTCTCCCGCTCGCGGGAGAGGGGAGAGGGGGCCTTGAGAAAATCACAATTCTTTTGCACCGAGCGACTGGTCGTAAAGCGCATTAATCAGCGCGATCCAGGGGGAGGACGAGCAACCGTCCCGGTTCCTCGACGAGCTCGACCCGCTGCCGGCCGACCGGGCCGAGCGACCCGCCGCCCGGCCGGGTCGCGCCCTGGTGCTGGCCGAGCTGGTCGGCGAGCTGCGCCGGGCCGTGTGCACGCCGGCCGTCGGGGCCGCGGGCGAGGAGCGTCGGCGCCGCGCGGCGACCGGGTTGGCC
>CAVXFL010000017.1:0-113080 GCA_963761015.1 uncultured Alphaproteobacteria bacterium
TGAGGGGACATCCGGCCCGCGTTGACGACGGCCGGGTAAGCGCATTAGAGCGGAAGCTCATACCGCTCGCGGGCTCCCGCCGGGCTTGCCGGGCCGGCGGGACACGGATCGCGGAGGGCGCTCGTGCTAAGCCTGTTGCGCACGATCTTCGACGACCGCCCCGTTGATCTCCGCCTCAAGATCGCCGCGCTCCTGGCAGGCCTGATCGCCGCCAACATCGCCGCCTGGATCTGGGCGCTCACCGCCTTCCGCGACTATCCGCTGCTACTTGGCACGGCGCTGCTGGCCTACGGGTTCGGCCTGCGCCACGCGGTCGACGCCGATCACATCGCCGCCATCGACAACGTCACCCGCAAGCTGATGCAGGACGACACCCGGCCGGTCGGTGTCGGGTTCTTCTTCTCCCTCGGGCATTCCACCATCGTGGTGCTGGCCTCGGTGGTGATCGCCGTTTCGACGCTCGCGTTCCGGACCGAGGTCGCCGCCATGAAAAGCGTCGGCAGCGCGATCAGTACCACGGTGTCCGCGCTGTTCCTGCTGGCGATCGCGCTGATGAACGTGGTCATCCTGTGCAACGTCTACGGCACGTTCCAGCGCGCCAAGCGGGGCCAGCCGGTGCTCGACGACGATCTCAATATGCTGCTGGCCGGACGCGGGCTGCTCGCGCGGGTGTTCCGCCCGATGTTCCGGCTGATCCGGCGCAGCTGGCAGATGTATCCGCTCGGCGTGCTGTTCGGGTTCGGCTTCGACACGGCGACCGAGGTGGCGCTGCTCGGCATCTCGGCCGCGCAGGCGGCGCGGGGCATGTCGATCTGGTCGATCCTGGTGTTTCCGGCGCTGTTCACCGCCGGCATGTCGCTGATCGACACGCTCGACAGCGTGCTGATGCTGGGCGCGTACGGCTGGGCCTACGTGAAGCCGATCCGTAAGCTCTATTACAACATGATCGTCACGTTCGTTTCGGTGTTGGTCGCGCTGCTGGTCGGCGGGACCGAGGCGCTCGGCTTGCTCGCGAACCGGTTCGACCTGCGCGGGGGGTTCTGGGACGGTGTCGGCGCCCTGAACGGAAGCTTCGGCATGCTGGGCTATCTCATCATCGCGCTGTTCGTGGCGACCTGGATCGTCGCGGCCCTCATCTACCGGCTGCGCGGCTACGACCGGCTCGAGACGGTCACCGACGCGCGCGTGCCATAGGTTCTTACTCCGACCCTTTCCCGCAGCGAGAGCGAGAATCGGCCAAGCTCCCGCTCCCGCTCGCGGGAGAGGATCGGGGTGAGGGCTCTTCGGCGGGCACCATCACCACGCGCCCGTAACGCACGCCACGCTCGGCGATGACGTGCTCGGCGAAATGCCGGACCTCCTCGGTCTCGCCCTTCAGCACCGTCACCTCCATGCAGCTGCCGCGGTCGAGATGCACGTGCATGGTGGCGATCGATAGATCCCGGTGATCGTGGAAGGCGTGGGTCAGCCGCTTCGACAGCTCGCGCGTGGCGTGGTCGTAGACGTAGATGACCGCGGCGACGCAGTTCTGCCCGCCGGCTTGCGCGAACGCCATCTGCTGCAGACCCGCGCGCGTGAGATCACGGATCGCCTCGGAGCGGTTCTGATAACCCCGCCCGATGCTCCAGGCGTCCAGTTCCGCCATCAGGTCGTCGTCGAGCGTGATGGTCACGCGCTGCATGGCTCACTCCTGGCGCAAGTCGGCGACCCGCGCGCCGGTCAGCGCGATCAGGGCGGCGGCGCCGGTGCGGAACACGTGCTCGGGGGAACCGGCGGCGGCCCAGAGCGGGTCGAGCGCAACGAGATCGGCGTCCAGCAGCGTGAGCGGCTGGCGGGGGAAGCCGACCGGCGCCACTCCGCCCACGGTGAACCCGGTCGCCTCGCGCACCCAGCCGGGATTGGCGCGCGCGACCGGTGCGCCGAGCAGCGCCGAGAGCTTGTCCAGGTCGACCCGATTGGCGCCCGACGCGAGCACCAGAACCGGGTCGTCGCCGGCGCGGAAGATCAGCGATTTCACGATCTGCGCCACCTCGCAGCCGACCGCGGCCGCGGCATCGGCCGCCGTGCGCGCGCCGGAAGGCGTCTCGACGATGCTCGCTTCGTGGCCGGCGGCGAACAGCGCGGCGCGCACCCGCTCGACCGAGCGGCGGGGTTTGGCCGCGCTCATGGCCCTCTCCATATTCGTCCGAACGATGGAACCGCTGGCCCTTTATATCCACTGGCCGTTCTGCCTGGCCAAGTGCCCGTATTGCGATTTCAACAGCCACGTGCGCGAGCGCGTCCCGCAAGCCCGGTTCCGAGCGGCGTTGCGGCGGGAGTTAGCCTGGGAGGCGGATCGGCTCGGCCGGCGGAAGCTGGTGTCGATCTTCTTCGGCGGCGGCACGCCGAGCCTGATGGAGCCCGAGACCACGGCGGCGCTGATCGCGGATGCGCGCCGGTGGTTCGACCCGCCGCCGGACCTGGAAATCACCCTCGAAGCCAATCCGACCAGCGTCGAGGCCGGGCGGCTGGCGGGGTTTCGCGAGGCCGGCGTGAATCGGCTGTCGCTCGGGGTGCAAAGCCTGCGCCCCGAGGCGCTTCGCCTGCTCGGACGCCAGCACACGGCGAAGCAGGCCACCGCCGCGCTGGACCTCGCGCGCAATCTGTTTCCGCGCGTGAGCTTCGACCTGATCTACGCGCGTCCCGGGCAGACGCTCGCCGATTGGCGGGCGGAGCTGCGCGAGGCGCTGACGCTCGCCGCGGACCACCTGTCGCTATACCAACTCACCATCGAGCCGGGCACCGCGTTCGAGGTGATGCACCGGCGCGGCGACATCGTGATACCCGAACCGGACGCGGCGGCGGATTTGTATCTCGCGACAGGCGAGGAGGCGGCGCGCTTCGGCCTGCTCCCCTACGAGGTCTCCAACTATGCGCGGGCCGGCGCGGAAAGCCGGCACAACCTCGTCTACTGGCGCTACGGCGATTACGTCGGCATCGGCCCCGGCGCGCACGGACGCATCAGCCTGGGCGCGGATCTGCTGGCGACGCGGCGGCATCGCGCGCCCGAGCCTTGGGCGGACCTGGTGGAACGCCACAGCCATGGCGGCACGTCGGAGCAAGCGGTCGCTCCCGCCGAACGGGCCCGCGAAATGCTGCTGATGGGCCTGCGGCTGACGGAGGGCATCGACACGGCGCGGTTCGAGGCGCGCACGGGGATGGCGCTCGAGGCCGCGATCGATCGCGACACGCTGCGGAACGGGATCGATGAAGGCTATCTGGCCCACGATCCCGGCCGGCTGCGCGCGCTACCTGAGGGGCGGCTGCGCCTCGATGCGCTATTGGCCGCGCTCGTACTGTGATGGGCGGACGATCGCGCCTCCAGGCATCGGACGCGGCGCACCGGTCGTCTCCGGAAAGCTCAGCGGCAGGCGGGCCGCCGCCCGCGCGGCAAGGAAGCCGAAGCACTGCGCCTCCAGCGTGTCGCCGTCCCAGCCGACCGCCTCGACGGGCGTCACCGGCGCGGCGAACGCGGTCCGCAGCGCCGCCATGATCGAGGGATTGCGCCGCCCGCCGCCGCAGACCAGCCAGCGGCGCGGCGGCTCGGGCAACGGCGCGATCGCGACCGCTTCGGCCGTGAAGGCGACCAGGGTCGCCGCGCCATCCACTGGGGTCAGCCGCTCCAGCCCGCTCGCAGCGAGCGCGCGGGCGAAATCCAGCCGGTCCAGCGATTTCGGAGCGGGGCGGCGGAAATAGGGATCGGCGAGCAGGCGGTCCAGCACGGCGCGATCCACTCGCCCAGCCGCCGAGAGTTCGCCGTCGCGATCGTACGGCAATCCAGCGCGGCGCGCGGCCCAGTCGTCGAGCGGCCCATTGCCCGGCCCGGTATCGCAGGCAACCAGACACCCGTCCGCCCCGATCCAGGTGACGTTCGCGACGCCGCCGATGTTCAACACGGCCAGCGGCTTCTCCAGCTCGGCCGCCCTCGCCGCGTGAAACACCGGGGCGAGCGGCGCGCCCTCGCCGCCCGCGGCAACATCGGCCGAACGGAAATCATGGGCGACCCGTATCCCCGTTTCCTGCGCGAGCCAGGTGGCATCGCCGATCTGCCAAGTTCGCCGGTGGGCCGGGGCGTGCAGGATGGTTTGGCCGTGGAAGCCGATCAGGTCGGCGGGCTCGCCGAGCGCGGCGATCGCGTCCGCATGGCGCCTCGTCAGCCGCGCCGTCACATCCACCAGAAACGGATCGCTCGCCGCGAGCCCCGGCGCGAGATCCAGCAGCCGCCGCAGATCGGCGCGTAGCGCGTCGTCGTACGGGAGGGTGAGCGAGGGGCCGAAGCGGCCGATCGCGACGCCGTCAGTTTCCAGCCACGCCGCATCCACCCCGTCCAGCGAGGTGCCGCTCATCAGCCCGATCGCGCGCAGCATTTCGTCCGCCTCCGCCCTGTGCTAGCCGGTCGCGCCGTTCATCGCGGACCACCGACATGCCGAAAAGCGATTTCCTGCGCGAGGCCACCGAGCGCGGCTTCGCGTTCCAATGCACCGATCCCGAAGGGCTCGACGTCGCCCTGCTGGAAGGCCGCCTTTCCGGCTATATCGGGTTCGACTGCACGGCGGATTCGCTGCATGTCGGCTCGCTCGTGCAGATCATGATGCTGCGCCTGTTGCAGCGACACGGGCATCGGCCGGTGGTGCTGCTCGGCGGCGGCACCAGCCGCATCGGCGATCCCTCGGGCAAGGAGGAATTGCGCCAGCTCCTCGGCGACGAGCAGATCGCCGCCAACATGGCCGGGATTCCGCCGCATCTTCGACCGCTTCGTCCGGTTCGGCGACGATCCCAGCGGCGCTATCCTGGTGAACAACGCCGATTGGCTCGACGCGCTCGGCTACATTCCGCTGCTGCGCGATGTCGGCGTGCATTTCACGGTCAACCGGATGCTGAGTTTCGATTCGGTGCGCCTGCGGCTCGAACGCGAGCAGCCGCTGACCTTCCTCGAATTCAATTACATGATTTTGCAGAGCTACGATTTCCGCGAGCTGTTCCGCCGCCACGGCGTGATCCTGCAGATGGGCGGATCGGACCAGTGGGGCAACATCGTCTGCGGCATGGAGCTGGTGCGCCGCACCGAGGGCGCGACGGCATTCGGCCTGACCTCGCCGCTGATCACCACGGCGTCGGGCGCGAAGATGGGCAAGACGGCGCAGGGCGCGGTCTGGCTCACGGCGGACAAGCTCTCGCCCTACGAGTACTGGCAGTTCTGGCGCAACGTGGACGACGCGGACGTGGGCCGTTTCCTGCGCCTGTTCACCGAACTGCCGCTCGGCGAAATTTCACGCCTGGAATTGCTCGGGGGCGCGGAGATCAACGAGGCGAAAAAAGTGCTGGCGACGGAAGCGACCGCGCTTGCGCACGGCGCCCAAGCCGCCGCCGAGGCCGCCGAAACGGCGCGGCGCACCTTCGAGCAGGGCGAGGCCGCCGAAACCCTGCCGAGCATTGAGGTGCCAGCCGTCGAACTGGACGCCGGCATTCCCGCCTTCCGGCTGTTCGCGCTGGCCGGCCTCGCCGCCAGCAACGGCGAGGCGCGGCGGCTCATTCGCGGCGGCGGCGCGCGGGTGAACGACGCGCCGGTGAGCGACGAGAGCCGGATCATTTCGACCGCCGATCTCCGCGACGGCGCGATCAAGCTTTCCGCCGGGCGCAAGCTGCACCGGCTCGTCTGGCCGGCGGGGGGAGAGCGTAAGGATATCAGCCGCTGCAACGCGCTTACCAGCGCGATCCTGAAGCGATCGCGGCGTGGCGGCGCGAACGGTATCCTGCCATTGCCAGACAGGCAAAAGCTTCGGGCGGCGAGGTGTATTTCTGGGACGAGTCGGGCTTTCGTGCCGATAGCGTGCATGGCAAGACCTGGGGCAAGAGGGGACAGACACCCGTGGTCGAACGCCCTGGCCAGCGGCAATCGATCAGTGCGGCCTCCGCGGTGAACGCTCGGGGTGGGTTCTGGTATTGCACCTACCAGGGCGGGCTGAACGCCGAGTTGTTCGTCAAGCTGCTGCGCCGAATGATGCGGCGTCGTTCGAAGCCGTTGCATTTGGTGCTCGACGGACTTCCCGCGCACAAGACCACGCTGGTGAAGACCTATGTTGCCTCCATGAAAGGCATGCTGACGCTGCATTTTCTTCCCGGCTATGCGCCTGAACTGAACCCCGATGAACTGGTATGGAGCCATGTGAAGCGCACCGGCGTGGCCAGAACGCCCCTGCGGCGCGGCGAAAAGCTGCAGGCCCGGATCGAGGCACAACTCAGCGCCATCAAGCGCATGCCGCAGTTGATACGGTCATTCTTCAAGGCGCCAAGTGTCGCCTATATTACTGACTGGTGAGTAAGCGCGATCCATATTCCCCCTCCCCCGTTGCGGGGGACGGGCGTAGGGGAGGGGGACGTAGAGATCGTTATACGTACGGCCCGAGATGGCACCCGAACGCGTCGGGGGCCTGCATCAGGCCGGCGCCGGGAACCACCTCGATCGTTTCCCAGTAGTCGTCCTTGTTCTTCATCTCCGACGGCTTCTTGCCGCGCTGCACGATCACCGGCCGCACCAGCTGGTGGTCCTGCGGGCGGAACCACACCTCGCCCACCAGCGAGTTGAAATGCTCGCCCTTCTCGTAGGTCTTGATGACGTCCGGCGGGTAGAACGTGCCCGCCTCGGAAACCATCCGCGCCCAGCAGCCGATCTGCATATACGCCGTCTCGGCACTCCAGTCCGGGGTGTAATTGTACTTCTTGCGGAAAGCGTCCAGGAATAGCTTGGACAGCGGATACTTGTCCTCCAGCGTCCACCACCAGTCGGTCGCCGTGTAAACGCCCTGGGTCAGTTCGGGGCCCGCTTCCTTGGCCAGGAACGGCACCGAATAGGCGACCACCAGCTTCATCTTTTTCAGAATGCCGAACTGGTTCGCCTGCTTGATCGAGGCGACCGCGTCGTTGCCCCAGTTGATGTTCACCACCACGTCGGCGCCGCTGTTGGCGACGTTCAGCAGATACGAGCTGAAATCGCTGGTGCCGAGCGGCGAAACCTGGTTCGTCGCCGTCGTCCAGCCGGCCTTCTTCAGGTCCTGCTCCATCGAGCGCTGGACAGTGTGGCCGTAGGTGTAGTCGGGGGTCATGTAGGCGACCTTCTTGTTCTTCCCCAACTCCTTCACCAGCACCGGCGTCAGCGCAGCCGAGGAGGTCTGGCCGTAGAAGCAGGTGCGGAAGCCATAGCGCACGCAGTCCTTCCCGGTCGTGTCGTTGGAGCCGCTGACCCCAGGCAGGTAGATCACCTTCTCCCGCTGCCCGAACTTGTTGGATGCGACCGCGACGGCGCTGGAGCAGGAGCCGGTGAGCAGGATCGCTTTATTGCTGGACACGAACCGGGCCAGGTTCTGCACCGCGACATTCGGCTTCGATTCCGAATCCGCCACGCCGTGGATCAGCTGCTTGCCGAGCAACCCTTTGCTGACCTTCGGCGCCATCTGCCGGATCAGCTGGTTGCCCGCGTTCACGTGCTCGATGGCGAGCAGATAGCCCTTCAGCTCATCCTCGCCGGGCACTGCGTAGGGGCCGGTGCGCGGTAACGAAAGGCCGATGAAGGCGGTGTCGCCGGAGACGCCCGCGGGCCAAGTGCCGATCGGGGCATGCTCGGCCGCGCGCGCCGCCCGTGACCAGCCGGCGCCGAGCGCGCCGCCCAGCAGCCCGGCGCCGCCGAGCGTCAGTGCCTCGCGCCGCGTGAAGCCGGAGTGATCACCCGATTGCATCGCCATGGACCCGCCTCCCCTTGTTTAGGACGACCGTGCCTCGTCTCGGCCAGCCGCGCCGGCGCAGTCTGGCAAGGTTTCGTGACGTTGCAAGGCCGCAGGGAGCGGCGCGGCCGGCCGGCGTCCGGTCCGCACCGCCTTGAGCACGCGGGCGTTGTGTTCTATCCGGCGCCGGCTTCGGCCGATGGTGGCGAGGCCGAGTTCCGGTGCTATCCTGCCCGTTCCACACGTGTCCCGGACAGGGACTCATTGCGGCGCAGCATCGTGCGCCGCCGAGGGGAGGGCGACCATGCAAGATGCTCGCAGCGGAAACCTGATCGGCCGCCGGCGGCTGCTCGAACTCGGCGCCGGGGCCGCCGGCGCGCTGGCGCTCTCGCCCGCCGCCGCGGTCGCCGCCCCGAGCCATTCTCCGCTCGGCACCTGGCCGGCCGGCGTGCAGCGCGATTCGGTCTTTGTCGGCATCACGACGCCGCTGACCGGCGCCTATTCGGCGGACGGCAAGGACGAGCAACTCGGCTACGAACTGGCGATATCCGAAATCAACGCCGGCAGCGACCTCGCGAAGCGTTGGGGGCTCAAGGGCAAGGGCGTGCTCGGCAAGCACATCCGCTACCAGGTGGCGGATTCGGAGACGAAACCAAACGTCGCCGTGCAGGCGCAGACGCAGTTCATCCAGCGCGACAAGGCGATCATGATCACCGGCTCGGTGAGCAGCGCCACCGCGATCGCCGTCGAGGAACTGGCGCAGCGCGAGAAAGTGCTGAACATGGTCGGTTTGAGCGGCTCGAACGACACCACCGGGAAGAACTGTCAGCGCTACGGCTTCCGGTCGCAGCCCTCGGCCTACATGGCGTGCAAGGCACTCGCCCCGGTCCTGGTCAAGACGATCGGACGCGGGCAGAAGGCCGCCTATCTGGTCCCAGACTACACCTACGGCCACTCGGTCTTCAACAGCTTCACCGAGTTCGCCGGCAAGGACGGCGGCTGGACGGTCGCCACCAAGCAGCTCGTCCCGCTCGGCACCAGCGATTTCAGCTCGGCGCTGCTGAACATCGCCAACAGCGGCGCCGATGTGTTCGTGAACATCACCTTCGGCGCCGACGCGGTCTCGTCCACCAAGCAGGCGCAGCAATTCGGCGTCCTGGGCAAGATGAAGCTCGTGGTGCCGAACATCTCCTCGTTCCAGGCGAAGGAACTCGGCGCCGAGCTGATGCAGGGCGTCTACGGCACGATGGAATTCTGGTGGACGCTCGAGGACCGCTATCCGCTGGCCAAGGATTTCGTGCAGGCGTTCCTGGCCAAGCACAAATACCATCCACGCTGGGGCGCGCACATCGCCTATTCGCAGATGTTCATCTGGGCGCTCGCCGTGGAGCGGACTGGAACCTTCTACCCGGTGAACGTGATCAAGACGCTGGAATCCTCCAAATCCCGGCCGTTCAACAGCTCGCTCGGCAAGGTCTGGTACCGCGCGCAGGACCATCAGCTTGTCCGCCCGGTCCCCGTCGTGCTCGGCAAGGCGCCGGCGAAGATGAGCAACCCGGAAGATTTCTACGCCGTGGTGGAGGTCGTGCCGGGCGAGAAGGTGATGCCGCCGCCCAGCATGTTCGGCTGCCACCTCGGCCGCTACACCTGACCGGCCATAGCGACCCCCGCCGGTGAACCTGCCGAGCGCGCCGCTGCTGCTGTCGCAGGCCTTCAACGGCCTGGCGTTGGGTACTCTGCTGGCGCTGGTCAGCAGCGGCCTCACCATCATCCTCGGCACGCTCGGCGTGCTGAATTTCGCGCACGGCGCGCTGTTCATGGTCGGCGCCTACGCGATGTACGTGATCGCGATGCACACCGGCTCGTTTCTTGCCGGGCTGTTCGCGGGCGCCGCGTTCATGCTGGTCGTCGGCGTGCTGCTGGAACGGATCCTGATCCGCTGGTTCTACAACCGCCCGCACGAGGACCAGATCCTGGTCACGTTCGGCGCTGCCATCGTCATCGTCGAGGCGGTGCGCGCCGTGTTCGGCGGCGAGAGCCGGCATGTCGGCACGCCGCCCTGGGGGCAGGGCGTCGCGCAGATCGGCTTCCTGATCTACCCGACGTACCGGCTCGAGCTGATCGGTATCATCGCGCTCCTGCTGTTCGCGCTTTATCTGGTGCTCTACCGGACGTCGATCGGGCTCGTGGTGCGCGCCGGAATCGAGGACGCGCGCATGGTCGGCATCCTCGGCATCAACGTCCGCCGCGCGTTCCTGGCGGTGTTCGCCATCGGCGTAGTCGCAGCGGGCGTGGCCGGGATGCTCTATTCCCCGATCGTCTCGGTCGATCCCGAAATGGGCGCCACGTTCCTGGTGGAATCGTTCGTCGTGATCGTGATCGGCGGGCTGGGCTCCTATCCCGGGGCCGTGGTGGGCGGCCTCATCGCCGGCGAGATTCTCAGCATCACCAGCGCGTTCAACTCCGCCTATTCGCAGGTGATGCTCTACGCGGTCATGGCACTGCTGCTGGTGGTGCGGCCGCAAGGCCTGTTCGGCTCCGAGGGCCGCGTATGACCCGCGCCGCCTCGAAAGTCCTGCCCGAGCTGGCGCTCGCGGCGGTGCTGATCGTGGCGCCCTACGTGGTGCCACACGCCGGCGGCTCCATCGACATGCTGCAGCGCATTCTCGACTGGGGCATCATGGGGCTCGGCTTCGACCTGCTGTTCGGCGCCACCGGCCTGCTGTCCTTCGGCCAGGCGGCGTTTTACGGCACCGGCGGATTCGTGACCGGCTATCTGCTGGTCAACAACGTCATCGGCAGCGTCTGGCTCGCGCTCACCATCGGCACCTTGCTCGGCGGCGTGTTCGGCCTCTTCGTCGGCTGGCTGGCGGTGCGCCGCATCGGCATCTACTTCGCGATGATCACGCTGGCCTTCGGGCAGATGGCGTATTTCCTCGAGAACTCGCCGCTATCGGCCTGGACGGGCGGCGAGAACGGCCTGCCCGGCGTGCCGGTGCCCTATATTGGCGGCCTGCGCATTCATCCCGGCCTGCCGATGTATTGCGTGCTCGCCGGGATCTTCTTCGTTGGGTTCGTTCTCGCGCGCCGCATCCTGCACTCGCCGTTCGGCCTCATCCTGCGCGCGATGAAGGACAACACGCACCGCACCGCGCTGGTCGGCCATTCGGTGCCGTCTTACAAATTGGCGGTGTTCGTGATCGCCGCGCTTTACGCGGGGCTGGCCGGCGGACTGCTCGGCGTGTTCCAGAGCTACATGCCGCCGGATGCCTTCTCGCTCGACACCTCGGGCGAGCTGGTGGTCCAGACGGTGATCGGCGGCGTCGGCACGCTGATCGGCCCGGCCGTCGGTGCCACGCTCTGGCTCTATCTGCGCGACAATTTGCAACTGATCCCCGGAGTGGGCGCGCTCTGGAAGCTGATCCTCGGCCTGATCTTCGTCGTGCTGGTGGTGGCGCTGAAGCGCGGTATCGTGGGCGAGATCGCGTATCTGTTCACGCGACGCCGACTGCGCGCGGCTGAAACCGAGGTGCCGGAGGAAGGTGGGGTGGCCGAGATGCCGCCCGCTTCCGCGCTGGCCCTGCCCATGGTGGCGCCGCTGAGCATGGGCCGGCCCGACGCGCCGGCGCTCCGCTCGGTCGATCTTTCCAAGCATTACGGCGGCTTGCACGCTGTCGACGGCGTCTCGTTTTCGGTGCGCCAGGGCTCGATCCACGGCGTGATCGGCCCGAACGGCGCCGGCAAGTCCACGCTGTTCAAGATGCTGAAGGACGAGATTCCGCCGACCTCCGGCGAGGTGCTGCTGTTCGGGCGGCGCATCACCGGCCTCGGCCCGACCCGCACCGCCCAGCTCGGCATCGGCAAGAGCAACCAGCTCAACCAGCTCTTCCTCGAACTCACCGTGCGCCAGAACATCCGCACCGCCGCGCTGGCGCGCCGGCGCGGCACCTTCCGCCCCGACCTGCTGCGCGCGGCCGATTCGATTCCGGTGGTGGAGCGGCAGGTGGACGCGGTGATGGCCACGATGGGGCTGGAACACCGCGCCGACGTGCCGGTGCATATCCTGCCCTATGGCGAAAAGCGCCGGGCCGAGATCGGCATCGCGCTGGCGACCGGGCCCAACGTGCTGCTGCTGGACGAGCCACTCGCCGGCATGAGCCCGGCCGAGCGCACCGCGACGCGCGGGCTGATCCGCGAGCTGGCCCGCTCCCGCACCTTGGTGATCGTCGAGCACGACATGGACGCGGTGTTCGAGCTGGCCGAACGCATCACGGTTCTGTACGAGGGCCGGCTGCTGGCCGACGGCCCCCCGGAGCAGATCCAGCGCGACCAGGCAGTGCAGGACGCTTATCTCGGGGGGCTGCATGAGCACGAGCCTGCTTGAGCTGGAGCGGATCAACACCTACTACGGCGACTCTCACATCCTGTTCGATGTCTCGCTGCACGTGCGTCAGCACGAGGTGGTGGCGCTGCTCGGGCGCAACGGCGCCGGCAAGACCACCACGCTCCGCACCATCATGGGGGTGCTGTCGCCGCGCAACGGCGCGATCCGGCTCGCGGGCAAGCCAATCGATGGCATGCCGGCATTCGAAATCGCGCGTCTGGGACTGCAACTCGTGCCCGAGGAACGGGCCATTTTCGGCCAGCTCACGGTCGAGGAGAACCTGAAGCTGGCGGCGCTGACCGCGCCGCAAGCGTGGTCGCTCGACCGCGTCTACGAGTTCTTCCCGCGCCTGCGGGAGCGCCGCCGCTCCGGCGGGCGGCAGCTTTCGGGCGGCGAGCAGCAGATGCTGGCGATCGCCCGCGCGCTGATCCGCGATGCGCAGGTGATCCTGCTCGACGAGCCGTTCGAGGGCTTGGCACCGCTGATCGTGCGCGACCTGGTGCGCATCAGCCGCGAGCTGGCGGCGCAGGGCCGCACCATTCTGGTGGTCGAGCAGAACGTGGTGGCGGCGCTGAGTTTTTCGGATCGCGTCTACATCCTGAACAACGGCCACGTGGTCTGGGAAGGCACGCCGCACGAATTGCGCGCCGACCCCGCGCTGATGAAGGCGCATCTGGGGGTGTGAGGCAGCCGCCGAAAGGTTCCCCGGTCGCCATAAGCGGGAATCCAGCTGCGCGGCGCGCGATGGTAGAACCCGAATTACCGTTTTTCGGGCGAACAGTAGATTTCAAAAAGAGTTCGCAAAACCTTCCTCGCCTGCGTGCTACCGAGCGTATACCAGATGGTCTGCCCCTCGCGCCGCGTCTTCACCAGCCCGTCCTTGCGCAACAGTTGCAGGTGCTGCGAAACGGTCGAGTCGCGAATGCCGAGGAAATTGGCCAGTTCGCCCACCGACTTCTCGCCGTCCAGCAACTGACACAGGATCAGCAGCCGGTGGCGGTTGCCGAGAGACTTCAGCAGATCGCTGGCCTGGTCCGCCGCCGCGACCATCTTGCCGGGATCAATTCGCATGGTTGCATAGTTACGCAATAACCGATATTCAGGGCAAGCACCGCCGTGGCCCGCGCTCGACCGCGTCGGGTCGATTGTCCACGCATCCGGCCCTTGTCGGATCGCGCCACGCAGGAGGAGATCCACCATGGACACGTCATCCGGACGCCGCCTCGCCCTCATGAGCATCGGGCTTGGCATCGCCGGCGCGGCCGGCCTGACCGCGCTGCCCGCCGGGGCCGCCAACGCCGCCGACGCCTCGCTCATTCCGCCCGGCGCGAAGAAGCTGGAGGACTTGACCGCGCGCCTCGCCAAGGCGCCGCGCAGGCGCGATTTCAAGACCGTGCCCATGATCCTGGACAATCCCGATCAATGGGACCACGAGGCGCTGTCCGAGGTGATCGCCTATCGCGGTGGGCCGAAGCAGGTGTGGGACAACACCAATATCGCCGGCCCGTGGCTCAACCTGATGCGCAACTCGCTGAACACGCAGATCTGGTCGTTCAAGCATCCCAATTTCCTTCCCGTCTCGGCGACCCACGGTGCCGCGCACCTGGCGCTGTTCAGTCCGGCGGTGTGGGAGAAGTACGATCTCGGCAAGCTGATCGGCGGCAAGTTCCAGAGCAACAAGTTGCTCGGCGGGAACAAAACCGCCGCAAGCGGCACCAAGGATTATGAAAATCCGAATGGCCCGTTCTCGCCGCACGACAACACGATTTCGGTGCTGCAGGCGCGTGGCGTGGTCTTCCTCGCCTGCCACAACGCGATCTGGGAAATCGCCGCGAAACTGATCCGGGCGAACCTGAATCCGGACAAGCTGTCGCACGAAGCGGTGGCGGCCGAGCTGACCAACAAACTCATTCCCGGCGCGGTGCTCACGCCGGGAATCGTCGCGACGATTCCCCGAGTTGCAGCACGCCGGCTTCCATTACGCGACCTGAGGCCGAGCGATGCGGGCAGCGTTCCGCCGCGGTTTGTTGTTCGGGGCCGTCGGCGCGCTGCTCGCGTCGCCGGTGCTGGCTCGCGACAGCGGCCAGCGCCGATATCCGGCAGACGTCTTTCCGCCGTGGCAGCACGGCGCGAACAACGACGCGACGAGGCGGGGGCTCGCGTTCACCGTTCCACCCGTTGACGTTCTCGCCGATTTCCACGGCAGCATCGACAACCCGAAGCTGGTGCTGTTCGTCGGCGGCAACTATTTTTTCGCGATGGCCAAGCTGGTGCCCGCGTTCGAGCGGCTGCACCCGGACTACAAGGGCCGCATCTACTGGGAAACGCTGCCGCCGGGCCTGCTTGCGAAGCAAATCCGCGGCGGCGGAACGATCACCTGCGGCAACATGACCTGGACGGTGAAGCCGGACGCCTATTTCGCCGGTCTGGCGCGGGTGAAGGAACTCGTCACCGCGGGCATGCTGACCGGACCGGCGATGCCCTACGCCACTAACACGCTCACCATCATGGTGCCGAAGGGCAATCCCGCGCATGTCACCGGCCTCGCCGATCTCGCGCGGCCCGATCTGCGCATCGCCATGCCGAATCCGGCATTCGAGGGCGTGGCGCGCCAGATCAAGGCCGCGCTCGCCCGCGCCGGCGGCAAGGCGCTGGTCGAGGCGGTGTACGGGCGCAAGGTAAAGGACGGCACCACGATCCTCACGCACATCCACCATCGCCAGACGCCGCTGTTCCTGATGCAGGGCGTGGTCGAGGCGGGCGTGACGTGGAAGTCGGAGGCGATTTTTCAGGAAGAGGTAGGACATCCGATCGCCGATGTCGAAATCCCGCCGTCGCAGAACAGCACGGGCGTCTACGCGGGCGCCGAGGTGACAGGCGCGCCGCATCCCGAAGCGGCGCGGGCTTGGCTCGCCTTCATCCGCTCGCCCGACGCGCTGAGGATTTTCGAGCACTATGGTTTCAAGCCGTACCGCGGCAACGCCGGCTGATGTGACCGCCGCCGGCGCGACGCTGGATCACCTGGGTAATATCCGCAATCCGCCAACCGGGACGCGCCTTATCGTTCGGCAAATATTTGCTCGTCATTGCCGGGCTTGACCTGGCAATCTCGGGGCCGCGCAGTCGGGCGATCGCGTCCAAACAAACGTTCATCGCCTTCGCCGGCATGAGTTGTTGTCGCCCCCCGCATGAAACTTGGTCGCGGGCCGCGTGTTGCGCTCACCGGCCGGGCCGGAATTCGGCTGGATGGGGCGGTGCGCGGAAACCGTTGGCCCGCCGTTGCCCCTCCGGCGGCTTGGCAAGCCGCCATTGCGGCGGCGTTGGCGCACTGTCACGGCCGGTTCGCTCTCGCCGCGACCGATTTGCGCCGGAGTTCGCCCAAAGTGAAGAAGACCTCCGTCGTCCTGGCGATAGCGGGCGTGGCGCTCGGCGTTGGCCTGGTCGTCTGGTTGGGCGCCGGCAAGATCGCCGAGGCGGTCGCGTCGGTCGGCTGGCCCGGCTTCGCCGCGCTGGTCGGCTGGCAACTCCTGCTGTTCATCGTCCTCGGCGCGGCCTGGTGGGTCGTCGCGCCCGGGGCGAAGCTGCCGACGATGATCTGGGGCCGGCTCGTTCGAGAGGGCGGCACCAATTGCCTGCCCTTCTCCGAGGTCGGCGGCCTGGCGTTGGGCGCGCGCGCCGTGACGCTCGCGGGTGTTTCCTGGCCGCTCGCCATCGCTTCCAGCATCGCCGACGTTTCGGCCGAGTTCGTGGGCGAAATCCCGTTCGTCGTGTTCGGTTTTGCCCTGCTGATGGCGCGCAAGCCGGTACTCGTCGCTCATATGGCCGCTGGCGATCGGCCTCGCGCTGATCGTGGCCGGCGGCGCGGGGCTGTTCTGGGCCGAGAAGCATTCCTCGGCACTGTTCCACAAGCTCGGCCGCCGCATCGCCGCGCGCTGGCTGCACGAGGCGGCGGACCGCGCCGACGAGGTGCAGGCTTCGTTCGACCGGCTGTTCGCGATGCCGCGCCGGCTCGCGCTCGCCGCGTGCATTCATTTCCTGGCATGGCTCGGCGGCGGCTTCAGCGTCTGGCTCGCCTACCATCTGCTCGGCGGCCAGATCGACGTGATCTCCGCCATGGCGATCGAAGGGCTGCTCAGCGGCGCGCTCGGCGTGGCGTTCTTCGTGCCGGCCGGGCTCGGCGTGCAGGAAATATCGTATGTGGCGCTCGGGCACCTGTTCGGCATGCCGGCGGATCTGTCGCTCGGCCTGTCGCTGCTCCGCCGCGCGCGCGACATCGTCATCGGCGTGCCGGCGCTGGTGAGCTGGCAGATCGTCGAGGCGCGCGGCCTGCGCCGGGGGCGGCCGGATCACGGTTCGCGGTCCAGCCGTGACTCACGCGTTTCGCCGGATCAAAGTGAGCGCCGTCCATGAACACGCCCGCTCCGCTCGCACTCACCATGGGCGATCCCGCCGGCATCGGCGGTGAGCTCACCTTGCGTGTCTGGGCGGCGCTACGCGCGAGCGGGCCGGCTTTCCTTGCGATCGACAACTCTGATCGGCTGTTGGCGCTCGCGGAACGGCTGGCTCTCGACGTTCCGCTCCGCTCTGTCGCGGAGCCGGGCGAGGCCGTGTGCTTTCCCGACGCCTTGCCGATTCTGCGAATCCCGCTCGCGGCCGAGCCGGAACCCGGCCGGCCCGATCCGGCCAACGGCTCGGCCGTTACCGCGGCGATCGAGCGGGCCGTGCGGCTCGCGATGGCAGGCGAGGTCGGCGGCGTGGTCACGAACCCGATCAGCAAGGCCACGCTCTACCAGAGCGGCTTCGCCTATCCCGGACACACCGAGTTCCTCGCCGCGCTCACCGGGGCGCGCACGGCGCCGGTAATGATGCTGGTTTCGCCACAGCTCCGGGTCGTGCCTGTAACAATTCACGTCGCCCTGCGCCGGGCGCTCGATCTGCTCGACACGAGGACCATCGTCGCGGCTTCCCGCATCGCCGCCGCGGCGCTGCGCACCGATTTCGGCATCGCGGCGCCGCGCCTTGCGATCGCCGGGCTCAATCCGCACGCTGGCGAGGGCGGTGCCCTCGGCACCGAGGAACAGACGATCGTCGCCCCGGCCATCGCCGCGCTGCGCGAGGACGGGCTGTCGGTCAGCGGACCCTGGCCGCCCGACACCATGTTCACCGAGGCCGCCCGCACCCGCTACGATGCGGCGATCTGTATGTACCACGATCAGGCTCTGATTCCGCTGAAGACGCTGGACATGACCCACGGCGTGAACGTCACCCTCGGACTGCCGATCGTGCGCACCTCGCCCGACCACGGCACCGCCTTCGATATCGCCGGCACCGGACAAGCCGACCCGTCCAGCCTGATCGCGGCCATTCGTCTGGCCGCGGATATCGCCGCGCGGCGCGCCGGGCCATGAGCCCGATCCGGCTCGGCCTGAACGTCGATCACGTCGCGACGGTGCGCAACGCGCGCGGCGGCGCGCATCCCGACCCGATCGAGGCCGCGCAACGCGCCATCGAGGCCGGGGCGGACATCATCACCGCGCATTTGCGCGAGGACCGCCGCCATATCCGCGACGAGGACATGCGGCGCCTGCGCGCCTTGTCCGCGCCGCTCAACATGGAAATGGCGGCGACCGAGGAAATGGTCTGCATCGCCCGCGAACTGCGGCCGCACGCCTGCTGCCTGGTTCCCGAGCGCCGCGCCGAGCTCACCACCGAGGGCGGCCTGGACGCCGCCGGCCAGCGCAACGCGCTCCGACCCGTCATTGCCAGCCTGGCCGATGCCGGCATTCGGGTCGCGCTGTTCGTCGATCCCGATCCGGCCCAGCTCCAGGCCGCCGCCGAGATCGGCGCGCTCGCGGTGGAACTGCATACCGGTGCCTACGCGAACGCTCGGCCGGGCGAGCTCGAGCGGCTGCGCCAAGCGGCCGCCATGACCACGGCACTCGGCCTGGAATGCCACGCCGGCCACGGCTTCACCTACGACAATGTCGGCCCGGTCGCCGCGCTGCCGGAGGTGGTCGAACTCAATATCGGGCATTTCCTGATTGGGCAGGCCATTTTCGACGGGCTGCCGGCGGTCGTGCGGCGGATGAAGGCGCTGATGGGGGCGGCTCGGGACTGAGGGGGGCGAACCTTCCCAGGCTCGGCGTTGACGGTTACCTCGGGCCCAGACTGCGCCGAGAGGATCGCCGCCCTGACCACGCTCGCCTTCGCCGCCATTCTGCTCACCCTGGCCTCGGTGTTCGGCTTCCTGAACGAACGGCTGCTGCGCCTGCCCAGCACGGTCGGCCTGCTGGTGATCGCGCTCATTACCTCGCTGGTGCTGATCGGCCTCGGCCACTTCTTCGCCGGGCAGCAGGTGAGCCAATGGTCGAAGGAGCTGGTCGGTTCCGCCAATCTGCCGAGCACGCTCCTGAACGGCGCGCTCGCGTTTCTGCTGTTCGCCGGCAGCCTGCACGTCGACCTCGGCCATCTCTGGAGCCGGAAGTGGACGGTGCTGGCGCTCGCCACCTTCGGCGTCGTGCTAGCCACCATGCTGTTCGGCGGCGGGGTGTGGCTGATCTTCCGCGCCGTCGGCGAACCGATCCCGCTGACCTGGTGCCTGGTGCTCGGCGCCATCCTCGCTCCCACCGATCCGGTGGCCGTGGTTGGCCTGATCCGCCGGGTCGGTCTGGCACCCGGCCTCGAAGCGACCATGGCCGGCGAGAGCCTGTTCAACGACGGGGTCGGCGTCGTCGTGTTCTCGATTCTGCTCGGCGTGGCGGTGGGCGGCACCGAGGCGTCGGTGAGCGCCGGGCTCAGGGAGTTCCTGCTGGAAGCGGGCGGCGGCGGGCTGTTGGGGCTGGCGACCGGCTATCTGGCGTTTGTCGCCATGCGCCGGATCGATAACTACAATCTCGAACTCACCATTTCGCTGGCGCTCAGCACCGGCACCTACAGCCTCGCGAACTGGCTCGGCATGTCGGGGCCGATCGCCGTGGTCGTCGCCGGCCTCATCACCGGCAATCAGGGCGCGCGCCTCGCCATGAGCGAGACGACGCGCCGGAATCTGATGACGTTCTGGTCGCTGATCGACGAGTTGCTGAACGCCGTGCTGTTCCTGCTGATCGGGTTCGAAATCCTGCAGATCGAGCTGAGCCCCGCCAACCTGGCCGCCGGCGCGATCGCGATACCGCTGGCGCTCGCCGTCCGCGCGCTCAGCGTGTTCGTCCCGACCATTCTGCTGCACTTGCGCGCGCCAAACAAATTGGGTGCGTTCGCGCTGCTGACTTGGGGCGGGTTGCGCGGCGGCATCTCGGTGGCGCTCGCGCTGACCCTGCCGCGGACCGGTCTGCGCGAGTCGCTGCTGACGGTGTGCTACACGATCGTGGTGTTCACGATCGTGGTGCAGGGCACCACCATGCCGTACGTGATTCGCCTCTTCTACGGCCGCGAACTGCGCCGCGCCGAGCCACATGGCGGCCCGTGATCGTGAAGTCGCTCCGGGGGCGAACCGGCCGGACAGCCTATCCGACGCGGGGATGCGCGCGGCGCCAGACGTCCAGCAGCCGCGCGGTGTCCACGCTGGTATAGCGTTGCGTGGTCGAGAGGCTGGCGTGGCCGAGCAGTTCCTGGATGGCGCGCAGGTCGGCGCCGCCGCCCAGCAGATGTGTTGCGAACGAATGCCGGAGCGCGTGCGGCGTCGCGTGTTCCGGCAATCCGTTCTGGCGGCGAAAGTGGCGGAGCGTGCGCTGCGCCACCCCCGGATCCAGCCGCTTGCCGCGCGCGCCCACGAACAGCGGCGCGTCGCGCTCCGGCCTCGGGTGCAGACGTAGCCAAGCGGCGATGGCCTCGCGCACGGCCGGCAGCACCGGCACGATTCGCTGCTTACCGCCCTTGCCCAGCACGCGGAGCATCACCTCGGACCCCGGCAGCGGCGCGGCCGCGACGCTCAACCCCAGCGCCTCGGAAATGCGCAGCCCGCAGCCGTACAGCAGGGTGAACAGCGCCGTGTCGCGCGCCTGAATTGCCGCGCCGTCCGAGATCTCGCCGATATCGCCGGCCACGCTCAGCGCCTGATCGGCGGCGAGCGCGCGGGGGATCGGCGGCTTCATGCGTGGCGCGGCGAGCAGGCCGACGCGCGGATTGCCGACGCCGTGACGCCGCGCCAGGAAGCGGAAGAAGCTTTTCACCGCCGAAAGGTGCCGGCCGCGCGTGGCGTTGCCCGCGCCCTCGGCGGCTTCGGCGGCGAGCCACGCGCGCAGGTCGGCGATCGTGAGCGCCGCCAGGTCGGACAGATGCGGTTCGCGCCCGAGATGCGGTGTGAGGAAGCCGAGAAACCCGGCCACGTCGCTGCCATAGGCCTCGACGGTCAGGGCGGCGGCGCGGCGTTCCTGGGCCAGCCAGTCCAGCCAGGCCTGCCGCGCCTCCTCGGCGGTCATTCGCGCGCCGTCACCGCTCCAGGGCCGCGGCGACCGCGCGCCCGAGGAAGGCCAGCGCGCCGGCGCCGTGGCCGGGTTCGAGCGCGGTCCGGTCGCGCGCCGCGAGCGCGAGCAGCGCCGGCGGGTTCTCGCCCGGCACCCGCACCAGCGCGTCGTAGCGGGCGAGCGGCGCCGCCTCGGCGTGCAGCAGCGCCGTTCCGCCGGGCATGTCGCGGAACACCACGTCGCGGCCGCCGAGCAGCGCCGCCACCGTGCCAGCCGGCAGCCCGCGTACCCGCCGATGCGCGCCCTCCATGCATAGCGCCGCGGCGTCGATGGCGAGCAGCGCTGGAAAATCGGCGGCCACGCACTCGGCCGGATCGGGCGCGCGCATCAGCGCCAGCACCGCCTCGTAGACCCGCGCCGCCAAGCCGGCCGCCGCGCGGCCGGCGGCGAGTACGCCGTGCGCCTGTTCCGTCATGGTCGCCGCCCGCGCGCGGGCTTCCCGCACCATGGCGGCCATGTGGTCGGCCAGCAACTCGCCGTGGACGCGCACCGGCGGCGCGAGCAGCAGATAGAGGTCCGGATGTTCGGCGAGCCAAGTCGGGTTCTGCCGCAGGAACGCCGCCACCAACTCGGCGCTGGCCGGGTTAGCCTCGCGAGCCGCCGACATGCTCAGCGAACCGCTCCGGCCGTCAGCGGCTCGGTCGGTCGGGACTTGGCGGGATCGGCTGGCATCGGCATTCGGTGGTCTCGGTCGGCACGGTTGCACGGGGAGACGATACAGGATGAGCGGCGGGGCACGGAAGCGGAGGGTTCCGGTGCTGCTGCCGTATCCGTTTCCCGGCCCGTTCGACTATCGCGTGCCGGACGGGATGGATGCCGAGCCCGGCGACGTGGTCATGGTGCCGCTCAACCGCCGGCGCGAGGTCGGGGTCGTCTGGGACGCGCCGGCCGATCCGCAAGAGGTCCCGGAGATCCGGTTGAAACCGATCGAGGCGCTGCTGGACGCGCCGCCGATGCGCCCCTCCATGCGCCGGTTCATCGACTGGGTGGCCGGGTACACGTTGGCACCTGCCGGCCTCGTGCTGGCGATGGCGCTCAGGGTGAACGCGCTGCGCCCGGATTCGCCGCCGATCGGCTGGCGCCGAGCCGGGGTCGTGCCGGATGCACGCCTGACCGAGCCGCGGCGGCGGGTGCTGGAGGCGCTCGCGGCCGCCGAGCCGAGCGGCACGGCGGCGCTGATGCGCGCGGCCCGGGTCGGCGCCGGCGTGATTCGCGGCCTCGCTGCCGCCGGCTTTCTGATCCCGGCCGCGCTGCCGCCTCACCCCGCATTTCGCGCGCCCGATCCGGCGCGTCCCGGCCCACCTCTGGCGCCCGAGCAACAGCACGCCGCGGACCAACTCCGGCTCGCGGTGCGGGAACGGCGATTTTCAGTGACCTTGCTCGACGGCGTGACCGGCTCCGGGAAGACCGAGGTCTATCTGGAGGCGGTCGCGGCCTGCCTGGCGGAGCATCGCCAGGCGCTGGTGCTGCTGCCGGAAATCGCGCTCTCGGCGCAATGGCTGGAGCGGTTCGAGGCGCGTTTCGGCGTCGCCCCCGCGGTCTGGCACTCCGAACTGTCCCCGCGCACGCGCCGGCTCACCTGGCGCGCGGTGGCGGACGGCGGCGCCAAGGTGGTGGTCGGGGCGCGCTCGGCGCTGTTCCTGCCGTTCACCGATCTCGGGCTGGTGGTGATCGACGAGGAGCACGAGACGGCGTTCAAGCAGGAGGACGGCGTCGTCTATCACGCCCGTGACATGGCGATCGTGCGCGCGCGCTTCGCCGAGGCCCCCGCCGTCCTGGTATCGGCCACGCCCAGCCTGGAAACCGTGGTGAACGTGAAGGCCGGCCGCTATCGGCACGTCACGCTGTCCGCCCGGCACGGCGGCGCCAGCCTGCCGGAGATCGCCGCCGTCGACATGCGGAGGACCCCGCCGGGGCGCGGCCACTTCCTCTCGCCGCCGCTACGCGACGCCATCGCCGCCACGCTCGATCGCGGCGAGCAGGCGATGCTGTTCCTGAACCGGCGCGGCTATGCGCCGCTGACGCTCTGCCGTGCCTGCGGGCATCGCATGCAGTGCCCGAACTGCACCGCCTGGCTGGTCGAGCATCGCAATCGCGAGTTGCTGCAATGCCACCATTGCGGCCACGCCGAGCCGATCCCGCCCGCCTGCCCGGCTTGCGGCGCGGAGCACACGCTGGTGCCGGTCGGCCCGGGGGTGGAGCGCATCACCGAGGAAGTCGCCGAGGCATTTCCGCACGCGCGCCGCCTGGTCATGGCGAGCGACACCCTGCCGGGGCCGGCCGCCGCGGCCGAGGCGGCGCGGGCCATCGCCGCGCGCGAGGTCGACCTGATCATCGGCACGCAGATCGTCGCCAAGGGCTGGCACTTCCCGCATTTGACCCTGGTCGGGGTGGTCGACGCGGATTTGGGGCTCGGCGGCGGCGATCTGCGCGCCTCGGAGCACACCGTGCAGCTACTGCATCAGGTGGCCGGCCGCGCCGGACGGGCGGAAGCGCCGGGGCGGGTGCTGTTGCAGACCTACACCCCGGAGCATCCGGTCATGCAGGCGCTCGTCGCGGGGGATTTCGCGGCGTTCATGGAACGCGAGGCCGCCAGCCGCCAACCGGGCCACTGGCCGCCCTTCGGACGCCTGGCCGCGCTGATCGTCAGCGCCGAGTCGGCCGAGGCGGCCGACGCCACCGCCCGCGACCTCGGCCACGCCGCCCCGCACGGGTCCGGCATCGCCGTGCTCGGCCCGGCCCCCGCGCCGCTCGCCGTCCTGCGCGGCCGCCATCGCCGGCGGCTGCTGCTGAAGACGCGGCGCGACATCGCGGTGCAGCCGCTGCTGCGGCGCTGGCTCGACCAGGTCCCGGTGCCGCGCAACGTGCGCGTGGACGTGGACGTGGACCCGGTCTCGTTTCTCTGAGCCGGGCCGGCATTTCTCCGGGCGCGGCCGGTTTGGAATGGAGGGTAACGCGACCCTGACTAAGCTGCCCCACCCCGCGCCGCCTCACGAAGCGCGAACTTCTGGATCTTCCCCGTCGAGGTCTTCGGCAGCGGGCCGAAGGTGACGTGGCGCGGCACCTTGTAGCGGGCCAGGTTGGCGCGGCACCAGTCGATCAGGTCGACCGCGCTCACCCGCCCGACCGCGTCCTCCTTCAAGGTGACGAAGGCGTGCGGCACCTCGCCCCATCGCTCGTCCGGCCGCGCCACCACCGCCGCCTCGACCACGTCGGGGTGGCGATACAGCACCGCCTCGATCTCCAGCGAGCTGATGTTCTCGCCGCCCGAGATGATGATGTCCTTGGAGCGGTCCTTCACCTCGGCGTAGCCGTCCGGGTGCAGCACGGCGAGGTCGCCGGAGTGGAACCAGCCGCCGGCGAACGCGGCGTCGCTGGCGACGCGGTTCTTCAGGTAGCCCTTCATTACCGTGTTGCCGCGCAGCATCAGCTCGCCCAAGGTGGCGCCGTCCGCCGGCACCGGCTGCATGGTCTCGGGGCTCGCCACCGTCATGTCCTGCACCATCCGATGTGGCACGCCCTGGCGCGAGAGGAAGGCGGCGCGCGCCTCCAGGGGCAAGTCCGCCAGGCCCGGCTGCCAGGCGCAGACGGTCGCCGGCCCATAGGTTTCGGTCAGGCCGTAGAGGTGATGCACCTCGAACCCGAGCGCCTCCATGCGCCCGATCACCGCGGCGGGCGGCGCCGCGCCACCCGTGATGACGTGCACGCGCTGCTCGAAGCGTCGACGCAAATCCGCCGGGGCGTGAATCAGCATGGTCAGCACCACCGGCGCGGCGCACATGTGGGTCACCCCGTGCTCGGCAATCATCGGATAGATCAGTGCGGGATCGACCCGGCGCAGGCACACATGCGTGCCGCCGGCCAAGGTCACCGCCCAGGTGAAGGTCCAGCCGTTGCAGTGGAACATCGGCAGGGTCCAGAGGTAGACCGAGCCCGGGTTCAGCAGGAATTCCAGCGCGAGGCCGGTCGCGTTCAGGTAGGCGCCGCGATGGTGCGCCACCACGCCCTTCGGGTCGGCCGTGGTGCCGGAGGTATAGCCGAGCGAAATCGCCTGCCACTCGTCCTCGGGCAGGCGGACCGGGTGATCCGGGTCGCCGCCCTCGAGAAACGTCTCGTAGTCCGCACGCCCGAGCAGGGGGCCGGTTTCGCCCGCATCGGTCGCCACCGGATCGTCGATGTCGATCACCAGCGGCTTGGTTTCGAGCTGGCCGAGCGCGGCGCCGATGACGTGGTTCAGCGCGCGATCGGCGATCAGCACCTTGGCCTCCGAATGGCGCAGGATGAAGGCGATCGTGGCGGCATCCAGCCTCGTGTTGATCGGGCAGAGCACGCCGCCCGTCATCGGCACGCCGTAATGCGCCTCCAGCAGTTCCGGCACGTTCGGGGCCATGACGGCGACCGTATCGCCGACGCCCACGCCGACCCGCGCCAGCGCCGAGGCGAGCCGGCGGCTGCGCGCCAGCATCTCGGCGTAGGTGAACCGCCGGGGACCGTGGATCACGGCGGTGCGGGAGGGCCAGACTCGCGCGCTCCGCAGCAGGAAGGAAATCGGCGAGAGCGGCACGTAATTGGCCGCATTGCGCTCCAGGTCGCGATCGTACATGGACGCCATGCGCGCCTCCTGCCGGTTGGCCTACGGCGATTTTTACCCCATACCGCCGGCGTTACACAGAGCGCAGAACTCGCCGATGAACGCACGAGGCAGGACCGGTCGGCTACGAACCCTGATTGCCGGGCTGGCGCTCCTGGCCGCCGTGCCAGCCGAGGCGCGGATCACGCGCCTGGACATAACGCATACCGAAGCCGCTTTCGGCGGCGTTTCGTTTGGCGCCATCGGCCGTTTCGAGCTGCTGACCGGCACGGCCTACGGCGAAGTCGATCCGCGCGATCCGCACAACGCCATCATCCAGGACATCGCGCTCGCGCCACACGACGCGACCGGCAAGGTCGCGTATTCCATGGACATCGCCATCCTGAAACCCGCCCAGATGGCGCGCGGCAACGGCACGATGCTCTACGACGTCGTCAATCGCGGCAACCCAGTCGCGCTGCACATGTTCAACATCGGCGCAACCGGAAGCAACGATGCCGCGGGAGCCGGCGACGGGTTCCTGCAGCGCCACGGCTTCACCGTCGTATGGAGCGGCTGGCAGGGCAATCTGCTGCCCGGCACGATCCGGCTGAACGCGCCCGTGGCGCACGCGCCGGATGGCGGCAGCATCACCGGCCGCGTGCGCAAGGAATACGAACTGTTCGCGCCAGGAAGCACGCTCGGGCTCGGCGATACCGATCTCGGCCGCGGCGTTCCCTACGAATCGGTCGGCACCGACAATGCGGGCGATCTTCTCACCGTCCAGGTGCGGCAGAGCGATGCGCCGGTAACGGTGCCCACCACCGATTGGGCGCTCGCCGATTGCGCGCGCAAGCCGTTTCCGGGTGTTCCGAGCACGACGCATCTCTGCCTGAAGGGTGGGTTCGACACCAATCACATCTATCAGCTGATCTACACGGCGAAGAACCCGATTGTGCTCGGCCTCGGCCTCGCTGCCACGCGCGATCTTGTTGCCTTTCTTCGCCATGCCGAGAAGGACGATGCCGGCCACGCCAATCCGCTGGCCGGCGGCGTGCGCTGGACATTGGCGCACGGCACCTCGCAAAGCGGGCGCTATCTGCGCAGTTTCCTGCATCTCGGCTTCAACGAGGACGAAAGCGGGCGCACCGTGTTCGACGGCATGAACGTGCACGTCGCCTCCGCCCGCAACGAGGTGAACCAGCGCTTCGGCCAGCCGGGCACGGATTCGCTCGAGCACGCGGATCACCTAGCGCCGATGCAGGACGCGCCGTTCACCTGGGGCGTGCGGCACGATCCGGTCGCCGGCATCACCGACGGCATTCTGTCGCGCTGCCAGGACGACGCGGACCTGCCCGGAAATCGTCCAGACCGTCAGCTCCAACGAATACTGGAACCAGCGCATGTCGCTGGACACCACGGACGGCGCGGATCACGACGTGGCGTTGCCGGCGAACGTGCATCTCTATCACTTCGCGTCCACCCAGCACGCGCCGGGCTTGCCGGCGTTCTTGTGCCAGCAGCGCGGCAATCCGAACCGCTACACGGAAGCCATGCGCGCGCTGCTGTTGCGGCTGCGGGATCTGGTGGCACGCGGCAAGCCGGCGCCGGCGAGCCGGTATCCGCGCATCGCCGACGGCACCTTGGTGCCGCCGGACCGGGCCTCGACCGGGTTTCCCGACATACCCGGCCTCGCCTACACCGGGCTGGTCAACAATTTGCCGATCGAATATCGCGGCCCGCGCTTCGATCCCGCGCTGGAATCCGGCATTTTGCGCGAGCCGCCGGTTGCCGAAGGCCCGCCGCGCTATTTGGTGCGCGTGCCGAAGGTGGATTCCGACGGCAACGAGATCGCCGGCATCCGATCGGTGACATTGCGTGTACCGCTCGGCACCTACACCGGATGGAATCTGCGTCGGGGAGGTTATGCGGCGGGCGAGCTTTGTTATCTCGTCGGCAGCTTCGTCCCGTTCGCGCGGACGCGCGCCGAACGCGAAGCCGCGCACGATCCACGCCCGTCGCTCGAGGAACGCTACGGATCGCACGCGCGCTACGTGGCGGCGGTGAAGAAGGCCGCAGCCGAGCAGGTTTCGGCAGGCTTTTTGCTGCCCGACGATGCAACTCGTCTGGTCATGCAGGCCCGAACGAGCGACGTTCTGAACTAGCAACCTGACCTGTCGTGCGCCGGATGCGGCCGTCATTCCCGGCCGAGGCAGCAAACCACCCTATCCCGCCAGCTTGCCGACATCGGCCGTCGCGATCCGTCGGGCGTGCGCGTAGAGCGAGGCCACGGCGCAGCTTGCCATGCGGGTGCGCACGTTGTCCGCGCGGCTGGTCAGGATGATCGGCACGCGCGCGCCGAGCACGATCCCCGCCGCGTCCGCGTTGGCCAGGAAGGTCAGCTCCTTCGCCAGCATGTTGCCGGATTCGAGATCCGGCACCAGCAGGATATCGGCGTCGCCGGCCACGGCGGAGCGGATGTGCTTGGTCTTCGCCGCCGCGGGGCTGATGGCGTTGTCGAGCGCGAGCGGACCGTCCAGCAACGCGCCGGTGATCTGCCCGCGCTCGGCCATCTTGCACAGCGCCGCGGCGTCGATCGTCGATGGGATCTTGGCGTTCACGGTCTCCACGGCCGATAGAATCGCCACCTTGGGCAACTGAATGCCGAGTGCGTGCGCCAGTTCGATCGCGTTCTGCGCGATGTCGACCTTCTCGTCGAGCGTGGGAAAGATGTTCACCGCCGCGTCGGTGATGAACAGCGGCTTGTGATAGCTCGGCACGTCCATGATGAAGACATGGCTGATGCGCCGGGCGGTGCGGATGCCGGTCTCCTTGTTCACCACCTCGCCCATCAGTTCGTCGGTGTGCAGGCTGCCCTTCATCAGCGCGTCCGCCTCGCCGGCGCGCACCAGCCGCACCGCCTCGGCCGCCGCGGCGTGGCTGTGCGGCTGATCCACTAGGCGGAGCGCGCCGAGATCCAAGCGCAGCGAGGCAGCCACGCCGCGAATGCGCGAAGCCGGCCCGACCAGAATCGGCCGGATGATCCCGGCCTCGGCCGCCTCGATCGCGGCGCTGAGCGAGAACTCGTCGCACGGATGCGCGACCGCCGTGCGCAGCGGCGGCAACCCGCGGCAGGCCTCGATCAGCGCCTCGTATTTCGCGTGCTTGCGGGGTTCGTCCATCACGGCCTCATGCGGCAAACCGGGTGAGCGCCAATACCGCCAGAACCAGCGCGTCCAGTATCAGGACCGCCGGTCCGATGACCCGCAGTAAACCGCCCGACGCGCGTCCCGCCACCTGCCCGGCGACGCCGATGCCGACGAGCGCCGGGACCGTGCCGAGGCCGAAGGCGAACATGGCCGCGGCGCCCACGAAGGGATTGCCCGTGGCGGCAGCCACGGCAAGCGCCGCCCACAGGAAGCCGCACGGCAGAAAGCCCAGCAGGATGCCGAGGACGAACCCGCCCCGCGGCCGCGAGCGGTCGATCCGGTGCGCCATCCGGCCGATCGCGCGCTGCCAGGCGGTCGGGCCGGTGGTCGGCAACAGCGCGATGAACCAGGCGCCGAGACCCAAGCGTTTCAGCGCCTGGCCGAGAAACAGGGCCGCGCCGATCAGCAGCAACACCCCGCCGAGCGGCGCGAGCCACGGAAGCCGGCCGAGCGTGGCGCCGAGAAAGCCGCCGAGCGCGCCGAGAGCGGCATAGGTAGTAGAGTCGGCCGGCATGATACGGCAGCAGCAGCCCGGCCTTCAGCCGCTGCGCCTCGCACAGCCGTCCGCACGGAACCGCCGCGAGCCGATCCGACACCTGCCCCAGCACGAAGGGACCGCACATCGGCACGCAGTGCATCACGCTGCCGAGCGCGCCCGCGAGCATCAGCCCGCCGATGACGCTGCCGCCCAGCACGGCGCGCAAACTCCCCGGCCCGCACAACGCGGCCAACAGGTGCCAATGTCCGCTCACAAGCTCCTTGCTCGCCCAGGTCCGATCACGCGACCTTGATCTAAATCAACGCCTGCCCCGCCGGCTCTGCTTAACCCTGCCGTGACGGAACGGCGGCCAGGGATCTGCCGCCCGACGCACCGAACGCGGAGAGTGCAATGAATGTGCAGGTCAGCGACCTCGTGGTCGCGGCGATGATGAACATTTTCGGCATCGTCGGCCTGGTGCTGGCCTCGCGGGCCGTGGACAGCGAAATGTATGTGTTCGGCCTGTCGCTGGCCGGCTTCTCCTACGTGTTCATCCTCGGCCAGATCCGCCGCCATTTCGATACGTTGGACATGGCGCGCGCGGCCGCGCGGGCGGCGCCGGTGCCGGTGTTGCCGGCGCGGGAGAGCGTCAATGTCTGACCTCGCGCTCGCGCCCGGCGCCGCCGTCCTGTCCGCGCCGCGCGCCGCGACCGTCTACAACGAGGCGATCGTCAAGAAATTCACGATCGCCGCGGTGTTCTGGGCGGTGGTCGCGTTCAGCATGGGCGTCTACATCGCCTCGGAACTCGCGTGGCCGGCGCTCAATTTCGGCCTGCCGTTCCTGAATTTCGGGCGGCTTCGGCCGGTGCACACCTCCGCCGCCATCTTCGCGTTCGGTGGCTGCGCGCTGCTCGGCACGTCGTTCCATGTGGTGCAGCGCACCTGCAAGGCACGGCTGTTCGGCGGCGATGCCCTCGCCGACTTCGTGTTCTGGGGCTATCAGTTCTTCATCGTCATGGCGGCGCTGAGCTACGTGATGGGCTTCAGCCAGAGCCGCGAATACGCCGAGCCCGAGTGGCATATCGACATCTGGCTGACCATCGTCTGGGTCACCTACGCGGTGATCTTCGTCGGCACGCTGATGAAGCGCGAGGAACCGCATATCTACGTCGCCAACTGGTTCTATCTCGCCTTCATCCTGACCATCGCCGTGCTGCACATCGGCAATAATCTTGCGGTTCCGGTCTCGTGGTTCGGCGCGAAGAGCTATTCGCTGTTCTCCGGCGCGCAGGACGCGCTGATCCAGTGGTGGTACGGCCATAACGCGGTCGGCTTCTTCCTCACCGCCGGATTCCTCGGGATGATGTATTATTTCATTCCGAAGGCGGCGAACCGGCCGATCTATTCGTACCGCCTGTCGATCGTGCATTTCTGGTCGCTGATCTTCCTCTACATCTGGGCCGGTCCGCACCACCTGCACTGGACCTCGCTGCCAGACTGGGCGCAGACGCTCGGCATGGCGTTCTCGATCATGCTGTGGATGCCCTCCTGGGGCGGCATGATCAACGGCATCATGACGCTGTCGGGCGCGTGGGACAAACTGCGCACCGATCCCGGCCTGCGCTTCTCGGTCACCGCCGTCGGCTTCTACGGCATGTCCACCTTCGAGGGGCCGGTGATGTCGGTGCGCGAGGTGAACGCGCTCAGCCACTATACCGACTGGACGATCGGGCACGTGCATTCCGGCTCGCTCGGCTGGGTGGCGTTCATCAGTTTCGGCGCGATCTATTATCTCGTGCCGGTGCTGTGGAAGCGGAGCGGCCTGTATTCCACGCGGCTGGCGTCCTGGCACTACTGGATCGCGACGCTCGGCATCGTTCTCTACATCACCTCGATGTGGGTGGCGGGCATCATGGAAGGCCTGATGTGGCGTGCTTACGACGCCTCGGGGTTCCTGCAGTACTCGTTCGCCGAAAGCGTCGTCGCCGTCCATCCGTTCTACGTCATCCGCATGCTCGGCGGCGTGATGTTCCTCGGGGGCGCGCTGATGATGGTCTACAACCTGATCATGACCGTGCGCAGCCCGGCAACCGCTCCTCGTCCCATCGAACCCTATACGCCAACCGCGCTGCCAGCAGCGGTCGGAGACTGATCCGATGCGCCTACGTCATGAATTCATCGAGAAGAACGCGATCCTGCTGCTGGCGCTGACGCTGGCGACGGTCGCCATCGGCGGCATCGTGGAGATCGTGCCGCTGTTCACCATCGAAACCACGGTGGAGCACGTGAAAGGGGTCCGCCCGTACTCGCCGCTCGAACTGATGGGCCGCGACATCTACGTGCGCGAGGGTTGCTATGTCTGCCACAGCCAGCAGATCCGCGCGCTGCGCGACGAAGTGGAACGCTACGGCCATTACAGCCTCGCCGCGGAAAGCATGTACGACCACCCGTTCCAGTGGGGATCGAAGCGCATCGGCCCGGATCTGGCGCGCGTCGGCGGCAAATACTCCAACGACTGGCACTACGCGCATCTGAAGAGCCCGCAGGAACTGGTTCCGGAAAGCCTGATGCCGCACTACGCGTTCCTGGCCGACCAGCCGCTCGATTACCGGCTGATCGACGAGCATCTTAAGGTCAACAAGGACGTCGGCGTTCCGTACACCAAGGCGGAGATCGCCAATGCGCGGGCCGACCTGGAGGCGCAGGCCGATCCGCAAGCCGACCACGCGGCGCTGGAGAAGCGCTATCCCAAGGCGAACGTCGTGTCGGGCAATGGTCAGGAGGTCACGGAAATGGATGCCTTGGTGGCCTATCTGCAGGTGCTCGGCACGGAAGTTAACTTTGCCGACACCAGCGAAGAGCAATTGCGGCAGTAGTCGGGGCACGTCATGCACATCATGGATGCCGTGATCTGGTTTGAGCAGCGTTCGGTTGCGCTGGTGTTCCTGGTGTTTTCGCTGATGCTGGTAGCGACTTATTGGCCGGGACGCAAGAAGAGCATCGAGCGGAACGGATCCATTCCGCTCGAGGACGACCGCTGAAGGAGCGCGTTACATGCCGACCAAAGTCGAAAAGGATGTCATCAGCGGTCAGGACACCACCGGTCACGAGTGGGACGGCATCCGCGAGCTGAACACGCCGCTACCGAAATGGTGGGTGTACGTGTTCATCTCCACCATCGTCTTTGCCGCGGTCTACTTCGTCCTGTATCCCTCGATTCCGTACGGAACCGGTTATTTCCACGGCCTGCTCGGCTATTCGTCGCGGCGCGACGCCATGGCGGAGTGGCGGCACATGCAGGCGCGGCATGGCGCCGCGATGGCGCAGATCGCGAAGCTCCCGATCGCCGCGATACCGAAAGACCCGAAACTGCTGGAGGTCGCGCTCACGGCGGGCCGCATCACCTTCGCCAATGACTGCCAGCCGTGCCATGGACAAAACGGCGAAGGCCGCATCGGCTATCCGGCGCTTGGCGACGATGTGTGGCTGTGGGGCGGCAAGCTGACCGACATTCAGCAGACGATCACGTATGGCGCGCGCAGCGGCGATCCCCACGCGCGCAACAGCATGATGCCGAGTTTCGGCACCAGCGGGATGCTGAAGCCCGACCAGATCGAGCAGATCGCCGATTACGTGATGACCCTTTTCGGCAAGCCGATCGCGGGCCGGGACACGTCGGCCGGCGCCAAGCTGTTCGCGCAAAACTGCGCCATGTGTCACGGCGACAAGGGCCAAGGCAACCGCACGGTCGGCGCCCCGCCGCTCAATTCGCGTGTGCATCTCTATCAGGGCGACCGCGCCGCCGTGATCGCGCAGATCACCGAACCGCGCCAGGGCGTCATGCCGAACTGGGACGGCCGTCTGGATACCGCGACGATCAAGAGCCTCGCCCTCTACGTCCATTCGCTCGGCGGCGGCGAATAGCGGTAGTGCGAGCACCGGGAGCCCGTATCGTGAGCAAAATCAGTGCACGGCATGTTGTGGAGGAGGAGCAGAAATCGCTCTACGCCAGCCGCGTCCGCGTCTACCCGATGGCGGTGCGCGGCTTGGTGCGCCGGTTCAAATGGGGCGTGCTCGCGTTCTGCCTCGCCGTCTACTACTTGCTGCCCTGGCTGCGCTGGAACCGCGGTCCCGGCGTGCCCAACCAGGCCGTGCTGCTCGATTTGTGGAACGAGCGCTTCTATTTCTTCGGCATCGAGTTGTGGCCGCAGGACATTTATTTCCTGACCGGCGCGCTGATCCTCGGCGCCGTCGCGCTGTTCCTGGTGACCAGCTTGGTCGGGCGCGTCTGGTGCGGCTACGCCTGCCCGCAGACGGTCTGGACCGATCTGTTCATGACCGTGGAGCGCTGGATCGAGGGTGATCGCAACGAGCGCATGCGCCGTGACGCCGCGCCGCTCGGCGTCGACAAGGCGGTGCGCAAGGCGGCCAAGCACGCGGCTTGGCTCGTCATCGCGTTCTGGACCGGCGGCGCCTGGATCATGTACTACGTCGACGCGCCGACGGTGACGCGCGAGTTCTGGACCGGAACGGCGTCGGTCGAGGTGTATTTCTTCACCTTCCTGTTCACCGCGACCACGTATCTCCTCGCCGGCTGGGCGCGCGAACAGGTCTGCACGTATATGTGCCCGTGGCCGCGCTTCCAGTCCGCCATGCTCGACGAGCAGACTTTTGTCGTCACGTATCAGGGCTGGCGCGGCGAGCCGCGCGGGCACGGCAAGCGCAACGTCCCCGGGGCGAAGAAGCTGGGCGACTGCGTGGACTGCAACGCCTGCGTGAACGTCTGCCCCACCGGGATCGACATCCGCGACGGCGTGCAGCTGGAATGCATCAGTTGCGGCCTGTGCATCGATGCCTGCAACAACGTGATGCAGAAGAGCGGCGGCCAGCCCTGGCTAATCACCTGGGACACCCTGGCGCGGCAGGCCGCCAAGAAGGACGGCCGTGACGCGCCGATTCGCTTCCTGCGCCCGCGCACGATCATCTACCTTTCCGCGCTGCTGATCGCGGTACTCGGCATGTCGGTGGCGCTGGCGATGCGCAGCTCTATCGACCTGTCCGTGCAGCACGATCGCGCGCCGCTGTTCGTGCGCCTCGAACATGGCGGCGTGCGCAACGCCTACACCATCAAGGTGATCAACAAGACACCGACCGCGTCGGATTTCATCCTGCACGTAGTGGGAATGCCGGGCGCGCACCTGGTCCTGCCCGAATCGAACGCCGCCGCGCGTGACGCACTTACCCTGCCTGTCCCCGCCGATTCGGAAGCGGGCTTTCGCGTGCTGGTGCAGGGCAAGCCGCGTCATCTCGAACACGGCTCGCAACACCTCGATTTCGTGCTGCGCAACGCGCGCACCGGCGAGCAGACGATTTATCACTCGCTGTTCCTCGGGCCGCGCGAACATGGGCACGAGGAGGCGGAACACGAATGAGCCATATCGGACGCATCCCGCGGCGACTGCCGGCCCGGCAGTCCTCGGCCTGGCGGTATTTCCCGTGGTGGCTCGCCGCCGCGATGGCCGCCGTGTTCGCCGTCAATGCCGGCATGGTCTGGTCGGCGGTCGCGACCTTTCCCGGCGCGGCCATCAGCGACAGCTTCGATGAAAGCAACGAGTACAACCAGGTTCTCGACGCCGTCGATCGCCAGAACGCGCTCGGATGGTCGATCGCGGCCGAGAGCGACGGTCGCAAACCGCTGCTGAACGTGACGGATCGGCAGGGCCGCGGGCTCGATGATGCCCTGATCGACGCTACGGCCGTCCGGCCGCTCGGACCGCCGGAGCGCACGCATGTGGGCTTCCGGCGCGCGGCGAGCGGACGCTACGTCTCGGACACCGAACTGACTCAGCTCGGCCAGTGGGATCTGATGCTACGCGTCGCCCACGCGGGCCACCAAATCCGCGTGACGCGACGCATCGTCCTCAGGTGAGCGCCGCGGTTCTGGAAGCCGGCCTGGAAGAGCGGTCTCCGGCCGCAACCGCCACCGCCTGCGCCCATTGCGGCCTGCCCTCGGCCGGCCGCCGCTTCTGCTGCGCCGGCTGCCAGGCCGCGTTCGACACCGTGCAGGCGCTCGGCTTCGGCCGCTACTACCGCGAACGCCTGCTCGATCCCGAGCAGCGCCCGCCCCGCCCCGACCACGCCGAGCCGCGCGATCTGACGCGCTACGTCAGCACCGATGATTGCGGCGTCAGCGAGATCAACCTCGCCGTGGACGGGCTGCAATGCGGCGCCTGCGTCTGGCTGATCGAGAGCGTGCTGGCGCGCGAACCGGCGGTGATCGCCGGCCGCATCAACATGACCACCCGCCGGCTGCGCCTCGCGGCCCGCGGCGGCCTCGCCGAACTGGAACGGCTGGTCGCCCGCGTGGAATCGCTCGGCTACCGGCTGGTGCCGTTCGACGCCGCGCTGCTCGCCGCGGCGCGGGACCGCACCGGGCGCGCGCTGTTGCGGGCGCTCGCCGTCGCCGGATTCGCCGCCGGCAACGTCATGCTTATCTCGATCGGCGTCTGGGCCGGGCTCGCGGAAGGCATGGGCGCCGCCACGCGCGACCTGATGCACTGGGTCTCCGCCCTGATCGCCATGCCGGCCGTCGCCTATGCCGGCATGCCGTTCTTCCGCTCGGCGTATCGGGCGCTGCGCGCCGGGCGGACGAACATGGACGTGCCGATCAGCGTGGGCGTGGTCCTGGTGACCGCGCTGAGCCTGGTGGAAACCATGCAGGGCGCGCGGCACGCCTATTTCGACAGCGCCGTCACCTTGCTGTTCTTCCTGCTGATCGGCCGCGTGCTGGACCACCGCGCCCGCGGCCAGGCGCGCGCGACCGCCGAGCAGGTGCTCACCCTGCGCGCGACCGATGTGGCCGTGATGCAGCCGGGCGGCACGCTGGCGCGCATCGCGCAGGAGCGCGTGCGGCCGAACGATCGGGTTCTGGTCGGCATGGGCGAGCGGATCGGCGTCGACGGCGTGATCGAGCGCGGCAGCACCACGCTCGATCAGAGCCTCGTCACGGGCGAGGCGCTGCCCGTCGCCGCAGCACCCGGCGCGCGCGTGTTCGCCGGCACCGTGAACCTGGGCGAGCCGCTGATGGTGCGCGCGACCGCGAGCGGCGGCGGCACCCTGCTCGCCGAATGCGCGCGGCTGATCGAGGCGGCCGAGGCGGCGCGCGGCCGCTTCGTCACCTTCGCGGATCGTGTCGCCCGCCGCTACGCGCCGACCGTGCATATCGCCGCGGCCGGCACATTCCTGCTGTGGTGGCTGGTGCTGCGCGCGCCGCTCGAAACCAGTCTGCTGAACGCCGTCGCGGTGCTCATCATCACCTGCCCCTGCGCGCTCGCGCTGGCAGTTCCGGCGGTGCAGGTGATCGCCACCTCGCGCCTGTTCCGCGCCGGCATCCTGCTGAAGTCGCCGACCGCGCTGGAGCGGCTGGCCGAGATCGATACCGTGGTATTCGACAAGACCGGCACGCTGACCGAACCGACCCTGATGCTGGCCGGCGCTGCCGAGCCGGAGGCGCTGCGCGTCGCCGCCTCGCTCGGCGAGGCGAGCCGTCATCCACTGGTGCGCGCGCTGGCCGCGGCGGCGGGGCCGGTCGCACCGGCCGAGGACGTGATCGAGGCGCCGGGACAGGGCTTGCGCTGCGCCACGCCGGAGGGCGAGATTCGCCTCGGCAGCCGCGCGTTCTGCGGCCTCGCATCGCATTCGAATGCGTCATTGCCGGCCGTGACCCGGCAATCTCCCGAGCCGTGCGGCACCGAGATGCCCGGGTCTGCGCCCGGACACGACGCGACAGGGTGGGCCGAGCGGTTCCCGTCAGCCCGGGCGCACGCTGGCGACAGCCCCGCGGAAACCCCGGAGTTGTGGCTGGCCCGGCCCGGCCATGACCCGGTCGCGTTCCGTTTCGACGAGCGGCTGCGCTCCGATGCGGCCGAAACGGTTGCCCGCCTGCGCGCGCTCGGCCTCGGCGTGCTGCTGGCCTCGGGCGACAAGTCCGCGCCGGTGCGGCGGGTCGCCGCGGCGCTCGGCATCGCCGAGTTCCATGCCGAGCAGACGCCGGTGGACAAGGTCGCGCTCTTGGAGCGGCTGCGCGATCAGGGCCGGCGCGTGCTGATGGTGGGCGACGGGCTGAACGACGGCCCCTCGCTGGCCGCGGCGCACGTCTCGGCCTCGCCGGCCACGGCGGCCGACGTCAGCCAGACCGTCGCCGACGTCGTGTTCCAGGGCGAGCGCCTGGCGCCGGTGCTCGCCATCATCGCCACGGCGCGGCGCGCGCGCGCGGTGATGCGGGAGAATCTGGCGTTCGCGATCGGCTACAACGCGCTGGCGCTGCCGCTGGCGATGGCCGGGTTCGTCACGCCCTGGCTGGCCGCGGCGGCGATGTCCGGCTCGTCGCTCACCGTGATCGCCAACAGTTTCCGCGTGCGGCGGGGAGGCGTTGCATGAACGTCATTCTGTACCTGTTGCTGCTCAGCCTGGCGCTAAGCGCGGGCGGTCTGTGCCTGTTTCTCTATTCCCTGCGCTCCGGCCAGTACCGAGGACACGGAGGGCGCCGCCAACCGCATCCTGTTCGACGACTGAAACGAAGGCCGCAAGAGACTGAAACGGATGCCGCAAACGCGGAGGCCGCGGAACCGTGCCCTTCTTCTTCCCCGGCGAAAGCCGAGGTCGACCGCGCCGCACCTCGTGCGTCGAAGTGGATTCCGGCTTTCGCCGGAAACGGGCTTTTGTATCCGGCCATATCGGGTCGCACCGGATTGCCGGGTCACAAGCCCGGCTATGACGGCGAAAGGGGTGTCCGGTAAACCGAAACCGGTCTACGGCACCACGGTCACCGGCAAGGGCGCGAGGCTGACGAGTTTCTGCGATACGCTGCCGAGCAGCAATCCCGCGACCCGTCCGGCGCCGCGCTTGCCGATGACAATCAGATCCGCTTGCTTCTCCCGCGCCATGTCGATGAGTGTCTGCGCGACGTCGCCCTTGCGCGAATCAAGCTGGATCGTGCCGACGCCAATGCTTCGGGCGCGGTCTCGCGCATTCGTCAGCGTCGCGGCCGACGCGGACGACAGCAGTTCGTCTAGCCAAGTCTGCTGCTCGGTAAAATTCCGGAACACGCTTTCCGGCAACCCGTAGCCGCCGATGGCATTCACGATGAGAAGCTCGGCGCCGGAATCCTTCGCCAGATGCGCCGCATAGTCGACGGCACGCGCTGCGCCGTCGGACCCGTCAGTTGCCACGAGAATGCGCTTCATTGTTCTATCCATGGGTTTTGACCGGTAACTCTTCGCCCCGGGCGCCAAAATCACCGCGCGCGCGGGACATGGTTCACCAGCGAGGTTTCGATGCGACTCAGGTGGCGGGCCTGGCGTCCGGAGCGGTGCTCCAGCAGCCAATAGGTGCCGATCTTGACCATGCTCGCCACCACGAAGGAGGCCAGCGCGTAGCCCCACACGATCAACGCGAGCCGCCATCCCGTGGGCGCCATGAACCAGCCATAGACCACGATGAGCGTACCAAGGACTTGGGTCGCCTCGGCGGGAACCACCAACTTCCAACTCGGCCAGGGTCGCTCCCAGACGGCACCCTTGTTGCGCGTCAGGTATATCGTCATGTGGCCGGAGACGAGTAGCTTGAGAAAAATGAGCGCCTGAACCACGGCCGGGTCGAGTTCGAAGTAGAACCGGACCAGCCAATAGAGACCAAAACTTTCCATCACGCCGTAGCCGCCGAGCGCCGAGGCGATGGTGAGAACCCGTGTCATGTCCCAGCGCACCGGCCTCAGCGCGACGGGTGCGTTGTCGTAGGCGATCATCACGATCGGGATGTCGTTGAGCAGCGCCAGCAGCACGATCATGATTGCCGTGACCGGGTAGAAATTGAACACCAGAATGCTGGCGGTCATGAACAGCAGAACGCGAATGGTCTCGGCGATGCGGTAGGTCGCGTAGCTGGTCATCCGCTCGAAAATCCGGCGCGCTTCCTCGATGGCGCTCGTGATGACGGAGAGACCCGGCGCCGTCAGCACGAGATCGGCGGCGGCGCGCGCGGCGTCCGTCGCGCCACTCACGGCGATGCCGATATCGGCCTGCTTCAACGCCGGGGCGTCGTTCACGCCGTCGCCGGTCATGCCGACGATATGGCCGGCGCCTTGCAGCGCCTTGACGATTTCGAATTTGTGCTCGGGGAACACGCGGGCGAACCCGTCGGCGGCGACAATGGCGCGCAACCGGTCGGGGGAGGCATCCTTTCCGAAGACGCTCTCGGCGACCACGATATTCTTGCCGAGATGCAGTTGGCCTGCGATCTGCCGCGCGATCGCCTCGTGGTCTCCGGTGACCATCTTGATGTCGAGCCCCATCCGGCGGGTCTCGGCAATGGTGGACGCGCTGTCGTCGCGCGGCGGATCGAACAGCGGCATGAGCCCGAGGAAGCGCCAGTTGCCGCCGTCATCGGCCCGTGCCACGCCGAGGGTGCGGAATCCCTTGGCCGCGTCCGCCTCCACCTGCGCCGTAATGGCGCGCCGCTCCTCCTCCGCCGGCTGGCACAGATCCACGACGACCTGCGGGGCGCCCTTGGCCACGCGGAACCGCCGGCCGTTGGTCGCGATTTCGGCTTCGGCGCGCTTCTTCACGGGATCGAACGGGTGGAAATCGGTGACCCGATAGGCATCGAGCGCCTTGGTGTCGGGGATAGCGGCGAGAATGGCCGCGTCGATGGCGTCCGGCGATTCCCGGCGCGAGGCGAGCGCGGCCGCCAGCAGAAGATCCTCCCGTGTCGCCCCTTTCAGCGGCCAAAGATCGCCGAGCGTCAGTTCGTTCTTGGTCAAGGTACCGGTCTTGTCGGTACACAGCATGTCCATGCCGGCCATTTCCTCGATCGCGACGAGGCGCGAGACGATGGCCCGCAACTTCGCCAGGCGCTCGGCGCCGACGGCCATGGTGATGGACAGCACCGCCGGCAGCGCCACCGGGATGGAGGCCACCGCCAGGATCAGCGCGAACTGAGCCGTCTCGATCAGCGGATCGTGGCGAAACAGCGCGGCGATGCCGATCAGCACGACCAGGCCGACCGTGATCAGGATCAGGAAATTGCCGATGCGGAGCACCGCACGCTGGAAATGCGAAACCGTCTTCGCCTGCTCGACGAGGTGGGCGGTCTTGCCGAAATAGGTGTCCATACCCGTCGCCGTGACGACGGACGTCATCTCGCCGAGCTTGGCGATCGAGCCGGAATAGGCCGCGTCGCCGGGTTTCTTGTCCACCGGCAGCGATTCGCCCGTGAGCGCCGATTCGTCGACGCTCAGATAATCGCCGTCGACCAGCTTCACATCGGCGGGAATGACGCTGCCGAGCTTGATGCCGACAACATCCCCGGGCACGAGCAGGCGGGCGGCAATGTCCTTCCATGCACCGTCGCGCAGCACGCGCGCCGTCAGCGCGAGCCGCTGCTTCAACAGCGCGATGGCGTTGTCGGCCTTGAACTCCTGCCAGAAGCCGACGCCGGCGTTGACGAACAGCATCACGAGAATAATGGCGAGATCTTCCCAATGACGGACGACCGCGGACAGCGCCGCGGCCGCCTCGATCATCCACGGGATCGGCCCCCAGAAGAATTGGCCCAGCCGCTGCAGCGCGCTCATGCGATGCTCGGTGAGCGCGTTCTCGCCGTATTGCGCGAGCCGGCGCTGCGCTTCCGCCTCGGTCAGACCAACTTTCCTATCGGTGTCCGCGGCGATCACGGCGGCGTCCGCCCCGGCCTGCCCGGCTGCGATCGGATGCTCGGCCGGACGGCTTTCCCTCTCGACCGGAGATGGCCGGGTTCGCTGCTGTTCGGTCTCCGCCATATCGTTGATCCTCCATCGCAATGCGCGGCACGGCCTGGAGGGCTCCGTCGCTTCCAGACGCAATTCTAAATGCCCGATCGGAAACAGCCGAGTATCGACTCTAGGCGCGCTGGAAAACTAACACGCCCGACCGGCGTGGCGATTGACTTATATCAAGGACAGACCTGCCCCGGCAGGCATTGATGACAATGCTCGGTTCGCCCAGTCATTCGCCCAGTCAACCGACTCGCCGCGGCGATAGCGCCTCGCCCCAGTTGGCATGATTGCGATGAAAAATCATTCAGGAGGTCTCCATGAAGTCAGCCTTGATGTTTACCGGCAGTGGTCCGATCGTGATCGTGACCTCGTACCACTCCCTGACCGACCCCGGTTTTGTCGCCAGCATGCGGACAAAGGGGATCGACAAATTCATCGCGCACGAACTGCCGCTGGATCTGGTGAAAAACCGCTACGGCGGTCACTTCGATGTCGCGATGGACGATCGGAGCGAATCGGACGCTCTTCGCGTCATCGATTCGGACGGCGAACGCGCCTTTCGGCTTTTTCATTTGAGCGAACTTGGTGCTCCCGTCATGGTCGAGAGTGGCCAAGCATCTTAACCAAAAATGTCGGGGCGGAATGTTAGCGTTGCCGCATCGACGAGAGCGCCGTCGTCACTGGCCGGCATCTCGGTGGTATTTTGTAACCAGTCAGAGCCGCCCGTAGGTGTCCTCGAATCGCACGATGTCGTCTTCGCCGAGGTAGGCACCCGACTGCACCTCGATCAGGCAGAGCGGAATCCGGCCGGGATTTTCCACCCGGTGCACGGCGCCGAGCGGCAGGTGGATGCTCTCGTTCTCGCGCACCATGATGTCTTCGCCGTCGCGGGTGACGACGGCGGTGCCGTTCACCACCACCCAGTGCTCCGCGCGATGATAGTGCTTCTGTAACGAGAGCTTGTGGCCGGGGCTGACGACGATCCGCTTCACCTGGAACCGCTCGCCCTGGATCAGTCGCTCGTAGAAGCCCCACGGCCGATAGATGCGGTTATGGGCGACCGCCTCGTCGCGGCCGGCCGCGCGCAGCCGATCCACCACCTTCTTCACATCCTGCGCGTGGTCGCGGTGCATGGCCAGCACGGCGTCCGGCGTCACCACCACGACGGCGTCCTTGAGCCCAACGACCGCGGTCAGGATGCCGTCGCTGCGGACATAGCAATCGGTAGCGTTCTCGAGCAGAACGTCGCCCACGGCCACGTTGCCCTCCGCGTCCTTCTCGCCCAATTCCCAGAGCGAGCCCCAACTGCCGACATCCGACCAGCCGAGATCGGCGGGAACGACGGCGGCCCGGCGGGTTCGCTCGGCCACCGCGTAGTCGAGGCTGATATTCGGGCAGGAGCGAAAGGCGTCTGGATCGAGGCGCAGGAAGTCCAGATCCTGCCGGCGCGCGGTCAGCGCCTTGCGCACCGACGCGAGCACCTCGGGCGCATGCTCTTCCAATTCCGCGATCAGGGTCGCCGCCGTGAAGACGAACATCCCCGAGTTCCAGAGATGCCGCCCGGAGAAGGCGAGGCTCGCGGCAGTCGCGGCGTCCGGCTTCTCGACGAAGCGGCGCAGTTCGTGCGCGCCGGACAGGTCGGGCAACGGCTCGCCCAGCTCCAGATAGCCATAGCCGGTTTCCGCCGTCGTCGGCTTCATGCCGAAGGTGACGAAATATCCGACCCGCGCGGCCGCGGCCGCAGCCGCGAGCGCCAGGTGCAACGCGGCGGTGTCTTCGATCGCATGGTCGGCGGCAAGCATCCAGAGCACGGCGTCCGGCTCGGTCTCGGCGACCAGCAACGCCGCAGCGGCGATGGCGGGCGCGCTGTTGCGGCCGACCGGTTCCAGCAGAATGCGCGTCCCCGCGATGCCGGCCAGACGCAACTGCTCGGCGACCATGAACCGATGTTCCTGGTTGCATACGACGATGGGCGGCGCGAAACCATCGCCGGCCCCGCGCAGCGCCGTGTCCTGGATCAGCGAGCGCTCGGACACCAGCGGCCAGGTCCTGCTTGGGGTAGCTCTCCCGCGACACCGGCCAAAGCCGGGTGCCGGATCCCCCCGACAGGATCACCGGAACGATCTTGCCGTTGGCCGGCGCCGCGCCGGAGTTCGGTTGCACGCGTTCGATAACGGATGCTGTATCCATGACTACCCTGCCGCCAATCGCGATGAGGGCATTATTCGGCTGGCTGGGGCGATGTCCAGCGCGTTTCGCGCGCTCATGAGAGTACGGACGCGGCGACCCGGCGCGAGACGGCCGCGGTTGCGCGCCGGCCGACGGCCCAGTAGCTTCCGCTGGCCTTGCGGAGAACCCTGCGTGATCACAGCGATATTTCAGCTCCTGAACGTGCTCATCACCATTTATATTTGGGCCCTGATCCTGGCCGCCGTAATCAGCACGCTAATTTCGTTCGGTGTCCTGGACACGAGAAACCGTCTCGTCTGGACGATCGGCGACTTCCTTTATCGGGTCACGGAGCCGGTATTGCGCCCGATCCGCAGTTTCCTGCCGGATCTGGGCGGGATCGACGTCAGCCCACTGATTGTTATTCTTGTGCTACAATATCTGGTGCGCCCGCTGCTCATCGCCACCTACGGCGCGGTCGTCTACGGCACTTGGCGGCCGCTGTTCTTCTGAGGCGATGGCGTTCTGGCGCGCCGTCGCCGGAGGCGTGGACATCGCCGTGAAGGTGCAGCCCAAATCGCGCCGCCCTGGCCTGCACGGCCTCCGCCCGGCCGCCGGCCACGGCGAGGACGAGCGTCTCGCGATCGGAGTCTCCGAGGCGGCCGAGGCCGGGCGGGCGAACCGGGCCGCCTGTTCTCTGCTCGCCCGCGCGCTCGACCTCCCGGCCAGCGCTGTTTCGGTCGTCGCCGGCGCCACCGCGCGCGAGAAGACGCTGCGGGTCACCGGCGATCCGGAAGCGATCGCGGCGCGATTGTCGGCGCTGTGAGCGCGCGCATCCTGGACGGGCGCGCGCTGGCGGCCTCGCTCAGAGCCGAGATCGCCGAGCGGGTCGGCGTGCTCGGCTTCCGTCCTGGGCTGGCCGTCGTGCTGGTGGGCGACAATCCGGCCAGCGCTGTCTACGTGCGCAACAAGGACCGGGCGGCCAAGGCGGTCGGCCTGGATTCCCAGACCATTCGCCTGCCGGAAACCGTCAGCGAGTCCGAGTTGCTCCGCGTCGTGACCGGCCTGAACGCGGATGCCGCGGTGGACGGAATCCTCGTGCAGCTACCCCTCCCGCGCCAGATCCGGCCGCGCGCGGTGATCGAGGCGATCGATCCGGCCAAGGACGTGGACGGGTTTCACCCGCTGAATGTCGGTCGGCTCGCCGACGGACTGCCCTCGCTCGTCCCCTGCACCCCACTCGGGGTGATGAAGCTATTGACCTCCGCCGGGCTGACCTTGGCCGGCGCGCGGGCGCTCGTGCTCGGGCGATCGGCGATTGTCGGCCGCCCGATGGCGGCGCTGCTGCTCGCCGCGAACGCAACCGTGACCGTCGGGCATTCGCGCACCCGCGATTTGCCATCCGAGTGCCGCGGCGCCGAAATTCTGGTCGCCGCCATCGGCCGGCCGGAAATGGTGCGCGGCGACTGGGTAGCGCCGGGCGCGGTGGTGATCGATGTCGGCATCAATAGGCGGCCCGACGGCCGCCTGGTCGGCGACGTTGCGTTTGCCGAATGCGTCGGGCACGCGGCGGCGATCACGCCGGTGCCGGGCGGCGTCGGTCCGATGACTATCGCGTGCCTGCTCGAAAATACGGTCGAGGCGGCGATCCGCCGGCGCGAGGCTGTTCAGTCGAGCGAGAAATACTTGTAGCCGGGCTGGCGCACCGCCTTCACGTCCTCGGACTTCACCGGGTCGGTGTAGTGGTTACCGAAATGCGTGCGGACGTAATCGACGACCGCGGCGACCTGCGCGTCGTCGAGGAAGCCGCCGAATCCCGGCATGGCGCGCTGGCCGTAGACGACCATGTAGACTGGGTAGCCGGCATTCTGCAGGTTCGAATCGTTCGCCAGCGCTGGGTAGGCGCCGGCACCGACCGCGCCCTTGGCGTCCGGCATGTGGCACCCCTGGCAGATCGCGCCGTAGAGCCCCGCGCCGGTGCGCTGCGGAAATTGATTCACCCCGACCACGCCGGCGGAGTCGGCGAGGGCAACGCCGCAAGCCGCCGCCAGCGAAACCGCCGTCGCCAGTGCAATCCATTTCATGAGCAACCCTCCACCTTTCGTCATCCCGGCGAAAACCGGAACCCACGGGTCCGCCTCGGGCGCGGCGCTACGGCCTCCGGCCTTCGCCGGGGAGACGCATGACAGCAAAACACTGGTCAGCCGTTCACCACGCGCGCGTGGAGGCGCGTGATGGCGCTGAGCGCGGAGAGGATCGCGCCCTCCTGCCAGGCGTTCACATATGAACAATGTTCGCCCGCCAGAACGGTGCGGCCGTCGATGGCGCAGAGCGTCTTGTAATACTTCTTGCGCGTGTCCGTCTTCCACATGCCGTAGCAGCCGAGCGTCCAGGGCACGCGATGCCAGGCGACCGCGATACCATTGTCGAACTCGTCCTGCATCTGCGGATGAATTTGCGTGCCGTATTGCACCGCCTTACGCACCCGCTCCGCGGGCGACATGGCAGTGAACTCGACGGCGTTCACGCCGAACATGTAGGCGCCCAGCAGCACGCCCTTGCCGGGACTGAGGTAATCCGCGCTCGGGTAGGAAATCTGCCCGATTGGCAGGTCGGTGAAGGAGATGCCGCCGTAGATGGCCTCGTCTTCCTCCCAGAATCGGCGCTTGAATTGCAGTCCGACCTTGATCGCCGGCGCATAGGGCACGGCGCCGATCGCGGTTTGCAGCGGCGCCGAGAAATTGTTCTTTACCTGGCTCAGCACCGAAAGCGGAATGGTGCAGACACACCAGTCGGCCGCGATCTGGCGCGGCTCGCCGCCGTGGCGCGAATCCGTGTACGTGACCCTCACGCCGGACGGGCTCTGCGCGATTTCGACAACCTTGCAGTTGAACTGGATGAGGTCGGCGACTTGCTTGGCAAAGCCGCGCGCCACCATGTCCATGCCGCCGATCGGCTGGAATAGCGTCTGCTCGTATTCATAGCTGAGCGGAAAGTTCACGTAGCGCCACAATCCCGAGCGCAGGATGTCCTCGCGCGAGATCGGCGTCGAGGGCACCGGCGCGCCGTCGGGGCCGCCGTTCGGGTCCTTGTCATAGCCCCGCATATAGGACGCGGTGGCCGGCACGTAGTTGTAGTGTTTGTCGAGCGCGCCCCAATGCCGCAGCGCCTCCAGCAGAATCTCGGTGTCCTGCTTCGTCAGCGGCTCGTCGAGCTTGTCCTGATCGGTGGCCTTGGCGAGCAGTTCGGCGACGTAGCCGTGGAAATCCGCCATGATGTGGCGGAAGCGCTGCGGCTTGCCGCCGAACGCCTTGGAGTTGTGCAGCAGGGAGTTGGCGTTCAGCTCCACGAAGGGCTGCAGTGCCACGCCGAAGCGGCGGCAGTAATCCAGCAGCGCGCGATGGTGATAGGGTATCCGCCACGGCCCCGGATTGATGTACAATCCCGGATCGAATCCGCAATGCTGCGTGAAGCCGCCGAGTTCGGTGTAGGTGTCGCCGCCGCGCAGGGTCCAGGAGCGCCCGCCCGGCCGGTCGCGGTATTCCAAAACCCGCACTTTGTAACCGGCCTTGCGCAACTCGTAGGCCGCCGTCATGCCCGCGACGCCGGCGCCGAGGATCAGCACCGACGTGCCCTTCGGGTCGCCGGGAAGGCTGATCGGTCCGCGATAGTCCGACTCCGCCGCGTGACCGAGGCTCGCCATCGCCTGGTACATGATCGTGCTGCTGGTGGCGGTGCCAATCATGCCAAGCAGCCAGCGCCGGTTCATCGGCACGGAACGAACGACATCCATCAGGCGAATCCCCCGCAGCAGATACCTGTTGTTAGCGGCAGTTACCGCTCCGCGTCCAGCCTGCGGAACGTGCGCGGCTCGGGCGAACAGGAGCAGAAACGACTCGGCCGTCACTCGCTCGATCTAGGAACAAAAATTTCCCGTTCGCCGGTAATCCCCCGCAGCGCGTGCCTGCCGAGGCTGGCGTGGTTCTTGCCGCAGCGGCCGGCAAAGCTTTCCGACAGCAAGAATGGCTGGCCGAGGCTCTTGCCCAGGGCCTCCATTCGGCTCGCCTCGTTGACCGCCTGGCCGATGATCGTGAAGTCCAGCCGACGCGCGGTACCGATATTGCCGTACACGACGTCGCCGAAATGCAGGACGATGCTCAGGTCGAGCTCGGGTTCGTCCCGCCCAGCGCGGGACGCGTTCAGGGCGGCGTTACGCGCGAGCGCCTCCGTGGCGGCCGCGACGGCGCTGGCGCAGGCGGTCTTATCGTCGGTTTCGTTCGCGGGAAATACGGCGAGCAGTCCGTCGCCGAGAAACTTCAGCACCTCGCCGCCGCATTCGGCCACCGGCTCCCCGATCGCCTCAAGGTGTTCGTTCAGCCATGCAACGACCGCCGTGGGTTCGGCGCGATCGGCGAGCGCGGTGAAACCGCGAAGATCGGCCAGCAACAGCGCCGCCGAAATGCTCCGGCTATCGCCGCGCCGGATCATGCCTTGCAGCACGTGCCGCCCGGTATTCGGGCCGAGATACGCGGCCAGCGTTTCGGTGGCGACATGCAGTAGGCCAATGCGGTAGGCAGCAAGCGCAACGGCGGGCAACGTGCGAACCACGGTTTCGACCTCGGCATCGGCGAAGCCGCCTGGCCGATCGGTCGCCATCGACAGCGCGACACCTTCCAGCGCGGTCCGGCGCTCGCTGAACGGCATCACCGATAGCGCGTATTCGGTTGCGCCCTCGGCACGCAGTTCCTCGAACAGGGCGAAGCGGCCCGCAACGTCCGGATCTTCCAGGTTCCAGCGCTCGGCCGACCGGTTTTGCTGCCGCAAATAGAAGATCGGGCTGCGCTGGAACGCGGCCGCCATGCCCAGGTCCGGGGCGATCCGATCCGCGGTCAGACCGCGACCGCGCCGCCACACCAAGCTGAGCGCGCGGCTGGTCGGATCGATCGTCGGAACGCTGAGCGAGATCCGAAGTACCGGCAAGCCGAGGCTGAGCAGCCGGGTAGCGAAGCCCTCGACGATCGCGCCGAGATCGTCGCAATCCCGGCCTTGGCCGAGCAGCCAATCGATCAACTCGGCTTCGCGCCCAGCCCCCATGCCGCTCCTTCGGCGGCAACCGCCGCGGAGAAGCGACGACTAGCGGAACAATCTGGTCGCTTTGGCGATCGTCTCCGAGACGCCCCACAGCAATGGGATGCCGACGAACGCCCAGTATATGACCAGCCTGATCATGGTCCCGCCGTCGCCCGGGCGCGCGTTCGAATAGCTCATTCTCGCATCTCCCATCACGCTTCGGATTCCTGCAGGCCGAGATAGTGGCGGTCATGCACCGGGGTCATGAAGTAGTTGCACACGAACCCGATGAACAGCAGCCCCGCCATGATATACATCGTGACGGTGTAGGCGTCGGCCTTCGCCACGCCGTGATCGATCTGATACTGGCGGATGTAGTTCACCAGCACCGGGCCGAACACGCCCGCCGCCGACCACGCCGTGAGCAGCCGGCCGTGGATGGCGCCCACGTAGCGTACCCCGAAAATGTCCTTCAGGTACGCCGGAATGGTCGAGAAGCCACCGCCATACATGCTGATGATGATCAGGTAACAGACCACGAACAGCGCCGCGCTGCCCATATGCGCGGCCGTCGGCACCACGGCGTAGAGCAGGATGCCGAGCAGGAAGAACACGAAATAGGTGTTCCGCCGCCCGATATAGTCGGACGTCGAGGCCCAGAAGAACCGGCCCAGCATGTTGAACAGGCTGAGCAGGCCCACGAAGCCGGCCGCGGCCATCGGCGTGATGCGACCGTGCAACATCTCCTGGCTCATGGCCGAAGCCTGGCTGAGCACGCCGATGCCGGCGGTCACGTTCAGGCACAGCACCCACCAGAGCAGGTAGAATTGCGGCGTGCGCAGCGCCTGATCGACATGGACGTTGTCGACCGTGATGAGCTTGCCGGCCTGGCGCGGCGCGACATAGCCCTCGGGCGCCCAACCCGGTGCAGGCACGCGCACGATCAGTCCGCCCACCGACATGAAAACGAAATAGATCACGCCAAGGATGATAAAGGTTTCCATGACGCCGACATGCGTTGGCGTATGAAACGCACCCATCAGCATGACGGAGAGCGGCGAGGCGATCATGGCGCCGCCGCCGAACCCCATGATGGCCAGGCCCGTCGACATGCCTGGCCGATCGGGGAACCAGGTGATCAGGGTCTTCACTGGCGAGATGTAGCCGATGCCCAGCCCGATGCCGCCGAACACGCCGTAGCCGAGATAGAGCAGCCAGAGCTGGTGCAGATGGATGCCCAGCGCGGAAACCAGGAAACCGCCGCCGAAGAAGGCGGCGCCGGCCAGCATGGCCTTGCGCGGTCCGACGCGATCCAGCCAGCTCCCGGTCAATGCCGAGGCAATACCGAGCACCAGGATGGCGATACTGAAGATCCAGCCCAGTTCGGTCAGCTTCCAGTCGCCAGGCGCGGACTTCGTGATGCCGATCAGCCGCGTCATCGGCAGGTTGAACACGCTGAACGCGTAGACTTGGCCAATCGACAGGTGCACGCACAAGGCGGCCGGCGGCACGAGCCAGCGGTTGAATCCAGGACCCGCGACGATCCGGTCGCGATCGAGCCATGAGAGCACAGACATCTCATCCCCTGTCAGAATTTTAATCTTTCTGCCCCCTGACTTCGGGCAAGTCAGAGTTCTTTAGAGCAGCTATTTGCGCTCCGCCAGTCTTCGCACGGCTTTCAGGGCACAAGGGTCGAGTCCGGCGCCGCCTCTCTCGACATGCTCGGCGATGGCGCTGCGCATGCGGGGGTCCCAGAACTGCCGCAAATGGGCGGCGGTGGCCTCGACCGCCTTCTCCTCCCCGCCATGGGCGAGGGCGCGGCTGATCTGGTTGGCCATCATGACCAGCCGGTCGGTCGAGCTTTTATGTCCGGGCTCATGCGACATGGGCGGATGCCGGGGGCAGGATGCGGGCGGGGTGGGTGAACAGCTCGAACCCGTCGGCGCGGGCGACGGCGGCGAGCGTGATGCCGGCGGCCTCGGCGACGCGCACGGCGAGCGCGGTCGGCGCCGAGACCGCGACCAGCAGGGGCGCGCCGATCGTCGCCGTCTTCTGCACCATTTCGACCGAGACCCGGCTGGTCAGCAGCACCGCGCCGCGCGCGCCCGGCACGCCCGCGCGGGCGAGCGCGCCGGCCAATTTGTCCAGTGCGTTGTGCCGGCCGACATCCTCGCGCAGCGCGACGACGCCGGAGCCGGGCTCCCAGAAGGCCGCGCCATGAACGGCGCGCGTCTGGTGGTTCAGGGGTTGAAGCGGGCCGATCGCGTTCATCGCGCCCGCGATCGCATCGGCCGAGACGCGCAGGTCGCTGCCGACGCAGGGCGGCGGTCGCATCGCCTGGTCCAGGCTCTCCATGCCGCACAAGCCGCAGCCGGTGGCGCCGGTCAGGTGGCGGCGGCGTTCGAACACCGCGTCCTCGCGCGGCCGCGCCAAACTCATGCGCAACTCGACGCCGCGCGCCACTTCCACGACCTCCAGTTCCTCGATTTCACCGGGCGCGTCGATCAGCCCCTCGTTCAGGCTGAAGCCGACGGCGAAATCCTCAAGGTCGGCCGGGGTCGCCATCATCACCGCATAGGTCGCGCGGCCGTAGGTGAGCGCGACCGCGGTCTCCTCCGGGATCAGCCGCTCGCGCGGCGCAAACGCACCGCCGCGCCAAACCAGCGGAACGCTGCGTCGGATCGGTTCGGGCATCGCTACTAGCCGCTGCCGCCGAGCACTACTCCGCCGCGACCGGCAGGATACGGCGGCTGGCCTCGGAATGCGCGCGATAGCTTTCCTGCCACTCGGTCGGCCCGTTGGAGCGCGCCACCTGCACGGCGGTGACCTTGTATTCGGGGCAGTTGGTCGCCCAATCGGAATACTCGGTCGTCACCACGTTGGCCTGCGTCTCGGGATGGTGGAAGGTGGTGTAGACCACGCCCGGCGCCACCCGCTCGGTGATCTTGGCGCGCAGGCTGGTGGCGCCGGCGCGGCTCTCCAGCTTCACCCAGTCGGCGTCGCGAATCCCGCGCTGCTCGGCGTCGTGCGGATGGATCTCCAGCACGTCCTCCTCGTGCCAGACGACGTTCTCCGTGCGCCGCGTCTGCGCGCCCACATTGTACTGGCTGAGGATGCGCCCGGTGGTGAGCAGGAGCGGAAAGCGCGGCCCGGTGCGTTCGTCGGTCGGGATGTATTCGGTGACGACGAACTGGCCCTTGCCGCGCACGAAGCCGTTCACGTGCATGACCGGCGTCCCCTCGGGCGCCTGATCGTTGCACGGCCACTGGATCGAGCCCAGCCGATCGAGTTTCTCGTAGGACACGCCGGCGAAGGTCGGCGTGGTGCGCGCGATCTCGTCCATGATCTCGCTTGGGTGGTCATAGTGCATCGGGAAGCCCATCGCGTTGGCGATCGCCACGGTGACTTCCCAATCCGCCATGCCGGCGCGCGGCGGCATAGCGCGGCGGATGCGGTTAATGCGCCGCTCGGCGTTGATGAAGGTGCCGTCTTTTTCCAGGAAGCTCGCGCCCGGCAGGAAGACGTGCGCGTAGTTCGAGGTCTCGTTCAGGAACAGATCCTGCACGACCACGCATTCCATCGCCGTCAGGCCGGCGACAATGTGGCTGGTGTCGGGATCGGACTGCGCGATGTCCTCGCCCTGCACGTACAGCGCTCGGAACGAACCGTCGATTGCGGAATCGATCATGTTGGGAATTCGCAGCCCCGGTTCGGGGTCGAGCGATACGCCCCATTCCTGCTCGTAGATGCGTCGCGCGACGGTGTCGGACACGTGTCGGTAGCCAGGATATTCGTGCGGGAACGAGCCCATGTCGCACGAGCCCTGAACGTTGTTCTGCCCGCGCAGCGGATTCACGCCGACTCCCATCCGGCCGATATTGCCGGTCGCCATCGCCAGATTGGCAAGACACATCACCGCGGTGGTGCCCTGGCTGTGCTCGGTTACGCCGAGGCCGTAATAGATGGCTGCGTTGCGTGCCGTGGCGTAGAGGCGCGCGGCCGCGCGGATCTGCTCGGGCGGAACGCCGCACATCGTCGCCACCGATTTCGGGGCTGTTGCGCGCCTCCGCGACGAAGTCCGCCCAGTCCTGGAACGCCGCCCAGTCGCAGCGCTCTCGCACGAAATCCTGGTTCACCAGCCGCTCGGTCACGATGACATGCGCCATCGCCGTCAGCATGGCGACATTGGTGCCGGGCAAGAGCGGCAGATGGTGGCGCGCCTCGACATGCGGCGAGCGCACGAGGTCGATGCGGCGCGGATCGACTACGATGAGCTGCGCACCCTGGCGCAACCGCCGCTTCATGCGCGAGGCGAACACCGGGTGCGCGTCGGTCGGGTTAGCGCCGACGACCATGATCACGTCGGCCTCGTCCACGGAATCGAAATGCTGCGTGCCGGCCGAGGTGCCGAACGTGGTTTTCAGCCCGTAGCCGGTCGGCGAGTGGCAGACCCGCGCGCAGGTATCGACGTTGTTGTTGCCGAAGCCGGCGCGCACCAGCTTCTGCACCAGATAGGTTTCCTCGTCGGAGCAGCGCGATGAGGTGATGCCGCCGATCGCGCCGCGTCCATATTTCTGCTGGATGCGCTTGAACTCCGAGGCCACGCGGCCGATCGCTTCTTCCCAGGTGGTTTCGCGCCACGGATCTTCGATGCGATCACGCACCATCGGCTTCAGCACCCGGTCGGGGTGCATCGCGTAGCCATAGGCGAAGCGGCCCTTCACGCAGGAATGGCCGTGATTTGCCTGCCCTTCCTTGTAGGGGAGCATCCGCACGACTTCGGTGCCGCGCATTTCGGCCTTGAAGCTGCACCCGACGCCACAATAGGCGCAGGTGGTGAGCACGGTGTGCTCTGGCTGGCCGATGTCGATGACGGACTTTTCGATCAACGCGCCTGTCGGGCAGGCCTGCACGCAGGCGCCGCAGGAGACGCATTCGGAATCGACAAACAATTCGGCGGCGCTGGCGGCGACCTTGGAATCGAAGCCGCGGCCCTCGATCGTCAGCGCAAACGTGCCCTGCGTCTCCTCGCAGGCCCGCACGCAGCGCGAGCAGACGATACAGCGCGCCGGATCGTAGGTGAAATACGGGTTGGACTCGTCCTTCTCGGCGCGCAGGTGGGTCGCGCCCTCGACCATAGCGTACCTCGCGCAGCCCAACCGCGCCGGCCACGTCCTGAAACTCGCAATCGCCATTGGCGGGCGCGGTGAGCGTGTCGCGCGGGAAGTCCGAGGCGTACAGCTCCATCACGCCCCGACGCACGCGCTTCAGCCGTTCGCTCTGGGTGCTCACCACCATGCCCTCGGATGCGGGCGTGGTGCAGGACGCGGGCATCCCCGGGGCGCGGCCTTCGATCTCGACCAGGCACACCCGGCAGGAGCCGAAGGCGTTGAGCGAATCCGTGGCGCAGAGCTTGGGAATCTGGATGCCGGCCTGCATCGCCGCGCGCATGATCGAGGTGCCGTCCGGCACGCTCACCTTGAACCCGTCGATGGTCAGCGTGACGGTCTTACCCGACGCGACCGCCGGCGTGCCGTAGTCGACTTCCTTGATGAGCGGCATCGCTGCCCTCCCTATTCGGCGGCGGCGACCCCGGCATACGCCGGGGCTGGCTCGCGCCGCTTCTCGAAATCCGCGCGGAAATGCGTGAGCGCGCTCATCACCGGATATGGGGTGAAGCCGCCGAGTGCGCAGAGCGAACCGTATTTCATGGTGTTGCAAAGATCCTCGACCAGCGCGAGGTTCGCCGCGACGCGCTCGCCGGCCATGATGCGGTCGATCACCTCCACGCCGCGCACCGAGCCGACGCGGCAGGGCGTGCACTTGCCGCAGGATTCGAACGCGCAGAACTCCATCGCGAAGCGCGCCTGCCGGGCCATGTCCACCGTGTCGTCGAACACCACGATGCCGCCGTGCCCAATCAGCCCGTCGCGCTGCGCAAAGGCCTCGTAGTCGAACGGCGTGTCGAACAGCGCGGGCGGGAAATAGGCGCCGAGCGGACCGCCGACCTGCACCGCCTTGACCGGCCGCCCGGTCAGGGTCCCGCCGCCAATGTCCTCGACCAATTCGCCGAGCGTGACGCCGAACGCGGTCTCGAACAGCCCGCCGTGGCGGACATTGCCGGCAAGCTGGATCGGCATGGTGCCGCGCGAACGGCCCATGCCGTAATCGCGATAGGCCTCGCCGCCCTCGCACAGAATCCACGGGACCGAGGCGAAGGAAATCACGTTGTTGATGACGGTCGGCTTGCCGAACAGGCCGATATGCGCCGGCAGCGGCGGCTTGGCGCGGACTTGGCCGCGCTTGCCCTCGATGGAATCCAGCATCGAGGTTTCCTCGCCGCAGACATAGGCCCCGGCGCCGATGCGCACTTCCATGTCGAAGGCGAACCCGGCCCCCAGGACGTTCGGCCCGAGCAGACCCTCCGCCCGAGCCGCCGCGATGGCGTGTTCCATCGCCGCCGCAGCGTGCGGGTATTCCGATCTAATATATATGTACCCCTTCGAGGCGCCGGTCGCGAACGCCGCGATGGTCATGCCCTCGACCAGCACGAACGGATCGCCCTCCATGATCATGCGGTCGGAGAAGGTCCCCGAGTCACCCTCGTCGGCGTTGCAGACCAGGTATTTCGGCGCCCCGGCGGCGCGCAGCACGGTCTGCCACTTGATGCCCGTCGGAAAGCCGGCGCCGCCGCGGCCGCGCAGGCCGGAGACTATCACCTCCTGCACCACCGCCTCCGCGCCGAGCGACACGGCCCGTTCCAGGCCGCGATAGCCGCCATGCGCGCGGTATTCGGCGAGCGAGCGCGGATCGGTGATGCCGCAGCGGGCGAACACCAATCTCGTCTGCCGCTTGAGATACGGAATGGCTTCGGACGGCCCTTTGCATAGCGAGTGCGGCCGCCCCTCCAGCATTCCGGCGATGAGCAGCGGGTCGACGTCCTCGGGCGCGACCGGGCCATAGGCGACGCGACCGGAGGGCGTGGCGACCTCGACCATCGGTTCAAGCCAATAAAGGCCGCGCGAGCCGGTGCGGACGATCTCGACCGGCAGGTTGCGCGCCCGCGCTGACTGGGCGAGCCGAGCGGCAACCTCATCGGCCCCGACCGCTACGGCGGCGGCATCGCGCGGAATGAAGACGCGCGGGGTCATGCGGCCGCCTCGCCAAGCAGCGCGTCAAGCCGCGCGTCGTTCAACCGCGCGACCGGGCGGCCGTCCAGCATGGCCGAGGGCGCGCAGGCGCAGAGGCCGAGGCAGAACACCGGCTCCAGCGTTACCGCGCCGTCCTTGCTCGTCGCGCCCCAGTCGAGGCCGAGGCGTTCGCGCGCTTTGGCGGCCAGCGCGTCGCCGCCCATGGATTGGCAGGCCTCCGCACGGCAGAGCCGCAACACGTGCCGCCCCGGCGGGTGGCGGCGGAAATCGTGGTAGAAGCTGATGACGCCGTGGACCTCGGCGCGCGACAGGTTCAGGGCGCCCGCCAGCAGCGGCACCGCCTCCGCCGGGATGTAGCCGAACTCGGCCTGCAAGGCGTGCAGAATGGGCAGCATCGCGCCTTCGCGCGCGCCCTCGGCGGCGACGATCGCGCCCGCCCGCTCGGGGTCCCACTTCCTGGTCGTGTGCATGGTTTCCGACAAATGCGCGTGAAAACGGCGCGGATCAAGCATGTCCGCGCACCGGCGCCGCGAGTTGAAGCATCGTGATCCTCACAACGCTCCCATCGCCACCGTGCCCGACCCGCAACAGCCCGGGTTGCGCCGCAACATTTCGTCAAAGTGTAACAGACGCGCTGCGGGAACGAATTTAGGTTCCGCCGCGCAAAACGGCCACGCTGTTGGACCAATCGGAAAATCGGGAGAACAAGATGGCGCGGAAGAGCACCGTGCGAGCCACCCTGTTGAGTATGACCGCCCTCGCGGCGGGGCTGCTGGCCTCCGCCCCGGCGCATGCGCAGACGAGCACGCAGATCGACGCCATTCAACGCCAGATTCGGCAGTTGCAGCGCGAATTGACGCAGATGAAGCACGCCTTGCACACGCGCGACGCGGCGGTGCGGGCGGCGCAGGCCGAGGCCAATCGCGCGCGCCGCGAGGCGCGCCAAGCGCACGAAGCGGTCGAGCGCATTCCGATCAATCCGTTCCCGGCGCCGCTGGCCCCGCGTCCGGGCCCGGGACAGATCACCGGGCTCGCACCGGCCCCGCAGGGGCCAGCCTCGATGGCGGGTCCGAGCCCCGCCATGATCACGCAGACTGCCCCGCGCCCCGTGTTCCAGGTGGGCGGACTGACGGTCTCCTTGGGCGGCTTCGTGGCGTTTGAAGGTGTCTTCCGCTCACGCAACGAAAGCGCCTCGATCGGCTCCAGCTTCGGCGGTATCCCGTTCAACAACGTTCCCGCCGCACATATGGGCGAGTTCCACTTCACCGCGCAGCAGAGCCGGGTCGCCGCGCTGGTGGAGGGCAATGTCAACCCGGTCACCCATATCGCCGGGTATGTCGAAGCGGATTTCCTCGGCGCCGCGCCGACCGCGAACAACAACGAAAGCAACAGCTACAATCCGCGTCTGCGCCAGTTCTGGGGCGCGTACGACCGCACCGATCTGGGCCTCCACTTGGTGTTTGGCCAGATGTGGAGCTTGGTGACACTTTATAAGAACGGTCTGATACCGCGGAAGGAGGACGCGCCGCTGACGATCGACGCGCAGTACGTGCCCGGCTTCACCTGGAAACGCCAGGCGGCGATCCGCGTCTACGGCGATTTCATGGACAAGAAGGTTTGGCTGGGCGCGTCGCTGGAAAACCCGGAGACCACGTTCTTCGTCGGGCCCAACGGGTCCGGTCAGCCGAGCGGCACCACGATCACCACGACATTGCCTGGAACCGCGAACTATGGGGGAGGCTCGTCGTACAGCAGTGACGTGGCCCCCGACATGGTCCTGAAGGCCGCGTTCGAGCCGGGCTACGGGCATTACGAGGTCTATGGTCTCGGCCGGCTGGAGAAGGACCGCGTCAGCACGCCCGGGTTCGGCGCCAACAAGATCAGGTTCGGCGGCGGCGTCGGCGGTGGCTTCATCGTGCCGCTGCTGCACAACACGGTCCAACTCCAGGGCAGCGCCCTGGTCGGCGCCGGGATCGGCAGCTACGGCACCTCGGGGCTGCCGGACGCAACCATCGGTTCGAACGGCCAGCCGGTACCGGTACCGGAGGTGCAGGCGCTGGTCGGATTGATCGGCCACCCCAGCAAATCGATCGACATCTACGGCTATGTCGGCACCGAGCAGGAATCGCGCAAGTCATTCAGCCTGGCGGGCAAGGGGTACGGCTACGGCAGCCCGCTCTATGACAACAGCGGATGCCAGATCGAGCTCAGCACCTTGCCCTGCTCGCCCGCGAACACCTCGGGCGTGGTCCAGGGCACGGTCGGGTTCTGGTGGCGCTGGCTGCACGGCCCCTGGGGTACCATGGCGACCGGCGCGCAGGTACCTCTTATACGCGCCGCAACGTCTTCAGCGGCATCGGCCCAACGCCGAGTGCGAACGAAAACATGTTCTTTCTGAGCATGCGCTATTATCCGTTCCAGTAGCGAGCTCGTCGCACACAAACTCCAACAAATTCTTAACCGTCTCGGTCTAGCGTCCGGAGGAACTGCCCCCTTCGGACGCTGGATTCATGCCTCGCAGATCCGCCTCCAGACGGATACGGCCCCGGCGTGGCGCCGAAGCCGGTGGCCGCAACGCCATCAGACGGCCCCGATGAAGGTCCCGTTGTCAGCCGAGGTCGGCGCGGCGATCGCCGAGGCTGTTCGGGCGCTCGGCTTGCGGCGGAACAGGTTTCCGCCCGCGCTCGAACGCAGCTTCAACGACGCAACCTGGACCGAACGGTACCGGGAGTTTCGCTTCTGGCTCTGGGGTTTTCTCGTCTTCGCGTGGCTCGCGCTCGGCCTTACCTATCTCGCCAATCCCGAGGAATTGGCGCTGGCCGCCGCCGTCCGCCTGTTTGTAATCACGCCCGCCTATCTGACCGGGATTTGGCTGTTGTCGCACCGGCAGCCGCGCCATGTGGAATTCGCGGCCGCCATCCTGCCCCATGTGCTCGCGCTGGTGTGCGTCGAGGCGCTGTTTCTCGCCACCGCAGGGCCCGACATAGCGCGCAATTCCATCACGCTGACATTCGGAATTCTGGCAACCAACTTCGTGGTGCCCATGCGTAGCAGGCAGACGATCGCCTATACCGCGCTGACCGTCGCAATCGGCGACGCCTTGATCGCAACGGACATGGTGGTCCGACACGGGGCATTCGTCCAAGCAGATACGATCATGTTTAACCACATGGTGGTCGCTTTATCCGTGTTCGGCCGAGTTCGCGCCGAAGCAGGCATGCGGCGGGGATTCCTGCGCGGGCTGTTGCTCCGGCGCCGTACAGACGAACTCGCACGCGCCAACGAACGGCTGCTCGAGATATCGATAACCGATCCGCTGACCGGCGTCGCCAACCGGCGTTCGTATGAAAAGGTGCTGCTGGGGTCCTGGAACGCGGCGATGGCGTCGGGTTCGCCGCTTGCGGTTCTGATGATCGATGTCGACCGGTTCAAATCGTACAATGATCGGCTCGGCCATTTGCAGGGTGACGAGTGTCTGCGCGCGATCGCTCGCGCCATCGTCGGCCAGACGCGTCGCGGCCGCGACGTGGTCGGCCGCTTCGGCGGGGAGGAGTTCGTGATGCTGCTGCCCAACACCGATCGGGACACCGCCACCGCGGTCGCCGAGCGTGTGCGCCGCGCGGTGGCGAGTCTCGGAATGCCGCATCCGGGAGGAAATGAACACGGCGTGGTGACGGTGAGCATCGGCGTGGCGGCGCTCGACGATGTCGGCACCGAGAGCAGGCCGGACGGGCTTCTGGCCGCCGCCGACCGGGCGCTTTACGCGGCAAAACTGGCCGGCCGCAACCGCGTCTGTGTGAAGGACCCGGAGGTCGGGCACGCGCTGTAACCGGCATCGCCGCTATCCGCGACTTCGGGGTTCGGTGCGAACCAGCGCCAGCCCGGGGCAGCGCGAGAGCACGTTCACAAAAGCTCCCAGTCCGTTCATTGCCGGGCGCGACCGGCAGTTCTTGCCGGGGAGATGCGCGGGTCGAGCCGCCAATTCCAGTCAGCCTGAACGCGGTTAAGGCTTCAGCGATTTGATGTATTTCGCCATGAGCGCGATCTGTTTGTCGTTCAGAAATCGCTTGAACGACGGCATGTAGCCGGGCTTGCCATTATGGATGCGCTGCTCGACCTCCTGTTTCGTCATCTTCGTGCCGGCCAGTTTGGGCCCCTTGTCGGCGGTCATGCCGTAGCTGCCGTGGCACCAGCCGCACTGGCCGGCGAAAATCGCCTTCGCCTGCGCCCTTTCGGCGTCGGTCAGCACCGGCCGCGACTGCGTCTCGTGCTCGTGGTCGGCCGCATGGTTCTCCGCCGCCATACCAACGGACGACGCCAGCGTGAGGCCGCAAGCGACGGCAATCGCCATCAGATCCAATCGCCGTGACGCGCACGCGGGCCGAGCGTCGTGGCGAGCGACCCCGGCGGAGGAAGGGGGAAGCAATCCGCCGGCGGCTCCGGATCGCCTTGTCGCTCTGCCCCTCGCGGCGACCATTCGAATAGGCCGACGCTCCGCTCCGAAACTTGGCATAGACCGCGAACGAAAGAACAATCTCATCATGTCTGCTCGTCGACGAGAGAAAGCCCACAGCCCGCGCGGGCTGTGGGCTTTCGGGTCACACGCTCCGCTGGGCGGAGTTACTCGCTGTAGACGATCAGCACACCGGAATCCAACGGCATGCTCTTGAACGGCTCGCCGAACAGCGTGGCCAGGTTCTGCGACACATAGGTGCCCCAGCCGGTCGTCACGGCGATGTACTGCTTGCCGTTCACGGCGTAGGAGATGATGCCGCCATCATGGCCGATGCCGTCGTTGTGCGACCAGAGTTTCTTCCCGGTCTTGGCATCGAGCGCATCGAGCATGCCGTTGGCGCCGGGCACGAACAACAGGTCGCCCTTCGTCGCCAGCAGGCTCGCCATCACCGGATACTTGTAGATGACCTCCCACGCCTTCTTGCCGCTGATCGGATCGACCGCGTTGATATGCCCGTACGCCGCGTCATGCCCGTGGGCGGGAACCGGCGTGTAGGTGGCGCTCATGTACATCTGCCCGGAATAGTCGTTCGGCTTGGGCAGGTGCTGCGCCTCCATGTTCTGGCACCATTCCTGGCCGGCCTTGTAGTAGAGACCGGTTTCCGGGCTGTACGCGCCGCTGTTCCAGCTGATGGCCCCATCCACCGCCGGGCAAACGTTGTCGTGCTTGCCGATGGTGACGTCGTGCCGCCCCTCCAGTTGCCCGGTATGCGGATCGACGCCGGTGACGAAATTGGACGTCTCGCCCAGGTGCCAGACGTTCTCGATCTGCAGCGGCACGTGGCTGGGGTCGCGGTTATAAACGTACACGTAGCCACCCTTGTTCGGGTGGGTGACATAGTGCTTCCCGTCGCGGTCGATCATGACGAACTCGCCGACCGCGCCGTCGAAGTCCCAGGAATCGTGCGGCACTTCCTGGAAGTAGGACTTCAGCTTGCCGGTGTCGGGATCGAGCGCCACCACGCCCGAGGTGTACAGATTGTCGCCGGGCCGCATCGCGAGGTCGTAATCCGGCGCCGGGTTGGCGGTTCCCCAGAAGATCGTGTTGGTGTCGGCGTCGTACGTGCCGGTCATCCAACCGCCGCCGCCGCCGGTCTTCCAGCTGTCGTTGCCCCAGCTCTTGCGGGAGCGCTCGTCGCCGCCGATCGTGTCGAACTGCCAGAGCTTCTTGCCGGTCTTGGCATCGACGCCGAAGATCGGACCGCAGCAGCCGGCGAGCTCACCGCCGTTAGACCCGAAGATCACCTTATCCTTCACGACCAGCGGCGCGCCGGTGAAGCCCTTGGCGCCTTGCTTGACGTTGATGAGCTGGGTCTCCCAGACGGTTTTGCCGGACTGCATGTCGACGGCGATCGCCCGACCGTCCAGCGTGCCGATATACAGGTTGCCGTAACCTGCCGCGAGGCCGCGGTTGTACGGATTATACGGCGTGGACTGCGCCCATTCCTCGTTGAGCTTCGGCTTCCACGTCCACAGCGGCGCGCCGGTTGCGCCGTCCACAGCCCAGATCTGATCGTTGGCGATCGTGTAGTACAGGCGGCCGTCGATCGCCAGCGGGAAGGACTGGATGCCGCCATGCGGGCTGGCACCGGGATTGTAAATCCAGGCGACCTTCAGCTTGCCGATGTTGCTCGTGTTGATCTGGTCGAGCGGGCTGTAGTGATAGGAGTTGTACGTGCGATGATACATGACCCAGTTGTTCGGGTCCTTGTCGGCGTTCAACAGCGCATTGCCGTCGAGTTCTGCGGCGCGGGCCGCCATGCCCACCGCGCCGAGACATCCTGCGGCGATGCTGCAAGCAAGTAAAGCGCGTTTCATCGTGCCTGAGGTCACGTCCGGATCCTCCCAAGGAAGTTTTTCACGGCAGCAATCTGTTCGCGGCGATTGCCGATCGCACTGCCACGCTTGGTATACCGGTGTGCTCTCGCCGAGGCAACCGACCCGCTGAGTCGGGTAATGCTTTTCCCGGTCCACGGCGCCACCGGCGAAAGCCACGACGAATACCCGCTATCCGTCGCGTATACGCTGTCCGCCGGAACTTGGCGGCGCGTTCAGCCTCGGCGACGCAGCAAGTCGGGCGGGAGCCAGACGCGGGTAATCTTCCAGGTGCCGTCGTGCAGTTCCATCCGTAGCTTCACCGGCACCGCGCCGCCGGCCGACGTACGCAGCCAAAGCATGAACGTTTCGGGGTTTTGGAAGAAAGCCCAGGTGACGTGAGCGTGCTTGAACGAAATGGCCTTCAGCGGATCGGGGTCGGCGTCGTCCATGTCCGCCTCGCGCCCCGGCCGCGCTATCCGGGCGATCGAATCGGGCGTGACCGCCAAATCGACAGCAGTTGACGCAATCCCCTTGACGAACGACGCCCCGAAGGGCGGCAAAACGGCGGCCGCGTTCTGGGTGATCGCCTTGGGCTGCTCGGCAGGTTCGGGAGGCTCGGCCAGCAGTTCCTCGGCGATGTCGTCCTTCAGACCCTGCCGCACGCGATCCCAGTCCACCATGGCGGACAGCCGCGCCGGATCGCCGCTTTGGAGAGCGGCCTGCAGCCGATACAGCGCCACGTACGGATAGGCCGTATAGGCGGCCGCCACCACGACCAGGGCCGACAAGATGGGCCTCTTCCGCATCAGGGTCCCCCCCACCACGACAATTATCCGGCCCTCAATAACATTCCGCAAATGATCGTTTCCTTACGAATCGCGGGTCGCGGCAAAAATCTTTTTCAATTTCCGGGGAAGTGGTCGCGTCGGCGCGCCGTGAATTCGCTGGCCGGCGACGGATCGCGCCGCGTTTCAACCGTCTATTGTATGTTTTATGAACGAGTTGGACGATGTATTTGTGACGCTTGTTGAAGCCGCCGTTCCGGATGCGCACCGGCCAGGTGCCGCGTGGTCCCGGCGGTTTGCGCCGACGGTTGCGGAAGGCTCAGGCCGCGGTCGGAACCGTGACCCCGATCATATCGCCGTCGCGCACGATGGCGGCCAGGCGCGCCTCGCTCCAGCCCTCGGTGCGGGCGGGCCGCATCGGCAGCACCATCCAGCGATAATCGGCGGTGGAATCGATCACCCGGATGCGCACCCGCTCGGCAACATGGGTGCCGAATTCGGCGAGCAGTCCGCGCGGATCGCGCACCGCGCGCGCCCGATAAGGGGCCGATTTGTACCAGAACGGCGGATAGCCGAGCACCGCGCGCGGATAGCAACTGCACAACGTGCAGACGATCAGGTGGTGCGTATCGGGCGTGTTCTCGAGCACGCCGAGCGGCAACGCGCCACGCATGGGAATTCCGACGGCCTCGGCCGCCGCGCGGCCGTCGGCGACCATCAACGCGCGATAAGCCGGATCGACCCAGGCTCTCGCGACCATGCGCGCGCCCTGCGCGGGCGAGGCGGTGTCGGTCAGCGCGATCCGTTCCGCGATATCCGCCTGGGTCACGATGCCCTTGTCGCTCAGAAGCCCGAGTACCGCCGACAGCAGATTTGCGCCGTCGGCTTCGAGCAGGTTCACGCCGGTTCCAGCCATGACCCGTAAATCTCCACCACGACCTCGTCCCCGCGCTTGCCCTCGTGCCAGATCGGCGGCTGTTCGAAACTGACGTGATAGAGCGGCAGCCGGGCCGCCGGCCGCGCAAAGGCGAGATCCTCGGGACTGGGGAACTCGCCCAGGTAGTTGACGACGGTGCCCTGGCGGCCGCGCAGGTAATGCGGCGTGCGGATATGCGCGGGGCCACGCGCTTCCGGCCAATCCAGCCTTACCCGAACCGAGGCGCCGGGCGCGAGCGGCGCCGCCATCAGGGCCGCTCCAGCGCGGCGCGCAAGTCGTCCTCGTCGATCACGCCCTTGCGCAGCAGGTTGTCGGCGATCGAGCGGATCCAGCGCTCGTAGTAGCTCAGGCGATGATAGGTCGCCTCCGGAATGGCTTCGATGCCGCGCCGCAGTTCGTCAACGGTCATCACGCCCTTGATCCCCAGCACCTGGCGCAGCCCGTCTACCTGCCGATCGAACTCGGTCAGCACATGGGCGCTCTTGTCCACCGGCTCGCACATGAACTTCGAGACGCCGCCGAGATCGTGCGGCGAGCGCGGATGGTTCTCGGGCAGGTCCATCAGTTGATCGCCTCCCCGTCCAGGGTGCCCCAGAACTCCTGACGCTTCAACCAGCCGCGATAGTCGCCGGCCTGCACCCGGCACCACGCCGAGCCGGCATCGCAATGCAGGATGCGGCCGACCACGCCCGGCTTGAGCCGCGCCACCGGCCCCGCCTTGTCGTCCGGGCGCTGGCGCAACCGGCGCTCGGCGCCGATCACCATAAAGCTGCGCCGACCTGTCAGGGTCGCCTGATGCACCCAGCCCTTTACGCCGTCCGGGTCCTTCACCAGCCGCCAGACCTCGAACTCGCGCTCGATCTCCACCGGCAGCTCGCGGCGCTTATAGACCCACTCGATCGGGTAGCGCGTGCCCGGGCCGATGCGCAGGTTCACGTCATCCGAGCGCAGCGCCGCGAAGCGCGGCAGCGGCAGGCCGGTCGCGGTGCCCTTGTGCGGATCGGGCGGAACGTATTTCTTCGCCGTCTTCGCCGTCTTCTTGCCGTCGTCTTGGCCTTGCCGGCCGGCTGCGTGTGCCCGGCGGCCGGCTTCGCCGCGTTCTTGCCGGCCGACGCCGCCGGCTTTTCGTGCTTCCCGTGCCGATGATGGGCCGGCTCCGCCGCGTGGACCTCGGCGGGGCCGGCGGGCTTTCTTGTGTGCCGGTGATGGCGATGATGACGCACCGATGTTCGGTGATGCCGGTGCGCGGTCTCCGCCTTGGTGGTTTCCGAGCCGGGGGACTTCGCCCAGCCGGGCGAGGCGGCAAGGGTCAGGAACGCCAGAACAGCCAAGGCGGACGCCACCGCGCGAATCGAACGCATGTCACGTGCGTGCCAACTCGGGACCGCCCGGTCAAGCGATTCAGAGCGCCAGCATCTGTCCGCCGCCGACCGCCTCCAGGAAGGTCGCGACGCCGGCGATCTCTACCCCCGCCGTCAGCGGCGCCTCGCCCAGCGCCTCCGCGCGCAGCCCTGCCTCGCAGGCGATCATGCGGACCCCGAGTTCGCCCGCCGCCTCGCGCAGCTCGTCCAGACCGGCGACGCCGCGCGCGCGGATCACCGCGTCGCGGCCGGCGTCCGCCAGCCCCGACCAATCGGCGAGCAGCGCGCGGCAGCCGGCGTTGGTGGCGAACAGAACCGCTCGCCGGCCGAGCGCCGCGGCGCCGGTCGCCAGCACGAAGGCGTAATGCGCCCGCTCGTGCGAACCCGACAGCAGCAGAATGCCGAGCGGCTCAGACGGCACAGACAGGTGCCGCGCTCGCGCGATGCGCGGCGAGATCGATGATGACAGCCTCGGCGCCGCAGAGCGCGCAATGCGGGTCCTTGCGCAGCCTCACGGTACGGAAGCGGGTGGCTAGCGCGTCCCAGATCAGCAGCCGGCCAGACAGGCTTTCGCCCACGCCGAGGATCTCCTTCAGCACCTCGGTCGCCTGCAAGGTGCCCATGACGCCGGTGACCGCGCCGAGCACCCCGGCCTCGCTGCAGGTCGGCACCTCGCCCGGGGGCGGCGGCTCGGGGTAGAGGCACCGGTAGCAGGGGCCGTCAGGATCGGCATGCGGCTTGAAGGTCGAAAGCTGGCCCTCGAAGCGCAGCACGGCGGCAGAGACCAGGGTTTTCCGCCCGAGCACGCAGGCGTCGGCGACAAGGAAGCGGGTGGGAAAATTGTCGCTGCCGTCGCAGACGATGTCGTAGCCGTCGATGAGTGCCGCGGCGTTGTCGGGGCCGAGCCGCGTGTCGTGCACGGCGACGCGCACCTCCGGGTTTATGGCCTCGGCCGCCTTCGCCGCGGAGCGCGCCTTGCCTTGGCCGAGCCGGCCCATCGTATGCGCTACCTGCCGTTGCAGGTTGGACAACTCCACCCGGTCGTGGTCGACGATGCCGATCGTGCCGACGCCGGCGGCAGCGAGGTAAAGCGCGAGCGGGCTGCCGAGCCCGCCCGCCCCGACAACCAGCACCCGCGCCGCCTTCAGCCGCGCCTGCCCTACGCCACCCACCTCGCGCAGCAGGATGTGGCGCGAGTAGCGCGTGATCTCGTCGTCGGAAAAATCGAGGTCCATGGAGGCGAACATAATGCGCGGCCAGGGGAGGGCGAAGGGGCGGTGCCGCCGACGCTCGTTTGGCACCGAAACGCGGCGTTTCCGGGCGAGGCCGCGCCGATTACATCGTGTTCGCGAACTCGGGTTGGGCTACGAGGCTCGCGCGTTCAGATCGCCACCGCGCCGGTGGCGTCCGGTTCCAGATCGAAGGCCGCTTCCATCAGCGCCCGCGTGTACGGGTGCTGCGGGCGGGCAAAAATCGCTTCTGCGGTGCCCTGCTCCACCACTACGCCTTGCCGCAACACCACGACCCGGTGCGCCAGAGCGCGGACCACGCGCAAATCGTGGCTGATGAACAGATAGCCCATGTCGTGGCGGATCTGCAGGTCACGCAACAATTCGATGATTTGCGCCTGCACCGAGCGGTCCAGCGCGCTGGTCGGCTCGTCCAGCACGACCAGGCGCGGCTTCAGCACGAGCGCGCGGGCGATCGCGATGCGCTGGCGCTGCCCGCCGCTGAACTCGTGCGGATAGCGGTCGGCGGAATCCTCCGGCAGCCCGACTTCCTCCAGCGCCTCGGCGACCCGCGCCGCGCGCTCGGCGCGCGACAGTCTTCGCGCATGCACCAGCAGGCCCTCGGCGACGATGTCGCCCACATGCATGCGCGGCGACAGGCTGCCGTACGGGTCCTGGAACACGATCTGCATGCGCGCCCGCATGCGCCTGAGCGCGCGCTTGTGCAGCGCGTTCAGATCATACCCCTCGAAGCAGATCTCGCCCCGCGAGGGCACGAGCCGCAGCATGCCGAATCCCATGGTGGACTTGCCGGAGCCGGACTCGCCGACGAGCCCCACCGTCTCGCCCTCGCGCACGCTGATCGACACGCCGTCGACCGCCTTCACCGCGCCCACTGTGCGGCGCAGCACGCCGCGGTGGATCGCGAAATGCACGCGCAAATCGCTGGCATCGATCAAGGTTCTTGCTTGCGGCGCGAGCGCGCGCGGCCGGCCCTTCGGCTCCGCCGCGATCAGCATCCGCGTATAGGAATGCTGCGGCGCGCCGAACACGCGCCCGCAGGACCCCACCTCGACGAGTTCCCCGTCCTTCATCACCGCGACCCGGTCGGCAAAATGCCGGACGATGTTCAGGTCGTGGGTGATCATCAGCAGCGCCATGCCCCGCGCCGCTTTCAAATCCGCGAGCAGCTTCAGGATCTGTGCCTGAATGGTCACGTCCAGCGCGGTGGTCGGCTCGTCGGCGATCAGCAGCGCGGGGTCGTTGGCGAGCGCCATCGCGATCATCACCCGCTGGCGCTGCCCGCCCGACAATTGATGCGGAAACGCGCCCAGCCGATGCTCGGCGTCGGCGAAGCCCGCGTGCTGCAAGGCCTGGATCACCCGCGCCCGGACCCGATCGCGCGGGATGCGCTGGTGCAGGGTGATCGCCTCGGCCACCTGCCGGCCGATCCGATGCAGCGGATTGAGGCTGGTCATCGGCTCCTGGAAGATCATGCCGGCGATTCCGCCGCGCACGCTGCGCAGACAACGCTCGCCGGCGCCGATCATGCTCTTGCCGTCCAGCACGACGCGCCCGGTGGTGTTGACGGCACCCGGGGGCAGCAATTGCAGCAACGAGAGCGCGGTCAGCGACTTGCCGGAGCCGCTCTCGCCCACCAGCGCCAGGGTTTCGCCGCGCTCGATGTGGAACGAGACCCGGTCCACCACCCGCTTGGGTCCGAAATCGACCGAGAGGTTGTCCACCTCGACGAGGCTCATCGGGTGTCCCCTCGGCCGGCCATCAGGTGACCGTCTTGCGCGGGTCGAAGGAATCGCGCACCGCCTCGCCAACGAAGATCAGCAAGGTGAGCACCCCGCCCAGCACCACGAAGGCGGTGATGCCGAGCCAGGGCGCCTGCAAATTATTCTTGCCCTGCGACACCAATTCGCCGAGCGAGGGCGAGCCCGGCGGCAGCCCGAACCCCAGGAAGTCGAGGCTCGCCAGGATGGTCACGGAGCCCGACAGAATGAACGGGAGAAACGTCAGTGTCGCGATCAGCGCGTTGGGCAGGATGTGGCGCCACATGACGTGCATATCCGAAACGCCGAGCGCCTTGGCCGCACGCACGTAGTCCAGATTCCGCCCGCGCAGAAACTCCGCCCGGACCACGCCAGTCAGGTGCATCCAACTGAACACCAGCAGAAAGATCAGCAACACCCAAAAGCTTGGCGCGATGATGCTGCCGAGGATGATCAGCAGGTAGAGCTGCGGCATCCCGGACCAGATTTCGATGAAGCGTTGAAAAAACAAATCGATCAGGCCGCCGTAGAAGCCCTGCACCGCGCCGGCCGCGACCCCGACCACGCTCGAAATCGCGGTCAGAGTGAACCCGAACAGCACGGAAATGCGGAACCCGTAAATGACGCGCGCCAGCACGTCCCGCGCCTGATCGTCCGTGCCGAGCGGGTTCTGCCAGGTCGGCGGCGACGGTGCCGGCGAGGGCAACCCCTTCACGATGGTTTTGTAGTTGTACGGGATGGCTGGCCAGACCATCCAACCGTGCTTGTTGATGGCGGCGCGCACGTCGGGGTCGGTGTAATCCGCCTCGGTGGGCAGAAAATCCTGGCCGAACGTGTCCTCGCTATAGTCGTACAGCACGGGGAAATACCAGTGGCCATCGTAGTGGATCGCCAGCGGGCGGTCGTTCGCGATCAACTCCGCGAACAGGCACACCACGAACAGCACGGTGAAAATCCAGAGCGACCACCAACCGCGGCGATGCGCCCGGAACACTGCGAGCCGGCGGCGCGACAGCGGCGAAAGCCAACGCGGCGGCGGTTTCGGAACCGCCGCGATCGGCGGTGCCGGGCCATCGAAGGCCGACATCTAGCCGCGCCTCTCGAAGTCGATGCGCGGATCGACAACCGTATACATAATGTCGCCGATGATCTGCATCAGCAGCCCGAGCAGGGTGAAAATGTAGAGCGTGCCGAACATCACCGGGTAATCGCGCTGAATCGCGCTCTCGAATCCCAAGAGACCGAGCCCGTCGAGCGAGAACACGATCTCGATGAGCAACGACGAGGTGAACAGGATGCTGATGAACGCGGCGGGGAAGCCGGCGACGATCAGCAGCATCGCGTTGCGGAACACGTGGCCATACAGCACGCGCCGCTCGCCGGCGCCTTTCGCGCGCGCGGTCAGCACGTATTGCTTGCGGACCTCGTCGAGAAAGCTGTTCTTGGTCAGCATCGTCAGGCTGGCAAAGCCGCCGATGACCATGGCGGTGATCGGCAGCACCATGTGCCAGAAATAGTCGCCGATGCGCGCGGGCCAGCTCAGGCTCCACCAGTTTTCGCTGACCAGCCCGCGCAGCGGGAACCATTGCGCGAACGAGCCGCCGGCGAACAGCACGACCAGCAGAATGGCGAACAGGAAGCTCGGCACGGCGTAGCCGACCAGAACGGCGGCGCTGGTCGCCACGTCGAAGCGGCTGCCATCGCGCACCGCCTTGGCAATGCCGAGCGGGATCGAGATCACGTAGACCAGCAATGTCGACCATAACCCGAGCGAGATGCTGACCGGCATTTTCTGCAGGATCAGGCTGAGCACCGACCGATCCCGGAAGAAGCTCTTGCCGAAATCGAAGCGCAGATAGCCTTTCAGCATCAGCCAGAATCGAGTGAGCGGTGGCTTGTCGAAGCCGAACATCTTGCGGATATCGGCGACGATGTGCGGGTCGAGGCCGCTCGCCCCGCGATAAATCCCGCCCGACGTCGTGGGCATCGGCATGGTTTCATGCGCGCCCTGCCCGGTCATGCGCCCGGTGACGCTCGCGCCGTGTCCCTTCAACTCGGCGATCATCTGTTCGACCGGACCGCCAGGCGCAAACTGCACAACCACGAAGTTGATGGCGATGATGCCAAACAAGGTCGGAATGACCAGCAGCAGGCGACGGAACAGATAGGCTGCCATTTCTCGCGGCCTACTTGATGCCGGCCCTGCGGGCGCTGTCGGTCGCGGCGGCGAGCTTGGGGTCGATCCACCAACTGTCCAGCGCGACCCCGGTGCGCACCGGCTTATCGGGCCGGCCGAAACGGTCCCAGTAGGCAACGCGCACCGATTGCAAGTGCCAGTGCGGCACCACGTACCAGTTCCACAGCAGCACCCGGTCGAGCGCATGCGCGATGGTGAGGAGATGCGCCCGGTCCGGCGCGACGATGAGTTGCGCGACCAGGGCATCGACCACCGGGTTGGCGACGCCGATCAGGTTGTCGCTGCCCGGTTGTTTCGCGCTCGCGCTGGTCCAGTAGCCGACCTGCTCGTTGCCGGGGCTGTCGGATTCCGAGAACAGCGCCACGGTCATGTCGAACTGGAACTGATCCATCAGGCGCTGGTATTGCGCCGGATCGACCGTGCGCACGTGTGCGGTGATGCCGAGATGCGCCAGCCATTGCACGTAGGGCAAGGCGACGCGCTCGAACGCCGGCTGATCCAGCAGGATCTCGAACGCGAACGGATTGCCCTTCTTGTCGAACAGCTTGCGCTGCTTGATCGTGCAGCCCGCCGCGCGCAGCAGCTTCAGCGCGGCGATCAGGTGCTCGCGGTTGTTACCGGACCCGTCGGTAACGGGGAGTGTGAACTCGGTGGTGAACAGGTCCGGCGGCAACTGGCTACGGAACGGCTCCAGCAGTTTCAGTTCGTCGCCCCGAGGAATGCCGGAGCAGGCCAGATCGCTGTTGCTGAAATAGGACCTGGTCCGCGTATAGGCGTTGTAGAACAGCTCCTTGTTGCACCACTGGAAGTCGAACGCGAGGTTCATCGCCTGACGCACGCGCGGGTCCTTGAAGACGTCGCGCCGCACGTTCATGGCGAAGCCCTGCATTCCCGTGGGCAAATGGTGGCGCAGCAATTGCTTCTTGACGAGCCCCTCTTTCACGGCGGGGAAATCGTAGCCGGTGGCCCATTGCTTGGCGATGTTCTCCTCGCGGAAATCGATCTGCCCCGCCTTGAACGCCTCGAAAGCGACCGTGGCGTCGCGGAAATACTCGGTGCGGACCACGTCGAAATTGTTCAACCCGCGCGCGGTCGGCAAATCTTTGGCCCAGTAATCGGGCACCCGGCGATAGGACACGCTGCGGCCGAATTCGTAGCGATCCACCGCATAGGTGCCGGAGCCGAGCGGTGGATCGGTCAGCGGCTTGTCGAACGCGCGGCCCTGCCACCAATGCTTCGGCAGTACCGGCATTTCCCCGAGAATGAGCGGCAACTCGCGGTTGCGGTTCGTCCTGAACTGAAACACAACGCGGGTCGGGCTCGGCGCCAACGCCTTCGCGACATCGGCGTAATAGGCCCGGTAGAATGGCCGGCCCTTGTCGCGCAAAGTATCGAAGCTCCAGGCCACGTCCTCGGCGGTGACCGGATGGCCGTCGTGGAACCGCGCCTGCGGCCGGATCTCGAACGCCACCCAGGAGCGATCGGCCGCAAGCTCGACGAGCGCGGCGAGGTGGCCGTAGGCGGTGCTGGCCTCGTCGGCGTCGGGGCGCAGCAGCGTGTCGTACACCCGGTTCACGTCCGCCGCCGCGGTCCCGCGCACGATGTACGGGTTGAAACTGTCGAACGAGCCGATGGCCGCCAGCGCCACCTCGCCGCCCTTCGGGGCATCCGGGTTCACATACGGGAAGCAGGAGAAGCCGGGCGGCAGCAACGGCTTGTCCATCATGGTCAGGACATAGGTCCGGATCGGGCCCGCTGCGCCGGGAGCCGGCCCGGCCGCGCATCCCCGCCGCGCCGCCGCGAAGCCGAGCGGCATCGCCATCGAGGCCGTCAAGAAAGATCTGCGACGCACGCGGCTCTCCGCTTCAGGAAACGGGGACCATACGTCGTCACATCACTGTGCGCGACCCACTGTTGCGATCGGGTGTTTAATCAATTCGCGAGAAGGGCCACAGCTGGGCCCAGCAGCCCAGGATCGCCCACCGCGAGAACCCGATACCTGGCGCCCGGATCGCCGGGACGGAGCGAACGCCCCTCCCAATCGGTCAGCACGCCGCCGGCTCCCTCGATGACCGGAAGCAGCGCCGCCCAGTCCCAGATTTTCAGGTCGGCTTCGGCGATGATATCGATATGTCCGAGCGCGAGCAGGCCGTAAGCGTAGCAGTCGCCACCCCAGGTGACCCGCCGCACCGCTCCGGCGAGTCGGCGCCAGCGCGGCATTTCCGGCTCCCCGAGCATCTCCGGCAACGTGCAGGAGAGTTCGGCCTCGCCGATTTCGGCGCATGGCCGGCATCCCGGCTTGCCGCCGAACGGCCCGCGGAACCGGGTCCGTTGCCCGGCGATGCCGATCCAGCGCTCGCCGGTGACGGGCTGATCGATGAGACCGAGGACCGCCCGCTCGCCGTCCAACAGGCCGATCAGCGTGCCGAAGAGCGGACGGCCAGTGATGAACGCGCGGGTGCCGTCGATCGGGTCGAGCACCCAGCGCATCCGCGCCTCCGGCCGGACCGGCGCCAGTTCCTCGCCGAGAATGCCGTATTCCGGAAACCGCTCCGCGAGCACCGCCCGGATCGCCGCTTCCGTGCTGCGGTCGGCGATCGTCACCGGGCTGCGGTCGCTCTTGACCTCGGCGTCCAGCGCCGCGCGGAAAAACGGTCGGATCACCGCGCCCGCGACATCGGCCGCCGCCTCGGCGGCCGCGATCAGACCGGCGATTTCGGCCGCCTGGTCCAACCCGGGATCAGGGTTGCTTGCGCGCGGGCGTGGGTGCGCCCACCACGCCCCCCTGCGGCTGCTGAGCCGGCAAGCCGGCGCCGGCCGGCGAAGCCTGCTCCGCCGGGTTCTCCTGGCGGGTTCCACCCGCGGCCGGCGCAACTTCGGTGCCGCGGGTCGTGACCGGTGCCGGCGTGACCAACTCCTTCTTCGCGCTCGGGTTGTTGGCGCTCGGGGCCGGAGCCGGCGATGGCGCGGCCGCGGCCGGCGTGGGCAGCGGCTCAGGGTGCTCGGACAGCGTCCGCAAATAGGCAACGATGTTTGCCCGCTGCTTCTCGCTCTTCACGCCGGGGAACATCATGCGCGTGCCCGGAACCACGGCCATCGGGTTGGTCAGCCACTGGTTGAGATTGGCGTAGGTCCAGGTTCCGCCCAGCTTCTTGAGCCCCGCCGTATAGTCAAACCCGGCCTCGTGCGCGCGCGGTGCCCCGACGATGCCGTAGAGGTTCGGCCCGATCTTCGGCGGTTGTCCCTTCTCGAACGAGTGGCAGATCGCGCAGAAAGTCTCGACGTCCTGCTTGCCCTTGGCCGGATCGGCGTGGGCGACCAGCGCGACGAAGCTGGCAGGCTGCGGCGCGGCGGGTTGCGTGGCGGCCTGGCTCGGCGCGGGCTTGGCGGCCGAGGCCGCGGATGGCGCAGCGGCTGCGGGCTTCGGCGCCGGCGCGGCTGGTTGTGTGGCCGGCTGCGCCGGCGCCGCCGGTCCAGGCGTCGCCGCGGCCTGCGTGGGCTTGGCGGCCGGGGCGGCGGGTGGCGCGGCGGCGGCACCGGCCTTCGGCAGCGGCGCGGGGTGGTCGGACAGCGTCCGCAGAAAGGCGACGACCTCCGCCCGCTCCTTCTCGCTCTTGAAGCCCGGGAACATCATCCGCGTATCGGGCACGACCCCCCTCGGGTCGGTAAGCCAGTGATTAAGGGCATCGTAGGTCCAGGTGCCGCCCAGCTTCTTGAGTCCGGTGGAGTAGTCGAACCCGGCCTCGTGCGCTCTCGGGTCGCCGACGATGCCCCACAAATTCGGGCCGATCTTCGGTGGCGCGCCTTTCTTGAAGCTGTGGCAGATGCCGCACACCGTCTCCGCGATCTCCTTGCCCTTGGCGGGATTGGCCTTGGCGACGAGCGAGACAAACGTCGGATGCGGCGGGCCGGCCTTCGTGGTCGCCTGTTGCGCCGCCGCCGGGGGCGTGGCGGCCGCCTTCATGGTGCCCGCCTTGGCTTGCGCCGCCTCCTGCTCGGCCGCTTTCACCTCCTGCGGGCTCGGCAGCGGCACGGGGTGCGGCGACAGCGTCCGCAAGTAGGCAATGACGTCCGCCCGTTCCTTGGTGTTCTTGATGCCCGAAAACGCCATCCGCGTACCCGGAACGACGGTGTGCGGGTCGTAAAGCCACTGATCCAAATGCGGGTAGGTCCACTTCCCGCCGAGCTTCTGCAGTCCCTCCGTATAGTCGAAGCCCTTCTCGTGCGCGCGCGGGTCGCCGACGATGCCGTAGAGATTCGGTCCCACCTTCGGCTGTCCACCCTTGTTAAAGGTGTGGCAGATCGTGCAGTCGGTCTCGACGAGCTGTTTGCCCTTGGCGACGTCGGCGGAGGCGAGCAGCGGCACGATCGGCGGTGCCTTCGGGGTTTGCGGCTGCGCCGCCGAAGCGGTTTCCGCGGGGGCGCCCGCGATCTCGATCGCCGGCTTCTTCAGCGCATGCGGAGCGACGAGGATGTCGCCGATGAATCCGCTCACCATGAAGGCGATTCCGGCGACGAGAATGGATGCGATTGCCTTGTTGACTTCCAAGCTATCCATTCGGCGCGTTCCCCACCGTTCCCAGACGTGACGAAACCGGAAGCGCTGCGCGCGCTGCTTCGGTCAGCGTTGCACCCTTGCGGGGGCCTTCCTAAGGTGCGGCGCATCAAAGATAAAGGCCCTGCTTGCATCACCTTATGCCCGATCCGAGCAACGCCGCGCCGCCGCCCGGCACGCGCGATGGAGGCGCGCGCCGATGACTCCGATCGTCGTCATCCCGAGCCGGCTCGCCGCGAGTTGCCTGCCGGGCAAGCCGCTCGCCGACATTCACGGCCGGCCGATGGTCGCGCACGTGCTGGCGCGCGCGCGCGAGGCGGCGATCGGGCCCGTGGCCGTCGCTTGCGCCGAGGAGGCGACTGCCGAGGCGGTGCGCCGGGCCGGCGGAATCGCGGTGCTGACCGACCCGGCGCTGCCATCGGGTTCCGACCGCGTGCATGCCGCGCTGGCCGAACTCGACCCCGACGGGCGGCACGACATCGTGGTGAACCTGCAAGGCGACTTTCCGACGATCCGGCCCGAGGCGCTGCGGGCCGTGCTGCGGCCGGTGGCGGATCCGGCGATCGATGTCGGCACCCTCGTCGCGCCGATCCGGGATGCGGAGGAGGCAGCGGCGGATTCGGTGGTAAAAGCGGCCTGCGCCTTCGCCGAGGGGAGCGATGTCGCGCCGGCGCTGTATTTCTCGCGCCTGCCGATCCCCTACGGGGAGGGGCCGCGTTGGCACCATATCGGCATCTACGCCTGGCGGCGGCCAGCCCTGGCGCGGTTCGTGGCGCTGCCGCCGAGCCCGCTCGAACGCCGCGAGCGGTTGGAACAATTGCGCGCCCTGGAGGCCGGCATGCGTATCGCCTGCGCGCGGGTGGCGGTGGGACCATTCGGCGTGGACACGCCGGCCGATCTGGAGCGCGCCCGCCGGGAACTCGCGCCATGAAGGCCCATCACCCATGAGCGGGCCGATCGCCTTCCAGGGCCGGCCCGGCGCCTATTCGGACCTCGCCTGCCACACCGCCAACCCGGGCATGGACACGCTACCCTGCGATACCTTCGAGGCGGCGATCGAGGCGGTGCGCTCCGGCGCGGCCACGCTGGCGATGCTGCCCTGCGAGAACAGCCTCGCCGGCCGCGTGCCCGACATTCACCATCTGTTGCCGGAAAGCGGCCTGTTCGTGGTCGGCGAGCATTTCCAGCGCGTGGAACACTGCCTGCTGGCCCCGCGCGGCGCGACCATCGGAGGGCTCAAGCGCATCCACTCGCACGCGGTCGCGCTCGGGCAGGTGCGCGCCATGCTGCGGGAACTCGGCGCCAAGGCGGTGGTCGAGGCCGACACCGCCGGCTCGGCGCAACTCGTCGCGGAATGGAACAACCCCGAGGACGCGGCGATCGCCTCGTCGCTGGCGGCCGGGATTCTACGGCCTCGAGATTCTGCGCCACAACGTCGAGGACGCGGCGCACAACACGACACGCTTCTACGTCATGGCGGGCGAGCCGCGCACGCCGGCGGCGACCGAGCCGAACCTGATGACGACGTTCGTGTTCCGGGTGCGCAACGTGCCGGCGGCACTCTACAAGGCGCTGGGCGGCTTCGCCACCAACGGCGTGAACATGACCAAGCTGGAGAGCTACATGGTCGGCGGCGAGTTTACCGCCACACAGTTCCTCTGCGATGTCGAGGGCCACCCCGACCAGAAGCCGCTCGCGCGGGCGCTCGAGGAATTGGAGTTCTTTTCCCGCGAGCTGAAGATCCTGGGCGTCTACCACGCCGCCCCGTTCCGGCTCGCGCAGGGCAGGGCAGGCGATTCCGGCTAGGGGTCGGTGTCCTGCTTCGGATGGCCCAGGATTGGGACGTAAGGGTTCATCGGCATCGACGCGGTGGAATTGACCGCCCCGGCCATGCCGCTGAAGTTGCCCGATCGGGTATGCCCGGCCGGCGCGCGCGCGGGGGGGCGCATCAGCCGTTCGGTCACGGGCAGGCGCTCAATCGGCGGCACCGGACCAAGCGGCTGCAGCACGTTGGGGGGACGCCCCCGCTTGCCCGGCGGATACTCCCTGGCGGCTGATTGCGCCGGAGTGCCGGTTTGCGTGGTGGTGCCCATGGAATTCGGCGTAATGCCGAGATGCGTGACGGTGTTCCGCTGGAGCGCGGTGGTCGCCCGATCAGGCGAGGTGGGCGACGCGTTCGTCACGGGCCCCGCGCCGCCGAGGCAGACCGCGATCGCCGCGAATGCAATCGGCAGCGCTTTCATCTTGAATGACCCTCACCGGTTCAGGGCGCTCGCTCGTCAATTTTGTCGGGCCCACGCTGTGCATCAAGAACCGGCCGCCACCCAGTCCTCGATCAGCCGCCGAGCGATCGAATCGCCGCGCGGGAGGTGGAATCCGAGCGCCTCGTGGTCACGGATCTCGGCGCGGCTGAACCAGCGGGCGTCGCGCAGCTCGTTCGGATCGATGGTGATCTCGTCGCTCAGACCGTCGGCGTAGAAGCCGAGCATGATCGAGGCCGGAAACGGCCAGGGCTGGCTCGAATGATAGTGGACCTCGCCGACCTCCACCCCGGATTCCTCGAGCACCTCGCGCGCGACCGCCTCTTCCAGGCTTTCCCCCGGCTCCACGAAGCCGGCCAGGGTCGAATACATGGTCGCGCGCGGGAAACGCTGCGAATGGCCGAGCAGCACGCGGTCGCCGCGGACCACCAGCATGATCACGGCCGGGTCGGTGCGGGGAAAATGCTGCGCCTCGCAGGCGCTGCACTGCATCACGTTGCCGGCGCTCTTCGGCCGGCACTCGCCGCCGCAGATGCCACAAAACCGATGGCGGACCCGCCAATGCATCAGCCCGCGCGCGTGCGCGAGCACCGAGGCGTCCGCCGGCGGCAGCAGACCAGGAACCGCGCGCAAATCCTCGAATACGCCGAGCGTTTCCGGGAGCAGGGGTACGGGGTCGTCCACCTCGCTCACGTCCACGGCGAACAGAGGAGTTCCGTCCAGCGAGCCCAGAAAGGCCCACGGTCCGCCCGCCATGCGCAACGCGGCCGCCGCCTCGGCACTGAGATAGACCGCCTCCGGCCGGCGCTCGACCACGCCGCGCATCAGGTTGCGCGAGCGCCAGACCGGGGCGAACAGGCTTTGCGGGTGCTCCAACGCCGCCGCGATCCAGTCAGCGTCGTCGCGCCGATCCGCCGCGCGGTCGAGCGGGCTGCCGGTATAGGGATTGGGACGGCTGGCGAGGATCAGGGGCACGGGCGGGTACCAGGCTGGGACGCCGGGACCGTGCCACGCCCGCTCAGGTCCGGCAACGCGGGTCGCTACCCCGGAAACAGCCGGCGGATCCGTTCCTGGATTCGCGCCGCCGCTTCGCGAGGTTCCGGCGCGGCGCGGATCGGCCGGCCGACCACGACGTAATCGGCCCCGTTCAGAAACGCCTGCTCCACATCGACCGTCCGTTTCTGGTCGTCGATGTTGGCGACCGGCCTGATGCCAGGCACCACGACGAGGAACTGATCTCCGAGCCGATCGCGCAGCCGCTCGGCTTCCAAGCCCGATGAAATGACGCCGGCGCAGCCGATATCCAGCGCCCGCCTGGCCCGCGACAACACGAGATCTTCCACGTTCACCTGAAAGCCGAGCGACCTCATGTCGGCCTCGTCGAGGCTGGTGAGGACGGTGACGGCCAGGATCTTCAACCCGTCCTTCTCGGCGCAGGCCGCCTTCAGCATGGCGTCATTGCCGTGCACGGTGGCGAAGCTCGCGCCACGACCGCGCAACTGCCGGACGGCGGAGCCTACCGTCTGCGGCACGTCGAAGAATTTCAGATCGACGAATGCCTGCTTGCCTTGGTTGGTAATCCAGGCGAGCAGGTCGAAATACCCGCCGGCCATGAACAGCTCCAACCCGAGCTTATAGAAGCGAACCGAATCGCCCAGTTTTACCACCAGTTCCCTGGCTTGCTCCGCGCTTGGCACGTCGAGGGCGAAAATCAGCCGCTCGTCCACCGGGATGTCTTTGCGCGACAATTTGTCGTGGCTCGGCGCCATACCGATTTCTCCTTTTGCCGTTTCTCCCTTCCCGGCGAAAGCCGGGAAGGGATTGGCGTCGCGGGTTTCGCAAACGGCAGCCGCCCTTGCCCGGCCTCGGCGGGAACATGATATGGTGCGGCAGGGAGGTCGGCGGCGGACGAGCGCCTCGCCAACCCGGTCAGGTCCGGAAGGAAGCAGCCGCAACGAGACCCGCTCGGGTCGCCCGTTCGGCCTCCCGCCTCGCGAACCACATCAGAAGGGGCCGCCGCGGCGGCTGCACCGCCCCCGCGCATGTCAGGCCTGTTCCCGCAGGATCTCGCCGCCGAACCGGACGCCGGCTCCGGCCTGTTCGGCGACATACCCGCGGCCGATCCCGCCACCGTCCAGGCGGTCGCCTACCGAGTCCTCGCGCGCAAATACCGCCCCACGCGCTTCGCCGACCTGATCGGGCAGGACGCGATGGTGCGCACGCTGCGCAACGCCTTCGCCATCGGCCGCATCGCCCATGCCTTCATGCTCACCGGCGTGCGCGGCGTGGGCAAGACCACGACCGCCCGGATCATCGCCCGCGCGCTGAATTGCACCGGCGTTGATGGGAAGGGCGGCCCGACCGCCGATCCCTGCGGCGTCTGCCCCGACTGCGTCGCCATCCTCGCCGACCGCCACCCGGACGTGGTGGAGATGGACGCCGCCTCGCGCACCGGCGTGGACGACGTGCGCGAGATCATCGAGGCAACCCGCTTCCGTCCGCTCCAGGCGCGCACGAAGGTGTTCGTGGTGGACGAGGTCCACATGCTCTCGCGCAACGCCTTCAACGCGCTGCTGAAGACGCTGGAGGAGCCGCCGCCGCACGTCAAATTCGTCTTCGCCACCACCGACCCGCGCAAGGTGCCGGTGACGGTGCTGTCGCGGTGCCAGCGCTTCGACCTGCGCCGCGTCCCCGCCGCCGATCTCGCCGCACATTTCGGGCGGATCGCGGCGGCGGAAGGGATCGCGGTCGCGCCGGACGCGCTCGACCTGATCGCCCGCGCCGCCGACGGCTCGGTGCGCGACGGGCTTTCGCTGCTCGACCAGGCGATCGCCCAGGCGGAGCCCGGCGACACCATCGGGGCTGATCAGGTCAGCGACATGCTCGGCCTGGCCGATCGGCAGGCCGTATTCGACCTGCTCGAAGCCGTGATGGGCGGCCGGCCTGCCGACGCGCTGGCCATCACTGATCGGGCGCACGACCGGGGCGCCGATTTCGGCATGCTGCTCCAGGACCTGTTGGAACTGCTGCACACCGTCACCCGTCTGAAGACCGTTCCGGCGCTGCGCGACGGCACGGCCCTGCCGGAAGCCGAGCGCACGCGCGGCGCGGCGCTGGCGGAGCGGCTGTCCGTCCCGGTACTGGGCCGCGCCTGGCAAGTGCTGCTGAAGGGCGTCGGCGAGGTGGAAACCGCGCCCGACCGCCGCGCCGCCGCCGAAATGGTGCTGATCCGCCTTTGCCACCTCGCGGACATGCCGTCGCCCGGCGAACTGGTGCGGCGACTGGGCGAGGGCGAATCCACGAGGCGGCAGGAAATTCCCTCAGCCAGCTCGCTTCCCCTGAAATCAGGGGGAGACGGCAGTGCGACCGCGCCCTCGTCTCGGTTGCGGGGAGAGGGGGCGAGCAGCGCGAAAGCCTTGGCGCTCGCGACGGAACCTCCCTCCCCGGCGGCGGCGCCACCTGGCGCCCTGCCGCAGCTCGAAAGCTTCCGCGACGTCGCGCAACTTGTCGCCGACCAGCGCGAGGCGATGCTGCACGCCCATCTCGTGCATTCGGCGCACCTGGTCCGCTTTGCCCCGCCGGTCATCGAGCTCCGCCCCGAACCGGAGGCGCCGCGGGATTTCGCCGCGCGCCTGGCCGCCTTGCTGCAACATGCGACCGGTACGCGCTGGACCATCGCGCTTTCGGCGGAGCCCGGCGAACCCACGCTCGCCGAGCAATCGCGCGCGGCCGACGCCGCAAGGCGCAGCGCCGTCGCCGATCATCCGCTGGTCCGCGCCATTCTCGACGCCTTCCCCGGCGCCCGGATCGAGCAGGTGCGTGACCGTCGTCTCGACGCCTACGGGCTGCCGCCGGCGCAGGCGCCCGAGCACGTAGCCTCGGCGGAGGCGGCGGACGAAACCGCGCTCACCGAAGCCGATTCCGATCTCAGGCCCGAGGACGATTCCAACTGGGAGCAGCAAGCATGAAAAACCTTTCCGGCCTGATGAAGCAGGCGCAACAGATGCAGGAGAAAATGCAGGAGATGCAGGCGCGACTGGAGGCCATGGACGTCGAGGGCACGTCCGGCGCCGGCCTCGTGGCGGTCACCCTGAACGGCCGCGGCGAGATGCGCGCGGTCCGCATCGATCCGAAGCTCGCCGATCCGGCGGAGATGGAGATGCTGCAGGATCTGATCGTGGCCTCCCATGCCGACGCCAAGCGCAAGATCGAGCAGATGGCGTCCGACGAGATGCAGAAGATGACCGGCGGCCTGAATTTACCGCCCGGCATGAAATTGCCGTTTTGACCGTTGCCGGCGGAATCGTGGTCAGCAACCCGGCGCAAAACATCCGCTACTGCGTCGGGCCGGCTTCCGTGCGCCGATAATCCTGATCTTCAGCTCGTTGTCGGGATGCGGCGTTGTGCCAATAGGACTCCGCGTTTCGCGAGGTTGCGCCGCGCCTCCTCCTGGTCCCATGCAAATCTCGGCACCACGCCTGCCGCGCGTATGCACGCCACAAATCCTGCCGTTTTCGGAAGCTCATGGGCGGGCCTGAGGTCGAGCGGCTGATCGAGTTGCTTGCAAAGCTGCCCGGATTCGGCCCGCGCAGCGCGCGCCGCGCCGCGCTGCGCATGCTGCAGCAACCGGAAAGCCGCCTGCTGCCGCTCGCCGCCGCGCTCACCGCGGCGGCGAGGGCCGTGCGCAAGTGCAGCGTCTGCGGCAATCTCGACAGCCGCGATCCGTGCACGATCTGCGTCGATCCCAATCGGGACCGCGCAATCATCTGCGTGGTCGAGGGTGTGGGCGATCTGTGGGCGCTGGAGCGCGCGCATGTGCATCGTGGGCTCTATCACGTACTCGGCGGCACGCTCTCGGCGCTGGCCGGCACCGGCCCGGACGACCTGAACGTCGCTGCCCTGCTGGCCCGCGCCGGCACCGGCGAGGCCAAGGAAGTGATCCTGGCGCTGGGCGCCACCGTGGACGGCGCCACCACCGCGCACTGGCTCACCGAGCGCTTGGCGCCGATCGGAGTCACGGTCACCCGGGTGGCGCAAGGCGTGCCGATCGGCGGCGCGCTGGACGCGCTGGACGACGGCACGCTGGCGGCAGCCCTGCGCGCACGGCGGGCGTTCTGAGCGGGCCGGACCTAGCCGCAGCGCAGCATAAAGCTTACATCGCCAGCAAGCGGGCGCCGAACGATACCCGCCCTTTGGCCACGGAGGAGCCCTCATGGAAGAAATCGTCATCGTCTCTGCCGCCCGCACCCCGGTCGGCAGCTTCAACGGCGCGTTCGGTGCGCTTGCCGCGCACAAGCTCGGCGAGGTCGCGGTCCGCGCCGCCATGGAACGCGCCAAGCTCGATCCGGGCGATGTCGACGAGGTGATCCTTGGCCAGATTCTCACCGCCGCCGAGGGCCAGAACCCGGCCCGCCAAGCCGCCCGCGCCGCCGGCTTGCCCGATTCCAAGACCGCGTTCGGGATCAACCAGCTCTGCGGCTCCGGCCTGCGCGCCGTCGCGCTCGCCGCCCAGCAGGTGCAGACCGGCGAGAGCCAGATCGTCGTCGCCGGCGGCCAGGAGAGCATGAGCCAGGCGCCACACGCCGCCTATCTGCGCGCGGGCGTGAAAATGGGCGAGCTCGGCCTGATCGACACGATGTTGAAGGACGGGCTCTGGGATGCCTTCCATGGCTACCACATGGGCGTGACGGCGGAGAACGTCGCCAAGGCCTATCAGATCACCCGCGACCAGCAGGACGCCTTCGCCCTCGCCTCGCAGCAGAAGGCCTCCGCCGCACAAAGGCGGGAAAATTCAAGGACGAGATCGCGCCGGTGACGATCAAGGGTCGCAAGGGCGACACCGTCGTCTCCGACGACGAATACATCCGCCACGACGCCTCGGCCGAGAGCATGGCCAAGCTCCGCCCCGCCTTCGACAAGGAAGGCACGGTGACGGCCGCCAACGCCAGCGGCATCAACGACGGCGCGGCGGCGCTCGTGGTCATGTCGGCCAAGGAAGCCGAGCGGCGCGGGCTGAAGCCGCTCGCCCGCATCGCGAGCTTCGCCACCGCCGGCGTCGATCCGGCCCTGATGGGCACCGGCCCCATCCCGGCCAGCCGCAAGGCACTGGACCGGGCCGGCTGGAAAATCGGCGACCTCGATCTGATCGAGGCCAACGAGGCCTTCGCCGCCCAGGCCTGCGCGGTCAACAAGGATCTCGCGTTCGACACGAGCAAGGTGAACGTGAACGGCGGCGCCATCGCGATCGGGCACCCGATCGGTGCGTCCGGCGCGCGCGTGCTGGTGACGCTCCTGCACGAGATGCAGAAGCGCGACGCCAAGAAGGGCCTCGCCACGCTCTGCGTTGGCGGCGGGATGGGCGTCGCCATGTGCGTCGAGCGGTAAAGCTCGGCAGTTTCGGACGCAACGAGCCCGGTTCGCAATCGCGCGAGCCGGGCTTTTCTTTGACCCACGATGGGCTGCCGCCGCGTGGCCTCCGCGCGGATCGGTGCTAGATTCACTCGGCAAACCAACAAACGGAGGAAGCGATGGCCAGAGTTGCGCTGGTGACCGGCGGCACGCGCGGCATCGGGGCCGCGATTTGTCGTGCCTTGAAACAGGCCGGCCGCACGGTCGTCGCGAGCTATGCCGGCAACGAGGAGGCGGCGGAGAAATTCCGCCGGGAGACCGGCATCGCCGCGCTGCGGTTCGACGCCGGCGACTATGCCTCGTGCGAGGACGCGGTGAAGAAGATCACCGACCAGCACGGCGTGATCGAGATCCTGGTGAACAATGCCGGCATCACCCGCGACGCCAGCATTTCGCGCATGACGCGCGAGATGTGGGATGCGGTGATCGACACCAATCTCGGCTCCTGCTTCAACCTGTGCAAGCTGACCTTCGAGGGGATGCGGGGAAAGAAGTTCGGCCGCGTCGTGAATGTCAGCAGCGTGAACGGGCTCGCCGGCCAGTTCGGGCAAAGCAACTACTCCGCGGCCAAATCCGGCATGGTGGGCTTCACCAAGGCGCTGGCACAGGAAGGCGCGCGGCACGGGATCACGGCCAACGTGATTGCGCCCGGCTATATCGACACGGAGATGGTGCGCGCGGTGCCGGAGGACGTACTGCAGAAGATCGTCGCGAGGATACCAGTCGGCCGCCTCGGCCACGCCGACGAAATCGCGCGCGGCGTCGCGTTCCTCACGGCCGACGAGGCCGGCTTCATCACCGGCTCGACGCTCTCGGCCAACGGCGGTCAGTACATGGCCTGAACAGGGCCCGACGTTAAAGCCAATTCGTGATGGCCGGACGTGTTCCGGCCATCCAGGACGCCTCGTGCGGACGGACGATCCATGGCGACCCGTGCCGAGCGCACTCAGTTCTCCCCGCGCTGCGCCGCGTCTTCCTCGAGTTCCTGAACCACTTCCTCCACGGCCGAGCGGTCGATCCTTGCCGCCCGCTCGACGAGCCGATCCGCCGCGGCCTGGTCGCCTCGCGAATACAGCTCCAGCGCCTCTTCGGTCAGACCGCGCGCCAACTCGTGCTTTTCGCTGGCCTCCTCCGTCCTCCGGGTGCGCGCCATTGGTCGCCTCCTCTGGCCTGGTCTCGAAGCCCGCCGCCATAACCGTCGGGCGGAACGCGGGTTTCGCGACCGGAAGCGACTGCCGTCAGGCCGGGTCCTTCGGCACGGTGCCCGCAATTCCCGGGTTCTTGGCGAAGGCCGCGAACCAGTCCGCCAGCCGCGGACGCGCCTCCCGCCAAGGCTCGGCGGCGAACCGAAAATCCAGATAGCCGAGCGCGCAGGCGACGGTGATGGTGCCGATATCGATCGCCTTGTGCGGCGGGTCGGCTTCCAGGTGATCGAGCGAGCGGTCGACCGCCGCCTTCTGGCGGGCCATGAAGGTTTCGCGCGCAGCTTCCCGCGGCTTCGCCTGTTCGAGCCGGCGCGCGATCGCGGCGTCGAGCATGCCGTCGCCGAGGGCCTGCAGCTTCAGCGCGTGCCAGCGAAGCGAGCTTTCCGGCCGGGGAAACATCGGCGCGGCATCGCCGATGCTGTCCAGAAACTCGCAGATCACCGGGCTGTCGAACAGGGCGAAGCCGTCTTCGGTGATCAGGCACGGAACTTTCGACAGCGGATTTTGCGCGATCAGTTCGGGCGGCGAGGCATGGGGATTGGTCGGCAGCGTCTCGATGCGCCCGTCGATCTCGCGCTCGATGGCGCAGGCCATGACCTTGCGGACATACGGGCTTGTCGGCGAGTAGAACAGTTGCACCGGAACCTCCTCAGAAGCGGTCCTTGCCCGCCCGCAGATCGGCGAGCGTCGCGACATCCGGGGCGAGCAGGAACGGATTCTCCTTCAGCTCGTCCGCCATACGCGCGGGCACGGTCCGCTCGCCAGCGGCGCGCAGCCGCCGGACTTCGTCCGCCCGCGCCTTCAGCGCGGTGTTGTCCGGCATGGCGTGCAGCGCGAAGCGGGCATTGTTCTCGGTGTATTCGTGGCCGCAGCAGACCAGCGTGTCGCCGGGCAGGGACGCGAGCTTGCGCAGGCTCGCGAACATCTCCGCCGCCGTACCCTCGAACAGCCGGCCGCAGCCCAGGCTGAACAGCGTGTCGCCGCAACAGAGCACGCCGCCATCGGGGAAAAAATACGCGATGTGCCCGCGCGTATGGCCGGGAGTCTCGATCACCCGCGCCGCGCTTTCCCCGAGCATCACCGTATCGCCCTCGGCCACCTCCCGGTCGAGCCGGGGCAGTCGGCGCGCGTCCGCCCTGGCGCCGACCACCTGCGCGCCGTAGCGGCGCGCAAATCGGCTCGGTCGCGCCAACGTGATCGTTGTGGTGGTGCGTCAGCAGGATCAGGTCCAACCGGCCGCCGGCCTGGTCGATCGCGGCCTCGATCGGCCCGGCCTCGGCCGGATCGACGATGGCGGTCGCGCCGGTAGCCGAATCGCGCAATAGCCAAGCATAATTGTCCGACAGGATCGGAACGGGTTGTGCGGTCACGGGCATGGAGGCCATTTAACACGCGATGGCTCCCGACGGGAACCGCGGGATGTGCTATAGTTCGGTGATGACTACCGACGTATTCGCGGCAGCGGATTTCTACGGCACAGGGCGCGGCGAGATGGCGGCGCGGCTGTTGGGCGAGCGGCTGGCCACCATTTGGCCGCCCGCCCCGTCCGGGCCCGGGCAGGGCACGGGCCTGTCTTTCCTCGGTGTCGGCTACGCCGCGCCTTATCTGGAAACCTGGCGGGCGAGTGCGGCGCGTTGCATTGCCGCCGCTCCGACCGGCCAGCCGGGAGCTGCTCGCTGGCCGGTGGAGGGCGCGAATCGCTGCTGCCTGACGAGCGAGGAAGCGCTGCCGTTCCCGGATCTCGCCTTCGACCGGGTCCTGCTGGTTCACGGGCTCGAAATCGCCGAGAACGCACGGGGGATGCTGCGCGAGATCTGGCGGGTGCTGAAGGACGATGGGCGGCTGCTCGTGGTGGTGCCCAACCGGGTCAGCGTCTGGGCACAGGCCGAGAGCACGCCGTTCGGCCAGGGGCAACCTTATTCGGCCGGGCAGATCGGGCGCCTGCTCGCGGGCGCGATGTTCCGCGTCGAGCGGCGCGACACCGCGCTCTACGTGCCGCCGATCAACCTTCGGCTGGTGCTGCGCGGTGCCCGATTCTGGGAATCCTTCGGCCGCGGCGTCATGCCGCGCCTGCCTGGCGTGACGATCAGCGAGGCGGTGAAGGATTTATACGCGGTCGTGCCAATGCGCGCCGCGCCGCGCCGCCGGCTGGTTCTCGCGCACGCCGCCTGAGCCGCTTTTCCCTCTCGCAGCTACATGACCGCGGCCGTGGGCGGCTCGGTCTCCGGCGGCGGTGGTTCCGGAGCGGGGTGCGGTTCGGAATCCTCCGGAGAAGCGCCATCCGGGCCACCGCGTTGCCCACCCGGGAGCCAAGAGGCCAGCCGCTCGGCCCGGCGCAGCGCATCGTCCAGCGCCGCCATCGTGCGCCCGAGGTCGGGATCGTGATCGCGCTGCCAGGCACGCAGCGCCGCCAGCCAGACGCCGAGCAGCCCCTTGGTCCTGAGCGCGCCGATCGGCCCGCTCGCCGAGATGCCGGCCGCCTCCAGCATCCAGCCCATGCTGCGCAGATTGGCCCCGGTCAGCACCAGCCCGAGCAGCGGGTCGGTCGGAATGGCCCGAATCAGCGCGAGCACGCCAGCGCGGTGCGCCTGCAGCACGTCGATGCGGCGCATGAGCAGGCCGAACAGCCGGTCGCGCGCCGCGCCTTCAGCCGGCGTTTCAACGAGCGCGACCTGATCCGCCATGCGGCCGAACCGCAGCAGCAGCGCGCCGCGGCCGGGGAAGCGCAGCCGCGCGCGATCCAGCTTCAGCCCGGCCGCGCGCGCCGCCGCGGCAATGGAGAGCCGCGCCCAGCCTTTCAGCGCAATCTCGTCGAAGGCGGCTGCGATCAGCAGACGGTCGAATTCCGCGTCGTCCATCGGTCCTCTCCGCGCCGAATCGGTTCAGCTCACCCGGCGAGTTCGCGCGAGCGGGCGGTGGCCTCGGCAATCGCCCGCGACACCAGCGCGGGCCAGGCGTCCGTGGCCATGAGGATGCTGAGCGCGCGTTCGGTGGTGCCCTTCGGGCTGGTCACCGCCTGGCGGAGCACCGCCGCGTCCTCCTCGCTCGTCTGCAAGAGCGCGCCCGATCCAGCGACCGTTCGCCGCGCCAACAGTCGCGCCAACTCGGGCGGTAGACCCTGTTCCCGCGCCGCCTTCTCCATCAGTTCGGCGAGCAGAAACACGTAAGCCGGTCCGCTGCCCGAGACGGCGGTGACGGCGTCGAGCAGCGCCTCGTCCTCGACCCAGGCGACCGCGCCCACCGCTTCCAGAAGCCTGCCGCAAAGCACCCGCCGCGGTTCGGACACGTCCGGCCCGGCACACCCGACCGTGACGCCCTGGCGGATCGCCGCGGGCGTGTTCGGCATGGCGCGCACCACGGCCGCGCCCGGCCCGAGCAGCCGGCGGATGCCCGCGATGGTCCGTCCGGCCATGATGGAGAGAAACACCGCGTGGCCGGCAAATCGCGCGTAGGCTGGCAGGGTCTCGGCCGCACTTTGCGGCTTCACCGCCAGCACCACCGCGGCCGGGACAAAGTCGTCGGGAATGGCGTCGGCAGTGCGAAGCAGCCGTATGCCGGCCGGGACCGAGGGCGGGGCCGGATCGACGGCTACGGACGGGGCCAACCCGCGTTCGCGCCACCCTGCAAGCAGCGCGCTGCCCATCCGGCCGCAGCCGACCAGCAGGATGGGCGGGATTCGTTCGGAAGCGCTCACGCCTCGCCAGCGCACTCCAGCATGGCGGCCTGCAACGCCTCGGTGGGCGACTTGCCGCCCCAGAGCACGAACTGGAAGGCAGGGAAGAACCGCTCGCACTCGGCGATGGCGATGTCCACCATGTCCTCGAGGCTTTCGGCCGAGGCACCCGGGGCGCCGCGCAGCAGCACGGCATGGCGGAACACCGGCATGCCGTCATCGCTGTCCATGCCGAAATGGCCGATCCACAACCGCTCGTTGGCCAGCGCCAGCAGTTCGTACAGCACGCCGCGCCGGCGTTCCGGCACCTTCAGGTCGAACGCGCAGGTGAAGTGCATGGCGCTGATCTCGTGCGACCAACTGAAGTACAGCCCGTAATCGCACCACTTGCCCGGCGCCTCGGCGGCCATTTCCGAATCGTTGCGGCGATCGAAGACCCAGTCGTTGGCGGTGGCGATCTGCTCCATGAGATCGAGGGGATTGGTGGCGCGTTCCTGAACGGAGGTGGTCAGCGCGGACATGCGGGTCTCCCAAAAAGAGGCAGGCCGGGAGCAGTGCCGAGCCCCGAACTCCCTGGGGTGGTCCGGAACCGGGGACTCCACGAGGCGTAGCCTACCGGCCTCACCGAGCGCGCCGCAAGCTTCAGCTGGTGGCGGCGCGCAGGCGCATATGGCAAACCCCGGCGGGGCAGCGCAAGCAATTACCGGGCCAAGCATTCCCCGGCCGGGTGGCGTCTCAGGCTTGGCCCTCGGGGACGGCGGCCGATTCGCCCGGCCGCTCCAGCGCCGAGACCCGCGCTTCCAACTCGGCGATCCGATGTCGCAGCAGCGCCAGCTCGCCCTCCGCCGCCTCCTGCCCCGCTCGCGCGTTGGCGGCGAGTTCGCGCAGCGCCTCCACGTCCTCGCGCTTCACCAGATCGAGCCGGCGTATCGCGTCGTCGAGGCTGGAGCGGACCATCGCCTCGGCCTCGTCGCGCAGCCCGCTGAGCGCGGACATCGCGCCGCCAGCCACGCCGGCAAGATCGTCGAAAAATCGCGGCCGGTCGGCCATGTCCGCCACTCCATTCCCCGCGGCGGCTTTCCAACCGCGGAAAGCCACCCCTATAAGCCCGACCCATGATAGTGGTGACAGGCGGCGCCGGATTCATCGGCTCCAACCTGCATGCTTCCCTGGTGGCGCGCGGCCACGACACCGTCGTGGTCGATCGGCTGCGCGATGCCGAGAAATGGCACAACCTCGCGCATCATCCGCCCGGCCGGCTGATCGCGCCCGAAGCGCTGGACGGTTTTCTGGACACCGAGCCGACGGTCGAGATGGTGTTCCATCTCGGCGCGATCAGCAGAACCACCGCGACGGACGGCGATCTGGTCTGGCGCAGCAATGTGTCGCTGCCACAGCGCCTTTGGAGGTGGTGCGCCGAGCGCGAGGTGCGGCTGGCTTACGCCTCCTCGGCGGCGACCTACGGCGACGGCTCGGAAGGGTTCGACGACGACGCATCCCTGGAATTCCTGCGCCGGCTGCGGCCGTTGAACCTGTACGGCTGGAGCAAGCACGCGTTCGATCTCTGGGTGGCGAAGGGCCTGGCGCGGGGCGAGGCGCGGCCGCCGCAATGGGCGGGATTGAAATTCTTCAACGTCTACGGCCCGAATGAATACCACAAAGGGTCCATGATCTCGGTTGTGAAGGTGAAGCACGACGACATCCTGGCCGGCCATGCGCCGCGCCTGTTCCGCTCCGATCAGCCGGGATTGCCCGACGGCATGCAACGCCGCGACTTCATCTGGGTCGACGACGTGGTCGACGTGCTGCTCTGGCTGCTCGATAATCCGAACGCGAATGGCCTGTTCAATGTCGGCACCGGGCACTCGCGCACCTATCTCGATCTGGCGCACGCCGTGTGCCGCGCCGCCGACCAGGAGCCCGACGTGGAGTTCATCGACATGCCCGCCGAATTGCGCGGGCAGTATCAATCGTTCACCGAAGCACCGATCGAGCGGCTGCGAGTGGCCGGATTCGCTGGCCAGTTCACCGCGCTCGAAGCCGGCGTGACCCGCTACGTGCGGGACTATCTCCGTCAGGCCGATCCGTACGTATGATTCCGATTCTGATGTTCCCGGGCTTCGACCCGGTGCTGGTGCGATTCGGGCCGTTCGCCATCCGCTGGTACGCCCTCGCCTATATTGTCGGGCTGGTTCTCGGCTGGCGCCTGCTCCGCCGGCTGGTGCAGCGACCGCCGGCGGTCGCGACCGCGGAGCAGGCTGACGATTTCCTCACCTGGGCCACGCTCGGCGTGGTGCTGGGCGGCCGGCTCGGCTACGTGCTGTTCTATCAGCCGGATTTCTATCTGCACCATCCGCTGTCCATCTTTGCCGTTTGGCAGGGCGGCATGAGCTTCCATGGCGGCATGCTGGGGGTCGCCATCGCCATCGTCTGGTTCTGCCGGCATGAACGCATCAACTTCCTGGGCTTCGCCGATCGCATCGCGGTCTGCGCGCCGATCGGGCTCGGGCTCGGTCGGATCGCCAACTTCATCAATGGCGAGCTATGGGGTCGCCCCGCGCCGGCATGGCTGCCCTGGGCGATGATTTTTCCCAACGGCGGCCCCATTCCGCGCCATCCAAGCGAGATCTACGAGGCGCTGCTGGAAGGACTGGTGCTGTTCGTCGTGATGTATTGCCTGTTCCGGAACGTTCGCCTGCGCGAGCGCATCGGGTTCCTGACAGGGGCGTTCCTTGCCGGCTATGCCGTGGCCCGCATCATCGGCGAGTTCTTCCGCCAACCCGACCCTTTCCTGGGTTATCTCTGGGAAGGCGCGACCATGGGCCAGTTGCTCAGCATTCCGCTCCTGCTCGCCGGTGCCTGGCTCATGTGGCGCAGCCGGCCGCAGCCGGTTCTGACGCGGAACGTGCCGGCGTAGATGGAACGGCTGGACCGGTTCATGGCGCGGGCCAACGCGGCCTACTACGCCAACCACGATCCCTATGCCGATTTCACCACCGCGCCCGAGATCTCGCAGGTCTTCGGCGAACTGCTGGGGCTCTGGGCGGCGGTAGTCTGGCAAAGCATGGACCGGCCCGATCCGGTTCTGCTGGCGGAGGCAGGTCCGGGCCGCGGCACGCTGATGCGCGACGCGCTGCGGGCGATCGGCAAGATGGCGCCCGATTTCCGCGCCGCGCTGCGGCTGCATCTGATCGAGACCTCGCCCCGCCTGCGCGCCCGCCAGGCCGAAGCCCTGCCGGACGCTGCTTGGCACGACGCGCTGAGCGAACTCCCGCCGGGGCCGCTCATCTTGATCGCGAACGAATTTCTGGACGCACTCCCGATCCGCCAATTCGTGCATCGGCCCGACGGTTGGGCCGAGCGGTTTGTGGACAGTGGCCAGTTCGCCGAGCAGCCTGTAGGGCCGGATTTGGGCAAGTTATCCGCTTGCGGGACCGCGACTCGGCCCCCCTCACCTGACCTCTCCCCCCGCAAGCGGGAGGAGAGGGAGAAGGAAGGTGGCGGCCAAATTCTCCCTCTCCCCCGCGTCGGGGGAGAGGGCCGGGGTGAGGGGGATCGCATGGCCCCTCGCGTCCTGGAAATCTGCGAACCCGCCCGCGATCTCGCCGCGTGGCTCGGAGCGCGATTGACCGGGCAGGGCGGCGCGGCGCTGATTCTGGACTACGGGCCGGATCGAAGCGCGCCGGGCGACAGCCTGCAGGCCATTCGCGACGGCCGGCCGTCCGATCCGCTGGGGGCGCCCGGCGAGGCCGACCTGACCGCCCACGTGGATTTTGCCGCCGTCGCGGATACGGCGCGCAAGGCCGGCGCCGCCGTCCACGGTCCGCTGCCCCAGGGCGTGTTCCTCGCGCGCCTCGGCCTGTTCCAGCGCACCGATCGGCTGGCGCGGGGTCAGCCGCCCGCGGGCGGCGCTGCGTTCATCGCGGCCGCGCAGCGGCTCGCCGAGCCCATGCACATGGGTCGGCTGTTCAAGACCCTGGCCATCACTCGGCCGGGTCTTCCGACCCCACCCGGCTTCGAGCGCGATGCATGACGACCGCCGAGGTGCTGGCGTGCCCGGAACTGCCGGCTGCCCATGGGTTCTTTACCCGCCGCGGCGGCGTCTCGTCCGGCGGCTACGCGACGCTGAATTGCAGCCTGTCCAGCGGCGATGCCCCCGAGCACGTGTTGGACAACCGCGCCCGCGCGGCGCGGGCGGTCGGGGCCGATCCGGCGCGGCTGGTCGGGCTGACCCAGGTTCACGGGGCCGAGGTGGTCCACGTCGCCGAGCCGTGGCCGGCCGGATCGGGGCCCAGCGCCGACGCCATGGTGACGGATCGGGAGGGGCTTGCGCTCGGCATCGTCACGGCCGATTGCGCGCCCGTGTTGTTCGCTGATCCGGTCGCCGGCGTCATCGGCGCGGCCCATGCGGGCTGGCGCGGCGCCGTTGCCGGCGTCCTCGAGGCGACATTGGCCGCGATGGCGGCACTGGGCGCCAGCCCCGCTCGCATCGCCGCGGCGATCGGTCCATGCATCGCCCAGGACTCCTATGAAGTCGGTCCGGACGTCCGCGAGGCGGTACTGGCCCGCGGCGCCGGGCACGCGCGGTTGTTCAAGCCTGGGCAACGACCGTCGCGCTGGCAATTCGACCTCGCCGGCTATTGCGCCGCCCGGCTGGCGGAAGCCGGTGTGCGGCAGGCACACGTGACGCCGGCCGACACTTACGGTGACGAGGCGCGGTTCTTCAGCCATCGGCGCCGCACCCGCTCCGGCGGCGGCCCGATCGGGCATCAGATATCCATCGTCACGCAATAGGGTGGTCTCACGGTGCATGTGCGAGTATTGCTACTCCTGCCGCTGCTGCTGGCTGCCTGCGGCGATCTGCCGCAGCCCTTCATCGGCCGGCCCGGCGCCATGGGCGCCCGGCTGGCGCAGCCGCCCCCGGCGCGACTGGCCGTGCCCTCGCCCACGCATGCCCTGCTGACCAACTCCGCCGGCGACACGCTCGCCGGAGCGGTCGCCGACGCGCTGGTCGCCCGCGAGGTGCCGGCGGTCGCCCAGAGCGTCCGGCCGGGCGACTGGCGGCTGGATGTAAGCGCGGAGCTGCAAAACGACCGCGTGACCCCGAAATACACGATCCGCGACGAGAGGGGCCGCGTGCAGGGCTCCACGACCGGCGTGCCGATGCCGGCCGCCGCCTGGGCCGACGGCGATCCGTTGGCGTTGAAGATGGAGGCGGCCGCGATTGCGCCGAAGATCGCCGATTTGCTGGTCACCATCGACGCGATCCGCAAGCGCAGCGACCCGCACAGCATCTACAACCGCCCGGCGCAGGTCGCGGTGCCGGACGTGACCGGCGCGCCCGGCGACGGCAATCAGTCCCTTGCCCTACAGATGCGCCGGCAACTGCCGCGGCTAGGCGACATTGTGCAGGAACTCGCCGCAAGGCGCGGACTTCCTGGTGGTCGGGCATGTCCGCACGGCGCCGGCGGGCGGCGGCAACGTGCGCGTGGAGATTCAGTGGCTGATCAGCGACGCTGCCGGGCACGATCTCGGCCGGGTGGTGCAGCTCAATGACGTTCCGACCGGCTCGCTCGATCACTTCTGGGGCGATGTCGCCGCCGTGGTCGCCCAGCAGGCGGCTGGCGGCATTCAGCAGGTGATCCTCAAGCAGAGCGGCAAGAGCCGGATCCAGCCCGCCAGCGCGGCACGCATTGCTCCGCCCAGCGCCCTCGGCGGCGGAGGGGCTGGCGGAGGTGTGGGAAAGGCGCCCTCGCCTTCCCCGCACCCTGGCCCCGGGGCGGAGCGGAAGTAATCGCTACAGCACCGCCCTCCCCGCCATCAGCCCGGCGACGAGCAGGACCAGGAAAACGACCAGGAAGATGAAGAACAGGATCTTCGCGATCGTAGCCGCCGCCGCGGCCAAGCCCCAAAATCCGAAGAATCCGGCGATGATCGCGACGATAAAGAAGATGAGGGCCCATTTCAGCATGTGGCTCTCCTTGCGGGTTTGATCCAACAGCAACGGCCCGCGGCGATCGTCGTCACCGCGTGACCGCTCGGTCACGCATCAACGCGCCCGGGGGCGCAGCGTTCCGGTGCCGTTTGCAACTCCGCCATGACCTGCAACCGCGAAGCTCGGGCCGGGTTCAGGCGCCGGCCAGGTTGGACATGGTTCTGTCACGTTGCTAGAAGGCCGCCGTTCGCTGCGTCGGCCGCTCCGGGATGCGCCGCATGAAAATCGTCGCCTGCAATTCGAATCTCCCGCTCGCCGAGGCGGTCGCCGAGCAGTTGAACCTGCCCCTCACCCGCGCCTCGGTCCGCCGCTTCGCGGACATGGAGGTGTTCGTGGAAATCCAGGAAAACGTCCGCGGCGAGGACGTCTTCGTGGTGCAGTCCACATCCTATCCGGCCAACGACAACCTGATGGAGTTGCTGATCTGCCTGGATGCGCTGCGCCGCGGCTCGGCGCGGCGGGTCACGGCGGTCATTCCGTATTTCGGCTACGCGCGGCAGGACCGCAAAAGCGGCCCGCGCACCCCGATCAGCGCCAAGCTGGTCGCCAACCTGATCACCGAGGCCGGCGCCAACCGCGTCCTGACGATGGATCTGCACGCCGGCCAAATTCAGGGCTTCTTCGACATCCCGGTGGATAACCTCTACGCCGCGCCGCTGTTCAGCCGTGACATACAAGAGCGTTTTCGTGGCCGGGACGTCGTCATTGTTTCGCCCGATGTCGGCGGCGTGCTGCGCGCCCGCGCCATCGCGACCCGGCTCAATTGCGACCTCGCCATCATCGACAAGCGCCGCGAACGGGCCGGCGTCTCCGAGGTGATGAACGTGATCGGCGACGTGCGCGGTCGCGACTGCATCCTGGTCGACGATATCGTCGATTCGGGCGGGACGCTCTGCAACGCCGCGGCGGCGCTGATCGAGAACGGCGCAAACTCCGCGAACGTGTACGTCACGCACGGCGTGCTCTCCGGTGGCGCGGTGGCGCGCATCGTCGACAGCCCGATCGCCATGCTGACGATCACCGACAGCATTCTGGCGACCGGGGCGGTGCGCAAGGCACGCAATATCCGCCAGCTTACCATCGCGCCGCTGCTCGCCGAGGCGATGCGGCGCATCAGCGAGGAGAGCTCGGTGAGTTCGCTGTTCGACTGAGTGACGGCGAGGCCGAATATCCCGACCAAGAATCGTGCCGAGATTGTCATGGCGAGCAATGGCTAAGCTAAGAGCATTGTTGCTTGGTGCAACACCTCCGGAGGAATGAAATGAGGCTCTATTACGCGCCCGGCGCCTGCTCGATGGGCATTCACGTGCTGCTCGAGGAAATCGGCAAACCTTACGAACTGCGGAAGCTCGTGCTGCCGCAGGGCGAGCACCTCAAAGCGCCGTTCACCGATATCAATCCGAAAGCGAAGGTGCCGACGCTGGAGCGGGATGACGGGTCGATCCTCACCGAGTTCCCGGCCATCGCGCTCTGGCTCTCGCGCACCAATCCGGAGGCGAATCTGTGGCCCGAGGACGTGGAAGGCCAGACGCGCGCGCTGGAGGCGATGGATTACGTCGTCGCGACCGTGCACATGCGCGGCTTCTCGCGGATGTTCCGGCCCTCGGCCTACACGCCCAACCCGGCGGACGAGGACAAAGTGAAAGCGCAAGGCCGGCAGATGTTCGAGCAGGGGCTCGCCCTCCTGGACAAAGAGCTCGCCGGCAAGGAGTACGTGATCGGGCGCTATTCGATCGCCAATTCGGCGCTGTTCTACGTGGAATACTGGGCCGCGCGCGCCTCGAAGATTGCGCTGCCGCCGAACCTGGCGGCACATTTCGAGCGCATGCTGGCGCGTCCGGCCGTGCAACGGATGCTGCAACAGGAGGGTTTGTCCTGAGCCGGCTTAACGCGCAGGCGTTCTGGTTCCTGCGCCACGGCCAGACCGACTGGAATGCCCGTGACCTCGCGCAGGGTAATCTCGATATCCCGCTGAACGCGAACGGCCTCGCGCAGGCGCACGCAGCGGCCGAGCTTCTGCAGGGGCGCGGCATCGCCTCCATCGTGTCTTCGCCGATGTCGCGCGCGCGCGCCACCGCCGAGATCGTGGCGGCGGCGCTCGCCCTCGGCGTCGCGTTCGAGCCGGAGTTGCACGAAACCGCGTATGGCGAGCACGAGGGCCAGCCGATGACCGCATGGTTCACCGACTGGATCGCCGGGCGCTCGACGCCGAAGGGCGGCGAATCGTTCGCGGATTTGCGCGTTCGCGCCGCCGACGCGGTGAATCGCGCGCTGACCCGGCCCTTCCCCGTTCTGATCATCGCGCATGGCGGGCTGTTTCGCGCCCTGCGCGCCGAGATGGGCTTGGCGCCGAACGTGCGCGCCGCCAACGGCGTCCCGGTGCTCTGCCAGCCGCCGGCTGTCGCGGAGCAGCCCTGGACTCTGCTGCCTGCGGAATAGAAGCCGGGAAGCGCTGTGGGTCCTGGCTTTCGCCGGAAAGAACGTTTGCGCTGCCTGCGGGGAAGACGCCGGATGGGAGCAGCGCCGCCGTACGAGCAGTGCCGATGCGGGAATGCGGCGCGTCACACCAGAGCGCGCCCGGTCAGCCGTTCCAGCATGCGGAGCGGCGACTGCTCCGGCTGCGCGAGCGCCGCGACGGGGAGGTGGAAGGTCTGCTCGAAGGCAAAATGACCCGCCAGCGCCGCGTGCAGCACCTGGTCGGTGTAGACCATCCAGGTGGCGCCGGACGGGAACGCGAGGCCAGTGCGCGGCGCGTTGCGCTGATACGCCTCGTCGCGCTTTCCCGTGTCGTGCAGGCCGAGCATGATCTGGTCGTATTCGCTGCGCCGCCCCTTGGTCATGCCCAGGAGTTCCAGCGCTCGCGCCGAGCCGGGGAGCGCGGGTCGCAGCCGAGGCAGGAATTTCGCGGCGAACTCGGCGAACGGCTCGCCCACGTTCCACTGCCGCGCGACGCCGTCCGGCGCCACGTTGCTGAACACGCGCAGGATGCGCCGCCCGCGCATCGGCCGGGTCGGGAACGCATCGACGTGCAGGCGCCGGTCGTCGTGGCGCACCGATTGCGGGCGCTGCTCCACCTCGACCGGGCGGAAGCTGGTGCGGGCGCGTTCCAGTTCCGCCGCGTAGCCGGGCAGCAGGTTCCGCACGAGCCGGGTCGCGAGCCGCCCGTAGCGGTCGAGCATGCCGGCGAGCAGCGCCGCGTCCACCCCGCCCGCGGCCGTGCCGATGCAGCGCCCCGAGGCCGGGTCGAAGCTGATGTTCTTGCGGCTGCTGTCGGCGGCCTCCGGCGTCAGGAACTGCCGCTCCGCCAATTCCAGCGCGAAGGCGAGGCTGGGAAACAACAGCACCCGCCCGGACTCCAGCGCCGCGACCGCGCGGGCTTGCGTCGTCGAATCCACCGGGTCTTCCCAGCTCGCGGGGGAAACCCGTTCCACCACGTCGGCCTCGGCCATGCGCGTCAGCTCCTCGACTTGCGAAACAGCGGGCGGCTCACCCGACGACCGCTTCCGGCACCGGCTCGCGGGTCGCCCGCACCCTGGCAACTCGCCGGCCGTCCATCTCCAGCACCTCAAATCGCCAGCCGCCAAACACGATGCGGTCGCCGGCTTGCGGCACCCGGCGCAAGAGCGCCAGCAAGAGCCCGGCCACGGTGTGATACGTGCCCTCGGCGGGAAGGTCGGGCAGGCCCAGCCGCGCCTTCAGCTCGTCCGCCGGCATCATCCCGTCGAGCACCATCACGCCTTCGACATGTTCCGTGCCCGGCGGCTCCGGCGTGGGTTCGCCGAGCTCGCCGACGATGGCCTCTAGCACGTCGGCCGCCGTGACCACGCCCTCGAAACTGCCGTACTCGTCCATGACCAGGGCGAGCCCGAGCGGATCGGCCTTCAGCCGCTCCAGCGCGTCGAGGGCGGAGACGGTGTCGGGCACCACCATGGGCTGGCGCAGCGAGGCGGCCAGCGACAGTTCGCCGCCGTCGAGTAGCCGGTCCAGGATGTCCTTGGCCTGGACGACACCCACGACGTTGTCCACCGAGCCGTCGCAGACCACGAAGCGCGAATGCGGCGCCGATTTCAGCGCGGCGATGATGTCGCGCTTGGGGTCGGTGCGGTCGATCCAGGCGATTTCTGTGCGGGGCGTCATGATGGCGCGCACCGGCTTGTCGGCGAGCCGGAGCAGGCGCTCGATCATGTTGCGCTCCTCGTCTTCCAGGACGCCCGCCTTGGTACCCTCGGCGAGAAGCGCCTTCAGCTCCTCCTCGGTCACGGCCGGCCGCGGCAATCGCGCGGCGCCGATCAGGTGCAGCACCAGACTGGAGGACGAGCGCAGCAGCCAGACGAGTGGGGCAGTGACGCGCGCGAGCCAGGCGAGCGGCGGCGCTACTTTGGCGGCGACGCTCTCGGGGCGGCGCAGCGCGAGCTGCTTGGGCACCAGCTCGCCGAACACCATGGTCAGGTAGGTGATCGCGAAGACCACGAGGGCCAGCGACAGCTCGGTCGCGATCGGCCGCAGCAGCCGGAAATGCGCCAGCCCGACCGCCAGCCGGGAGGCGAGATTGGCGCCGCCGAACACGCCGGCCAGGATGCCAATCAGCGTGATCCCGACTTGCACGGTTGGCAGAAAGAGCTGCGGGTCCTCGGCGAGCCGCCGCGCCGTCGCCGCTCCCGGGGTCTTCTTGCGTTCGAGCACCGCAAGCCGGGTGCGGCGGGCGGAGATCAGGGCCAGCTCGCTCAGCGCGAACCAGCCGTTCAGGGCGATCAGCAGCAGAATGACGACGATCTGGACGGCGGTGCTCAACATCGGCCCGAACTGGGTTGCCTCCCGGCGATACTAACCATGTAGGAGTGATGTTGTAGCGGCGGCGGGCGCGCGGAACGGCCGGCGCCGCGCGAAGCCCGTCCGGAGCCTCCGGCACGGGCAATACGGGTCGTTTCCGGGAAGGCTGGCATGAACCGACGACTGCCGACACTGGCTATCCTGCTCGGGGTGCTTCTCCTGGTGCCGTTTCTGGGCTTCGGCCTCGCCGCGATGCGCGCGGCGCCGGGCGACACGCGCACGCTCGGCCTGCTGATGTACTGGTCGGCGGTGATGCTGGCATTCTTCGGCGCGGTTCACTGGGGCTTCGCGCTCGACGAGGCGGCGCCGATCGCCGGAGCCTCGGCTACCGAGCGCTGGCGTTTGCTGCTCGGGGTCCTGCCGGCGTCGATCGGCTGGGTGGCGCTGATGATCCCCCTGTTCAGCATCGCGGATCTCGGGCTTGCCGTGCTGATCGGGGGACATATCGCGACGGTCGTGGTGGAGGATCTGGGCAGGCGGCGTGGCTTGGTGCCGAACCGCTACGCGTGGCTGCGCTGGGGGCAGTCGGTAGTGATCGTGGCGCTGCTGGTGACGGTGCTGGTGTTGCGCCTGCTCGGGGCCCGCGTCGTGTTCTGATCGCGGGGCGGCCCCGCTTCCGTCGCGACCATCGCCGTGCGAGGCTGATCGCGCGGGAGGACACCGTCATGGCCCAGCATCGGTTGCTCGAACGGTTGCGCGAGGCGCGGGTGGTTCCGGTGGTGCGAACCGGCTCGTCCGACCACGCCGCCACGGCGGTGCACTGGCTGCGCGAGGCCGGGCTGGGAATTCTCGAAATCACCATGACGATCCCGGACGCGCCGGCTCTGATCCGGGAGCTCGCGGCCGATCCGTCGCTGCTGGTCGGCGCCGGCACCGTGCCGGACGCGATCGCGGCGCAGGCCTGCCTCGATGCCGGGGCGCGGTTCGTGGTCGCACCCTGGGTCGATTACAGTCTGGCGCCGCCTTGCCGCTCGGCGGGCGCGCTGCTGATGCTGGGCGCCATGACGCCGAGCGAAGTTCGCGCGGCGCTGGCGGCGGGCGCCGACGTGGTGAAGATATTTCCGGCGGCATCCCTCGGCGGCCCGGCGCACATACGGGCGCTGCGTAGCGTGTTTCCGGATGTGGCCTTCTGCCCCACCGGGGGCGTCGACCCCGATCAGGTCGGGGCATATTTGGCGGCCGGGGCGGCCTTTGTGGGGATGGGCGGCGCGCTCGTCGATGAACGCCGCATCGCCGCCGGGGATCGCGCGGCAATCGCGGACGCCGCGCGACAAGTCCTCGCAAGCGGCTGATCCGCGTGGCGGTCGATTTGCTGTGCATGGGCGAACCCATGCTCGAATTCAGCCAGCTCCCGCCCGAACCGGCCGGGCGGCGGCTCTATTTTGAGGGGTTCGGCGGCGATACCTCGAACGCCGCGATCGCCGCGGCGCGCCAGGGCGCGAGCGCCGGCTATATCACTGCGGTCGGCCGCGACCCGGCCGGCGACAGCTTCATGCGGCTCTGGGCGGATGAAGGCGTCGACACCAGCACGGTGATCTGCTCGCCCGAGCGGCCGACCGGCATCTATTTCATCATGCACGGCCCGCGTGGCCCCGAGTTCCTGTTCTACCGCGCCAACTCGGCAGCGAGCTGCTACGCCGCGCGTGACGTGCCCGAGGATGCGATCGCCAAGGCTTGCGTGCTGTTCGCCTCGGGCATCAGCCAGGGCATTTCGGCGATCGCGGCCGACGCGGTGTTCCACGCTATCGACGTGGCGCGCCGCCACGGCGTGAAAGTGGCCTACGACACCAATTTCCGCCCGCGGCTGTGGCCCGCCGCCCGCGCCTCCGCGGTCATCCATGCGGCGATCGCGAAGGCCGACATCGCGTTTCCCGGGCTGGACGACGTGCTGGCGCTGACCGGGCTTTCCGACATCGATGCGATTCTCGATTTCTATCTCGGCCTGGGGCCGGAGATCGTGGTGCTGAAAATGGGTGCCGACGGCGCCTATCTCGGCCTGCCGGACCGGCGCGTGCTCATTCCGCCCTCGCCTTGCGCGCCGGTCGATCCGACCGGCGCGGGCGACACGTTCTGCGGCAGTTTTCTCGCCCGCCTGATCGCCGGCGACACGCCCGAGGAACTCGGCGCGCTACGCCGCGGTGGCGGCGGCGCTGGCCACGACCAGCTACGGCGCGGTCGCGCCAATTCCGCGCGCCGAGGCCGTCCGTGCCGTGTTGGCCGCCTGACGCGGCGGCGGGATCGACACAGCGAAAATGGGAATTCTCGCGACGAATACGCAATTTTAACCAAGCGAGGTCCAGATTCTGCGCGTTCGCACAGCGGTGGAACGCGGCCTTGGTGGTTGCCGGCCCGGCAGGAGCATGCAACACGATCATGGAAACGCCGACCGCCGCGAGCATCCGTTAGCTGACAGGTGCATCATGCAGATCGCTATTCCCAGCGTCCCGGACGAGCTGACCGATTGCGTTGTCACCGCAATCGTGGTCGATGTCCTGGCAACGCTTCTGTTCGCGGGCGCCGGCGCAGCCATTCCGGGTTTGATATCGCTGGTCCTGGCCGGGGCAACGTATCGGTTCGTCTATCGCAACCTCCGCCTCCACGCGGAAGCCACCCCGTTCGCGGCCGCGATCATCGCGATCATCCACGTGTTCTTCGCCGTTGCGGCGCTGGCCACGCGCAACCCTATCGGCTTTGCAATGGACGGCATCGTGGCCGTCTGCCTTGGCTTTGTGTTCCTGGAACTGCGCAATCCAGTAAGCGCCTGGCCGAAGCGGTCTTAGAGCGCGTTCGGGTCGACCGGAATCGCGAACCTACCCGCCATCGCCATGCCCGGGCACAGACCCGGGCATCGTGACGGCGCACCGGCCGCTTGGAGCTTAGCCGCTTCCGACGACAAGAAGGTCGTTCGCCCAGCGCGGCATCAGGCGAAGCCGCCGCGCGCGGTGATCGGCCAAAGGCATTCCACCCGGCCGGCGCGGACGCCGACGTACCAATCGTAGTGATCGACGGTCGGGTCGCAGTGGCCCGGCACCAGCCGCAACTTCTCTCCGAGCTTCGGTGCTTCAGTTTCCGAACCGTATTCCAGTTTTCCGTGCTCGTCGGAGGCGCCGACATAGCGGACGTCCGGACGATCCCGGACCAGCGGCAAACCGCTGTCGACTGCCAACGCTTTCAGCCCGGCATCCACCACCGCCACGCCCGTTCGGGGCACGCTCATCACGGTGGCCAGCACGAACAGCGATTGGCCGAACGTGCTGAAGGGGGCGCCGGATTCGTCCAGGTTGCGCCCGTAGTCGGCATCCATGAAGCAATAACTGCCCGCCTGGATCTCGTTATAGATGCCGGACGCCGCCTCAAACGCAAACGTGCCGGTGCCGCCGCCGCCCACGATGGGGCAGTCCAGTCCCTGCTGGCGCAACTGCTCGACCGTGCGCCGCGCGCCGTCCGCGGCGCCCGCGATTGCCGCCCGCCGCTCATCGAAGCGGCGGATGTGCTGGGCGCGGCCGTGATAGGCCTGGAGACCGCCGAAGCGCAGATGCGCCGAGGCGGCAATGCGCCGCGCCAGCGCGACCGCCTCGGAGCCGGGCGCGACGCCGCAACGTCCGCCGCCCACGTCGATTTCCACCAGCACGGGCAGACGCACCCGCGCCGCCTCAGCGGCCAATTCGATCGCGGCGACCTGGGCCGCGTCGTCGGCGCATACGGCGATCCGTCCGATCCGCGCCAGCGCTGCCAGCCGCGCCAGCTTGGGCGCGCCGACCACCTCGTTGCTGACCAGAATGTCGGGAACGCCCGCCCAGGCCAAGGCCTCGGCCTCCGCCACCTTCTGCACGCATTGGCCCACCGCGCCGCGCGCCATTTGAAGATGCGAAACAACCGGGCATTTGTGCGTCTTCGCGTGTGCGCGCAGCTTCACGCCCGTCGGCGCGAGCAATTCGGACATGCGGTCGAGATTGGCCTCGAACACGTCCAGGTCGAGCACGAGCGCCGGCGTGTCGATCTCGTCCTCGCGCATTCCGGGCCGGGCGGGCGGCGCTTGCAGCATGTCAGGCTCTCCATGGGCGGTTCGTCGGGGCGCGGGCGATCCAGGCGTAGGCCATCAGCCGCCCTGGCGTGTCGGCCAGCACGCGAACCAACTCGTAGCCCTCGCCCTCCTAGGCCCGCAAGCGGCGCAGCGCCGCGGAGGAAACCGAGAGCAGCGCGCCCGCAACCCGGCCAGCGGGATCATGCCGCAAGGTGGGATAGCGCCGGTCGCCCGTTTCCACACGCCGCCATCCCCCGACCACGGCCGGACGCAGCCGCGCCCCGAGCCCCGGGGCGCGCGCGTTGCGCGAGGATCCGGGAATCGAGCAGCGCGCCATATAAGAAGAGCCGCACAGCCGCGCGGCGCGTCGCGGCAGCAAATTCCGGCGGATCAATGCCCTGCGTTCGCGCCGCTGAAATCCGGCGCCTGCAAGTCGGACGCTTCGAGTTGCGCCGTCAGATCCTGTTTGAGCCGCTCCAGCCCCTCGGCGCTCGTGGCCTCGGCCCGCGCGACCAGCACCGCCTGGGTGTTGGAGGCACGCAGCAGCCACCATCCGTCCGCGGTGCGCACGCGCACCCCGTCGATCGTCACCACGTCCGCGCCGGTTTCGCGCAGCCGCGCCGCGACTTCCTCGATGACCCGGAATTTTCGCTCCTCGGGGCAATCGAAGCGCAGCTCCGGCGTATTCACGACGTTCGGCAGTTCGGTGCGGATCTCCGACAGGTTGCGCCCGGAGCGGGCCAGAATGCCCAGGAGCCGCACCGCCGAATAAAGTGCATCATCGAAGCCGTACCAGCGATCGGCGAAGAAGATGTGGCCCGACATCTCGCCGGCCAGGGGCGCGCCGGTTTCCGCCATTTTAGCCTTGATCAGGCTGTGGCCAGCCTTCCACATCAGCGGCTTGCCGCCGGCCTTGGCAATCTCGTCGAACAGCACCTGGCTTGCCTTCACGTCGGCGATGATGGTCGCGCCTGGATGGGCGTGCAGCACGTCCCGGCTCAGCACGACCATGATCTGATCGCCGAACAGGATCTGTCCCTCGTCGTCGACCACGCCAATGCGATCGGCGTCGCCGTCGAAGCCGATGCCGATATCGGCCTCCGTTCGGCGCACCTCGGCGATGAGCTGTTCGAGGTTCTTCGCCACCGTGGGATCGGGGTGATGCGCGGGAAATCGGCCGTCGATTTCCCCGTTGAGCACGATGTGATGGCCGGGCAGGCCGGAAACGAGCCGCTGCAGCACCTCGCCCGCGGCGCCGTTGCCGTTGTCCCAGACCACCGTCATCAGCCGGTCGCCGCCGTCCCAGTCGGAAATCAGCCGCGCGACGTATTTGTCGACGATGTCGACATGCTCCTCGCCGCCGGCGCCTTCGGCGACCACGTCACCCTCAGCCGCGAGCGCGCCGAGCCGCTTGATCGCCTCGCCGAAGAACGGCTTGCGGCCGAGCATCATCTTGAAGCCGTTGTAATCCGGCGGATTGTGGCTGCCCGTCACCATCACCGCGCCGTCGGTCCCGAGTTCGGTAGCCGCGTAATAGAGCATCGGCGTCGGGCCACGGCCGATGCGCAGCGCCGTTAGGCCGCTCGCCTTCAGCCCATCCACCAGGGCCTGTTCGAGTTCGGGCGAGGACAGGCGGCCATCGTAGCCGACCGCCACCCGCATCCCGCCCTCGCCCGCCACGATGGAGCCGAAGGTGCGGCCGATCGCGAATGCGTCGGCCGTGTCCAGGGTGCGCCCGACAATGCCGCGGATGTCGTACTCGCGCAGGCTGGTCGGATCGAAGTCGTGGCGGAAGGTCATCGCTCGTCCCTGTTTTCGTTGCGGCGCGGGCGCTCAAGCCTGCGCCATCTCGGGCGTCTCGTCGATGCAGGTCCGCAGAAACCGGCGCAGCGCCGGCGCGAGATCGGGCCGCTTCAGCGCGAAAGCGATCTGCGCCTCGAGGAAGCCTATCTTGTCGCCGCAATCGAACCGGCGTCCTTCGTAGCGCAGGCCGTGGAAGGGCGAGTGGCCGATCATGCGGGCCATCGCGTCGGTGAGCTGCACCTCGTTGCCCGCGCCGCGCTCCATGCGGGCGAGGTATCCCAGCACCTCGGGCAGCAGCACGTAGCGGCCGATGATCGAGAGGTTCGAGGGCGCGACGTCGGGGTCCGGCTTCTCCACCAGCCCGGTGACCTCGACCAGGCGGCCATCGTCGCGGCCGATTTCGAGGATGCCATACCGGTTGGTCTGGTCCGGAGGCACCTCGGTGACGGCGACCACGCTGCCGCCGGTCTCGCGATAGGCGTCCGCCAGCTGCAACAGGCAGGGTTTATCGGAGAGGATCAGGTCGTCGGGCAGCAAAATCGCGAACGGGTCGTCGCCGATGAACGCCCGGGCGCACCAGATCGCGTGGCCAAGTCCTTGCGGCTCCTGCTGGCGGACGGTCACGATAGAGCCGGGTTCAACCTGGGTTTCGCGCAGCATCTGCAGCGCATCCGACTTGCCGCGCTCGCGCAAGGTCGCCTCCAGTTCGAAGGCAATATCGAAATGCTCGACCAGCGCGGTCTTGCCGCGGCCCGTGACCATGCAGAACTGCTCAATTCCGGCGGCGCGTGCTTCCTCGACCGCGTACTGGATGAGCGGCTTGTCGACGACGGGGAGCATTTCCTTGGCCATTGCCTTGGTCGCCGGCAGGAAACGGGTGCCGAGGCCGGCCACGGGTAGAACGGCTTTACGCAAAGGCTTTGACACGGGAACCTTCCATGCTGTCGCAGGATTGCCTGCGCTGTTGCATCGCACATCGGTGCGGCCGAATTCTGCCGGCCGCGAAATCGTCGCACGCTCACCGGAGGGCGGCAAGCAAGCCGGTTACGTTCGGTTACACACGTTGGTGAAGCCCCGGGCGCGGCGCCTCCGAGCGCGCATCAGGAATGCGGCCGCGCGGTCTGCTGGGACGGAGAACTTGCGCCAGCCCGGGTCAGCGGCTATTTGTCCCGCGGTCGCCGCGGTTGAAATTTGGCGACCAGTAGCGATTGCCGAACTATAGCGCGCCCGTAGCTCAATTGGATAGAGCACCAGACTACGGATCTGGGGGTTAGGAGTTCAAATCTTCTCGGGCGCGCCAAGTAAAGCGCGGAAGCTCAATGGATCATTGGTGGGTCTCCGAGCGGCAGTCGAAGCAAGATCTTCGCGCAGACAGGACATCGAGACCGAAAAGGGCCCAATTCAGCCGTCCAGCCACAGCGCTCGGTCGGCGGAGGCGGCTCGTCTCGGAAAACCGTCCACGCCGGATCGCTCGTTCAACCGAGGCAACCCGATCATCTGGGAAGCAACCTCCGCCCGGAAACCACCCTGGTGCCGCCGCCGTGACCGGGATGTGCGGCCGTATTGCCGGCCCGCCGCGCTGCCCGGATGCGGCCTGGACAATTCGCTGCGTGTGCACGGCACCGAGGCGCTGCGCGTCGTCATGCCTCGATCATGCCCAACATCCCCTCGGCGAACACCTGCGCCTCGACGATGACGATCGCCGAGAAGGCGGCGGACATGATCCGCGGCGGCGCGCCGCTGCCGCCCGAGATGCCGGCCACGGCCGCGCCGGCTCTCGCCGAATCCCGCGCCGAACCCGTTGGCTGATCGGTCCCCACCTGGCAGCCGCGCGATTCTTCTAGCCGCTTCGAGATGAAAATGAAATCCGTGGAATTGCAGCGTTGCGCGCGCGTCGCGATCGAGAAATGCGGTAACGTGAAACCGGGCGAGCGCGTGCTCGTCGTCACAGACACGATGCGCGACCAGTCCGTCGCCGAGGCGCTGATGGCCGCCGCGCTCGCCGCCGGCGCCGAGCCGGTGCTGACCGTCATGCCCACGCGGCGCAGCGCGCCGCAGGAGCCGCCGGCCGCCGTGCGCACCGCCATGCACGCGGCGGACATCGCGTATCTCTACGCCACCTATTCGATGACGCATTCCTCGACGCGCGTCGCCGCGCAGCAGGCGGGCGCTCGCGTCATCACCATGCCCGGCGTCACCGAGGACGGATTTCTCCGCACGCTCTCGGTCGACATCGATGCCTTGGTGCGGCTGACCAATGCGGTATCGGAACGGGTGGCGCGGGCCCGCACGGCGCGGGTGACCACCGCGTTCGGCACCGACATGGGCTACCGGCTCGAGCATCCACTGGCGATCCTCGACGGGGTCGCGGCCAATCGCGGCGATCTCGACGCGTTTCCGCCCGGCCTCTTTCTCAGCGTGCCGCGTGCAAAAAGCGCCTCCGGCATCGCCGTCGTCGACGGCTCCATCACGCAGGTGGGGCGCGTCACCACGCCGGTAACGATGACCTTCGACAACGGCCGCCTGGCGCGCATCGAGGGCGGCAGCGAGGCCAAGCGGCTCGCGACCATGCTGGCCGCGCTGGAGGACGAGAACGCCTACGAGTTCGCCGCCTGGGGCATCGGCACGAATCCCGGCGCCGCGCTGGTCGGCGAGGACCCGAGCTTCGAGGTCGAGCGGGTCTACGGCTGGACCCATGGCAGCACCGGCGCCAGCGGGACGCTGCCCGGCGGCACGGTGCAGGCGAAGATCCACCTCGATGGGATCATCAGCCAACCGTCGATCTGGCTGGACGACGAAAAAATCCTCGATGCCGGCCAATTCGTCGGTGCGTTCGCCTGAGCGGCCCGACGCGTCCCATCGTGCATTCGCGCATGGACATTAATTCATGATGAACCGCCTTGACGCATCGGGGCGACCAAATGTCTGATATTCGGATAGACGGCATGGGAAGGAGATGACGTTCATGAAAAACAGACAGAACTCCGGTATCGGCGCGCGCGGCCGCCGCTGGGTCGGTGCCTTGCTGCCGGCGCTGGCGGTAGCGGCGCTGGCGGCTGGCCCGGCCTCGGCGCAGGTGGCGGGCGCGCGCGCCAAGCCGTTCCCGGCCTGGCCCGAGCCGAAAATCGACCCGACCCTTACGGTGGCGCAAGCGAAGCAGATCGTTGTCGAGCGCACCAAGCCGCAGTCCGAATGGACCGGCCCGACCAGCGGCCCGAAAGCGGTCCGCAAACCGCTCACCATCGCCTGGGTGTCGGCCGACCAGTCGTACACGGCCTACATCTACTGGGGTAAGGGCATCATCGACGCCGCCCACTCGCTCGGCTGGAAAACCGTCACGTTCAACGGCCAGGGAACCGTCGGCGGCCAGCTTGCGGCGATAAATCAGGCGCTTGCCATGAACCCCGCCGCGATCATTACGCCGGCCGACGCCAACGCGCTGCAGCGGCCGATCCAGGAAGCCGTCAAGCGCGGCATTCCGGTGATCGGCATTCACGCCACCGCCTTTCCCGGCCCGAGCCCGAAGCTCGGCCTCTACATGAACATCGTGTCGAACCCGGCGCAGATCGGCCAGACCGAGGCGGCCTATGTAATCGCCGGCTCCGACGGCAAGGCCCGCGACATCCACATGGTCGATACGAGCTACGCCATCGCCCGCTTCAAGGCGAAAGCGACTATCGAGCCGATCAAGAACTGCAAAGGCTGCAAGTTCCTCGAGGAAGTGAACGTCCCGATCGGCGACACGGCGCGCGTCTCCTCGGTGATTTCGGGGCTGCTCGCCCGCGACGGCGACAGCTGGTGGATGACGACGTGCTGCGACGGTTACTATCCGTACGTTCGCCTCGGCGCTGCGCGCTTCCGGGATCTCGCCCGCGAAGGTGAAGCTGGTCGGCGCCGACGGGCCGCCCGCCACGTACGAGATGATCCGCAAGGGCAACTACGAGGTTGCCACGGTGCCCGAGCCGAGCACGCTGTTCGGCTACGAGGCGATCGACGCCGCGGTACGCGCCATGGCGGGCCAACCGCCGGCGCAGTTCATCCAGCCGACCTATCTCGTCACGCGGGCGAACGTGAACGCCGAGGGCGGGAAGGAGAACCAGTTCATCCCGAGCAACAATTTCGCCTGCCACTACACGAACATCTGGCTCGGGGAAAACAAGCATTGCTGAGTTCGGCTAACCCAGCCGCGCCGGAAACGGCGCGGAACCAGGCCGCCGGGCGCACCCGCCCGGCCGGCGCTGGGCCGGTGCTGGAAGTGCGCGACCTGACCAAGCGCTTCATCGGCACCCTCGCGCTCGATCACGTGGATTTCGCGCTCGCTCCCGGGGAAATCCACGCGCTGATCGGCGAGAACGGCGCCGGCAAGTCCACGCTCATCAAGACGCTCGCCGGGCTGTATCCGCCGGACGGCGGCGAAATCCGCCTCAACGGCCGCGTCGTGCATCCGCACAGCGAGCGTCTGCCGATCTCCTTCGTCCACCAGGATCTCGGCCTTGTCGACGAGCTGAGCGTGGGCGAGAACGTCGCGTTGGTCGCGGGCTATCCCCGTGTCGGCGGACTGATCAACTGGTCGCAAGTATGGCGGCGCGCCAGCGAGATTTACACCGCCATGGGCGTCGCGCCGCCCGATCCGCGCGCCCGCGTCGGCAGCCTGAACGCCGCGAGCAAGGCGGTGCTCGGCATCGTGCGCGCGCTGTCGCGCGAAGCGACGGTGATCGTGCTGGACGAGCCGACCGCCTCACTGCCCGAGCCCGACGCGCTGCATCTGTTCGAGGTGCTGCGCAAGCTGCGCGCGCAGGGCGCCAGCGCGATTTACGTGAGCCACCGCTTGAACGAGCTGTTCGGCCTGGTCGACCGCGTCACCGTGCTGCGCGACGGCCGCCACGTGCGCACCGCGCCGATCGCCGAGGTCACGCCGGCCTCGCTGGTCGAGGACATGCTGGGTCGTACCGTCGATCTCACGCACGCGATTCACGCCGAGCGCGGCCCGGGCGTGCCCGTGCTCGAGGTGTCGGAGCTGCGCATCGGCACGCTCGGGCCGATTTCGTTCGGCATCGAAGCCGGCGAAATCGTCGGCCTCGTCGGTCTGCGCGGCGCCGGCCAGCAGACCGTCGGGCGCGCGATTTTCGGCGAAACCCGCGCGGACGCCGGCCGCATCCGGCTGGACGGCGCCGCGCTTTCGCCGAATGACGAAATTCCGCGGCGCGTCGCCGCCGGCATTGCGCTGCTCGCCGGCGACCGAGTGCGCGAAAGCGCGTTTTCCGGCATGTCGCTGCGCGAGAATCTGTTTCCCGATCCGGCGCTGACGCACACGAGCAACTGGCGCCCGCTCTCGCCCGCCTCGGAGCGCCAGCGCACGCAAGCGGTGCTGACCAGGTTCGACGTGCGGCCCGCGAACAGCGAGGCGATGATCGACTGGCTGAGCGGCGGCAATCAGCAGAAGGTCTTCGTCGCGCGGTGGCTCGGCAGCGGCGCGCGCGTCTACGTCCTGGAGGAGCCGACCGCCGGCGTGGACATCGGCGCCAAGCTCGCGATCCACCGCATGGTGCGCGATACCGCCGATGCGGGCGCGGCGGTGCTGGTTGTGTCCTCGGATTTCGAGGAAGTCGCCGCGCTCTGCGACCGTGCGCTGATCATCGCGCGCGGGCGCATCATCGGCGAATTGCGGGGCGCAGCCCTGACCATGGACAATCTGGTGGCGCGCTCCTCGCTCGGCGCGGCCTCGGCGGCGACATAGGAAAGTTCTGGTACAGCAGGTGATGGAACAGCAGATAGGCGTTCGCGGCGCGGCGGCACGGCCGTTCGATTTCGGCCGCATCTCGGAATTCATTTCGAATTACGGGCTGGCGCTGGTGTTCGTGCTCGTCATGGTCGCGTTCGGATTGTTGCGGCCGACCACGTTCCTCAGCGCGTCCAATATCAACAACATCCTGGTCGGCCAGTCGGTCACCGCGATGCTGGCGCTGGCGGAAATGGTGCCGCTGGCGACGCGCCAGTTCGACCTGTCGGTCGGGTTCCATCTCGGCATGGCGCAGGTGCTGATCGTCGCCTTGCAGGTGAACGCGCATTTCTCCTGGCCGGCGGCAACTGCCGTCGTGCTCGGCATCGCGCTGCTCGTGGGGCTGTTCAACGCCGTTTTGGTCACGGTGTTCAACATCGACTCGTTCATCGCCACGATGGGCGTCGGCACGCTGCTCTATGGCGTCTCCAACTGGTACACCGGCGGCCAGCAGATCGTCGGCATGGACCTGCCGGTCACGTTCGGCAACCTGACGCAGATCGTCGGCCACGTGCCGCTGCCGGCGGTTTACGTCGCCGTGGTCGCGATCATTCTCTGGATCGTCAGCGAGCGTCTGCCGGTCGGGCGCGCGCTCTACGTGATCGGCGCGAGCCCGCGCGCCGCTGAACTGACCGGCATCAAGGTGGGCCGGCACGTCGGCGGCGCCTTCGTCGTCTCCGGCCTGCTCAGCGGCGTCGCCGGCATCATGCTGGGCAGCATTCTGCAAGCCGGCACGCCCTCGGTCGGCCCCGAATATCTGTTGCCGGCCTTCGCCGCCACCCTGCTCGGCGCCACCTCGATCCGTCCGGGGCGCGTGAACGTGGGCGGTACCCTGCTCGCGGTGCTGATCCTGGCCTTCTCGTTCTCCGGCGTGCAGCAGCTCGGGGCGCCGTTCTTCGTGCAATATTTCTTCAACGGCGGGATTTTGATCATCGCGGTCGGCCTGTCGGTCTACGCGACGGCGCGGCGGCGGCGGGTGGCCAATGCCGGCGAGAAGAGCGAGTAAGGGGAGATCCGAGCCATGGGCAGCCCGAACGAAGATCCGTTCGAGATCATCGACCAGCGCTTCCGCCGCTACACCATTCCGATCGTCTGGCTGGAGCAGCTTCACACCGGCATGCGCTGGGCCGAGGTCCGGTCTGGTTCGCCGACCTGCGCTGCCTGATCTGGAGCGACCTGCCGAACAACCGGCTGCTGCGCTGGGAGGAGGAAACCGGGGCGGTCAGCGTGTTCCGCGCGCCGTCCAACTTCTCCAACGGCAACACGCGCGACCGGCAGGGCCGGCTGATCACCTGCGAGCACCAGGCAAGGCGCGTGAGCCGCACCGAGCACGACGGCGCCATCACTGTGATCTCCGATCGCTACGAGGGCAAGCGGCTGAACTCGCCGAACGACGTGGTGGTGAAATCCGACGGCACCATCTGGTTCACCGATCCGAGCTACGGCATCAGCGCCGAATACGAGGGCGGCAAGGCGGAGAGCGAGATCGGTGCCTGCAACGTGTACCGTTTCGACCCGCGCGACGGCAGCTTGCGCATCGTGGCCGACGACTTCAGCCGCCCGAACGGAATCGCCTTCTCCCCCGACGAGTCGATCCTCTACATGGCCGACTCGGGCTTCTGGCCCGACCCGACCAAGCCGCACCACATCCGCGCCTTCCGCGTCGGCTCCGACAACCGCCTGTGCGAAAGCCGGGTGCTCGCCGACATTTCGCCCGGCATCGCCGACGGTTTCGCGTGGACATGGACGGCAATGTCTGGACCAGCGCCGGCGACGGCGTGCAGTGCGTCACCCCTGGGGGCGACCTGATCGGCAAGATCAAGGTCCCCGAGAAGGTAGCGAACGTATGCTTCGGCGGACCGAAACGAAACCGGCTGTTCATCTGCGGCTTCACCTCGCTCTACGCGATATATCTGAACACGCAGGGCGCGCAGCGGCCGTGAACGCGCCGGAACCCGCGTGATGCGACCGGCGGAGGCGCGCGGCGCGGAAGCCTGCGGCATGTCGGTATCCGAACAACTGCTCAAGCCGCTCACCCGCGCGACCTTGCCGCAGGAAATCGTGGCGGCGATCACCGGGCTGATCATGCGCCGCGTCTGGCGGCCGGGCGATCGCATCCCGCCGGAGAAGGAACTGGCCGCCCGCTTCAACGTCGGGCGCTCGACGATCCGCGAGGCGATCAAGAGCCTGGTGATTTTCGGCGTGATCAACTCGCGCCCCGGCGACGGCTCGTTCATACGCGAGCCGCAATCCAATCTACTTTCGGGTGCGTTTCAATGGGGTCTCTTGCTCACCGAGCGCAATCTCGGCGACCTCGTCGATGCGCGGGTGCTGATCGAGGGCGAGTGCGCCGCCCGCGCGGCCGCGCTCGGCGATCCCGATCTGCCGGCCCGGCTCAACCGCATCCTCGCCCGGATGCGCGAGGAGCAAAATCATCCGCGCGAATTCATGGAACTGGACAACCGCTTCCACGCCGAGATCGCCGGCGAGGCGCGCAACGCGCTCTATCTCAGCCTGTCAAACACAATTCAAAGTCTGGTGAGCGTCTGGTATCCGAGACGTTCCGTATGGAGCCGACCAAGGCGGCGACGCTCGAGGAGCACGCGGCAATTGCCGCGGCGATCGAGGCGAAGGACCAATCCGCGGCACGGGACGCCATGCGCCATCACCTCCTGTGCGCGGCAAAGCGGTTACAGAAGGTGCTGGACGTCGGGGCGCGGATGAACCCGGCCGCGACAAGCCGGGCGGCCGCCGCCGCGAGCCCGACCCACAAGCCGAACCCGGCCGACCCCACGCCTGAACGCCGCCTGCAACCCGATAGCCGCATCCCTTTCCCCGAAGGCAGCCGATCTGGTAGAATTG
>CAVXFL010000018.1:0-123193 GCA_963761015.1 uncultured Alphaproteobacteria bacterium
CAGTGCGGGTCAAAACTTTAGTAGGCACATCCCTACCAATGTTCTGGTTTGCGCGGTTTCGGGCCGCCTTGAAGTCGTCTGGGTCGCGGCCGCACGGGCAACGCGGATGGCATCTTTGACCTGGTCGTCGGAAAGGCCGGCCTGCCTCCCGGCTTCCTTTCTCGTAAGAACTTTAGGGGACGTGTCTCCCCTAATGTTCCGTGTTTCTTGTCGATTTCCGCGAGCAGATCGCCGTGCGGGTCTAAACTTTAGTAGGCACGTCCCTACCAATGTTCTGGTTTGCTTCGCCTCGATCTCCTCAAGCACTTCGCCCTCGCGCTGCCCCACCGGTTTCGGGCCGCCCGCCATTGCAGCCGAGATGCGAGGAAACTGGTAAGGGCGGCGGCCGGAGAAACCGGCCCGCCCGCCAGCCGGACAACTAGGGCCGGCGCCGGCCACAGTTTCGGCCGACCGGGCTGCTGGTGTCGGCGGCATACCAGCACGGCGGCGGAAATTAGGGGACGCGGCCCCCCGAATTTCCTTTCCCTGGCGCCGGGACAGTCTCGGGTTCGCGTGCCACGCCGAGGTCGCCGCGCTTTCGCTGAAACCTCGCGCCGGCACGAGGTTCTGGGGTTCACGCCTACTGGCGCCGGGAGGTTCCTTCGCTCTGAGACAACCTCCCCTCAAATGAGGGAAGGTCCGCGCCCGACCCGAACGTCATGGCGGCGCGCGGGGCGGCAGCAGTGGGTGCTCGTGCTGCGGCAGGTGTTCGTAGCCGAACTCAGGCACCGGGCGGCCCAGCGCGTCGGCGAGCCAGCCGGCGACCAACGCGCGGTGACACCACTGGCCGCGGCGCGGGCGCTCGAAGCAGAGCAGGGCGGCCACCCGCCCCTCGGCCATCGCCACGAGCTCGGCGGCGACACGGTGCGCATCGAGCGGCGCCAGTATCTCGTCCTTGTAGCGCGCCTCGTACTCGGCCGCCGTGGCGCAGGAGGCGAACCAGACCCCAGGATTGAGCCGGGCATAGCGCCGAAAGCCGGCGGGCTGGCCGCGCGGAATGCCCCGCGAGATACCGATCCGCGCGTGATCGTCGGGCAGCTTGGTGAACCACGACGCCGTTTTGATTTGGGGATTGGCTGTCATGCGCAAGTCTAGGCCAAGTCACTGGCCGATGCCATAGCGGAATTACTGCGGGTTCGTCTGGCGATATACTGTTGCAGGGGGGATAATGGGGTCGCCGACAGCATACGGAACGATGTGGGGAGCGGCGGGCAATGGCTTTGAATCTGGCGCGAAAATAAATTCCGGGCAAAAATGGCGTCCCGGTCGCCAGCCGGCGCTTGGCCGGGCGTGGCCAGGGCGGAAAGCAGCAGCAGCCCCGAGTGCAGCTGTTGCACTGAAAAATGCAACAATCGGCCGTGCGGCAGGGGCCTGATTGGATCGGTGGGTTACCGCTGCACACGGCCTCACCGGGCCACGCGCGCATGCGCTATATTCGGTGCATGCGCGCAGCACGAGACATCGCCGCGGCGCCGGAATATCCCAGCCCCGGCCATGCGGTTTCCGACATCATCGCGGAAATCCAGCGCAGCGTCGCGATCCTGGCCGAGAGCGACGACAAGGGCGCGTTGAACATCGCCCAGGCAATCGCGCTATGGGTTGGCAACGACAGCGTGACCTTTCCCGCCGCTCTCGGCCTGCCGCACGACTGGCGGAATATCCACCGCCGTGAGTGCCGCGACCGACTGCTGCATGAGTTGGTGCAGACGGACTTTCCGGGGCTGCGCGGACGAACGCTTGCCCGCGCGGTTGCTGCTGCCGTTCGCGGCTGACGAGCGCGTCGCCTGGCCTCGCGACCGCGCTGCTGGCCGCCGGCCCGATGGGCGCAACGGCATGTGCTTCGACATCTTGTCGTTCGGTGATGCGGTTGGCGTCGATCGGCTGCGGCAGATATTCGGCTAGCCGATCACGCGTTGCGCCTAGCCGATCATCGCGCCGATGTTGCCCGACATGGCGCAGACAGTCCGAAAGTTGGCCACGGTTGTGCGGGAACGCGAGGCGGAGATCACGCCGATCGCCGACGACCCAGACTACGCCGAGGCGGACACGTTGCTGTCGGCGCTGCGCAGCAAGCACGCCGAGATCAGCACCCTGATCGAAACGCTTGAATTGGAACAATGGCTCGGCCCGAGGCCAGCCGATCCAAGGTCAGAGAGTGATCGCCAGCTACGTTGGCGGCTACGCAAGCTCAGGGCCGCGCTATCCATCAGCGCCGTGTTGCCGCAGCCGATCGCCGCGACCGCTGCCGGCGGGCCGGACCTGCAGGCGGCGCTGCAGCTATTGCGGGGCGAAAAGGTCGCGCCGGCGCCGAGCGTTCCTGAGCAGATCGAAGCCGCAAAGCGTGACTTGGCCGTGCTCGATATAGCGATCCACGCGCAAGCCGAAGTCGTTGAGACCATCCGTGCCGCTAAGGCACTTGAGGTTTCGCACAGGATCGCGCCCAGGAACGACGCGTTGTTGGTCAAAAGATACCGCGTCATGCAGGCGTTGGCCGCTGTCGAGCGGGAGCTTTGCGAGCTGCATGCGCGGTTCATCGAGTGCGGTTACGGCCCGCACCCCAGATCAGACATCACGCCGTTCCCGGCGGTCCGGGCTTCGCTGGTCCTGGGAACCGAAGATACGTGGAACAGCGAGATCAGCATGCACCGCAGATATTTGGAGGGTCGGGGAATTCTCTGATGGAAGCTGATGCCATCCTCGAGCAGTTGCGCGCCGACATCGCCGACGACATCGCGCTTGCCGAGGCTGATCTGGAAGAAGCGCGGCAGGAAGTTGACGCCGCACGTTCCGACGAAGCCGCCTCGCTGGTGACGCGGGCAGCACTCGGCGAGGCGATCGAGCGACTTGCTCCCGGCCAGGCGGCCGATCGGCTGCGCGCGAGGCAGCGCGAGGAGATCAGGCGGATCGACGGTCGGATGGCGGTCGCACGTGGCCGGCTCGCCGCTGCCCGCCGCCACGTCGACGCGCTGCAGGTTGAACTCGCCGACGTTGAGCGCGCGCTCTCGCCGCCTGTGGTGGAAGAGGCACCCATCGAGGAGTTCGCGTAGGTGCCGCTCACGATCGGCCTCGGCCACGTCACTGCCACCATCGCCGCCGGCGAGGCGCTCTCGCCGGCCGTCGCGATCGGCGCCCAGCGGATCGTTGGCTTGGCGATGCCTGTGGCCTGGGATGCCGCGGACATCACCTTTCAAGTGTCGACAGATGGCGGGGCCAATTACTACGACCTCTACGATTTCGGCGGGCGCCGAGGTCTCGATCGCTGTCGACGCCGGCCACGCGGTAGCTCTCGTCGAGGACGCGTTCACGGCGCTGAACATGCTGAAATTGCGCTCGGGGACTTCGGCCGTTCCGGTTCCGCAGAACGCCGATCGTCTCATCAAGATCGTTGTCCGGGATTTTCGCTGATGGGCGAGACCGAAAACATCGTCGCCGATAAGGCCGACAACGACGTCGATATTCTGGTCGCCGAGGCGTTGAAGCACGCCCTCGCCGGGGTCGACCCGAACTCCAAATGCGCCGAAAAGCTGCGCCAGCGTTTGCTTGAGCTCGCGCGGCACGATGGCGCTGAAGGTCTGCACTGACAGGCGCCGTAGCTGGGCCCGGCTGTCAGGCAGCGCGGCGCGCCGCCTTCTTGTCTCCGATCGCTCGGGCGGAGGCGGCGCGCCGTGTTTTTCCTGTGGAGGCGTGGACATGCCGATCCGAAATCCGCCCGCGCGCGGCGCAAGGGTGCGGAACATTTCTGATCTCGAAGCGCGGATGAGGAAATGGCGCGTGATGCGCCACTACGCCGATACGATGGCCCATCTCGACCAGGAAATCGCGGCGAGCCAGCGCCGCACCGTGGCGAGATTGCGCGCGCGTTTGAATCGCCTGCTGAGCCGCTAATCCGCTGACGGCTGGCAATAGGCCCGCGCCGGCCCTATCCTGGCCGCCATGCCGGCTGCCGCCGTTCACCAGCACGTCGCCGCGCCGCAACACGATCGCCTCGCCGGCGAGCGCGCGGCGCGGTTCCGCCGCCGGCTCGTCGAGGCCGACGCCGAGGCCGACCGCGCGCTGGGCGGCCTTGTCGCGGCACACCTTCGCCCTGATAGCGTCCTGCAGCGCAAGGCGATGCCGCCCCTTGCCCGCCTGGTGGCGGGGTGGCGCGAATCCATGCCCTCGGTGGGGCGGATCGATTGCGCGGCCGGGCTCGAAACCGACGGCGCCTCGCTGCTCGAACTACGCGCCAGCGCCGGCGGGCTGCACAGCGCTCCGCCCTGCGGCCTCGATCCGGGCGCTGTGGTGCTTCGGCTCCTGCTTATCGTCACCCCCGGCCAGATGCACTTGATTGTGCGGCCTGTCGCCGCCGTCACGATGGCGGCCCTACGGGAGCGGTTCGCCCAGGACGACGACCCCGGCGCGGTGCTGGTGGAACTCCGCGACCTCGCCGCCGTGGCGAAGCCTGGGGCCTTCACCATGTCGGTTCCGAGCGGCGGCACCTGGTATGGTGACGCTGTGCGCCGGGACGAGGCCGATGACGGCGGCGTGCTGGTCATCGCACGGGGTTTCGCCCCGCCATGAAGGTGCCCCTGCGCGATCGAATCGTCGAACTGCTGCGCGAGCGGCGTGGCGGCCTCGGCACCGCGCGGCTTCTCGCCGAGTGTGGCGTGCCGCCGGGTAGGCGCCTGAAAAGCGTACGCGTGCTGGAGCGGCTGGCGCGCCGAGGCCTGGTCGTCGCGGGCGGCGGCGATGGCCGGCGCATCATCTGGCGCGCTGTCCGTGGCCGCAGGTAGTTTCACCGCCATTCTGGCGGCCTGGGGGTCGTTGCAGGAGATCGCCGACGACCTCGGCTTGTCATACCACGTCGTATTCGGCTGGCGGAGGCGGGACAGCGTGCCGCGCTGGCACTTTGATGCCTTGATCGCCTCGGCCCAGAAGCGCGGTGTGCCTGGCTTGTCACGCGCCTGGCTGGAGGCCGCCGATCGCATCCGGCACGGCAGGCCGCCCAGCCGGTGTCTCAACGGTTCTCCAGCAGCGCGCGCGCCAGCCAAAACGGTAGCCCATCGGGTAATCCGGGATTGAGCCCGCCGCCGGTGCTGACCAACGCGACGGTGCGGCCGTCCGGCAGGACCACCGGCGAGCCGGACATGCCGCCCGCGATCGGCTGCGCGGCGTTCTCGATGGTAAACCATAGGCCGCCGCTTCGAATGCGGCACGGATACCACTCGGTCAGCGACAGCACCAGGGCATCGGCGACGACAGGGCGGCGCGGCTAGCCATCGCGCGAGATTGGCACCAGGCGTATCGGCGGTTCGTCCGCCGGTGATTTGGTCGCCACCCACTGCAATTCTGCAATGCAGCTTTTTTCGGAAAAGGAGTGATTTCAATCAACTAGCGTTTGTCGCGCGCGGAATTTTATGCCGAGGCGCAACAATTCACTTGCCAGCGCTTGAGAGAATTGCCACACAGGAAATCTGTCTTAACCCCTAGGGAGCATTCTCTCGGTTTCAAGGACTTTCAACCGAAGAAAACCACACAGCTGGTGAGCGGTTGAGCTTAGATCACCGATGACGGGAGACTTAACCATGACCGAACTCAAGACGAATGAGCCACTTCTGCAGGCGCTTGCGCGGGCCTCGGAGCACAAGGCAACACCCCAAGAGATTCGTGAGCAGCGCATTTCCTTCATTCTGGGATCGATCAAGGAATCCAGTGGCATTACTCGCGAGCGAATTCAGCGCGTTCTTGATGAACAAGAGGGCAAAGTCTAGCTAGTGATCCTCTTTGAGCTTACTGGAAGCGAGGACCACCCCGCCTATCAAGGACTGGCGATTGCGAACCTAAATCGCCAGTACCGACTTTCTGCGTTCTGTTGTAACGGCGGCTATTGAAACTGGGCGTCTATTCTTATCGCAGCACATAATCAAGGCGCTCAACTTTCACGCGATTACGTGTCTGCATACGAATCCCGGTGAATATCGGCCGTGCCCTGTTACGGTGGGGAACTATGTTCCGCCCGAACACTACCGAGTTCAAGCATTGATGGATGATTTTGTAAACGAGGTAAACAGAAATTGGGATAGGGACGATACTGTAGTTCTCGCTAGTTTCGTTTTATGGAAGATGAACCACATTCATCCGTTCATAAATGGGAACGGGCGCACCGCTCGTGCAGCTTGTTACTTCGTTCTGTGTGTTCGATCCGGCGCTTGGCTGCCGGGCGAGAGAATATTACCTGAATTGATCCGAGAACACAGGGTCGAGTATGTTGAGGCGCTGAAGCATGTAGACGCATCAGTGGCGGGTTCTCTCGACCTTTCACAACTACACGGCTTGCTCTCACGATTGCTTGCAGAACAGCTTGGGGCACCACCACCCTAGCTTGTGACCAGTGTGCTGCGCGCCCGGCCGGACGGGCTCACGACGCTGGCGCTGCTCGACCGGCTCGGCATCCCAGGCCCCGAACGCGTCCGCGCGGTCCGGGTCCTGGCGCGGCTGGCGCAGCGCGGCCTGGTGCGCACGACCGACGGCACACATGCCGGATCGGTCTGGACCATCACGCCCGACCCGCCCAGGCGGCGCGCTGGCGGCGGCGTGGTCCGAGGCGCGGCCGAGGTCGCCCAGGCGGGGGCCCGGTCGGCGGTGGCTGAATTGGCAATGGTTGCCGATCTGCGCCACGCCGGTCCGGGCCCTGGCTTTGTTACCCGAGGTGTTACCCGGCGGCGAAAGAGGCTGTGGACGACTTCGGCTAAGTGCTTGCGTCCCCGAGAGGATTCGAACCTCCGACCCCAGGATTAGGAATCCTGTGCTCTATCCGGCTGAGCTACGGGGACATTCACCAGCTTCAGGCGATTACATCTTGATCCACAATACTTGAACCTCGTCCTAGGCTCATCTCATCTCGACGCTTCCCCGACGTAAAGCCGGCGCTCACTGGGGCACTGTCCCTACGGCCACCGGAATGTCAACGGTGGGCCCGCGGCGCCCGCACGCCGTCAAATCGCGCGAGCGATGCCATCGATCCCGCCCATCGGTGGCGGGCCCCGCTACACCTCCGGTCTATACATTGGCGAACGCACCCGCTCCCCCCGATCCCAGCAGTCATTTGCCAGTTGCGGGTCGAGCGGAATAGTGTGCGGGCCGCTATGGACGCGCGGCGACTTGTCCCGGTTGGAGCAGCCTGCCTGCTCGCGATGGCCGTCGGGGCTGGCGGGTGGTGGGCGCTGCATCCGAAAGCGCCTGGCGAGCGCGCCGAAGCGCAGGCGCCGCTGCCGGTGCCGCCGGCGCCGCCGCGCATCGCCGAAGGCAGCGACTACGACCGCTGCCTCTCCATGCTCACCACCGATCCCCAGGGCGCCAACGGTTTCGCCGAAACCTGGGCGTCCGCCGGCGGCGGCGAGGGCGCGGTGCACTGCCACGCACTCGCCCAAATCGCGCTCGGCAACGCGCAAACCGGGGCCGAGATGCTGGAGCATCTGGCTGCCGCCAGCCACGACGACAACGCGGCCCGCGCGACGCTGTACGGCCAGGCGGACCAGGCCTGGACGATCGCCGGCAGTCCTGACCACGCCTTCGCCGATGCCTCGCTGGCGCTGACGCTCGATCGCGACGATCCCGATCTGCTGGTCGACCACGCGGTCGCCGCCGCCGCCCTGGCGCACTACGCGGTCGCCGTGGCGGATCTCGATCGCGCGCTGGAGATCGAGCCGCGCCGCCCGGATGCGCTGGTTTACCGCGCCGCCGCCGAACGCCATCTTGGCCGCCTTGATATTGCCGAGGCCGACATCGGTCGCGCCCTGACCCTCGATCCCCAGAATGCCGACGCGCTGCTGGAGCGCGGCATCATCCGCCAGCGGCGCGGCGACGAGGCGGGGGCCCGCGCCGATTGGCAGCGGACGATGAATCTCGCGCCCGACACGGCGACCAGCGATTTGGCCGAGCAGAACCTCGCGCTGCTGGAGGCTGGCCCCTACCAGCGCTGACCGGACCGCGCTGACCGGACCCGGCCGCGCTTTCGCGGTCGCGCCCCGTGGGCTAAGTCCCGCCTTCCGCTTCAGCCGAGCACGATGCGCCGATGCGCACTTACGACGGTCTCCCGCTGCCGGCGCGCTACTGGGCGATCCTGACTATCGCGCTCGGGCTGACCATGGCCGTGCTGGACGGCGCCATCGCCAATATCGCGCTGCCGACCATCGCGCGCGACATGCATGTGGATGCGGCCTCGTCCATCTGGGTGGTCAACGCCTACCAGCTTGCCGTGACCATTGCGCTGCTGCCGCTCTCCTCGCTCGGCGAGATCGTCGGGTATCGCCGCATCTATCAAATCGGGCTCGGCGTCTTCACGCTGTTCTCGCTGGCCTGCGCGCTGTCGCACTCGCTGACCATGCTGACGCTGGCGCGCATCCTGCAGGGGTTCGGCGCGGCCGGCATCATGAGCGTGAACACCGCGTTGGTCCGCTACATCTATCCGCGCGCCATCGTCGGGCAGGGCGTCGGCATCAACGCCATGGTAGGCTCGGTCTCGTCCGCGATCGGCCCAACGGTCGCCTCCGCCATCCTGTCGGTCGGAACCTGGCAATGGCTGTTCGCCATCAACGTGCCGATCGGGCTGGTCGCATTCCTGATCGCCGCGCGCGCCTTGCCGCGCACGCCGCGCTCCGACCATCCGTTCGACTTTTCGAGCGCGGGGCTGAACGCGCTGTCGTTCGGCTTGCTCATCACCGGCATCGACGGCCTTGGGCACGGGCAGGACCCGGTCATCATCGGCATCGAACTGATCGGCGCGCTGGGGTTCGGCGCGGTGCTGATCGCCCGCCAACTCACCCGTTCCTCGCCGCTCCTGCCGGTCGACCTGATGCGGATCCCGCTGTTCGCGCTGTCGGTCGCGACCTCCATCGCCTCGTTCACGGCGCAGGGTCTGGCGTATGTCGCGCTGCCGTTCTTCCTGCAGAACACGCTCGGCCGCAGCCAAGTGGCGACTGGGTTGCTGATGACGCCCTGGCCGCTGACGGTGGCCGTGGTCGCCCCGTTCGCCGGGCGACTGGCCGACCGCTATTCCGCCGGCATGCTCGGCGGCCTCGGCCTCGCCGCGTTCGCGGTAGGGCTGGCGTTGCTGGCGGCCCTGCCGGCGCATCCGACCACGCTCGATATCGTCTGGCGCATGACGATCTGCGGCTTCGGTTTCGGGTTCTTCAATTCGCCGAACAATCGGGCGATGATCGTCTCGGCGCCGCGCGAGCGCACCGGCGGCGCCAGCGGCATGCTGGCGACGGCGCGGCTCTTGGGCCAGACCACCGGCGCCGCGCTGGTGGCACTGATATTCGGGCTGACCTCGGTACACGGCGCCAAGCTGGCGCTCGCCGTCGCCGCTGCTTTCGCCGGCGCCGGAGCTGTGGTCAGTTCCACGCGCTTGCTGCGCGTCGCCAAATAAGCCGCGCCCGCAGCTTGCCTTCAGCCCGTCGGATCGGATCGCCGACTCGGCGTACCGAGCAGCTTTGGTGGCGGCTTCTTCAAGGCCACGAAGCCCGATCGCGCCAAGTGCTCGGCCAGGCGCTGAGCGGTGATCTGCGCCATAAATTCGTCGCCGTTATGCACGCGCTTGCGCCCGTCGAAACGGAGCGCGAAGGCGAGCGCGTCTTCGATGTCCGCGACCGTCGCCGGCCGCAATGTCGTATCGTCGCCCATCCGGCCACCCTAGCCCGCCCTCTGGAACAAATCAAGAACTCCGACCCCGGACTCGCCCCACCATGCAACCGAATTGCATCGGTGCGGTTTGTTCATCCACGGCGAGCACCGGCTACCTACGCGCGACGCTTCCGTTTTGCGCGCGGGACGGATAAACGCCGCAGCCGCTTCCCCACGGAAGGGACCATGGCCTCCAGCCGGAGAGCGCTCGCGTCGGTTCTTGCCAAGGCCGGGCCGCTGGCCAAGCGCCGCGCGACGAGCGCTCGGCAGCCGGTGTGGCTGCCGGATCTGCCGCTCGACCCGCCGCCGGAGCCGCAGCCCGCGCCGCGCGCCGCCAGCCTCACGTCCAAGACGTTCTGGTCCTTGATGGACCGCTGGGGTGTCGGCGAGCAAACGGCGCTCGACCTGATCGATGAGTCCAGGGTGATCGATACATCCGCCCGACGTCCGCGCTTCCGGCTCACCGCCGACCAGACAAGGCGGCTCGAATACCTGCTCGACATCGACGCCAATCTCAGCGAGAGCTGGGGGCCGAGCGGCGGCGGAAAGTGGCTGGCCCGGCGGAACCCGGCGCCGGTGTTTTCCGGCGTTTCGCCGCTTGAGCACATGATCCGCCGCGGCCTGCCCGGCATCGGCGAGGTCTTGCGCTTCCTGCATCACTGGGGCTTGAAACAATCGCTACGGCTCCGGGCGAGCACGTGAGCTGCGCCGCCGGGCCGCGACGGGGCGCAAACCGCCGAGCTGAAACTGATCGCCCGCGCGCTCGTTCTGCCGCTGGGCATGACCGCGGGCAGCGCGGCGGCCTTCGCCAAGCCGCAATCCGGCCAGAGCGGCAGCGGTGTTGTCGGCACCGGCGGCAGCGCCGCCGCGGGGGGAACCTCCGCCTCCACCCTGGGTGTGGGCGGACAGTCGACGGGACCATCGAGCACAAGTTCGGCCCTGGGAACCGGCGGCAGCGCCGCGGCGAGCGGCGGGAGGACCACGTCGTGGAGCAAGGTCCACCAGACCGGCGGCGGAATGATGGGCCAGTCCAAGGCGATGGGCAAACAACACGGCGGCGTCTGGAGCAAGTCTCACACCAAGCCGAAGGTCGGCCAGAACGGCAAGCTGACCAGTCGCATCAAGTCGATATCGCACGAACCCGGCGGCCCGCCGACGAGATCAACGAGCAGAATGTCGGAGCAGATTCCGCAATAGCGACGGTTCCGGGCGGGGGTCGGTGCGCCCTAAAGGTTGCCGGCGGCCGCGCGATTTCGCTGGATCTGGGAGTTGGCGCACCCGATAACGGGCGACCCCGGCAGGGCTCGAACCTGCAACCGACGGATTAGAAATCCGCTACTCTATCCAATTGAGCTACGGGGCCATGAGACCGTCCAATATAGTGCATCGCACGGCACCGAACAGAGCGAACGCGGGCCGGGTGTCGAGGCCGCTGCGGGGCGGTGACGTCCACTTCTGATGCCGCAGCGTGAGCGCGGTGAAACAACCCTGGAAATTCGTCGAGCGGAACGATACGAATCTGGACCGAGCGCGACAAGGGCGCTCGCGCAACGGTCACGGCTGCGCCCCCCGCCGCCGCTGTCCGGGAACTGGCCCACTTTTTCGGTAATTGCTCACCTTGGTGACGGAGCGGCCTGGGTCGGGCCGGCCCGATCAGACCGGGACGAGCCGCAGCATCGGATAACGCTTGACACGGCTACGGGCGCCTCGATTTTAAACGCGGGGTGCCGACGTGCCCCGACCTCGACGAACTGAGCCATGCGGAGAAGGACGCGCTGATCCGGGCGCTGATGGCGCAGCTTGCGGCGGCGCAGCAGCAGATCGCGGTACTGCAGGCGCGGGTGGATGAACTGACCCGCCCGGCGAAGACCCCAGACAACTCGTCGAAGCCTCCGTCGCAAGGCCAGAAGGAAAATCTCCCGTCGCCCGGCGGTGATCGCCCGGCGCGCAAGAGCCGGCCCGGCGCGGGTCGCACGCTGCACCCGAACCCGGATCGTGTGGTCGAGGCCAAGCTGACCGCTTGTCCGAACTGCCAGGCGGCCTTTCCGGAGACCTTGCCGACGCCGCAGAACGTCTACGAGCGCATCGAACTGCCGCCGGTCAAGCCGGACGTCACGCAGGTGCGGCTGTTCGGCGGCCGTTGCGCCTGCTGCGGCAAGCGCGTGGTGGCCACGGCGCCGGCCGGGCTGGAGCCGGGTTCGCCATTCGGCCAGTCGATCGCGGCGCTGGTGGTCTACCTGCACTATGCCCACGCCATCGGCATGGAGCGGCTGGCCACCCTGATGGACGAGGTGTTCTCGCTGTCGATCAGCGAAGGCGCGATCAGCAACATGCTGGCCCGCGCGCGCGAGCCGTTGCTCGCGGCCGCGGTGGCGATCCGCGAAACCGTGACCGCCAGCGCCGTGGTGTGTTCGGACGAAACCTCGGCGCGGGTGAGCGGCAAGACTTGCTGGGAATGGGTGTTCGTCGGCACGCTCGCGGTGCTGCACATCATTCGCCCCAGCCGCGGCAAGGCTGTCGTGCAGGACTTGTTCGGTGCCATTCAGCCGATGGTTTGGGTCTCCGATATGCTGGGCAGCCAGCGCGGCCATGCCGTGGAATGGCAGGTGTGCCTCGCGCATCTGCTGCGCGATGCACGGTATGCCATCGAATGTGGCGATACCGCCTTCAGCGCCGCCTTCAAACGGCTGCTGCTGCGCGCCATCGCCATTGGGCAGCGACGCGACACGTTGGCCGACAGCACATTGCGCCAGTATCGTGCCGATCTGAACCGCCGGCTCGATCGGATCATGATGGCCGGCCCGATCGGTGAGCCGGGACGCAAGTTACGCAAGCGCATCGGGGCCAATCGCGCGCACTTGTTCGTGTTCGTTACCAACCGCGACGTGCCGTACACCAACAACATCTCCGAGCGGAACCTCCGCCCCAGCGTGATCTTCCGCAAGGTCACCAACGGTTTCCGCTGCGAGTGGGCGGCCGAGACCTACGCCGCATTCCGCTCCATCGTCAGCACCGCCAAGGCCAACCGAACTGCCATACTCGGTGCCGTCCGCACCGCCCTGCTCACCCAGCCACTACCTACACCGGGGTGAGCAGTTACCTTTTTCGCGGCGCCGACCGCGCAGTCCTGACCGGCCTCAAACCGCGGCGCGGCGCGGCGACAGGCCGAGCGCGCCGAGGCTGGCCGCCATGTCGGTCGGGATCAGGACGGTGGCGCCACGTTCCTTGTTCATTTCGTACAGCAGATTCATCTGCCGCAGTTGCAGCGCGACCGGATTTTCCTGATAGAGGGCGGCGGCTTCCAGCACCTGGCGGGCGATGTCCTGCTCGGCGGAGGCGAGCGTCACCCGTGCGGCCTTCTCGCGCTCCGCCTGCGCCTGCCGGCTCATCGCGTCCTGCAGCACCGCCGGGATCGCCACGTCCCGGATCTCGACCGATTGCACGCGCACACCCCAGCTGGCCGTCTTCTCCGCGATGGTGATGCGGAGCTGCTCATCGGCGGTGCGGCGATCCGACAACAGTCGCGACAGATCGGACGCGCCGATCATTTCCCGCAAACTTGTCTGCGACACGCGCTCGACCGCCTCGCGGTAATTGGCGATGTTGATCGCCGCCGCGCGCGGATCGGCCACCTGCCAGAAAACGATCGCATCCACCCCGACGGCGACGGTGTCGCGCGTCAGCGCCTGCTCCGCGGTTATGCTGGTGGTCTGAATCCGCAGGTCGATCCACATCGCTACTGTATCGACGAACGGCAGCAGGAGGTAAATTCCTGGCCCTTTCACCGCGTGGTACCGGCCGAGCCGTAACACCACCGCGCGCGACCATTCGCTGGCGATCCTGAGCGAGAACAGCAAAATGATGACGACGACCACTCCGGCGGCGATGGCGAAATAGGGCATGGACGATTTCTCCTCTCGGATTTGTGTTCCGCGCGGGACCGGCGCCCGGCGGGGACCGTTACCAAGTCGTCGCCCGGTGCCGCAGCGGCCGGCGGCCACCATGTGTGTGGGAACAAGGCGGCGGCGACAACAGGCCAGGGCGGGGGCACATGCGGCAGGTGACGGCGGAAGCGGTTGCGAGCGACGACGCGATATTAGCGTATTTGGCGATACGCCATCAAACCGAACAGCTCGCGGAGACCCTTTCGCCGGAGGACCAGTGCGTCCAGTCGATGCCGGACGCCAGTCCGGTCAAGTGGCACCGGGCGCACACCACATGGTTCTTTGAAACCTTCGTTCTGGTCCCCCATTTGCCCGGCTACCGCGCCTTCGACGATGATTACGCCTATCTGTTCAATTCCTATTACGAAACGCTGGGCGCGCGGCATCCACGCCCGCAACGCGGGCTGCTCACCCGGCCGGAATCGGCGGAGATCACCCGCTATCGCTTGCATGTGGACCGGGCGATGCCGGATCTGCTCGGCAACGCGACGCTCTCGCACCGGCTGCGCGGGCTGGTCGAGATCGGCCTCAACCACGAGCAGCAACACCAGGAACTGCTCGTCACCGACATGCTGCACGCCTTCGCGCAGAGCCCGCTCTGCCCGGCGCTATGGCCCGCCTGGACGGACGCGCCGCTCCAAGGCACGACACGCTTCGTCGCTTGCGCGGGCGGCATCGTCGAGATCGGATATCCCGGCGAAGGCTTCGCGTTCGACAACGAGACCCCGCGCCACCGCGTGTTGCTGGCGCCATATCGGCTCGCGGATCGCCCGGTCACCAACGGCGAGTGGCTCGGCTTCATCGAGGACGGTGGCTATCGCACCCCGACGCTCTGGATGTCCGACGGCTGGACGACCGCCCAGACCGAAGCCTGGACCGCTCCGCTCTACTGGCGCGAGCGCGACGGGCAATGGAGGCAGATGGGTCCGGGCGGCCTGCTGCCGCTCGTGCCGGATGCCCCGGTACGGCATGTCAGCTGGTACGAGGCCGACGCCTTCGCCCGCTGGGCCGGCGCCCGCCTGCCGACCGAAGCCGAGTGGGAGCACGCCGCGGCCGAGGCCTCGCTGTCCGCGATGACCGGCCGCGTCTGGCAATGGACCGCGAGCCCGTACGTCGCCTATCCCGGGTTCCGCCCGGCGCCCGGCGCGGTCGGCGAGTACAACGGCAAGTTCATGGTCAACCAGATGGTGCTGCGTGGCGGCTCGCTCGCCACGCCGCACGGGCATACCCGCCCGAGCTACCGCAACTTCTTTCACCCGGACAAACGATGGCAGTTCTCCGGCCTGCGCCTGGCGCGGGACGCCTGAGCGGTGTCGGAGCGGTCGCGCCCGGCGCCCGCCGGGCGGCCCGGCATAGCCGAGGAGGCGTTGCCCGGCCTGCTGCGCAAGGGACAGAAGACCCTGCCGGCCAAACTCTTCTACGACGCCGAAGGCTGCCGCCTGTTCGGGCGCATCACCGAATTGCCCGAATACTACCCGACACGGACCGAGCGCGCGCTGCTCGCCGCGCTCGCGCCGGAAATCGCCAGCGAGCTTCCGGCCGCCGCGGCGCTGGTCGAGTACGGCGCGAGCAGCCGAGGATAAGGCCGCCATCCTGCTGGCCGCGCTCGCCGATAGCGGCCGGCAAGCGGGCTGCTACGTGCCGATCGACGTGGCCGAGGGCGCGCTCGCGGCGCTCGCCGAGCGGATGCAGGCGAGCCATCCGGACCTGCCGGTGCGGCCCGTCGTCGCCGACTTCCTCCGCCCGCTGGCGTTGCCGGCGCCGGCGCGCCCGCCGCGCGTCGGCTTCTTCCCCGGCTCCACCATCGGCAACCTGGAGCCGCGCCTGGCTCGCGAATTCCTGCGCACCGCGCGGGGGACGCTCGGCGCCGGCGCGCGTTTCCTGATCGGAGTGGACCTCAGGAAGGACCCCACGGTGCTGATCCCGGCCTATGACGACGCGGCGGGCGTGACGGCGGCATTCAACCGCAACATTCTGGAGCGGCTGAACCGCGAAGCCGATGCCGATTTCGACGTCGCCGGCTTCGACCACCGCGCCGTGTGGAACGCCGCCGAGGGGCGGATCGAGATGCACCTGGTCAGCCGGCGCGATCAGGTCGCGCGCGTCGCGGGACAGGCCGTCCGGTTCGCCGCCGGGGAAACCATCCACACCGAGAACAGCTACAAATACACGCCCCAGGCCTTCCGCATTCTGGCCGAGGCGGCCGGCTGGCAGCCGGCGCGGCTGTGGACCGACCAGGAGCGGCTGTTCTCGCTGCATCTTCTGGCCATGGGAGATTCGAGATGAAATACCGCGCGCGGGCGCGCGCCATCACACGCCGGCGCGAGCCGCAACCCTGGCTTCCGTGGCTGCTGCTGTTGTTGCTATCCCTGGGCGTCGCGCTGTTCGGCGCGATCCAGGCCGCGCCAGCCAATCCGCAGGTCGAGGGCGGGCCGACCAAGCCGAAAATTCCGCTGCAGAAGCAGCCGCCAGCCGCGGGCGTGATCAAGGCGGCGCCGGGCGTGCTGAAGCCGAAGACCAACTCGGACCCCGGCATGCTGCTGGCCACGCCGAACCCGAAGAAATTCCCGATGCCGGTGTTGCGGCCGAACGAAGCGCACGGCAATACCGCAGGGAGCGCAAAAATTGTTCCGAAATAGCAAATTTCTTGCCCCCCTGATCGGCATCGCTCTTCCCTGAGCCGATCGCCGCGACGGAGCGCGCCGCCGGCCCTGGACGCAAGGGATGCGCTGGCACAGAATGCCGCGCGTGTGCCGCGGGCTTAGCGTCGGCGGCGCTGTCCGCGCGCGATTCCCGTCGCGCCAAGGGGAGGAAATTCGCATGAACAAAATACGCACGAAGCTGCTCGCCGGGGCGGCCGTCGCCGCCGGCGTTGTGCTCGGCGCGCAAGGGATCGCCCGCGCCGACGAGGCGCTCGACCGGGCGCTGCAGAACACCGCCAACTGGCCCATGTACGGGCGCACCTACACCAATCAGCGCTACAGTCCGCTGAAGCACATCAACGACGGCAACGTTGGCAATCTGAAGCTCGCCTGGGCGTTCCAGGTGGGCGCGCTACGCTCCAACGAAGCCTCGCCGATCGTGATCGACGGCACGATGTATATTTCCAGTTCGTCCGGACCGAGGAACGTCTACGCGCTGGACGCCAAGACCGGCCGGATCAAGTGGCGCTACCAGCCCGACGTGGCCGAGGACGTGAAGCCGTTCGTCTGCTGCGACCTCGACAGCCGTGGAGTCAGCTACGCCGACGGCAAGATTCTGTTCAGCCAGCTCGATGGCTTCCTGACCGCGGTCGACGCGAAGACCGGCAAGCTGGCGTGGAAATCGAAGGTCGTCGACTACAAGGACGGCAAGACCAACACGTCGCCGCCGCTGATCGTCAAGCACATGGCGATCATCGGCTTCTCCGGCGGCGAATACGGCGTGCGCGGGTCGATCCAGGCGTTCGACATCGGCAGCGGCAAGGAGCTCTGGCGGACCTACACGATTCCCGGTCCCGGCCAGCCGGGCAACGACACCTGGAAAGGCGATAGCTGGAAACACGGCGGCGGCGCGGCGTGGTACGTCGGCTCGTACGACCCGAAGACCAACACGATCTTCTACGGCACCAGCAATCCGGCGCCGTGGAACGCCGCGGTGCGCAGCACCGGCACCTCCGATCTCGGCAAGTTCACCAACGCCGGCAGTTCCGCCACCCTCGCGCTCGATCCGGACAACGGCAAGATCAAGTGGGAAATCCAGTCCACCCCGGCGGAAACCTGGGACTATGACGGCGTGAACGAACTCGTGCTCGCCGACATCGACATCCACGGCCAGAAGACGCCGGTGTACATGAAGGCGGATCGCGACGGCTTCTTCTTCGTTGCCAACCGCGACACCGGCAAGCTGATCTCGGCCGAGCCGTTTGTGCCGATGAACTGGGCCAAGGGCTTCGACTTGGCGCACGATCGCGCCATCGAGGATCCGACCAAGCGGCCGCGCATGGATTACGAGGCGAAGGACATCTGCCCGAGCTGGATGGGCGGCAAGAACTGGCAGCCGATCTCGTTCAACCCGAACACCGGCCTCGCCTACATCGCCAGCAACAACATGTGCCAGGACATGAAGCTGGCGAACGTCACGTACCGTCGCGGCATGTTCTACCTCGGCAACGACTTCAAGGTGATCCCCGGCCACGGCGATCACCTCGGGCAATTGCTCGCGCTCAATCCGGCGACGCAGAAGCCGGCCTGGGCGATCAACCTGCCGCTGCCGTGGAATGGCGGCACCATGACGACCGCGGGCAACCTGGTGTTCTTCGGCGACATCCAAGGCGTTTTCCACGCGCTGAACGCCAAGACCGGCCACGACCTCTGGCACAAGAATCTCGGCAGCGGCATCGGCGCCGGCGCGGTCAGCTTCGCGGTCGACGGCAAGCAGTACGTCGCGATCCTGGCCGGTCGCGCCGAAGGCCCGCCCGCGTTCATGGGCGAGGTCGGCAAGCGGATCATGGCGGCGACGCCCGAAGGCGGCACCCTCTTCGTGTTCTCGCTCTGATCGCGGACAAGCCGGAGACTTGACGGAATGATCGGTCGGTTTCGCGCCGCGCGCACCGCTGCGCGGCATGGTGAGGCGGCGCGGAACTGGCCGGCTATCCGGGTTTCACTGACAGCGCTGCTTCTGCTTGTTGCGCGGATCGGGATGGCCGCGGCGGCGGACGCCCCGCCGTTCCGGCTTTGCGCCGATCCGGACAACCTGCCGTTCAGCAGCACGAGCGCGCGGACGCCCGGATTCTATATCGAACTCGGGCAGAAGATCGCCGCACGGCTCGGACGGCCGTTCGAACCGGTGTGGACGCGGACCTATTTCACCAAGCGCGCCGTGCGCACGACACTGCTGGCCGGGCATTGCGACGGCTTCATCGGCGTGCCCGACAGCGCGGAGTTCATGGGGCCGCGCCTGATCTTTTCCAAGCCGGTCGCGCAACTCGGTTACGCACTCGTGCTTCCGAAAGACCTATCGGTGCATGTGCTCTCGGATCTGGCCGGCCGCCGCGTGGCCGTGCAATTCGCCTCGACGCCACAGAATCTGCTCGCCACGCGCAACGACGTGCAGCCCGATACCGTGCTATCGCCCGAAGAAGGCATGAAGGATTTGGCGAAAGGCCAGGCCGACGTGGGCTTCCTCTGGGGTCCGTCGGCGGGCTGGATCAACAAGACCGCGATGCATGACAACTACAAGGTCGTGCCGGTCGCGGGACCGCAGATGCAATGGAGCGCGGCCATCGCGTTTCCGCGCGGGCAGGCGGCGTTGCGCGATCAGGTGGACCGCGCGCTGGAGTTGCTGGATGGCACGATCGGCTCGCTGAAAGCCAAGTACGGGTTTCCCGCCGCGGCCCCGGTTCGGCTCGCCGCCGTCCAACCAGCCCCGGCGACCACGTCGCCCGAACGAAAGGCGGCGGCGATTGTCGCGCAACCGGCGCCGAAGCCGGCCGACCACGCGGCGCAGGTCGCGGCGGGACACGAGCTGTTCAACCAGAACTGCTCGCACTGTCACGGACCCGATGCGGTGCAGGGCGAGCGCCGGATCAATCTGCGCCTGCTGCATCACCGCTACGGCAACAAGATAGACCAGGTTTTCTTCTACACTGTCACGCATGGCCGCATGACGAAGGGCATGCCGAATTGGAGCGGCATCCTGACCGCCGCGCAGTTCCACAAAATCCTGGCATTCCTGCATTCCGTGCAGGAGCCCTGACCGGCGCGCGCGATCGGCCCCTGGCCTCAGGGAGCTTCCAGCGGCTTGACCCGGAACAGGTGCTCCCAGCCTTCGACATCGCGCAGCATTTCGTTGGCCAGGTCGAACACATCGGCCGCGAGTTCCTGCGAGGCGAGCGGCTGGTCGAGGCGCAACGCGTCCGGCATATCCGCGCCGTCCGCGGGCACCTCGGCCACGAACCTGTCCCACAAGTAGCCGAACAGAAGCTCCCGCCCGGCCGCGGCGTCCGTCACGTAATGCGCCCCGGCCGCGCGCTCGTCGGTCAGCCAGTCGCGCAGGCTCTTGTGGAACGGTGCGATGCCATCGGCGCGGCGCTCGAACAGGCTGCCCAACGACTCCAGCGTTTTCGCGCGCTGCCGCACGTTCCAGCCGAAAAGGCCGGTCAGCACCGCTTCCGGCACCGGGTGCTCCGCGGCCGCCATCACCTCCAGCACCGGCAGCACGTCGCGCTCATACTCCGCCACATCGGGGAACTGGCGGCGGAACCAGCGCTCGTACAAGCCGACCAGGCCGGGTGGCAGGCCCTCCGGCGCGTCGAGCTCGATCTTGCGCTCGGCCACGCCCTCGCGGAGCATGCGCAGATAGAGAAAATTGCCGTCGGAGGCGGCCTCGATCCGATCGATCAGCGCCGCCACCTCCGCCGCCGGCCGGCCGCTGGCGCCGAGCCAGGCTTGCGCATAAACCCGCAAATCGGCCCGGTTGTCGTCCGCGTCCTTCGCGATCGGCTGCTCGCGCACGCCGGCGAATTGCCGCAGCACGGGGGAATCCCGCCGGCTGGTGACGACCAGCGCCATCCATCCCGGCAGGCGCGGCGCGGCCTCGGCCAGCACGTCCGCGAGCGCGCTGTGCCCGTCGCGGATCGTTTCGTCCAGCGCGTCGATCACCAGCACGAAACGGTCGCCGCGGCGCCCCCCGTCGATGCAGGTGCCGAGCGGCTGGACGATCAGCCAGTCGAACAAATCGGCCGGCGACTTGCGCGCCAGCTCCGCGGCAGCCGGCTCGTGCCGCCGCAGCCGGTCGAGCAGCAGCCGGCGGTAGTCGTGCAGCCGGGTTCCCAACTGGAAGGCCAGCGTGCGGATGACACGCGCCGGATCGCGGCGGTCGTCCAGCGTTATAGCGGCACAGGTTCAAGGACACGGTGTTGACGCGCCCGCGATGCGCGATCCACGCGGAGAAGGCGCTTTTGCCCGAGCCGGGGTCGCCGGTCACCCAGAACACGCGCCGTTCCCGGTCGCCGAGCCGCCACGCCTCCGGCCGGTCCAGCAGCCATTGGCGGCCGACGAAGCCGCTGACCAGCGGGTCGATGTCGGCGTGCTGCGCGACCGGGTCGAGCAGCCGCGACAGCTCGGCGATCTCGCCCGCGAACTTTTCCCCGCCGGCCAGCATGCGCAGAATTGCGTCGAGCCTGCCGCGATACCATTGCTCGAACGCGGCGGGATCGGCGGCCTGCCGAGCCGCCCAGTCGCTCATGCCGAGATACTGGATGTGGCCCACCGTGACCGGGGTGTTCACCTCCTCGACCGGCTCGACCAGCACGGTGGCGATGGCGCCGCCCTTCTCCCGCATCGCGATCGCCAGTTCGTCGAGGCAGACACCGGGGTCGCGGACGGAGCGCTTGGACAGGAAGGCCAGGGTCCAATCGCTGTCCTTGATCCCGTCCACGATCGTGCGCCGCCAGTCGTCGCCGGTCTTGATCGCCGAGGTGTCGATCCAGGTGGCAAATCCGGCGGCTTCCAGGTCCGCCCGGATGCGCTCGACCAGCTTCACGTTGCCGTCGTCGTGCGCGTAGCTGATGAACACCTTCACGGCCGCCCTCCCGGCGCGAGCCGGCTGCCCGCGCCGTTCTATCGGTAGCAGGAGCCGCCTGGCCGACACAATCAAGTTAAGCTTCAGAAATGATCTGGCTTCGGGGCGAGCCGCCGGATGGCAGGCGCAGGCCGAGCACATGCCGACCCGCTTCGATGTGGCCTGGTGGAGATCGCGCTTGCGCCGAACCGGTCGCGGCGCTAACGATAGTTAGTAACACTAACTGATCCGTTACCGAACCCGCTTCCGCTCGGAGTGTCCCATGAAGCACATCTGTTACGCGGTCCTCGGCGCGGCGCTGCTGTCCGCCTGCGCCGGCCAGTCCGCCGGCACCACCGTCGCCTCGCTCGAATCGCTCTATCTCGCCGGCGCGGCGGCGGCGCAGGCCTACGAAGCCTCGCCTGGCGCCGACCCGAAGATCGTCGCGGCGGTGAAAAGCGCCGACAATGTCGCGTTCAATACGCTGCAGCCGCTGGTCACCGCGGCGCAAGGCGGCCTCACCCCGGAGGTGACCGCCCTGGCCGCCGCGCAGGCTGCGATTTCGGCGCTGCAGGCGGCGCTGCCGGGTGCAACCGCGCCGGCGGCGGGTGCTGCCCAGGGAGCGACGAAATGACCGCGATCCTTCCGATCCTGCAATTGCTGCTGGCGGCGCTGCCCGAGTTCGAGGCGATCTGGCCGGTGCTGTCCAAGCTGCTGGTGACCGGACAGCCGCCGCAGCCGGGCGATATGGCGACGTTGTGGTCGGCCGCCGCGGCCGTGCATGCCCGCGTTCAGGCCGCCGGCATGGTTCCGCCGGTGCCGCCGAGCGCCGCGGCCCCGGCCGGCATCGCCAACAGTGGCGCGCTGACCTGACGGTTCAGGCGCTGCGCGGGCTTCCGCGGCCCGGCTGCACCACCGGGTCCATGTTCTGATCGCCCTGCGAGTCCGGCGTCTGCTCCGGCAGGCTGCCGGGCTGCAGCGCGTCCCGCTGGCCGGGCATGGCGCGGGCGGCCTCGCGGATGTTCTCGTCCTCGATCACCGAGGCCGGCTTCGGCGGACGCCGCGACGTCGGCGCACGCCCCTCCTGTCGGGACGATCGCTTGCGGGCAGGCATCGGCTCGCTCCTGCGTGATGTTCGCTCACCAAACGGCTCGCGTCGCCCGGCGGTTCCGCCGCGCGCCGCCGTGCTTACGAGACGAGCTGGCCGAACTTGAGCGACGCGAGCGCGAGTTCGGGAACGCGATCCAGGAGCGCCTCGTTCAGTTCCGCCCGCCGCGCCCATAACGAGCGGTACCAGGCGACCCGGGCCGACATCTGGTAGGCCAGCATGCGGTGCTGCTCCACCCAGCCGCGCGCCGCGTCGCCGATGTCCCGCGCGCTCTCCATGTTGTCGACCAGGTGCAGCAACCGGCTTTGCAACTCCTGTGGATCGCGGAACAGGACGCCGGTCGCGCCGTCTCGAATGCTCTCGGCGTACACGGTCGGGCTGGCGACGGCGGTGACGCGGGACGCCGCGGCCTCGATGAATTTCAGGTCCGACTTGGCGCGGTTGAACGGCGTGTCGGAGAGCGGCATGAACGACAGCTCGCATTGCGAAAGAACGTTGACGTAGGTGGCGTAATCCAAGGTCGGGAAGAAGGTTTTGTGCGGCGTCTGCAATGCCTCGAAGAAGCCGTTGTCCCGCACCACCGCGAAGCGCAGCCGCCCGCCCGCCCCCGCCGCCGCCGCATTCAGCGCGTCCATGTAGGGTGGCCATTCGTCCTCGCGGTTGAGGCAGCCGAAGAACAGGGTCAGATACGATGGCTGCGCGTAATTGCCGATGTTCGGCAGCATCCTGATCCCGTTCGGGAAAACCACAATCTCGTCGTTGTCCCGCCGCAAGATCTCCGCGAGCGCCAGCGTCGTGGTTTGCACCGCGTGCACCGCCCGAAAATTGAACATGTCTGGTGTTTGCAGGATCGGAATATAATCCGGATGGTCGTCGAATTCGGTGACGATGATATAGCCGCGTTCGAGCAGCGGCTCGACCACCCGATAGCCGTCCGGCCCGATGAGCGCGGGCCGGTGAAAGATGAAGATTCGCGGCGTGTCGCCGTCGACCGCCGGAACCTCCCTGCCGCCGCTCAGAATGCCGACCACCCCCGGCATGGTGGCGAGGCTGCGCATCGGATCGACCACCCGCACCTCGGTCACCCCGCCGACCGGCGCGAGCATGGTGCTCACGATGGTCAGCCGCTCCAGCGGTTCCAAGTGCGCCTGCACGATGTACTGCAGTGGCGTGGCGCGGCGAAGATATTCGGCGGGCTCGACCCCGAGGCCGATCAGGGCCGGCGTGATCGCGCCGACGAATGCGGCCGCGCGCTCCGCGTCGACCACCTTCGGAATGAACTCAACCGAGGCGAAGCCGGCGTCCTCGAATTCCCGCAGGGCCGTGTCACGCGTGAATCCACGCGGATTATCGTCCTGGACGCGATCCTGCTCCAACTGCCCGCCGGCGCCTTGGAACAATTGCGCCACCACCTGCCAATGCTCGATGTTCGGCAGCAGCGCGAACACAACGGCATCGGGCGCCAGAATCCCGCGCATCCCGCCGCAGCATGGCCCAGGGATCGCGGCAGCTCGCCAGGACGTCGTCGTAAATCAGGCAATCGATGCCGTGCGGCAACTCGAACGGCAGCAATCCCTCTTCCGGGTCGGCGACGGCGACCTCGTCGAGCCTAGCCGCGGCAATGGCGGCCTTGGCCGGGTCGCGCTCGACGCCGAGCACCCGCGCCCTGGGGTTCATGCGCTTGAACGCGGCCCCGAGCGCGCCGGTGCCGCAGCCAACATGCACGACGGTACGCGCGTCGATGCGGATGCGGTCCAGCAGGTCGCGGTTGGGCGCGTCGCGCGCGCCCGGCACGTCCGCCGCCTCCCCTGCCGGGCGGCGCACGCCCGGCGTTCCGCCTTCAGCCATGCGACGAGGGGGCCGGCCTGCCGATGCCGTGGTAGGCAAAGCCCGCCTCGCGCATCGCCGCCGGGTCGTAGATGTTGCGCAGATCGACGACCGTGCGGCCGCGCATGACGGTCTTGATCCTGGCCGGGGCCAAGGCGCGGAACTCGTTCCATTCCGTGCTGATCACCATTGCATCCGCGCCCTGCGCGGCCTGCATCGCGTCGCGGCAATAGACGATCGCCTCCGGCAACACGGAGCGGGCCTGCTCCATGCCCTCGGGATCGTACGCGCGCACGCTGGCGCCGGCCTCGACCAGGTGCCGCGCGATGGGGATCGCGGGCGATTCGCGCACGTCGTCGGTTTCCGGCTTGAAGGTAAGGCCCAAGAGGGCGATCGTCTGCCCGCGCACCGAGCCGCCGCAGGCCGCGATGATCCGCTCGCCCATGCCGGCCTTCCGGCCCTCGTTCACCGCGACGACGGTTTCGACTAACCGCGACGGCGCCCCGGCATCGGTCGCGATGCGGGTCAGCGCGAGCGTGTCCTTGGGCAGGCACGACCCGCCGAAACCCGGGCCGGGGTGGAGGAATTTCCGCCCAATCCGCCCGTCCAGCCCCATCCCGCGCACGACGTCGTGGATATCGGCGCCGACCGCGTCGCACAGATCCGCCATTTCATTGGCGAAGGTGATCTTCATCGCCAGGAACGAGTTCGAGGCGTATTTGATCAACTCCGCAGCTTCCAGCCCGGTGTCGATGATCGGTGTTTCGATCAGATAGAGCGGCCGGTACAGCGCGCGCAGCACCTCCCGCGCCCGCTCGCTCTCGGAGCCGATCACCACCCGATCGGGCCGCATGAAATCTCCGATCGCGCTACCTTCGCGCAGGAATTCCGGGTTGGAGGCAACGGCACAGTCCAGGTCCGGGCGCACCCGGCGCATGATCTCGGCGATCCGCCGCCCGGTGCCGACCGGGACGGTGGACTTGGTGACGATCACGGTGCCCGTTTCCAGCGCGCGCGCCACCTGCTCGACGGCGTCGAGCACGTAACTGAGGTCGGCGTGGCCGTCGCCGCGCCTGGTCGGCGTGCCGACCGCGATGAACACGGCCGCCGCGCCGCGCACGGCGGCCGGCAGATCGGCCCCGAACCGCAGGCGCTCGGCGGCGACATTGTCGGCGATCAGCTTGTCCAGGCCGGGCTCGAAGATGGGGATGCGCCCGGCGCGCAGCGCCTCCAGCTTGGCCGCGTCCGCCTCCACGACGGACACCTCGATGCCGAATTCGGCGAAGCAGGCCCCGGACACGAGGCCGACATATCCGCCGCCGACGATGGCGATGCGCAAGCGAGCTGACCCTTTCTGACGAAAGACCGACCGCAAGAGCGCCCTGGGAGGGGAACCCTAGAATGATCCGGCCATATCAGAATCCGGGACGGGAGGTCAGCCCGCGCCTTCGCCCCCGATCGCCGCCCGCGCCAGATTGAGGACGGCCCGGGCGCAGGCGGCGCCCATGGCCTCGCGCTGCACCCGGCCGACCGCCTGATGCAGCGCGAGGCGGCCCTTGGGCAGCCAAGCCGCAAACGCGTCGACAGCGTCGTCGCTGGCCGACAAGGTCGCCTGCTCCCGCCTATGCACCAGCTCCCGCGCCGCTTTCTCCAGCGCGACCTGCGCCGCCGCCTGCTGCTCGATCGAGGCGGCCAGGGCCCGACGCGCATCGCTCAGGGCCTGGTTGCCAAGGGTGAAGGCCAAACCCCGTTCGAATGCCGAACGTCTCGTTCCGCTTGTCTGATCCATGTTCGCGTGCTTTGGGACCCAAGGTTATTCAACCGTAGCGATGATACCACGGACTCGCCGCCCTGCCGACTCGCAATCGGTGTGCGTGGGCTGCAGGCGATGCGCACGGAAACGAGTATTGCCCGTCCCGGCGAAAGCCGTAGGGCATGCGCACAAGTAATGTCAGATGCGGATTGATCTCGCGATTTTGCTTACCCGGCCCGGGAGCATGGGAGCCGCCGCGCGAAAAGATCGCCGGCCAGGGCAATTGAATTGCAGCTCCGAAAGCGGGGGTCGATTGGCGGGCCGAGCCTCGGCCCGCCAATCGATTCCAGCTTTCGCGGGAATGACGGAGAGTACCGCCGCGATCAGACAGCGCCCAGGAAATTCCCGGCGGCGGTCGCTCGCGAGACCAGGGCGCGCAACGCCGGGTCCTGGTCGCCGTTCTCGGCGACCAGCGCGTCCATCGGCACGAAATACTCATGCGGATGCGGCAGATTGCCGTTGGCGAAGCTCTCGTAGTGGCGCGACTTCAGGCCGTAGATCACCCGCACGTCGCGCACCGGCAGCACGAGCGGGGTCGCCGGCTCGCGCCGCAGCACGCCGGTCGCCCGCCAGCGCGGCGTCGGATCGTCCGTCCCGATCGTGGCGAGCAGCCACGGCACCGGACAGACCGCGAGCAGCGACTGCGTGCTGGGCGCGAAGCGCGAGCGCTTGTCCAGCAGGTTGTTCAGCGTGCCGCAGGCCTCGATGGCGATGATATCCACAAAAGGCTCCACAGGGGTCCCGCCGAAGCGGAGCCACAGCCCGTCCGGCAGCGTGCGCAGCCGCTGGCAGCCGGGAACCTTCAAGAACGGGTTGTAACTCTCGGAAACATCGGCGGGTCTACCGCGCAGCCAACTGTCTTGACCATTGCCGAGCCGCGGCAATCCCGGCGGGCGCTGCGGCCAGCGTTGCAACCGGGCGCGGACCAACGCATCCAACGAGCGGTACACGGACATGTTCTGCAATCCCCCCAGGTCTCTAGTCGCCGATGAGCAACCTCCGTTTGCAGACATACCCTTAAATGCGCGGTTTGCAAACCAAAAAGTAACCACAGGTTGATAATTCCGGCGGGCAGAGTCGCACCGGCGGTTGCTCATGCACGATGCTTGCTAGTGGGGATCGGGTGGTCGCCGGACTATTTATCGAGTCTTTAGAATCGGTTGCGGACTCTTGTTGAACTATTTTACCAACAGCCTGTGGATAAACATATCCACAAGGCCCGCGTCCCGGCGGGAGGGGAGCGACCGACGCATGTGAACGCCGCCCGGCAGCCTTGCCGCCGCGGCGTTCGGGTAGATTCGGGGGGTTTAGGACCGAGGTAGACGGGAAGGTCGGCTCAGCCGCGATGCTCGAGCGGGACGAATTCGCGGCGGCCGGGGCCGGTATAGAGCTGACGCGGGCGGCCGAGCCGCTGCGACGGATCCTCGATCATTTCCTTCCACTGGCTCACCCAGCCGACGGTGCGCGCCACCGCGAACAGCACCGTGAACATGTGCGTCGGGAAACCCATCGCCTGCAAAATGATGCCGGAGTAGAAATCGACGTTCGGGTAGAGCTTCTTGCTGACGAAGTAGTCGTCCTGCAGGGCGATCCGCTCCAATTCGACGGCGAGATCGAGCAGCGGATCGTCCTTGATCCCCAATTCCTGCAACACCTCGTGGCAGGTCTGCTGCATGATCTTCGCGCGCGGATCGTAATTCTTATAGACCCGGTGGCCGAAGCCCATCAGCCGTACATGGCTATTGCGGTCCTTGACTCGCGCGATGAACTCCGGGATGCGCTCGACGCTGCCAATCTCGGCCAGCATCTTCAGCACCGCCTCGTTGGCCCCGCCATGTGCCGGCCCCCAGAGGCTGGCGATGCCGGCGGCGATGCAGGCGAAGGGATTGGCACCGGTCGAGCCCGCCAGCCGTACCGTACTGGTGGAGGCGTTCTGCTCGTGATCGGCGTGCAGGATCAGGATGCGGTCCATCGCGCGCGTCAGGACCGGATTGACCCGATACTCCTCCGCCGGTACCGCGTTGATCATGTAGAGGAAATTCTCCGCGTAGCCGAGGCCGTTGCGCGGGAACATGAACGGCTGGCCGATCGAGTATTTGTACGCCCAGGCGGCGATGGTCGGCATCTTGGCGATCAGGCGGAAGGCGCTGATCCGCCGATGTTCGGCGTTATTGATGTCGAGAGTGTCGTGGTAGAAGGCCGACAACGCCCCGACCACACCGCACATCACCGCCATCGGATGGGCGTCGCGGCGGAAGCCGTCGAAGAAGCGGCGAAGCTGCTCGTGCAGCATCGTGTGCCGCATGATGCCGCTATCGAAGTCCCGCAAGTCGGCGGCGCTGGGCAGTTCGCCGTTCAGCAGCAGGTACGCGATCTCGACGAAGCTGGAGCGTTCGGCCAGCTGCTCGATCGGGTAGCCGCGATAGAGCAGGATGCCCTCGTCGCCGTCGATATAGGTGATCTTGCTCTCGCAGGCGGCGGTGGCGCCGAACCCCGGGTCGAAGGTGAATAGCCCCGTTTCGGCGTGCAGCGGCCGGATGTCCACGACCGCCGGTCCGAGCGTGCCGGACAACACCGGAAGCTTGGCGGAGCGATTGCTGCCGTCGAGCGTCAGCGTGAGCGTCGTGTCGGAGCTCATGGCGCGCCTTCCTTGTGCGGGTAGCGGGGCGGGAGCGCCCCCGCCGCCCTGGGACGAAACGGACGCGGCCGAGACGGCACGGCCGCCCCAGTCCACCGCGCTTACATAAGGTCGGGACGCCGACGGGCGCAACCTTCGCGCCTGCAGCAAAGGGCGCGGGCGCGTCCTCGGCGGGTTCACCGTTCCGCATCGCGCAAATCCGCGGGGGCCAGGAACCGCACCAGCCGCGCGCCGCCAGGTTTCAACGCGTGCCAGGGGCCGGAAATCACGAACTCGGCCAGGGCGGCGGGGGGAAAACCCTCGCCCAGCCGCCGCATCGCCGGCGTGCGCTCCGCCGCGTCCTTACCGCCGACCAACAGCAGCGCCAACTCCTGCAGGCCCGGGTTGTGCCCGACCACCATGGCGCCGCGCACCGTCTCCGCGATGCCGTGCAGGGCTTTCAGCATCTGCAGCGCGGTCGCCATGTAGAGCCCGTCCATCGGCTCGATCAGCGGCGTGTCGTCCCAGGGCTCCAGCCGCTCCAGGGTTTCCAAGGTGCGGCGCGAGGACGAGACCAGAACGAGATCCGGCTGCAGCCCCAGTTCGCGCATCGCCCGCGCCATCGCCACCGCAGCGACCTGACCCTTCCCGCTGAGCGGACGGGCGTGATCCGGCAGCGCCGGATTGTCGTGGGCCGAGTTGGCGTGGCGCAGAAGCAGAAGCTGGTGCATCGTGATCGCATTCGCCTTGTCGCAGCGAGGCCGGAGCGCGGGAGCCGCCGTCGCCCTCCGCCCGGGCGCGATCCTCGCACGTCACCCGCCGATTGTCGCCGGGGGGTGCGGCCGGTCGCGTAAGCTTGCTAGGCTGTCCGGCGCGAAAACCAGAGGAGGCCAGAGGCAATGTCCATCGTCACCGTGATGTATCCCGAAGCCGAGGGCGCGCGGTTCGACCTCGACTACTACATGAAGAAGCACATGCCGCTGGTGGCGAAGCACGGAACGGATCTCGGCTTGCAGGGATACCAGGTGGTGCGCGGCGTCGGCGCGCCTGGCGGCGGCAAGCCGGCCTACCGCGTGATGGCGACCCTGACCGTGAGTTCGCTGGAAACGTTCGGCAACGGCATCCATGCCCATGGCCCGGAGATCATGGGCGACATCCCGAATTTCACCGACATCACGCCGGTCATTCAGTTCAGCGAAGCGGTGGGATAACCGGGCCCGCGATCCGGCCCGGGGGCGAAGCAAGCCCCCGGGCAGCCACCCGGCCGATTGGTTGGCGCCGCCGCGCGGCAGGCGCACGGCGGAACGCGGTCGAAATCAACCGCCCGAATAGCTCCCGAATAGCTGCGGATGTAATCGCCACGGGGCACCTTGGTGTGGCGCATCCGGTCCTTCTCCAACGCCCCCGGACCGCGCGCGGCGCAATGGATACCGGCTTTCGCCGGTAAGGCGGGTCCATCGTAAGCAAATGCCGCCCTGTCGCGCCGAATAAGGTTGAACGCGCGAGCCGATCCGCCTATCCTTCCCGCCATGACGCTTCGGATCCTCAGCGCGCGAATTACCGGCCCGGCTGTCTGACCGGGACCCTGATCGGGCTCCCGGCGCAGCCGGGGTTTCCGCCGCCCTTCAGAAACGCGCTGTTTTGCTTGATCCGGAGCCAGATTTCCATGTCCGCCGACCTACATTCCAACGAGACGCACGCCGTCCGCTTTCGGCTGAGCGCCGATCCCTCGCCCGGCCTGTTGCCGCGCCTGCTCGAACCGTTCGCCCGGCGCGACCTGATCCCCGACGAAGTGACCGCCCGATGCAGCGGTTCAGAGATGGACGTGGAAATCGCCATGGCGGCGATGCCCGCCGAGATGCTGTCATACGTCGAAGGCAATCTGCGCCAGGTGGTCGGGCTGCGCGCGCTTTCCCGGCTGGCCGCGTCGCCGAGGGCGCTCGCCGCCTAGCCCCGAGGGGCTGATAGTGGCATACCGGCTGCCGCCGCCGCGCTGCAATATGGCGCGGTCGAGGGGAGCAGGCACATGCATGGCTGGGACCCGGTCCTGCTGGCGCGCATCCAGTTCGCCTTCACGGTCGGCTTTCACATCGTTTTCCCCGCGCTGTCGATCGGGCTGGCTAGCTACCTCGCGGTGCTAGAGGGCCTCTGGCTGCTCACCGACCGGCAAGTCTTCATCGATCTGTTCCAGTACCTGGGTGAAGATCTTCTCGCTCGGCTTCGCCATGGGTGTGGTCTCGGGCGTGGTCATGTCGTACCAGTTCGGCACCAACTGGGGCGTGTTCGCCGACAAGGCGGGACCGGTGCTCGGACCGCTGATGGGCTACGAGGTGCTGACCGCGTTCTTCCTGGAAGCGGGCTTTCTCGGCGTCATGCTGTTCGGCATGCGGCGCGTCGGGCGCGGCCTGCATTTCACCGCCACGCTGCTGGTGGCGATCGGTACCCTGATCAGCGCGTTCTGGATTCTCTCGGTGAATTCCTGGATGCAGACGCCGCAGGGCTACACGATCGCGCCGGACGGGCGGTTCCTGCCGGATGACTGGTTCGCCATCATCTTCAATCCGTCTTTTCCGTATCGTTTCGCGCACATGGTGCTGGCCACGTATATCAGCGTGGCGTTCGTGGTCGGCGCGGTCGGCGCTTGGCACCTGTTGCGCGACAACGCCAATCAGGCGGCGCGCACCATGTTCTCCATGGCGATGTGGATGGCGGTGCTGGTCACGCCGGCGCAGATCGCGGTCGGCGACCAACACGGCCTCAACACGCTCGACTACCAGCCGGCGAAGGTGGCCGCGATGGAGGGCGACTGGGAAACGCCGCCGCCGGGTCAGGGCGAGCCGCTGGTGCTGTTCGCGCTCCCCGACATGCGCGCCGCGCGCAATCGCGCCGCGATCGAGGTCCCGCACGCCGGCTCGCTCATTCTCAGGCACTCGTGGAACGGCACCATCAAGGGGTTGAAGAACTTTCCGCGATCGGACTGGCCGCCTGTACCTTACGTGTTCTTCGCGTTTCGCATCATGGTCGGGCTTGGTTTCCTGATGTTCTTCGCCGGCCTCGCCGGGCTGGTGCTGCGCCTGATGGGCCGGCTGTATGACTCGCGCTGGCTGCACTGGATCATGCTGTTCATGGCCCCGGCCGGATTCATGGCCCTGCTCGCCGGCTGGACCGTTACCGAAACCGGGCGGCAGCCCTTCACGGTCTACGGATTGCTTCGCACGGCGCAGAGCGCCTCGCCGATCGGCGCGCCTGGCGTCGCCGTCTCGCTCGCCGCCTTCGTCGTCGTCTACCTGATCGTCTACGGCGCCGGGGTCACGTTCATGCTGCGGCTGATGGCGCGACCGCCCATGCCGGGCGAGAGCGGGCCGCCGAACCTGCCGACCCCGGCCGCCGGCCTCACGCCCGGCCCCGCCGGCGCGACGCCCGACCGGCGGCGCTCGGTCGCGGCGGGGTAGCGCGCATGGCCGCCTCGACCTGGCTGCCCATGGCCTGGGCCTTCCTGATCGCCTTCGGCGTGCTCGCCTACGTGCTGCTGGACGGCTTCGATCTCGGCATCGGCATCCTGTTCCTGGCCGAGCGGCAGGACGAGGACCGCGACGTGATGGTGAACTCGGTCGCGCCGGTTTGGGACGGCAACGAGACCTGGCTGGTCCTCGGCGGCGGCGGCCTGTTCGCCGTATTCCCGCTCGCCTACGCGACCATCATGCCGGCGCTCTATCCGACCATCATCGGCATGCTGCTGGCGCTGGTGTTCCGCGGCGTGGCGTTCGAATACCGCTTTCGCGCCCGACGACGGGGCGGACGGCGCGCGTGGGATCTGGCGTTCCTCGCCGGATCGACCACCGCCGCGTTCTGCCAGGGGCTGACGCTGGGCGGCTGGCTGCAAGGGATTCGGGTCGTCGACCGGCAATATGCCGGTGGCTGGTGGGACTGGCTGACCGCCTTCAGCGTGATGTGCGGCATCGCGCTGGTGGTGGGCTACGCGTTGCTGGGCGCGTGCTGGCTGATCTGGCGCACCGAGGGCTCCTTGCAGCGCCGCGCGCGGCGCAATGCCGCGGTCTTGGGCATCGGAACCCTCGGCTTCATCGTCATCGTCAGCTTGTGGACCCCGCTGCTCCATGAAGAGTACCTGCGCAGCTGGTTCGCGTGGCCGCAGATCGCGCTGACGAGCCCGGTGCCGATCCTCGTGGCGGCCGTTGCCTGGGCATTCTGGCGCGGATTGCGGGCGCGTCATGAGCTGACGCCGTTCCTGTGCGCGCAGGCCTGGTTCCTGCTCTGCTACACCGGCCTGGCGATCAGCGTGTATCCGCGTATCGTGCCGCCTTCCATCACCATCTGGCAGGCGGCGGCCCCGCCGTCGAGTCGAGCTGTTCCTGCTCGTCGGCGCGCTGATCCTGGTGCCGATCATCCTGGCCTACACCGGCTACGCCTATTGGGTGTTCCGCGGCAAGGTGAGCCCGGATATGCACTACCACTGAGCCCGCCGGCCCCGATGTCGCGCAAGCTGCTATGGTTCCTCGGCCTCTGGGCGGCGAGCGTCATCGCCGCGGTTGCGCTCGCCGAGGCGCTGCGGCTCGCGCTGCTGCTGTGATCGGGACCGGAGACGCGGCGGCTATCGGCAAGCAGGGGAGCGCGATGCCCGCCTAATGTCCGCCGGCAGGCTGCTTCGACGAGTGGTGCTGCACGATCAGCCATTGCCCGCCGACCGGCTGATAAATGTACGTGTAGCGCGCCGGCACCTCGACCCTGCTGCCGGGCCGGTCGCCGTCCACCGTGAAGGTATAGGTCCCGGCGTCCCAGGCCATGTTGCAGCCGACCCGGATCGTTCGCTTGTCGATTACGCCGTTCGGGTGCTTCTTCAGGAAGGTGACGAAATAGCCGCGGATCGCCGCCGGTCCGATCAGCGGCCCGGTCTCGACAGTCGGCAGCAGCACGGCGTCGCGGGCATAGGTCCGGACCACGGCATCCGGGTTGCCTGTCGCCAAGGCGGCGTTCCAGCGGTCGAACAGCGCGGCGACCTGCTTCGGCGAAATCGCGGCGCAGCTTGCGTTCGACAGCGGCTCGCGGGCCTGCGCGACGCCGGCCGGCAACAATGGGGCGAGCAACAACAGCGCGATCGCGACGACCGCTCGCTGAAATCGGGGCATCGGCGGCTCTCCGTTCCGGATGTGTAGCCCACCAGTCCCTATTGCGCTTGCGCGACGGCGGCAAGCGGCGCCGCGATCGCAGCCGGCCGCCCGGCCCGCTCATGCTTGCGGTCGCTCGGCGCAGCGACTATCTGGGGCTGCCAAGGTTGGGTTTTCCGGCGCCGCATCCCGGGACCCGATGCGGAAAGGTCCCGCCTATGGCCCCCGACACAACGCCCCATGGCCTGGCCGAGCCCGTGCTCGGCACGGGCCCCGCGACATCCATCGCCGAAGCCCTGGCGTTCGACGACGTCCTGCTCGTCCCGGCCTATTCGCAGGTGTTGCCGGCCGAAACCGACACCGCGACGCGGCTGACGCGGGGCATCGCGCTGCGCATCCCGCTGGTCGCCGCGGCCATGGACACGGTGAGCGAGAGTGCCATGGCGATCGCCATGGCCCAGCACGGCGGCATGGCCGTGATCCACAAGAACCTCTCCCCCGAGGAGCAGGCGCAGCAGGTCCGGCGTGTGAAAAAATTCGAATCCGGCATGGTGGTCAACCCGCTCACCATCTATCCGGACCAGACGTTGGCCGAGGCGCGGGCGCTGATGGCGACCCATCATATCAGCGGCGTGCCGGTGGTGGAGCGCGATTCCGGGCGCCTCGTCGGCATCCTCACCAACCGCGACGTGCGCTTCGCGACCGACCCCAATCTGCGCGTCTACGAGCTGATGACGCGGGAGAACCTGGTCACCGTCACCCCCGATGTCGGGCACGAGGAGGCGCGCCGCCTCTTACACCGGCACCGCATCGAGAAGCTGCTGGTGGTGGACGAGGCCTACCGCTGTATCGGCCTGATCACCGTGAAGGACATGGACAAGGCGCAGGCGCATCCGCTCGCCAACAAGGACGAGCTGGGCCGCCTGCGCGTGGCCGCGGCCACCGGCGTGGGCGAGGACGGCCAGGTCCGCGCCCGCGCGCTGATCGCCGCCGGCGTGGACGTGATCGTGGTCGACACGGCGCACGGCCACTCGGCGGGGGTGATGGACGCGGTGGAGCGGATCAAGCGCCAGTCCAACGCGGTGCAGGTGATGGCCGGCAACGTGGCGACCCCGGAGGGCGCGGCCGCGCTGATCGAGGCGGGGGCGGACGCGGTGAAGATCGGCATCGGCCCCGGCAGCATCTGCACCACGCGCGTCGTCGCCGGGGTCGGCATGCCGCAGTTCAGCGCGGTGCTGGAATGCGCCGCCGCCTGCCGCGAACGTGGCGTGCCCGCGATCGCCGATGGCGGGGTGCGCAATTCGGGCGACATCGTGAAGGCGATCGCGGCCGGCGCCGACTGCGTAATGGTCGGGAGCCTGCTGGCCGGCACCGACGAGGCGCCGGGCGAGGTGTTCCTCTATCAGGGCCGCTCGTACAAATCCTATCGCGGCATGGGCAGCATCGGCGCGATGGCCCGCGGGTCCGCCGACCGCTACTTTCAGCAGGAGGTCGAGGACACGCTGAAGCTGGTCCCGCAAGGCATCGAGGGCCGGGTCGGCTACAAGGGCCCGGTCGCGGGCATGGTGCATCAATTGGTTGGCGGGCTGCACGCCGGCATGGGGTACACCGGCAGCCGCACCATCGCCGAGTTGCAGCGCAACGCCCGCTTCCGCCGCGTGACCGGCGCCGGTTTGCGCGAGAGCCACGTGCACGACGTGGCGATCGACCGCGAGGCGCCGAACTACCGGCAGGACTGAGGCAAGCGACATGGACCGCGCCGACGTAATCGCGCAACTCAGGGCGCACGAAGCCGAACTGAGGCACCTCGGCGTGCGACATTTGTACCTGTTCGGCTCCACGGCGCGTGGCGAGGCGCGGGACGATTCGGACATCGACCTGTTCTTTGATCACCAGCGGGGAAAGCTGAGCCTTTTCGGTCTCATGGACATCAAGGAAGCGGCGGCCAGGATTCTCGGTCGCAAGACCGACATCATCTCGCGCGGTAGCCTGCACAGGATGTTGCGGGACACGATCGAAAACTCGTCGGTGCAAGTGTTCTGATGGCGAAAGCGTCGCTGGCGCCCCGGCTCGCCGACACGTTGATGCCATCGAGCGGATCAGGGCTGAAACCGAGGGGCTGAGCCTGGATGCCTTCGAGGCCGATTGGCGCAAACGTTGGCTGATCGAGCGCGGGACTGAAATTATTTCGGAAGCCAGCCGTCATTTGACTCCAGCGATGAAATCCCGGCATCCCGAGGTTCCCTGGTCGAAAGTGGCCGGTATCGGCAACGTGTTACGGCACGAATACGGCGACGTTGCTCCCGATATCCTCTGGAACCTGGCGCGGCAGGATCTGCCGGCGCTGGAAAAGGCTTGCCGCGAAGAACTCGCGGCCGAGTTGTCGCGCGATCGGGACAATCCGTAGCGCGACGGGTTTTCTCGCCTCCCGCCGGGTTGTTTCAGGACCTAAATAACGTGTAATAATCCGGCAAAAGGGGGACGGGAGGAGCAGATGGCCAACGGTCCCAGGCTCAGGCCGGGCGTGCACAACCTTTCGGATGCGCAGGTCGACGCGATTCGCGACGCGTACCGGCAGATGATGCAGATCAGCGATAATCGCGGCTATCAGTATTATGGCGGATTGCACGGCGTGCCGGGCTGGTATTGCTGGCACCATCAGCAGAACGCGCGCTCGGCGCGGCAAATGCAGCTCTTCCTGCCCTGGCACCGGGCCTATATCTACAACTTCGAAATGGCCATGCGCGACCGGGTGCCCGATGTGACGCTGCCGTGGTGGGACTGGACCCTGCGGCCGCCGCGGCAGAACGGGATACCCGTGGTCTTCGCGGCCCGCACCGGGCGGGATGGGCAGCCCAACCCGCTGCTCGGCTTCCGCATCAACCTGCCGAACACCAACCCGCCAGTGGTGCGCAACACGGGCCGCGCGCCGGGGGCGCCCGCGGATCTGCCGACCCAGGCAGAGGTGGACGATGCGCTTTCCCGCACCGACTGGAACGACTTCAGCGACGCACTCGAGGATATTCACGACCGGGTGCACGGCTGGGTGTCCGGCGACATGGGAATCGTCGCGACCGCCGCGTTCGATCCCATTTTCTGGTCGCACCACGCCATGGTCGACCGGATCTGGTGGATCTGGCAGGTGCGGAACGGCAATGGGAATATTCCCGCCGATCTTCTTGACGTGGTCCTGCCGCCGTTCAATTTCCGTGTACGCGACGTGCTGAACGCGAATAACCTCGGATACGACTACGCCGCCGCGCAAACCGTCGTTGCAATCGGAGGCACAGGCTGATGGCCCGAGCATCGCAGCAGAAAGCCGCCCCGAAGGAAAGCTCCGGGCCGCGGCGCGCGCGCACCTTGGGCGTGCCGGCTCGCGCCGCACGTCCGGCGAAAACCTTCACCTCGAAGCCGGTCGGCATCGAATTCGCCGGGCCCGAGCACCGCTTCGCCCGCGCCGACCTGGAGATCAGCGGCATTTTCCACGGCGAGGCATCCTACGAGGGGCGCATCTTCCTGAACAATCCATCGGCCGACGCCAGCACGCCGAGAGCGCTGGAGAACGGCTATGCCGGCTCCTTCCACATCTTCGGCCACGGCGGCTGCCTCGGCGATCCCGGCCATTGCGAGGTGAACGAGCACACGCGGGAAGCCTACGATTTTCGTCCGCCGCACCCGCTCACGCCGGCCAAGAAGCGGGTGACGGTGACGAACGCGCTACGCGAGGTTGCCAAGCACAGCAAGGAAGCCACGGTCACGATCGTTCCGGTGGTGACCGCCGCGAACGAGCTGTGTGATACCGAGAACGTGTTCCGCTGCGAGGACATGCGTTTCGTGACTTACAATGGCTGACCACAGCACGCGGTGGGATTGAGCGATGGCCAATATCCGGGTGGCGGTATTCGACGCGTACGGCACGCTGCTCGACGTGCATTCGGCGATGGCGCGCCACGCGGCGCGGCTCGGGCCGGAGTGGCAGCGCATCAGCCAGGAATGGCGTGTCAAGCAGATCGAATATACCTGGGTGCGCACGCTGACCGGCCCGGCAAGGCATCGGGATTTCGCGCAACTCACGGACGAGGCGCTGCGCTTCGTCGCCGCCCAGAACGGCATCACCGATGCCGAGCTGCTCGCCGACATCAAACGCGCCTACAGCTCCCTCGACGCCTATCCGGAAGTCGCCGGCATGCTGCAGGGGCTGAAAGCGAGCGGCATCCCACGCGCCATTCTTTCCAACGGCGAGCCGCGCATGCTCGCCGAAGGTGTGGCCTCGGCCGGCATCGCCGGCTTGCTGGACGAGGTGCTGAGCGTGGAGGCGGTCGGCGTGTTCAAGCCCGACCCGCGCGTCTATCAATACGCGTGCGACCGGCTCGGTGTCGCGCCCGCCGCGGTTGCGTTCTTCTCCTCCAACGCCTGGGACGCCTTCGGGGCGCACAGCTTCGGTTTCACCGTGTTTTGGGTGAACCGCAAGCGCCAGCCGGACGAATACGGCCTGCGTGCCGCCGTCACCGAACTGCCCGACCTCTCCTCCGTCCCCACGCTGATCGGCTAAAGCCGGCGACAGCCGGCAGCGGGGGCCTGGGCGCGATGCCGAGCAGCGCGAAACCATCGCAATGGCCGATCGTCGTCACGGTTCTCCTAGGCGTGCTCGCCGTTCTGCCGTGGGTCATGCAACTGAGCCTGCTCGCCGATCTCAAGGGCAGCGACCCGGCGGAAAACGCCATCGCCGGCGCCTATCAGGACTCCCCTGCCCGCGCGGCGATGCTCGCCAAGCTTGCGGCGCTGCGGCAGCGGTCGTAACCGGCCGGATCGGACCCGGTTTGACGCCGGAAGCGCGCATCGCCGCGGCGATCGAGTTGTCGGCGGCGATCGAGGCGGCACGCGAGCGCCCCGCCGATGCGGTCGCGAACGACTGGTTCCGCGCCCGCCGGTTTATCGGCGCCGGCGACCGCCGCGCCATCGCCGATCGGGTCTGGCAGGTGGTGCGCTCGCGCCGCCGGCTCGACTGGTGGCTCGGTTCGGCGACGCCGAGCGCCCGGCTGCTGGTCGCCGCCTCGCTGCTGCTCGACGGCATGCGGTTGGAACAGCTTGCAGGGTTGTTTTCCGCCGGCCGCTTCGCCCCCGCGCCGCTCTCCGATCAGGAGATCGCAGCCCTTTCGCCTCGGGACGGCCACACGCTCGACCATCCGTCGATGCCCGATTCGGTGCGGCTGGAAGTCCCGGAGTGGCTGCTGCCGCGGCTGGCCCAGCGGTTCGGGGACGCGCTGGAGCCCGAGCTGTTGGCCCTATTGGCACCCGCGCCGCTCGATCTGCGGGCGAACACGCTGAAAGCCTCGCGCGAGGATGTGGGCGCGACACTCGCCGCGGAGGGCATCGCGGCGACGCCCACCCCGCTGTCGCCCTGGGGCCTCAGGGTGGACACCCGGCGCTCCGTGGTTGCGACGCGCGCTTTCCGTTCGGGGCTGGTCGAAATCCAGGACGAAGGCAGCCAACTCGTCGCCGGCCTGGTCGGGGCCGGGCCGGGCATGCGGGTGGCGGATTATTGCGCGGGCGCTGGCGGGAAAACTTTGGCGCTGGCGATGGACATGGACAATCGCGGGCACCTGCTGGCCTGCGATGTCGCGGCGGCGCGATTGGCCGGCGCGGCGAAGCGGCTGCGCCGGGCCGGCGTTCACAACGTCGAAACCCATCTGCTCGAAGCGGGCGACAAATGGGCCAAGCGCCGCGCCGGGAGCTTCGACCGGGTATTGGTGGACGCGCCCTGCACGGGCACCGGCACCTGGCGGCGCAACCCGGCCGCGCGGTTCAGGCTGCGACAAGAGGATTTGGACCGGCTCTTGGGCGAGCAGGCGCGGATACTGGATCGAGCCTCCGCGCTGGTTCGCAAGGGCGGACGTTTGGTCTACGCTACCTGTTCGCTTTTGATCGAGGAAAACGAGGCGCAGGTGTCGGCCTTTCTCGCCCGGAATCCGGGTTTTTCGCCCCTGCCGCTCCGGCAGGCGTGGGCCGGGCCAGGCGGCCTCCCATGCGATGGTCCGTACCTGATTCTCACGCCGCGCCGGCACGGCACGGACGGCTTCTTCGCCGCGGTGCTGGAGCGGCAAGCGTGATCGCCATAAGGCGGGCCCGGCCGTCCGACGCGCCGAGCATCGGCGCGGTTCATGTCGCGGCCTGGCGCAGCACCTATCCGGGCATCCTGCCGGACGAGTTCCTGACCCGGCTTTCCGTCACCCGTCAGGCCGCGCATTACGACACCGCCGTTCGTGCCGGCGTTGGCGTGCATGTCGCGACCGCGTCGGGGCTCGACGTGCCGGGCAGTTCGGCGGCCGCGCCCGCCACCCCGCGCGTGATCGGCTTCGTCACGGACGACCGCGCGCGCACTGCCGGGCTGGGCGACGGCGAGATCGAGACCCTTTACGTGCTCGACGATTTTCGCGAACGCGGCCTTGGGCGGCGGTTGATGCGCGCGGCGGCTTCGCATCTGATCTCGGCCGGTTGCCGGACCTGCTTCGTCTGGGTCCTGCGCGACAACCCCAGCCGCTGGTTCTACGAGCGACTCGGCGGAAGGGCGGTAGCGGAAGCGCCGGTACAGGTCGGCGGCATGGCCGTGGTGCAGACGGCCTTCGTGTGGGACCCGATCGAAAAACTGCTGCAAGCCTCGCCGCAGAATTCGTGAGCAATCGTTTGTCGGACGTGAAATCGGCTTTGTCGCCACGCTGCTCGCAATGATACAATGCCCGATGTTCCCGACCGAACCCGAATCCGAACGCATCCTGATCCTGGATTTCGGCAGCCAGTACACGCAGCTCATCGCCCGGCGCGTGCGGGAGAGCGGCGTGTATTGCGAGATCTGGCCCTGCACCGCCGATCCCGGGCGCATCGGCGGTTTCGGGGCGCGCGCCTTCATCCTCTCGGGCGGCCCCGCCAGCGTGACCGAGCGCGCAGCCCCGCAGGCGCCGCACATCGTGTTCGAATCCGGACTGCCGGTGCTCGGCATCTGTTACGGCGAGCAGACGATGTGCGCCGAATTGGGCGGCGAAGTGGAAAGCGCCGATCACCGCGAATTCGGCCGCGCCTTCGTCGATGTCGTCGATGATTGCACGCTGTTCCACGGTGTGTGGCACAAGGGCGAGCGCGAACAAGTGTGGATGAGCCACGGCGACCGCGTCTCGCGCATCCCGCCCGGCTTCCGCCCGGTGGCGGTGAGCGAGGGCGCCCCGTTCGCCGCCATCGCGGACGATGCGCGCCGCTTCTATGGCGTGCAGTTTCACCCCGAGGTGATACACACGCCGCACGGCGCGCAGTTGCTGCGCAACTTCACGCACCAGGTCGCCGGCTGCGTGGGCGGCTGGACGATGGCGGCGTTCCGCGACACCGAAATCGAGCGCATTCGCGCCCAGGTCGGCGAGGGGCGCGTGATCTGCGGTTTGTCGGGCGGCGTCGATTCCGCTGTCGCCGCGGTACTGATCCACGAGGCGATCGGCGACAAACTCACCGCCATCTTCGTCGACCACGGCCTGTTGCGTCATCACGAAGCGGACGAGGTGGTCGGCACGTTCCGCGACCGCTTCAACATCCGCTTGGTTCATCGCGACGCATCGAATCTATTCCTAGCCGGGCTCGCGGGCGTGCACGATCCGGAAGCGAAACGCAAGACCATCGGCCGACTGTTCATCGATGTGTTCGAGGAGGAGGCGCGCAAGCTGGGCGGCGCCGACTATCTGGCGCAGGGCACGCTCTACCCCGACGTGATCGAAAGCGTGAGCTTCGCCGGTGGGCCGAGCGTCACCATCAAATCGCATCACAATGTCGGCGGACTGCCCGAGCGGATGCGCATGAAGCTGGTCGAGCCGCTGCGCGAGTTGTTCAAGGACGAGGTGCGCGCGCTGGCGCGCGAACTCGGCCTTCCGCACGCGATCGTGGGCCGCCATCCGTTTCCCGGTCCGGGGCTCGCCATTCGCATTCCCGGCGTGGTGATGCGGGAGAATTTGGATCTGCTGCGCCGCGTCGATGCGATTTTCCTCGAGGAGATCCGTGCCGCCGGGCTCTACGACGCGATTTGGCAGGCGTTCGCGGTGCTGCTGCCGGTGAAGAGCGTGGGTGTCATGGGCGATGCCCGCACCTACGATCAGGCTTGCGCGTTGCGCGCCGTCACCAGCACCGACGGCATGACCGCGGACGTATATCCGTTCGACATGGCGTTCCTCACACGTGTGGCCGGCCGGATCGTGAATGAGGTGCGCGGCATCAACCGCGTCACTTACGACATCACCAGCAAGCCGCCGGGTACCATCGAGTGGGAATAGAAGCCGAATGCCACTGAACAATAAGCCGCGCGGCCGCCTGTTTTTCGCCGGCCCGGGCCCGACCAATATCCCCAATTCTGTGCTGCACGCGGTCGGCCACGTCACCGTCGATTTCAACGACCCGGATTTCATCGCGGTGTTCGAGGCCTGCGTCGACGGGCTCAAGCGCATCCTCGCTACCCGAGGCGAGTTGTTCATGTACACCGCCTCCGGCCACGGCGCGTGGGAGGGCACGCTCGCCAATCTGTTCTCGCCCGGCGATAGGCTCCTGATGCTGGAATCCGGCTATTTCTCCGAGGGCTGGTCGGATATGGCGCGGGCGCTCGGGCTGGAGGTCCACACCGTCGCCGCGGACTGGCGCAGGGGCGTGAATCTCGCCGATGTCACGGCCGCGCTGCGTGCCGACAGCCGGCACGCGATTCGCGCGGTCTGCGCGGTGCACAACGAGACCTCTACCGGCGTAACCTTGCCGCTCGCCGAAGTGCGCGCCGCCATCGACGCTGCGGGCCATCCGGCGCTGCTGCTGACCGACACGATCTCCTCGCTCGCCTCGATCGATTTCCGCATGGACGAGTGGGGCGTCGATGCCGTCGTTGGGGCCAGCCAGAAAGGCCTGATGCTGCCGACCGGCTTCAGCTTCACCGCGGTTTCCTCCGAGGCAATGGCGGCTCATCAGGAGGCCAAACTGCTGCGCCGCTATTTCGATTGGGCGGAAATGCGTCGCCGCCCGCATCGCAGTTTCATGGGAACGGTCCCAACTAGCCTGTTCTTCGGCCTGCGGGAGTCCTTGCGGCTGTTGGAGCAAGAAGGGCTCGATAACGTGCTCGCCCGCCATGCGCGTCTGGCCGAGGCGGTGCGCCGCGCCGTGAGCACTTGGCAAGGCAACGACGGGCCGCAAATTTATTGCGACGATCCCGCGCGGCGTTCCAACTCTGTTACGACCGTACTGCTGCCGGATGGCCACGACGCCGAGGCGGTCCGGCGCACGGCGATGCGGCGCTTCAACGTGGCGCTCGGCGGCGGTTTGGCCAAGCTGAACGGCCGCGCCTTCCGCATCGGCCATCTCGGCGATCTGAACGAGCCGATGGTGCTGGGCACGCTCGGGGCCGTGCAGATGAGTCTGCGCCTCAACGGCGTTCCGCATGCCCCCGGCGGCCTCGACGCGGCCATGGCGTGGCTGAGCGCGGCGGCGGATTGAGGATGCACGGCACGCACCCTCCGCCTTCGAATCGCGTCCTGCATCCCGCACCCGCCGCGCGAACCCGGGTCGACACGCCAGCGCCGGACGATATCATGCGCGCGATCAACGCGTGTCGCCGCGCGCTCGACGCGGGCGATCGCGCGATGGCGGCGCGGTGGTTCGATCGCGCCTGCCGGCTGAAACCGGTCGACCCGGTCTCGCGCCTGCGCATCATCCTGCTGGCCCTGCATCTGTCCGAAGCGCGCGCGGAACCGCTGCTCAACGATTTGATTGCGGAATTTCCGGACTTCCGCGAGCCGCGGCTCGGGCTCGCGTCGCTGCTGCTCCGGCGCGGCAAAGCGGCGGAAGCGGGCAAGCTGCTCGGGGCGCTGCTCCACCGCACCGCCCCCGGCCCTGACGCCGGATTCCGGCAGGTGGCAAGCGCGATCGCGCTCGCCTGCGGAGCGCCGGGATGGATCGGTGCGACCAGTACCCGGGCGGGTGATCCTGGATCGGCAATGGTCCGGCAATGCCGGGCGGCCGGTGCTGCGGCTGGACGGGCAAGCCGTCGCGCCCGACTGGGCCGAGGACTTGCAGGGATCGGTGCTCACGACTCGGCTGCCGGAGGGCTGGACGCGGTCGCGGCTGCTGGCGGCGAGTTACGAGGGACGCCCGCTGCTCGGCAGCCCGGTGTCGCTCCTGGATTTGCGGCGAACCGAAGGCATTGCCGAGGTCGGGCCGAGCGGCGCCATCGAGGGCTGGGCTTGGTTGCCTGGCGATCCCGAAACGGCCCCGGCGTTGCGGGTGTTCTTCGAATCGCGCCCGGACGCGGCACAGACCGTGCTCGCCGCGGACGAATCGGTGCCCCTGCCGGCCGGAGCGGGCGCGATCCGGCCGCGCGGATTCACGGTCGACCCCGCCTCTCTGCGCGGTGGCGGCGCGCTGCACGTGCTCGGGCCCGACGGGCGGCCGTTGCCCGGCAGCCCCTGCTATCCCTCCGACGAGCTTGCGTCCGCGCGCGCTGCCGCTGCGTCGGTCGCGCGGCTGTTTCCCGCGCGTTCCGCGTCAACCCGCGCCGGCATCCGCGCGGAAAACACCCGCTGGCACCCCGTGCCGGTGAGTTCGGAACAACTGCTCGCGGCCCGGCAGCGCATGCGCAAAACGCTGCCGCCCCGGGCGCCGGTGAGCGTGATCATCCCGGTCTTCCGGGGTGGCACGGCGTTTCGCACCTGCCTGCGATCGCTTCGGCGCAGCCTGCCCGAATGGGCGCGCATCGTCGTGGTCGACGACGCCAGCGAGGACGCCACGTTGTGCGCCGAGTTGCAGGCCGCCGCGGCGAAGCGGCAAATCACATTGCTCCGCCACAAGCAGAATTGCGGTTATCCGAGCGCTTGCAACACCGGAATGCGAAACGCATTCGCGCGCGGCGGCGGTGGACACGATGTCGTCCTGCTGAATTCCGATACGGTTCTTCCGAAGGGATGGCTGGAGGCGTTGGCGGAAGTTGCCTATTCCGCGCCGGACATCGGCAGCGTCACGCCATTTTCCAACAATGCCGCGATTTCTATCGTATCCACGAACCGACGCAGTCAATCCCGCGCCGAACGCGGCGGAAACCGAACGGCTGAACAAGCTGTTCCAGCGCGCGAACGGGAACGCTGCGTTGGACCTCTGCTCCGCCGTCGGCTTCTGCATGTTCATCCGGCGCGACTGCCTCGCGGAAGTCGGGCTGTTTCGCGAGGATTTGTTCGCCCAAGGCTATGGCGAGGAAAACGACTGGAGCATTCGCGCGGCGCGTTTCGGTTGGCGGCATATGGCCGCGCTCGGCACCTTCGTGGCGCATGCCGCCGGGACGTCGTTCGGCCGCGCCAGAATTGCCCTGATGCAACGTAACATGCGGGTGCTGAACCGGCTGCACCCGGGCTATGGCGATTTCGCCGGTGAGTTCATCCGGCGCGACCCGCTGGCCTCGGCGCGCCGGAATGCAGATGCCGAGCGCTGGGTGGCGGGACGCCGCGCGGCGGGCGCGGTCGTGCTGGTCACGCACGATCACGGCGGCGGCGTGGAGCGGCACGTACGAGAGCGATGCGCGGCCATTGCCGGGGAGGGTTTTCGCCCGATCGTCATTCGTCCGGTGAAGGATTCCGACGGCTATTGCGACAACGAGACCTGCCTCGTTTCACAAGGGGCAGAGAAGGACTTTCCGAATTTGCGTTATCGCATTCCGGCGGAAATCGACGAGGTGGCCAAGTTGTTGCTGCCGGACCGGCCGCTGCGTCTGGAGATCCACCACCTGCTTGGCCACGCGGCGGACCTGGCCCGACCCCTGGCGATCCGGCTGCGCGTCTCGTACGACGTGATTTTCCACGATTGGGCGCTGGTCTGTCCGCGCGTCAATCTCTGCAACAAGACCCACGCCTATTGCGGCGAGCCGGAGTTGATCGCCGAATGCACGGCCTGCATTGCCGACACGGCAAACAGGCTTGGCGAAGACATCGGGGTCGCCGAGTTGCGGGAGCGCTCGCGCGAACTCTTGGGCCAGGCTCGCAGCGTTGTCGTTTCGTGCCAGGATGCGGCCGAACGCTTCACCCGATGGTTCCCCAATGCCGATGCTATCGTGCGTCGCTGGGAATCCGATCCGCCGCTCCAGAGTTGGACTTGAATTGCCCATGCAACTCCAACGCGTTGATTTCCTTAGCAACTCCGATGTCAGGGTTGTTTAAGCCGCGGCGAGGCGGCGCGACATCAACTTTACGCTGGCGATGTAGAGCCAAGTCACCGAGCTTTCGATCGTCGCTTCAACATCCTTCGCCAGGCGGCGGTTGCGATTCAGCCAGGCGAACGTGCGTTCGACCACCCAGCGACGCGGCAGCAGGACAAAGCCGCGGACGAGGTCCGAACGCTTGACGATCTCGATCGTCCAGTCGCCGAGCTTCGCGATGGCTCCTTTCAGTTTCTCACCGGCGTAGCCGCCATCGGCAAAGACATGGCGCAGCCAGGGAAACGAGTTTCGCACACTCGCCAGCAGATCGGGTGCGCCGTCACGATCCTGCACATTCGCCGGATGCACGATCATCCCGACCGGCAGGCCGATGGTGTCGGTGAGGATATGACGCTTGCGCCCTTTGATCATCTTCTCGGCCGCATAGCCGCGCGGTCCACCGGACTCTGGTCGCTTGGCTGACTGGCTGTCGATCACGCCAGCGGTCGGGCTTGCCTCGCGGCCGGCGGCTTCGCGCACGTCCATCAGCAGCACATGGTTGGCGCTCTGCCAGGTCCCGTTATCCCGCCACGCATAGAAATACCGCTGCACGGTGGTGTATGGCGGGAACTCCTTGGGCAGCCGCCGCCACTGGCAGCCCGACTGGGCGATGTAGAAGATGGCGTCGACGACATCTCGCAGGCGGGTGTGGCGCTTCCGCCCACGCTCGGCCGGCGGCGGCAGGTGCACCTCGATCACCGACCACTCCTCGTCGGTGGTATCGCTTGCATAGCGCAGACCGTCGCGCCGATACCTGGCACGCGTGATTTCAGTCCAGGCCATGATGTCACTCCTCGGTGTCTTCGCAACCCGAGAGAATTGTCGCCACTGAAATCACGCAACCCCCTGCGCCAGCCAGCGACCGCGCGCAACCAACACCCAAGTCGTTGAAATAACTCGAAGGTCCGTTCCGGATAGATTTGGGTCAGCCTCCAAGAGGATGAACAAGCGCCCGGGACGGTGCGCAGTTTGGACGCCGGCGTAAGAGTCTGCGTCACCGGATCACTCACACGGGACAAAGGCTACGATCTGCTGCTGGAATGCGCACGCGACGCTGCGCGGCGCGGGATGCCGCTCTCGTTTGCGGTGATCGGCAGCACGATCGACGACGGCCGGCTGCTGGATACCGGAACCGCCTTCGTCACTGGCTGGTTCGACGAGGAGGAATTGCCGGCCCTGATCGAAGCGCAGGACGCGCATCTCGGATTTCTGCCGTCGCGTGCCCCGGAGACTTGGTGTTATTCGCTGTCGGCCATGTTCAGGGCCGGACTGCATGTGGCGGCATTTGACCTGGGGGCCCAGGCCGAGCGCATCCGGCGCACCGGGCGCGGCTTTCTGCTGCCGCTCGGCCTACCCCCCGCCCAGATCAATGACGCGCTGATGCGCTGCGCTTATCACCGACACGGTGGAAAGCTGGCCGGATCGCCCATCCTCGCGGAGCTCGGCGCGGGGTGGGGTGATGCACCGCCCCAGGGCTGATCCTCGGCAGCGGTGGCAGCGTCGGCCAACTCCCTCAGTTCTGGCCGGGCTGATTCAGGCAACCACTTGCGGGCGTGGCCCGAACCAACTCGTCGCGCTGCAGGTCGCCGGCCTGAACGCCGAGGATCGCGCTGTTCAGGATTTGCACTATGGCGGTATCGTCCAGGCTGCGCGCGAGCATGCCCAGCGCCCCGCCGAGCAGCGCGGAGGCGATCGAGATCGAGACCATGTTCTGCTCGATCATGTAGTCGATCGCCTTCTCGACCACCGCGCCGGCGCGCCCCAGGTCGGGCGGAATGTCCGCGTCGGCTGAGCTATCGGCCTCGGCTGGTTGCGGTAGCTGCATTGGCTATCTCCTCCCGCTCTGAGATGGCGCGGCAGCGGCCGCGTTGAACCCCCGGCCTATCAACTCAATTCATCATGTCTATTTTGCCGGGACCGGCTCCGGCGGCGTGTCCTCACCCTGCATCGCCCACATCCGCGCATACAGCCCACCCCGCGCCAGCAGCTCGCCGTGGGTGCCCTGCTCGACTACCCGGCCGTCCGCGAGCACGAGGATCTGGTCGGCATCGACTACGGTCGAGAGGCGATGGGCGATCACCAGCGTTGTGCGGTGCCGCGAAACCGCACGCAGCGCCGTCTGGATGTCCTGCTCGGGTACTTGTGTCCAGCGCGCTGGTCGCCTCGTCGAGGATCAGGATGCGCGGGTCCTTCAAGATCGTCCGCGCGATCGCGACGCGCTGCTTCTCCCCGCCCGATAGCTTCAGGCCCCGCTCGCCCACCCGCGTGTCGTAGCCCTCGGGCAGGCTCATCACGAAATCGTGGACCTGCGCGTGCCGGGCGGCTTGCTCGATCTCCGCCTCGCTCGCGCCAGGGCGGCCATAGGCGAGATTGTAGCGGATGGTGTCGTTGAACAGCACCGTGTCTTGCGGCACCACGCCGATGGCCGCGCGCAGACTGTCCTGGGTCAGATCACGAATGTTGTGGCCGTCGATCAGGATGCGCCCCGAGGTCACATCGTAGAATCGGAACAAGAGCCGCGTGATGGTGGACTTGCCGGCGCCGGTCGGGCCGACGATTGCCAGCTTGGCGCCGCGCGGCACGTGGAAGCTGACGCCCTTCAGGATTTCCCGATCGGGGTGATAGCCGAATCGCACGTTCTCGAACGTAAGGGAACACGGTTCACCCTCGGCGAGGTGCGCGCTCAGCGCCCGCGCGCCCGGCCGGTCGGCGATCTCTTGCCCGATCGCGAGCAGGCGGAACATCTGCTCCATGTCAACCAGGCCCTGCTTGATCGTGTTGTAGACGAAGCCGAGGAAGTTCAGCGGCTGGTAGAGCTGCATCAGATAGGTATTGACCAGCACGAACTTGCCCACCGTCATGCGGCCCGCGGCGATTTCGTGCGCCGCCATCAGCATCACCAGCGCGAGCCCGGTGGAGATGATCGCCGCCTGGCCGATATTCAGTGCATTCAGCGTCACCTGCGCCTTGACCGCCGCCCGCTCGTAGCGCGCGAGAGATTCGTCGTAGCGCCGCGCCTCGTGCGCCTCGTTACCGAAATATTTCACCGTTTCGTAATTGAGCAGGCTGTCGATCGCCTTGGTGTGCGCCTCGCTGTCCAGGTCGTTCATGGCGCGCCGGTAGCGCACGCGCCAGCTCGCGAAGCCGACGGTGAAGCCGATGTAGGAGAACACGGCGACGAACGCGACAGTCGCGAACCGCCAGTCGAACATGTGCCAGAGGATCGCGGTGACCAGCAGCACCTCGAACAGGGTGGGCAGGATGTTGAACACCGCCATGCGCAGCACCTGCTCGATCGCCTCGGTACCGCGCGCGATGGCGCGGGCGAGGCTGCCGGTCTGCCGGTCGAGGTGAAAGCGCAGCGACAGCCGATGCACGTGCTGGAACGTACGCAGCGCGACCCGCCGTACCGTGCGCTGCTGCACGGCGGCGAAGACCGCGTCCCGCAGCTCGCCGAACGCGGCCGAAGCCACGCGCAGCCCGCCATAGGCGATAATGAGCGCGATCGGTACGGCGATGGCGCCGGCATGCGTTGTCGGCGCGAGGGCATCCACCGCGCGGCTGTAGACGATCGGCACGTAAACCGTCGCCAGCTTCGCCAGGATCAGAAACGCGACCGCCAGCACCACGCGGACATGCGACGCCACGTCGCCCTTGGGCCACAGATAGGGCAGAAGCGAGCGGATAGTTTGCAGGCCGGAGCGATCGCCGGCGGCGAGAGCGGATCGCGTCGTCATGGCCCCTCGATGTGGCCCGCGCCGGCCCGCTTGCAAATGGCGCCGTCCTGGCGAGCGGCTGGTATGTGCACCACTTGCTGCCCATGCGCCGGCTGCTCCGCCATATTGAAGCCTGTCACAATGCGCGGCTTCCGGGTCGGCGCGTTCCATTTCGCCTCGGCGAAACGCCGGTTGGGTGGGTGCTGCCCGAATTCGCCGACGAACTGGCCGGATTCCCCGGGATCACCGGCGATACCGGCGGCACGACCCTCGACGCGGCGCGCGCAAACGAACTGCCCCGGATCGCCCGCGCGCTCGCCGAACGCGGCATTCTCGGATGGCGCGGCGAAAGCTTCGACGTGCGCGCAGCGCCCGGCGGCGCGGTGCTGGCGCGCATCGATCGCGCCGCCCTGCCCGCCTTCGGGATCGCCGCCGAAGGCGTGCACGTCAACGGGCTGGTGCGGCGGGCGGACGGCCTGTTCCTCTGGGTCGGCCGCCGCGCGACCCACAAGCTGCTCGACCCCGGCAAATACGACCACATCGTGGCGGGCGGGGTGCCGTCGGGGCTAACCCCTTGGGACACGCTGCTGAAGGAGGCGGCGGAAGAGGCGGAAATCCCGGCATCGCTGGCGGCCGAAGCGGCTCCGGTCACCCGGATCGGCTACACAATGGAGCGGCCCGAGGGACTCCGGCGCGACCTGCTGTATTGCTACGATCTCTATTTGCCGGAGTCGTTCGTCCCCTGCCCCGCCGATGGCGAGGTCGCCGGATTCGAGCTGTGGCCGATCGCGCGGGCGCTCGACGTGGCCAGCGAGACCGACGACTTCAAATTCAACGTCAATCTGGTGCTCATCGACCTGTTCCTCCGCACCCGCCTGATCGATCCCGCGAGCGCCGACGGCCTGATGCTGCGGGAAAGGCTGAGGTAAGGAACGGGGGGCAGACCGCTGCCTCGCGCCAAGCTACCGCCGGATCAACCCGGTCAGCGGGCTCGACGGATCGGCCCCCATCCGCCTTGGCATGCGGCCGGCGAGATAGGCGAGGCGCCCCGCCTCCACCGCCGCCTTCATGGCTCGCGCCATGCCGATCGGGTCCTTGGCGTGGGCGATCGCGGAGTTCAGCAGCACGGCGTCGCAGCCCAACTCCATAGCGATCGCGGCGTCCGATGCCGTGCCCACGCCGGCGTCCACTAGCAGCGGCACCGTCGCCTGCTCGATCAGGATCGAGATCATGGCCGGATTCTGCAGCCCCAGGCCCGAGCCGATCGGCGCGCCCAAAGGCATCACCGCGACGCAGCCCATCTCCTGCAACCGCTTGGCCGCGACCGGGTCGTCGTTGCAGTAGACCATGACCTCGAAGCCGTCGCGGATCAGCGCCTCGGCGGCCTCGAACGTGCCTTGCATGTCCGGGTAAAGCGTCGGCGGCGGGCCGAGCACTTCCAGCTTCACCAGATTCCAGCCGCCCGCCTCGCGCGCCAGCCGGAGCGTGCGCACCGCCTCCTTGGCGGTATGGCAGCCGGCGGTGTTCGGCAGATACGTATATTTCTTGGGGTCCACGTAGTCCTGCAGCATCGGCGCGCTGGCGTCGGACAGGTTCACGCGCCGCACCGCGACGGTGACCATCTCGGCCCCGCTCGCCGCGATGGCGGCGGCGGTCTGCTCCAGATCCTTGTATTTGCCCGTGCCGACCACGAGGCGGGAACGGAAACGGCGGCCGGCTACCGTCCAGCCGTCGTCCTCCAGCGCGGTCGCCGGCGTCCTCGCATCCATAGTCTCAGCCTCCGCCGATGAAATGCACGATCTCGACCCAGTCGCCGTCCGCGAGCCAGGTCTCGGCGTAGGCGGAGCGGGGCACGATTTCCTCGTTGCGCTCGACCGCGACCTTGCGCGTCTCCAGCCCGAGCGCGGCCAGGAGTCCGGCCACGGTGGATGGCGCGTCGAGCGCCCAGCTTTCGCCGTTCACCACCAAGGTCAGCGGTTTTTGCATGCACTCAAGTATGGTCCCCCGCCGCACCGCTCACAAGCAACCCCGTTGGACCGACGCGGTGCAGCATGCTAGGCCCCCGACCATGCCCGCTCCCCCTCCGCTGATCGCCGTGCTGAACGGCCCGAACATGAACATGCTCGGCCTGCGCCAGCCGCACCTCTACGGTGCCGCCACGCTGGACGATGTCGAGTCGCTGTGCGCCGAAACCGCCGAGGAACTCGGCCTGGCGATCGATTTCCGGCAGACCAACGGCGAAGGCGAGCTGATCTCCTGGGTGCAGGAATGCCGCGGCCGGGCGCAGGGCATTGTCATCAATCCGGCCGGCTACACCACGACCTCGATCGCGTTGATGGACGCGCTGCTCGCGGTGGACGTGCCGGTAGTCGAGGTCCACATCACCAATATCCATCGCCGCGAGGAGTTTCGGCAGCATTCCTACGTGTCCAAGGCCGCGGTCGGCGTGATATGCGGATTCGGCGTCCGCGGCTACGCGCTCGCGCTCACCGCCATGGCCGACCTACTCCTGGCGCTCCAGGGCGAGGCGGAGGAATGAGCGGGGTCCGCTTCGATCCCGAGGCGATTCGCGCGCTCGCCGGCATCCTGACCGAAACCGGCCTGACCGAGATCGAAATTGCCGAGAAGGACAGCCGGATCCGCGTGGTCCGCGCTCCGGCGCCAGTCGCCGCCGTTACCGGCGCGGTCGCCGCGCCGCACGCCCCGGTCGCGCCGGAAGCGCTCGCCCCCGCGACCGTCGATATTTCCAAGCATCCGGGGGCGGTGCTGAGCCCCATGGTCGGCATTGCCTATCTGGCGCCCGAACCGGGTGCTCCGCCCTTCGTCGTGCCCGGCCAGGCGGTCGCGGCGGGCGACGTGCTGCTGCTGATCGAAGCCATGAAGACCTTCAACCAGATCAAGGCCCCGAAAGCGGGGACCGTCACGCAGATCATGATCGCGTCCGGCTCGCCCGTGGAATACGGGGAGCCGCTGTTGATCCTGGAATAGCTTGGCGGTGTTCCGCAAGATCCTGATCGCCAATCGCGGCGAGATCGCCTTGCGCATCCAGCGCACCTGCCGCGAAATGGGCATCGCCACCGTCGCCGTGCATTCGACGGCCGATTCCGATGCCATGCACGTACGGCTGGCGGACGAGAGCGTGTGCATCGGCCCGCCGCCCGCCAAGGACAGTTACCTGAACGTTCCGGCGCTGATTTCCGCGGCGACCATCGCGGGCGCCGACGCGATCCATCCGGGCTACGGCTTTCTCAGCGAGAACGCCGATTTCGCCGATACCGTCGAGGCGCACGGGCTGGCTTTCATCGGCCCCTCGCCGGAGCACATCCGTATGATGGGCGACAAGGTGGCGGCGAAGGAAGCGATGGCGGCGCATGGCGTGCCGCTCGTGCCCGGCTCCGAGGGCGAAGTCTCGGACCTCGCGGCGGCCGCCAAGGCGGCGGCGCGCATCGGTTATCCGGTGCTGATCAAGGCGGCGGCCGGCGGCGGCGGGCGTGGCATGAAGGTGGCCCGGCATCCGGCCGGGCTGGAGCAGGCCTGGCAACTCGCCCGCGCCGAAGCGCGCGCCGCCTTTGGCAACGATACTGTCTACCTCGAGAAATATCTGGATCGGCCGCGCCACATTGAGGTGCAGATCCTCGCCAATTCGCAGGGTCACGTGGTGCATCTCGGTGAACGCGATTGCAGTTTGCAGCGGCGACACCAGAAACTGCTGGAGGAAGCGGGATCGCCGGCTCTGACGCCGGCGCAACGGGACGCGATCGGCGGCATCGTGACGCGCGCGCTGTCGCGCCTCGGCTACCGCAACGCCGGCACCGTGGAGTTCCTTTATCAGGACGGCGAGTTCGCGTTCATCGAAATGAACACGCGCCTGCAAGTCGAGCATCCAGTCACCGAAATGCTGTGCGACATCGACATGGTGCGCGAGCAGATCCGCATCGCCGCCGGCGATCCGCTCGGCTATCGGCAGTCCGACATCGGCTTCCGTGGGCATGCCATCGAATGTCGCCTCACCGCCGAGGACCCGGACAGCTTCCAGCCGAGTCCCGGTCGCGTCACCGCGTTTCACGCGCCGGGCGGGCCCGGCATCAGGGTCGATTCCGCGCTTTATGCTGGCTCGGTGGTGCCGCCGTACTACGACAGCCTCGTCGCCAAGGTGATCGCGCACGCGCCGACACGCGCCGAGGCGATCGCCAGGATGGCGCGCGCGCTGGCCGAGTGCGCCATTCACGGCATCGCGACCACGCTCGCCTTGCATCAGCGCGTACTGGAACACCCGGATTTTCGTGCCGGCGACTACGATATCCATTGGCTCGAGCGGGTGGCGTCGGGCGAGCGCGAATCCGAAGCGCCCTAGTCCCGCGGCGCTCCGGCGCGAACGGGCCCAGTTTCGATCACGGATTAGAGATTGGCCGCTGGTCCGCGCCGGTGTTAGTGCGAGGCTCCGTTGGCGAGGATGAGTCGCGATGGCAGAGGCCGACGGACGGCATCGACTCCTCTATGAAAAGGCGCCGGTGCCGCTGCATTCGGTGGACGACGAGTTGCGGCTCATCGAGGTCAACGAGGCTTGGCTCGATCTGTTCGGCTACGAACGGAAGGACGTGATCGCCCAGCCGATCACCGGCTTCATGACAGAGGAATCCGCGCGACGCTATCGCGAGATCGTCGTCGCCGCCATGGCGCGCGGCGACACCGTCGAGGATTTGGAACTCCATTTCGTCAGCAAGCGCGGCGTGGAGCTGGAAATCGCCCTTAGCGCGCGATCAATTCCGGCCGAGCGGCGCGGCGCGCATCAAAGCACCACCGTGCTCCAGAATCCGTCGCGGCTGCGTCGGACGGAACGCTCCTTGCGCGCGCGCGAGGAAGAATATCGGCTGCTGGTCGAAGGCATCGTCGATTACGCGGTCTTCATGCTGGACCCGCAAGGGAATATCACGAGCTGGAACACCGGCGCGCAGCGCATCAAGGGCTACAGCAGCGACGACATCATCGGCCAGCACTTCTCGCGCTTCTACACGGAGGAAGATCGCGTCGCCGGCAAGCCCATGCATGGATTGCACGCGGCGGCGCGGGAAGGCCGCTACGAGGCGGAGGGCTGGCGCGTACGGAAGGACGGCAGCCGCTTCTGGGCCAGCGTGGTCATCGACGCGATTCACGACGACGCGGGCCGACTGCTTGGCTTCGCCAAGATCACCCGCGACATGACAGAACGCGTGATGCACCAGGAAATGCTGGAGCAGACCCGCGCGGCGTTGATGCAGTCGCAGAAAATGGAGGCGATCGGGCAGCTCACCGGTGGCGTTGCGCACGACTTCAACAATCTGCTGACGGCGATTCTGGGCAACCTCGAGTTGCTCGACCGCCACGAGGACGCGCAAAGTCCAGCCATTCAAAGGCTGATCGCGAACGCAAGGCGCGCGGTCGAACGCGGCGCCGGCCTGACCAAGCGGCTGCTCGCCTTCTCCCGACGTCAGGCCTTGGCGCCCAGCGTCACCGATCTCAATCGCCTGGTCGCGGGCATGTCGGAACTCTTGCAGCGATCGCTGGGCGAAAACATCAGCATCGAAACGGTGTTCGCGGGCGGGCTCTGGCCGAGCTTCGTCGACCAGAACCAACTCGAAAGCGCGCTGCTGAACCTCGCGGTGAACGCCCGCGATGCCATGCCCGAGGGCGGCAAGCTCACGATCGAAACCGCGAATACCTATCTCGACGACGATTACGCGGCCGGACACGCCGAAGTGACGGCCGGGCAATATGTCTTACTCGCGGTGACGGATACCGGTACCGGCATGACCAAGGAAGTGCAGACCCGGGCATTTGAGCCGTTCTTCACCACCAAGACCGACGGCCAGGGCACCGGGCTCGGGCTGAGCCAAACCTACGGCTTCGTGAAACAATCCGGGGGGCACGTGAAGATCTACACCGAAGCCGGGCACGGCACGACGGTGAAGATTTATCTTTCCCGGCATTTCGGCGTCAGCGCGCCGGAGCCGATGCCGGTACGTCAGCCCGCGCTGGCCGCCGGGCATGGCGAGACCGTGCTGGTGGTGGAGGACGACCCGGGGGTCCGGCAGTACGCCACCGCCGCGCTGCGCCAACTCGGATACAACGTGTTCGAGGCGGAGGACGGCCCCTCGGCATTGCGCATCCTCGAAAGCCAGGCGGATATCGCGCTGATGTTCACGGATGTCGGGCTGCCCGGCATGAACGGGCGCGTGCTCGCTCGCGACGCCGAACGCCTTCGCCCGGGGCTGAACGTGCTGTTCACGACCGGCTACGCGCGCAACGCCATCGTCCACAGGGGATTGCTGGAGCCCGGCGTACAGGTGCTACCGAAGCCGTTCACCATCGACGGCCTCGCGCGCAAGTTGCGGCAAGTGCTGCGCAATTCGTAGGTTCGCTCAATCAGGTCAGGACAGGGAAGAAACCCCGCCGGGGACAGGATCGCAAGCCAGTGCCGCGCGGTCGACGCCGGCATCACGGGAAGGGGTGCATCCGTGCCGGCGCCGACGTACATTGCGACCAGATCGCGCCGGCCGGTTCGGGCCACCGGCGTTTCTCGCGGGAGGGAGGGAAGGAGCAGCAATCGCCATGTCCATGATTACAGTGGAAGCAACCGACCGCGGCGGCCGGTTCAACGCGTTGCTCGCCGAACCGCGGAAAAAGCCGGCGGGCGCGGTCGTGGTCATTCAGGAGATCTTCGGCGTGAACGAATCCATGCGCAAAACCTGCGACTGGATCGCCGATCTCGGCTTCATCGCCGTCTGCCCCGACCTGTTCTGGCGGCTGGAGCCTGGCGTCGACCTCACCGACAAGAGCGAGGCCGAATGGAAAAAGGCCTTCGATCTCATGCAGCGTTTCGACCAGCAAAAGGGAATCGAGGATTTGAAGGCGACGCTCGCCGCCGCGCGCACGCTCCCCGGCTGCAACGGGCGGGCGGGCACGATCGGCTACTGCCTGGGCGGGCGGCTCGCCTTCATCATGGCCGAGCAGTCCGACGCCGAGGTGAACGTGTCCTATTACGGGGTCGGGCTCGACAACCTGCTCGGCGACCTCGGGCGGGTGAAGGCGCCGCTGATCGTGCACATCGCCGACGAGGACGAGTATTTCCCCAAGGAAGGACGGCAGAAGGTGGTCGAGGCCGCGAAGGGCCACCCGAATGTTCGCGCCTACACCTATGCCGGCGCCAACCATGCGTTCGCGCGGGTCGGCGGCGTGCATTGGGACGGCCTCTGCGCAACGATCGCCAACGGCCGCACCGCCGAAGCGCTCACCGCCGCGATAAGTTGAATCTGCCGCCCGGCTTGCTCCCCCTCCACCGCTGGGGGCGAGGGAGGGATTTCTGGTTGAGCGGCGAGCGCGTGCTATCCGGCCGCAGCGATGGCGCGGCCGGCGGAGAGGCGCCAGATGCGGTCGAGCCGCTCCACCCCGGTCAGCCGGTGCGCGATCAGGATCACCGTGCGACCGGCAGCGACCTCGTTCAGGGTGGCCAGGAAGGCGCGCTCGGTCGGCGCGTCGAGGCCGGCGCAGGGCTCGTCCAGGATCAGGATCGGGGCGGGGGAGAGTAGCGCGCGGGCCAAGGCCAGCCGCCTCCCCTGCCCGCCCGAGAAATTCGCGCCGCCCTCGCCCACCCAGGCGTCGAGCCGATCGGGCAAAGCGCGCACCATGTCGCCGATTCGGGCCGCGTCCAGCGCCGCCCAAAGCGCCGCGTCGTCGGCGTCGGGTTTCGCGAGCAGCAGGTTGGCCCGGATCGTATCGTCGAACAGATGCGTCGTCTGACCGAGCCAAGCCATGCGGGAGCGCACATCCGCGGCGGCGAGGTCGGCGAGATCCATGCCGCCCAGCAGCACCTGCCCGGATTCCGGCGCGGCGACCTTCAGCAGCAGCGCGGCGAGCGTGGACTTGCCCGCGCCGGAGGGGCCGAGAATGGCGGCGCGGGCGCCCTGCGGAATCTCCATGCCCAGCCCGTCGAACACCAGCGGCCGGTCAGGCAGCCAGCGGAAACGCACCGCTTCGAAGCGGATATCCCAGCGCGACGGCAGCAGGGCCGGATGCGGCGGATCGAGAATCGGGTTGTCGGCCTCGATCGCGCCCAGAACCCGGGTCGCGGCGGCAGACGCATGCCCCGCCAGCACGCCGGCCCGCGAAATGCCACCGACCGCCTCGAAGGCCGCGATGGTGAGGAAGACGGCGACCACAGCCTCCACCGGATCGACCCAGGCGGCGGCCAGCACGGCCAGGATGGCGGCCTGGGCGCACAGTACCCGCGCCCGCCCCGGCCCAGGCGGACCGCCGCGCCAGATCGTGCTGCGCGGCGAACAGCCGGCTCTGCGCCGCCTGCACCGAAGCCAGCATCCGGCCCTCGGCGCCGAACGCGCGCACCTCCTTGAGCCCCGTCAGCGCGTCCAGCGCGGTGATGCGCAGCCCAGCGGTCGCGGCCGACAGCTCGCCGCCGAGCGCCAGGGTGCCGCGCGCCCCCAGCCACGGCAGCAACAGCGCCGAGATGGCGAACAGCACCCCCACAATCCCGGCCAGCACCGGGTCGCGGCGGCCGAGCAGGATCACCAGCGCGGGGAGCAGCAGCACGCCCGCGGCGAGCGGGACCAGGATGCGCAAATAGAGCCCGTCCAGCGCCTCGACGTCGTTCACCAGCCGCGACAGCACGTCGCCAGCGCGGCGGAATCCCAACCCGCCGGCCATGCTGCGCGCCAGCCCGCGAAAGAACCAGACCCGCAGATCGGCGAGCGCGCGGAACGTGGCGGAATGCGTCGCCATGCGCTCCAAATAGCGGAACACGACCCGGCCCACGCCGAAGCCGCGCAACAGCGCCCCGGCGGCGAGCGCGCCCGTGGTAGCCGCCGCCGCGATCAGCGCGCCGGAGACCACCATCAGTCCGACCCCGCACGCGACGGCGGCGAGCGAGATCAGCGTCCCGCCGATCAGCCACGGCGCCTCGGGCCGCCACAGCGCGAGAATGCGGATCAGCGGTCTCACGCCGCGCCCCGTGCCTGGCCGCCGACCGCTCGGCCCTCGCGAATGTCGAGCCGCCAGCCAGCGAAGGCGTGCGCCGCAGCGGAATGGCTGGCGAGGATCACCGTCCGCCCCGCCGCCAGCCGGCGCAGGCTCTCCAGCACCTCGGCCTCGCTCGCCGGATCGAGATGCGCGGTCGGCTCGTCGAGCAGCAGCAGCGGCGCGTTTTTCAGAAAGGCCCGCGCGATCGCCACCCGCTGCGCCTGCCCACCGGAAAGTCCGAATCCGCCCTCGCCGATCGGTGTCTCCAGCCCCAGCGGCAACTGCTTCACCACGGCGTCAAGCCGGGCGAGGCGGACGGCATCCCCGAGTTCGGTGTCGCTCGCCTCCGGGCGCGCGAAGCGGATGTTCTCCGCGAGCGTGCCGGCGAACAGCATCGGCTTCTGCCCGATCCAGGCGGTCATGCGCGCGAGCGCGGCGGGAACGATCGTCGTGATCTCGGCGCCGTTCAGGGTCACCCGCCCGGAATCCGGCCTCGCAAAGCCGAGCAAGATTTCGATTACGGTGGTCTTGCCCGCCCCCGAGGGGCCGACCAACACCAAGATCTCGCCCGCGGGGACACGGAAGCTCAGGCCGTCCAGCGCCGGGCCACGCGCCTCGTCCCAGGTCAGGCGGACGTTATCGAACGCGACCGTGAGGCCGCGCGCCTCCACCGTGCGGACCGGTAAGACGGCGGGCGGCGGCGGGGCCGACGGCAGATCGGCCAGCGCGCCGGCCGCGCCGGCCGCATTCAGCCGGTCCTGATAGGCAGCGGAAAACAGCCGGAGCGGGGCGAAGAACTCCGGTACCAGCAGCAGCACGAACAAGGCGTGGCCCGGCTGCGTCAGCCGGCCGCCGACGATTTCGAGCCCGTAGTGCATGGCCAGCCAGACCAGCGCCGCCGCCATCGCGCAATCGAGCGCGGCGGAGGACAGGAAGGCGACGCGCAGCACCCGCATGGTGCGGATGCGCAGCTCCTTCGCCGAGGCCTCCAGCGCCCGCGCCTCCTGCCCGGCACGGTCGTACAGCACGATGGTCGCGATGCCACGCACCCGGTCGACGAAGCGGGCCTGCAAATGTGTAAGCGCCGCGAACTGCCGCTTCGTCGCGACCGAGGCTCCGATGCCCGACAGCGCCATCGCCAGCGGCACCAGCAGCCCGATGCCGACCAGTTCCCCGGCCGCGACCGGGTCGATGAACGCAACCGCGATGGCAACCAGCGCCGGGCCGACGATGGCCAAGGTGGCGGCGGGCAGCCAACGGGCGAACAGGCCGTCCAGCGCCTCGACCCGGTCGACGACCGCGGCCGTCGAGATCTGCCGAGTGCCGCTGGCGCAGCATGACCGGACCGGCGGCGAGCAGCCGGGCCATCGCATCGTCGCGCACGCGCCGGCGTCCGGCGGCGCCCGCGCGGGCGGCCGTGCGCTCGGAGACCAGCCCGACCAGCGCCCGCAATACCGCGAGACCCGCGAACGCGGCCAGCAGAGGGAGCACGGAACCGCCGCGATGCAGCAGCGCGGATTGCAGGATTCGCGCGGCGCACCAGGCCTGGGCCACGGCGAGCGCAATCCCGATCAGCCCCAGCCCGACCACGGGCAGCGCCGTCCACCGCCCCCGCGCGCTCTGCTCCCGCAGCCAGCCCGCGGTGATGCGCTTCGATTCCGTCATGTCGTGCCGATCAGTCGCATCCGCCGCGGGAGCGAATAGCGTGCGATGGCCGGCCTGGACAGGCCCGCGAACCTTAACGTTCGGTCACGCGGCGCATGGCGTCAGCGAAACGCGCCCGCGCCCTCACATCATGTGGTACGCGCCGTCGTGCCAGACGTAGAACACGTAATCGGACTTGGTGATGTCGCCCTTCTTGTCGAAGGAAATCGGCCCGAGCACGCTGTCCCAGGGACCGGCCGATTTCAGCTCCTTGGCGAGCTTCATCGGATCGGTGGTGCCGGCCTTCTTGGCCGCCTCCGCCCAGATCTGCACCGCGGCGTAGGTATAGAGAACGTAGCCCTCCGGATCGATCCCCTTGGCCTTGAACTCCTTCACCACCTTGGCCGCGGCCGGGCGGACGCGCGGGTCGGAGGGGAAGGTCATCAGGGTGCCCTCGCCGGTCGGGCCCGTGATCTGCCAGAATTCGCTGGTCACCAGCGCGTCGCCGCCGATCAGGGTCACGTGCATGCCCTGCTCCTTGGCTTGGCGCACGATCAGCCCGGCCTCGGCCTGGTAGCCGCCGACATAGATCACGTCGATGCCCGCCGCCTTCATGCGGCTGACCAGCGCGGAATAGTCGCGCTCGCCCGGCACGTAGGCGGTGTACATCGCCTCCTTCATGCCGGCCTGGTTCATGAATTTCTTGGTCTCGTCCGCCAGTCCTTTGCCGTAGGCGGAGTTGTCGTTCAGGATCGCCACCCGGCGGCCCTTGAAATGGTTGGCGATAAATTCGCCCGCCACCTTGCCCTGCTGGTCGTCGCGGCCACAGACGCGGAACGTGTTCCAGCTTCCGTGGTCGGTGTAGGCCGGGTTCGTCGAGCCCGGCGAAATCTGCAGCACGCCTTCCTCGGTGTAGACTTTGCTGGCCGGGATCGAGCTGGACGAGCAGAAATGCCCGGCCACGAACTTCACGCCGCGGCTGACCAGATCGTTGGCGACCGAGACCGCCTGCTTCGGGTCGCAGGCGTCGTCGCCTTCGATCAGCACCAGCTTCTGGCCGAGCACCCCGCCATGCGCGTTGATGTCGGAAACCGCCTGCTCGGCGCCGGCCTTGAACTGCGCCCCAAACGTGGCGTTGGAGCCGGTGATCGGCCCGGCCATTCCGATCTTGATCTGCGCCCGCGCTGGTGCGCCGGCCAATCCCACCGCCGCGCCCAGCACGGCCAAAGCCAAACCCAGTCTCGGCATGAGCCCGATATCCTCCCTCCGCGGTGCGCACCGGCGCGCGGCGCGTGGGTCAGCTTAGCGCATACGGCGCGGGTGAAGCGCAAGCCCGGCGAGTCGCCGCCCGCGCGATAATCAATGGTTAGCGCGCATGGGTTTGCGCTCCGAGGCCCGGCCCGAATAAACTGTCCGTCTCTGATATCATCCTCTTGATATCATCGCCCTAGTGGAACAGCACCGATGCAGTTCACCCGCTCCGAGGCAGTCGATCTCGGGCATGCATACGCCGATATTGAATTGCGGGATTGGTTCCGAGACGGCAACAAAACCAACTCGATCGCGCTGCTCGGCTGGGCGGCAACCGCCACCGGCCGCGCCACCAACGTCGAATTCTACCAAAACGGCACGTTGATCGCCTTCGCGCCGCTCGCTGTCGAGCGTCCCGACGTCGTCGCCGCGCTTCCCGAACAGGTCGCCGAACTGCGCTGCGGGTTTCATCTGCGCATCTCGAAACTTCTGCTCGATCCGAGCGGCGTACTCGATGTGGTGCTGTATTCCGACCGGAACGGCGAGCCGGAGCGCACGCCACTCGGCCGGCTCGTCGGCGTGCCCACGCCCAGACTGATGTCCAAATATCGTGAGCGGTACAATCCTCTGCTCGTCCTCGGCATGGGGCGGTCGGGCACCTCGCGCCTGATGGAATTGTTGTCCGGGCGTCCCGAGCTGCTGGTTCCCGGACCGCACCCGTACGAATTCGGCGTAGCGAACTACCTTTGGCACGCGGCGCACGTGCTGTCCGCGCCGGCCGATCACGCCGGGTCGATGGGTCCGGACGCGTTTACCTCGCGCCTGCCCAACTCGGTGGGTTTCAACCCCTACCGCCATCACGAGTGGGAGCCGGAGATCGGTTCGGAGCCGACGATCCGCTGGATGGAGGACGAGATGCCGCTCGCCTGCATCGATTTCTGCAAGCGGCAGGTCGATGCCTTCGGCGACAGCTTCGTCGCGGACCGATCCGTCAGGCCGCGCTACATCGCGCAGAAGATGCCGCTCTCGCCGGCGCGCTACTTCGTGTCCAACATCTATCCCGGCGCGCGCGAAATCTTCCTGGTGCGCGATTTCCGCGACGTCTGGCTCTCGGCGCGCAGCTTCAATCGCCGGCGCGGCACGGCCTCGTTTGGCCGCGATCAGGCCGTGGACGACCTCGCGTGGATGCGCGGACTCGGCCACAGCAGCCGCGAGTTGCGCCTCGCCCATCAGGCGTCCGGGCATCGCAGCCTTCTCGTGCATTACGAGGATCTGGTCGACGAACCGGAAGCGGAGCTGCTGCGAATCTTCCGCTGGCTCAGCGTCGACCAGTCGCCCGAGGCGGTCGCGTCCAGCATGCGGGCGAACGACGAAGATGCCGCCGGCGCGCATCGGACCACGCCCCGGGATTCGGCGAGCGCCGGGCGCTGGAAGACCGAAATGACCGAGCAGGAAAGGGAACTCGCCGCCTTCGTCTTCGGCGAGGACCTCGCCTATTTCGGCTACCAGGTCGCCGAGGAACCGGAGCCGAAAAAGCCGGGGGCGAAGACGGCCACGAAGACGGGCGCCGCCAAGCGCCGCAAGGCCTCGTCGGCCCGGACCGGCTCACGCAACTCGGCTCAGGTGCGTGCGAGCAGGAATCTCGCGAACGATTTGAGCGTTACGTCGGACACGTGATGCTCGATGCCCTCCGCGTCCGATTCGGCGGCTTCCAGCGGCACCCCTAGCGCGACCAGGACATCGACGACCAGCCGGTGCCGAGCACGCACCTTTTCGGCCAACGCGCGGCCGGCCTCGGTCAGGAACACGCCGCGATAGGGGCGCGCGGTCACCAGCCCCTCGCGCTTCAGGCGCGCGATGCTCTTGGCCACCGTCGCGTGCGAGACGCCGAGCCGGCGGGCGATGTCCACCGGCCGCGCCTCCCCGGCGGTGGCCAGCAGATCGGCGATCAGCTCGGCATAGTCCTCCAGCAGCTCGGCCGAGCGCGCGCTGCGCGCCTTGCCGAACCGGCGCGCCTGGGTCGGCTCCTCCGGCATTGCGGCCGCGGGCACGACCAGTTTGCGGCGCTCAGCGGCTAGCGGCACCTCTCGCGTCCTCGATCCCTGCTGATCGTGTCCGCCGTTATCGCGCGCGCGTGCGGCCGATTCAACATCCACAAGATTTTGATGCCTCTGCCGTGTCGTCCAGAGCCGGCTTCCAAGAGAAGCCGCTTGATAGGGATGTAGCCGTGGCTACATCCTGAGGGTGACGAGAGCGGGACGGCCATCCGTGAGCGAAATCGCCGACCGATCGGACAGCGCCGCCCGGCAGACCGTCTCCGATCGGGCGACCGCCGGGATACGCGAGGTGCTGGCCGGCCGCCGCCACGGTCCCCGGTCCGCTCTCCTGTTCGTGGGCCCGGCGGTGATCGCCTCGATCGCCTACATGGATCCGGGCAATTTCGCGACCAACATCCAGGCCGGCGCCAGGTTCGGCTACGAACTGCTCTGGGTTGTGGTGATGGCGAACCTGATCGCCATGCTGTTCCAGGCGCTCTCGGCGAAGCTCGGCATCGTCACCGGCCGCAACCTCGCCGAGCTGTGCCGCGAGCTTCTGCCGCGGCACACCGTCTATGCCATGTGGGCCATCAGCGAGGTGGCCGCCATGGCGACCGACCTGGCCGAGTTCCTGGGCGGCGCGATCGGCCTCGCGCTCCTGTTCAAGATGCCCTTGCTCGCCGGCATGGTCGTCACGGCGCTGGTCACCTACGGCATTCTGCTGACCGAGAACCGAGGCTTCCGTCCGGCGGAGATCGTTATCGGCACGCTCGTCGGCGTGATCGGTGTCTGCTACCTGATCGAGATGTTCATTGCCCCGATCGCCTGGGGGCAGGCGGGCCTGCACGCGGTCGTGCCATCCCTGCCGAACGCCGCCGCGCTGACGATTTCCGTCGGCATCATCGGCGCGACCTTGATGCCGCACGCCATCTACCTGCATTCCGGACTGACGCAGGCGCGAGCGCCGGGGCGCGACATCGGCGAGCGCCGCACCCTGTTGCGCTACTCGAACCGCGAAGTGGTCGTCGCGCTGGCGGTGGCCGGGCTGGTGAACATGGCCATGGTGCTGATGGCCTCGGCCGCCTTTCACGCCGGGCATAGCGACGTGGCGGAGATCGAGACCGCCTATCACACCCTGACCCCGCTGCTCGGCGGCGCATCAGCCGCCGTGTTCCTGGTCTCGCTAATGGCCTCCGGCATGTCCAGCTCGGCCGTGGGCACGATGGCCGGCCAAGTCATCATGCAGGGCTTCGTGGGCTTCCGCATCCCGCTGTGGCTGCGCCGCCTGGTGACGATGCTGCCGGCCCTGGCGGTCGTGGCGCTCGGGGTGAACGCGACCCAGGCGCTGGTGCTGAGCCAGGTCGCGCTCTCCTTCGCCCTGCCGATCCCGATGGTCGCGCTGGTCCTGTTCACCCGGCGGCGGGACGTCATGGGCGAGTTCGCGAACGGGCGGCTGACCGACGCGGCCGCGATCGCCGGGACCGTGGTAATCCTGGTCCTCAACACGGTTTTGCTGTTGCAGACGTTCGGGGTGCCGGTGCCCGGGATTTCCTGAACCCTCACATGCCGCCGCGGCCGGATTCTATGCTCGCCCCCGGCTACCGCCTACGCGAGGACGCATGAAAGTCGCCGCCGTCACCATGGCCTATAACGAGCCGGTGTTCCTGCCGATCTGGTCGCGTCATTACGCCCGCCATGTCGGCGCGCGGCATTGCTACGTGATCGACCATGGCTCGGACGACGGCAGCACCGAGAACCTCGGCGAGGTGAACGTGGCGCGCATTCCCCGTTCGGCGCAGGACGACGCCAAGCGGGCGCGCTTCGTCTCGCGCTTCTGCGCCCAATTGCTGGACTGGTACGACTGGGTGATCCACACCGATACGGACGAGATCGTGCTGCCCGATCCGCGTTTCCACGACAGCCTGGCGCATTATTGCGCCGGCGGTCCGCCCGAAACCGTGACCGCGGTCGGCCTCAACCTGCATCAGATTCCCGACAGCGAACCGCCGATCGATCTCGCCCGCCCGATCACCGAGCAGCGCCGCTGGGTCCGATTCTCGAGCGCGATGTGCAAGCTCGTGCTGATCCGCCGGGCGGTGGACTGGGCACCGGGATTTCACTGCGCGGCCGACGCGCCGGTGGCGTTCGATCAGTTGTTCCTGTTCCACCTGCGCTGGTTCGACCGCAAACTCGGCCTCGACCGCCTGGCCAAGACGCGCGCCATGCCCTGGGCTGACCCGAACGCGGGCGCGTGGCAGCGCGTCGCGGACAGCGAATTCGTCATGCTCTTCGAGCGGATCGCCGGGCTTCCGCAGCGCCAAGGCGTCCCGTTCGACATCGGCATACCGCCGCTACGCGACACGATAAGGGCTTTGCTCGAGAGCCAGAACGGCAGGGAAGGCGAGCCGTACAAATTCGACCTCCACCGCGACGTCGACGAGCTTTGGGAAATCCCCGAACGGTTCCGCGGCACGTTCTAGGTGTTTGGCAAAGGCACTCCGCTCAATGGCCGCGAACCAGCGGATAGCGGGATTCGGAAAGCGGCTGAAACGCCTCGTGGGCCGGGATCGTCGCGATCAGCTTGTAATAATCCCACGGCCCTTTCGACTTAGACGACGATTTGACCTGGAACAGGTACATGTCGCGCACCATCAGGCCGTCCGGGCGGATATGCCCGTCACGCGCGAAGAAATTGTGGATCGGCATCGCGCGCATCTTTTTCATGACGGCGCCGCTGTCCGTTGTGCCGGCGGCGGCGACGGCCTGCAGATAGTGCATCGTCGCGGAATACACGCCGGCCTGCGACATGTCCGGCATCTTGTGCAGCCGCGTGAAGAAACGGTGCGACCACTTGCGCGAGGCATCGTTCAGGTTCCAGTAGAACGACGAACTCAGCACCATGCCCTGCGTGGTCGCCAGCCCCATGCTGTGAATGTCGGTGACATAGACGAGCAACCTTGCCGCCCTGCCTGACCACCGCGAGCCCGGTCGTGTGCGCCAGCGCGTACGTATCGTAGGCGTAATGCACGGAGATCGGCGTGCAGGCCTCGTTGGTGATGCTGGCTGCGCCGGGTCCGCTCAGCATCACGATCTTGTTCTTCTGCCGGGCGACGTTCATCACGGCGAGCGCCGGCGAAGACGCGGCGACGTCCATCAGCGCGCTGACATGCTGCTCCTCGAACCATTTGGTTGCGATGGCCGCGGCGATATCGGCCTTGTTCTGGTGATCGGTGGAAAGCACCTCGATCGGCCGGCCCAGCACCTTGCCGCCGAAATCCTCGACCGCCATCTTGGCGGCGGTCACGCTGCCGATTCCGGTAATGTCCGCGTAGATGCTGGACATGTCGAGAATAAGCCCGATCCGCACCGGCTCGACGCCCGCTTGCGCCCGCGCGATTCCCGCTGCCGAGCAGATCAATAGCATTGCCGCCGCGGCCAGTCCCCGCATCGCCTCGCTCCCGATTTTCGGCGATCGTAACGCAAACTCCGGCTTCGGCAAGCGACGTCCGGGAGATTGCGGGGTCACGCCCGGCAATGACGACGGAATAGCGCGATTGACCGGGGCCGCGTCAGATGTGGAAACTTTCGCCGCAGCCGCAGCGGCCCTTTTCGTTCGGGTTGGTGAAGGTGAAGCCGGATTCGAGTGCCTTCATCTCGTAATCCATCACCGTCCCGATCAGGAACAGCGAGGCCTTGCGGTCGATCAGGACGGTCACGCCCTTGTCGGTGACAACCTCGTCGCCCGGCCCAGGCGCGTCCACCCAGCTCATGTCGTAGGAAAGCCCAGAGCAACCTTTCGTGCGTACGCCGATGCGCAAAGTCCGCCCCTGCTCGCCCTTGGCGTAAAGGGCGCGCAAACGCTCGGCGGCGGCATCGGTGAGTTGCACCAGCGGCGGCAAGGCGCGCTTCGGCTTGGCGGCGGTCTGATCGAGTGTCGTGCTCATGGCGGAACCAAATCCAAGTGGCGTCAGAACATATCCAATTGCAGCCGGGCTTCCTCGCTCATGCGGGAAACATCCCAGGGCGGATCCCAGACGGTTTCGACCTCGGCATCGGTAACGCCGGGCACCGACAGCACCGCCTCGCGCACCTGCTCCGGCAATTCCTGCGCGCTCGGGCAGGCCGGCGCGGTGAGCGTCATTTCCACCTTCACCTTGCCATCGTCGAAAATGTCGATGGCGTAAATCAAGCCGAGTTCGTGGATATTCACCGGAATTTCCGGATCGTACACGTCGGAGATCGCCGCGATCACCGCGTCCTCGGTCACCTTCGGGCGGGTCTCGCCCTCCGGAGTCCAGGTGGTTTGCGGCTCGGCCCGCACGGGCTCGGTCCGGTGAGTTTCGACCTGCTCACTCACTGGTGACCTCCTTCGCGCCTTCGATCGCCGCAATCAGCGCGTGCCACGGCAAGGTCGCGCATTTCACGCGCGACGGATATTCGTGCACGCCCGCGAGCGGCTGCAACCGCTCCACCGCGTCCTCCAGGCCGCCGCCGCATTCGGGGCACTCGCCCGTGGTCGCCATCTGGCGCAACGCCTCGAACAGCGCGCGCACCTCCGCCTGGCTGCGCCCGCTGACGGTTTCCGCCATCAGATCGGCCGAGGCGATGCTGATGGCACAGCCGCGCCCCTCGAAGCCGGCTTTCGCGATGGACCCGTCAGGTTCGAATTTCACGAACACCTGCACGCGGTCGCCGCACATCGGGTTGTCGCCCTCGGCGGTGGCATCGAAGTCTGCCGGCCGGTGCGCGTGGCGCGGCCGGCGGCCGTGATCCAGGATCACTTCCTGATACAGATCGCGCAGATCGTCGAAGGTGTCGTCGGGCATCAGGCGAAGAACTCCCGCACTTTCACCAACGCCTCGGCGAGGGCATCGATTTCCCCCTGCGTCGTATAGATGCCGAAGCTCGCGCGCGTGGTGCTGTCCACGCCGAAGCGGCGCATCAGCGGCTCGGCGCAATGGTTGCCGGCGCGCACCGCGATACCCTGGCGGTCGAGCAAGGTCGCGACGTCGTGCGCATGCGCGCGATCCAGCGCGAAGCTGATCACGCCGCCGCGATCCGCCGCCCGGCCCAGGATGCGCACCCCCTCGATATCACCAAGCCTCGCCAGGGCATGGTCGGTCAAAGCCGCCTCGTGCGCCGCGATCGCGTCGTAGCCGATCGAACTCGACGTAGTCGATCGCGGCGGCGAGTCCGATCGCTTCCAGGATCGCCGGCGTGCCGGCCTCGAATTTGTGCGGAATCTCGGCCCAGGTGGAGCGCTCGAACGTGACCGTGGCGATCATCTCGCCGCCGCCCAGGAACGGCGGCATCCGCTCCAGCAGCTCACGCCGCGCCCACAGCACGCCGATCCCGGTCGGACCGTACAGCTTGTGGCCGGTGAAGGCGTAGAAGTCGGCGCCCAGCGCCTGCACGTCCACGCGCCGATGCACCGCCGCCTGCGATCCATCCAGCAGCACCTTCGCCCCGTGCTCGTGCGCCAGCGCCACGAGCCGCGCCGCCGGCGTGACCGTGCCGAGCACGTTGGACATGTGCGTGATGGCGACCAGCCCGACACGCCCATCGGCCAACAGCGACACATAGGCGTCGAGATCGAGTTCGCCCTCGTCCGTGACCGGCGCGACGCGCAGTTGGACACCCCGTTCGTCGCGCAGCATCTGCCAAGGCACGATGTTGGAGTGGTGCTCCATCTCGGAGATCAGCACCGCCTGGTCCGGCCGCATGACCCCACGCCCGTAACTGTGCGCGACCAGGTTGATCGCCTCGGTGCTGTTGCGCGTGAACACGATCTCGGTCGGGTCCGGCGCGTTCACCAACCGCGCCACCACCTCGCGCGTCCCCTCGTACGCGTCGGTGGTGCGCTCGCTCATCCAGTGCAGGCCGCGATGCACGTTCGCGTATTGCGTCTCCATCGCCGCAACCATCGCCTCGATCACCGCGCGCGGCTTCTGGGCGGAGGCGGCGCTATCCAGGAACACCAGCGGCTTGCCGCGAATTCTCTGCGCCAGGATCGGGAAGTCCAGACGGATGCGCTCGACATCGAAGCCGGTGGGGCGCAGCCGGGCGGCGGAAGTTTCGACGTTCATGCCGATTGCCTTTCCCACCAGCGCTCCATCGCCGCCTCCAGCGCCGCGCGCGCCTGATCGTGCGCGATCGGCTCGAGCGCATCGGCCAGGAATGCGCGCACCAGGATCGCCCGCGCCTCGGCTTCGGGAACGCCGCGGCTGCGCAGATAGAACATCTGGTCGGCGTCCAGTTCGCCGACCGTGGCGCCGTGGCTGCATTTCACGTCGTCGGCGAAGATTTCCAGCTCCGGCTTGCTGTCGATCTCGGCGTCCGGCGAGAGCAGCAGCGCCTGGTTCATCTGATAACCGTCGGTCTTCTGCGCCCCGCGCGCCACCTCGATGCGCGCCTGGAACACACCGCGCGCGCGGTCGGTCAGCACGTTCTTTACCGTCTGGCGCGAGGTGCAGCTCGGCGCGTCGTGCGACACCACCGAGGTAAAATCCGCGTGCTGCACGCCGCGCAGCAATTGCGCCCCGCTCAGATGCGCGACCCCGCCCGGACCGCCGAGCCGCGCATGGAACTCGGTGCGCGCCAAGCGGGCGCCGAGATTGAGCACGAAGGCGTCGTAGGTCCCGCGCCGGGCCACGTCGACATAGATCGTGGACACATGCAGCGCCCGCACCGCTTCGTCCTGCAGGCGGATATGCGTCAGCACCGCGTCATCGCGCACGTCGATCTCGGCCACCGCGTTGTGGAAATACACGTCCTGCCCGATCGCGACCTCGATCAAGGTCAGCCGCGCCCCGCGGCCAAGCTTGATGACATGCCTCGGATGGAACGCGACCGGCCGGCCCGGCGGCGCGGTGCCGAGGCTGGCGAGCAGGATCGTGCCGGCATCCACGCCGTCCGGCACGCGGATGACCGCGCCATCCTCGGCCAGCATGGTGTTCAACGCGGTCAGCGGCTCGCGCTCCGGCTTCGGCAGCGGGCCGAAATCCGGCGTCTGCGCAAACCCGTAAAACTTGATGTTCGCCGGCGCCGCGGACAGATCGGCGCGCCGGCGCCCGTCCACGAATACCAAACGTGGCGCATCGATGTCCGGCAAGCGCGCGAGCAGCCGGTCGCAGTCGGCCAACGCGATCAGCGGTTCCTGGAACCGCGCCTCGGCGAGCGGCCGCAGGCTGGTGTATTTCCATGCCTCGTCGCGCGGGCCGGGCAGGCCCGACGCCGCAAACGCGTGCGCCGCTTGCTCGCGGATGAAGCGGTCGCCGGGCAGCCGCTCCCGCAATCCTTCCCAGCGCGCGAGAAAGGCCTGCGCGCCGGTCTGCAACGCTCCGCGGACTTGCTCCGGGGCGCTCATGCCGCCTCCGCGATGATGGCGGCGTAGCCGTGCGCTTCCAACTGCTTCGCCAGTTCCGGCCCGCCGGAGCGCACGATGCGTCCCTCGGCCAGGACATGCACGCGGTCGGGGACGATGTAGTCGAGCAGGCGCTGATAGTGCGTGATGATGAGCGCGGAGAAGTCCGGGCTGCGCAGCGCGTTCACGCCTTCCGCGACGATGCGCAGCGCGTCGATGTCGAGCCCGCTGTCGGTTTCGTCGAGGATGGCGAGCTTCGGCCGCAGGATCGCCATTTGCAGCACTTCGTTACGCTTCTTCTCGCCACCGGAGAAGCCGACGTTCACGTTGCGCTTCAGCATGTCCTCGGGCATGGACAGATGCTTGATCGCCGTTCGCGCCAGCTTGAGGAACTGCATCGCGTCGAGTTCCGGCTCGCCGCGCGCGCGTCGCGCCGCGTTCAGCGCCGTCCGCATGAAATTGGCGTTGCCGACACCGGGCAGCTCGACCGGATACTGGAACGCCAGGAACACGCCGGCGGCGGCGCGCTCCTCCGGCGCCATGGCGAGCAGATCGCGGCCTTCGAACGTCACGCTGCCTGCCTTGACATCGTAGCCTTCGCGCCCGGAGAGCACATAGGCGAGCGTCGATTTGCCGGAGCCGTTCGGCCCCATGATGGCGTGCAGTTCGCCGCGCGGCACGCTGAGGTCGATCCCCTTCAGGATGCCCTTGCCCTCGACCTCCGCCGCCAGCCCTCGAATTTCCAGCACTTCGCTTCTTCCGTTATTGCTGATCCGCCGTCGCGCGCTGCGCGCCCGCCGATCTGGCGCCCGCCGGCTCGGTCGGTCCGCCAGCGCCCTTCCATGCCGAATAGCCGCCGCCGATATGGGCGACATTCGCAAGCCCCATGTCCTGCGCGGTTTTCGCCGCCAGCGCCGAGCGCCAGCCGGCCGCGCAATAGAACACGAAGTGCCTCGGCTCGCCGAACACCGGCTTCGCATACGGGCTTTCCGGATCGATCCAGAATTCCAGCATGCCCCGCGGGCATGAAAATGCGCCCGGGATACGCCCTTCGCGTTCGATTTCGCGCGGATCGCGCAGGTCGACGAACACCACACCGGCATCGCCGTGCAGCCCGACCGCCTGCTCGACCGGCAGCGTGGTCACCTCGGCTTCCGCCTCGGCCAGAAGCCGCTTGTATCCCTTCTTCATCGCTTGCTCCGACGCGGCACGCTTATCCGACCGAACCCTCGAGGCTGACCGCGAGCAGCCGTTGCGCCTCGACGGCGAATTCCATCGGCAATTCCTTCAACACGTCCTTGCAGAACCCGTTCACGATCAACCCGACCGCGTCTTCTTCCGACAGGCCACGCTGGCGGCAATAGAAAAGCTGATCGTCGGCAATCTTCGAGGTGGTCGCCTCATGCTCGACCTTCGCCGTCGGATTCCGGCTCTCGATGTAGGGCACGGTGTGCGCACCGCACTGATCGCCGATGAGCAAGCTATCGCACCGGGTGTAATTCCGCGCGCCCTTCGCCTTCGGCATGATCCGCACCAAGCCGCGATAAGTGTTGTTCGACTTGCCGGCGCTGATGCCCTTGGAGACGATGGTCGAGGTGGTGTTCGCCCCGATATGGATCATCTTCGTCCCGGTATCGGCCTGCTGGCGGCTGTTGGTCAGCGCGACGGAATAGAATTCGCCGACGCTGCCCTCACCTTGCAGGATGCAGGACGGATACTTCCAGGTGATCGCCGAGCCGGTTTCCACCTGCGTCCAGGAAATCTTGCTGCGGGCACCGCGGCAGGCGCCGCGCTTGGTGACGAAGTTGTAGATTCCGCCGCGCCCCTCGGCATCGCCCGGATACCAGTTCTGCACCGTGCTGTACTTGATCCGCGCGTCGTCCAGCGCGACCAGCTCCACGACCGCCGCATGCAACTGGTTCTCGTCGCGCTGCGGGGCGGTACAGCCTTCGAGATAGCTGACGTAAGCCTTGTCCTCGGCGATGATCAGCGTGCGCTCGAACTGGCCGGTGTTGCGGGCATTGATGCGGAAATAGGTGGACAGCTCCATCGGGCAGCGCACGCCCTTGGGCACGAACACGAAGCTGCCGTCGGTGAACACCGCGGAGTTCAGCGCGGCAAAGAAATTGTCGCCCGGCGGCACCACGCTGCCGAGATATTGGCGAACCAGGTCGGGATGATCGCGCACCGCCTCGCTGATCGGGCAGAAGATCACGCCCACCCGCGCCAGGGTCTCGCGGAACGTGGTCGCGACCGAGACGCTGTCGAATACCGCGTCCACCGCCACGTTGCTCTGCTCGCCCGCCTCCGGCTCGACGCCGGCCAGGATGGCGCGCTCGCGCAGCGGGATGCCGAGCTTCTCGTAAGTGCGCAGCAGCTCCGGATCGACATCCTCCAGCCGCTTCGGCCCGGGGCTCTGCTTCGGCGCGGCGTAGTAGTGGATGGCCTGATAGTCGATCGGCGGATGGCTGATCTTGGCCCAGCGCGGCTCGCCCTGCCCTTCCATCTGGCGCCATCCCGCGAACGCCTTCAGCCGCCACTCCAACAGCCAGTCGGGCTCGCCCTTGCGCAACGAAATCAGGCGGATGGTGTCCTCGCTCAGCCCTTTCGGCGCGAGGTCCATCTCGATCGCCGTTTCCCAGCCCCATTTGTAGCCGGACTGGGTGGCGTTCTGGACGGTTTCGAGGGTTTCGGCTACGGCTGGCATCGTTCGTCCTTGGCGGCTTCTATTCGGCTGCGGGCGTGGTGAAGGCGGCGGCGGGCTCGACGGCGTACGGCCTGGGCGGTTCGGCCATGTCGGCGAGCGTTATCGACGACAGCGCCTGGTGAATGGCATCGTTCACCGGGTCCCAGCGCCCGCGCACCGGGCAGAGCCGGTGGGCGTCGCAGGTCGCGCCACCGTCCACGCAGGCGGTCAGCGCGATCGGCCCGTCGATCGCCTCGATCACCTGGGAAATCGGCACCGACCCCAGGTTGCGCAGCAGCCGGTAGCCGCCATGCGCGCCGCGCTGCGAGGCGACGAGCCCGGCGGCGGCAAGAATTTTCAACACCTTGGCGACGGTCGGCTCAGGAATCCCGGTGCTCGCGGCAATGCCGGGCGAGGTCTGCACGGCCTCTCCGCGGGAGAGCCGTACCATGACCACGACGGCGTAATCGGTCAGTCTGGAAAGTCTCAGCATGTCTCGCCCGCCAATCGGGACCCCGGTTGTCCTGATTGCCGGGAAATGGCGTATGCCCCCGGTCAGGTCAAGTGGTCCCGGCGGAAGGGGCTGGCGCGTACGCCGCCTGCCTGACTAACTTCCGACGTGGATCAGTGGGCGGATCAGTGGGGAGAAGACCGATGCCGGACCGGCCGATGCTGGAGGGAAAAGTCGCTGTCGTCACCGGAGCCGGCGGGGGCATCGGGCGGGAAATCGCCATCGCCATGGCGCTCGCCGGTGCCCACGTGCTGATCAACGATATCGGCGTGTCGCTGAGCGGCGAGGGCGGTTCCGGCACCCCGGCCGAGCAGACCAAGCAGATCATCGAGCAGCGCGGCGGGCGGGCCGCGATCAGCACGGATTCCGTGGCCGACTGGGGCTCGGCCCAGCGCATCGTCGCCGCCGCCTTGGATGCGTTCGGGCGCATCGACATCGTGGTGAACAACGCCGGCATCCTGCGCGACGCGATCTTTCATCGCATGTCGGCCGACGACTGGCTCGCCGTCATCAACGTGCATCTGAACGGCAGCTTCTTTGTCAGCCGCGCCGCCGCCGAGCATTTCCGCAAGCAGGAGAGCGGCGCCTATGTGCACATGACCAGCACGTCCGGGCTGATCGGCAATTTCGGCCAGGCCAACTATTCGGCCGCCAAACTCGGCATCACCGCGCTGTCGAAGTCGATCGCGCTCGACATGCAGCGCTTCAACGTGCGCTCCAACTGCATCGCGCCGTTCGCCTGGAGCCGCATGACCAGTTCGATCCCGGCGACCACGCCGGAGCAGCAGGCGCGGGTGGCGAAAATCCAGCAAATGACGCCGGACAAGAACGCGCCGATGGCGGTGTTTCTCGCCTCCGACGCGGCGCGCGGCGTGAGCGGGCAGATCTTCGCGACCCGGCACAACGAAATCTTCTTGATGAGCCAGAGCCGTCCCGTGCGCGGCATCCATCGTGCCGAGGGCTGGACCCCGGAACGGATCGCCGAGCATGCCCTGCCGGCGCTGCATTCGGCATTTCAGCCGCTCGACCGCAGCGGCGAGGTGTTCAGTTGGGACCCGGTGTGAACCGAGGAACGCTCACTCGACGGTCTGAATGACCTCGAACCCCTCGAACTCGGGGTGGCCAAGATAGAGCGGCTTGTTCTGGCCGGCGTCGCGATGGGCGAGGCGGAATGCCTCGGAACGTGTCCAGGCCTCGAACGCGTCGCGGCTGCGCCAAACCGCGTGCGACGAATAGAGCACGTGATCGTCGCGCGCCGGTCCGCGCAGCAGATGGAACGCCACGAACCCCGGGACGTCGCGAAGGTGCGTATCGCGGTTGAGCCACACCCGTTCGAAGTCGGCCTCCCCGCCGGGCGCCACCTTGAAGCGATTCATGGCAATGAACATCAGGATCCTCGCGGCAGCGGCAGCGGCAGCTTGCAGCCCGCGATATGGGGCAAGAAGCCGCGCCGGTCCAGCGCCCCGGACCTCTCCCGCGCGAAAGGCGAGAGCGGTCCCGGGCACCGAATCTCAGCCGATGACGCGCAACTGCGGCCGCGTCTCGACCATCAAGCTGCGATACAGCGCGAGATAGTCCTCGGCCATGCGGCGGCCGGTGAAGCGCGCATCGAACTGCTCGCGCACCCGATGGCGGTTCAACTGGTTGAGCCGCTCGACCGCGCCCACGGCGCTGGTCTCGTCCTCGACCACGAAGCCGGTGACGCCGTCCTCGATGATCTCGGGCACCGAGCCACGGTTGAACGCGATCACCGGCGTGCCGCAGGCCATCGCCTCGATCATCACCAGCCCGAACGGCTCCGGCCAGTCGATCGGCATCAACAGCGCGATCGCGCCGCTGAGGAAGTCCGGCTTCTGCCCTTCGTTGATCTCGCCGATCATCTCGACATCGGCGTTCTGGATCATCGGCTTGATCAGTTCGTCGTAGTACTCCTGGTCCACCCGGTCGACCTTGGCGGCGATCTTCAGCGGAATGCCGCAGCGGCGGGCGATGTTGATGGCAACGTCGGGCCGCTTCTCCGGGCAAATCCGGCCGAGGAACGCCAGGTAGCTCGGCGTGACCGGCTGCGGCGTCAGCAGCTTCTCCGGGATGCCGTGCAGCACGGTGCCGATGAAATTCGCCTGCGGCAGCGGCCGGCGCTGCGCGTTCGAGATCGACACCAGCGGCACCGAAGAGAACGTGTCGTAAACGCCCTGCAATTCCGGCAGGTCGAGCCTGCCATGCAGCGTCGTCAACGACGGCACTTTCTGCCGGCTGAACAGGCTGAAGCTGTAGTAGTCGGTGTGGAAGTGGATGAAGTCGAACTCGTCCGCCATCCGCCGCACCCGCTCCATCATCACGATGTGCGGCGCGATCGGATCGCGGATGGCCGGATCGAGCCGCAGCGCTCGCGGCACGAGCGGATGGAGCCGCGCCGAGGTGACGGAATCGCCGCTGGCAAACAGCGTCACGTCGTGGCCGAGCGCCACCAGTTCCTCGGTGAGGTAAGAGACGACACGTTCCGTGCCGCCGTACAGCTTGGGTGGGACCGCCTCGTGCAAGGGCGATATCTGTGCGATGCGCATTGTTCCGGTTTCCGTGAAATAGGGCCGCGTGGCGACGGCGTTACCTGACGACCGCAACGGGGCGAAGTTTAGGCGCTGTACGCCTTAGTCCCGCCGTATTCGTCGCGTTCACTGATCGAAGTGGAACCGGGAAAACTCGGGAGGGTGGCATGTGCGGACATGGATGGCCGCGGCCGCACGATGGATACGTATCTCGCGCAAGCATGTGTGATCCCCCGTTGAATGTTCGCCGAGTTCGAATCAGCCTGGTAGGCACGCCAGTCGACTTTCGCTAACGCCGTGACAGCATTTAGGTTTCTTCCACCTCGCAAATCGCAATTATCGCGTTTGCGCTGAAGGTGTTGCCCATCCCAAGCACGACTGCCTGACGCGCAAGAAGAACGGGGATGATTTATGGGATTCACGGCCCGCTCCATTTTGAATATCGCCGAGGAAAACTCGACGGTTGCCGGACGTCCGCTTGCCTTCGTCTTCGGACATATCCACCGTCACGCCCTCGCGCATCTGGTCGTGGTCGGCTCGGTGCTGATCGCGGTCGGGTTCTCGGTCGGTTCGCAGTACGCGATCAAACATTTGGTCGACGTACTATCTGCCCATCAGGTGGCGGCGGTCTGGTGGGCGTTCGCGCTGCTCGCCGGCATGATCGCCGCCGACAATCTTTCGTGGCGGCTCGGCGGCTGGGTGGCGTCGTATTGCTTCGTTGCCGTCACCGGCGATGTGCGGCGGCATTTGTTCGCGCATCTGACCGGCCACTCGCCCGCCTACTTCGCCGACCGGCTGCCCGGCCAGTTGGCAGGACGGATCACCGCGACCTCCAACGCGGTTTACGAAATCGAAAGCCGCTTCGCCTGGAACGTGCTGCCGCCGACCCTCGCGGTGGTGTTCGCGATCGTCCTGCTCGGCAGCGTCAGTCCGCTGATGGCGGCGGCGCTGGTCGGCATCTCGGTCGCGCTCGGCACCGTCCTCGTGCGCATGGCCGCGGGCGGGCGCAAGCTGCACCAGCACTACGCGACCGAAGCCGCCGCCGTGGACGGCGAACTGGTCGACGTGATCACCAATATGCCGCTGGTACGCGCGTTCGGGGCCAACCTGCGCGAGCGCGAGCGGTTTGCGCGCCGCGTGGAACGCGAGATGGACGCGCGCGGCAGCAGCCTGCGCTATCTCGAAAAGCTGCGGCTGTTTCACGCCGCGGTCACGGCGGTATTGACCACCTGCCTGCTGCTCTGGGGCATTCTGCTTTGGCAGCGGGGCGTCGCCAGCACCGGCGACGTGGTGCTGGTGACCACGCTCGGCTTTACGATCCTGCATGCCACGCGCGACCTCGCGGTCGCGCTCGTCGACATGGTGCAGCAAGTCGCGCGGCTATCCGAGGCGCTGACGACGCTGTTGCTGCCGCACGAACTACGCGACGCCGCGCATGCCCGCCCGCTGCCGAGCCCGCGCGGGCTCGTGGAATTCCGCAATCTCAGTTTCGCCTATCCCGGCGGCCAGAAAGTGCTCGAGCAGTTCAACCTGCGCATCGAGCCCGGCAGCCGGGTGGGGCTGGTCGGCCGTTCGGGCTCGGGCAAATCGACCGTGCTCGCGCTGTTGCAGCGGCTGCGCGACGTGCGCGAGGGCGCGATCCTGATCGACGGGCAGAACATCGCCGAACTGGAGCAGGCCAGTCTGCGCGCGGCGATCTCTGTGGTGCCGCAGGATGTCATGCTGTTCCACCGCTCGGTTCTGGAGAACATCCGCTACGGCCGTCCCGAGGCGAGCGACGCCGAGGTGCACGCCGCCGCGGAGGCGGCGGAATGCCTGCGGTTCGTCCAGACAATGCCCGAGGGCTATCACACGATGGTCGGCGACCGCGGCGTGAAACTGTCCGGCGGGCAACGGCAGCGGCTGGCCATCGCGCGCGCCTTCCTGCGCGACGCCCCGGTGCTGCTGATGGACGAAGCCACGTCGGCGCTCGATTCCGAATCCGAGCTTGCGGTCCAGCAGGCGCTCGACCGGCTGATGAAGGGGCGCACCGTGGTCGCGGTGGCGCACCGGCTCTCCACCCTGCGCGATTTCGATCGCATCGTGGTCATGCAGGAGGGCCGCATCCTGCAGGACGGCGCGCCGGAAGAGTTGGAGCGGCGCTCTGGCCCGTATCGGGAACTGCTGCGCCGGCAAGCACTGCACCTGGCGGACGCTGCCTGAAGCGGTTTCCGCCGGTGCCGCCGGTTACAGACGCAACGCAAAGTTACAACCGTGGCTTGGACAGCGGCCGATGAGCCAGAGTAGGTTCCGGCCACGTCGCGCGCCGCGGTTCGGCGGCGTCGCAAGTGGAGGGACCGATGTCGCGCACGCTATCGCTACCATGTTGCGGTTTTCTTCTGGTTGCGGCGGGCGCGCTACTGGCGGGCTGCGGGCATCCCGCCCCGGAGCCGGCCCAGCCGCCGGAAGCCGGCGCGAACGCGTCGCCACCTGCCGGTGAATACGAGCCCGCGCCGCGATCCGGCGGGGTCGAGGCTTATCGTCATCATGCCGGTCATCACGGAGGCGGCCTGGCGCAGCGCTTCGCCGCCGCCAACGTGACGCATGACGGCCGGCTCACGCTCGCCCAGGCGGAAGCCGGCGGCATGCGCCTGGTGGCGCACAACTTCGACCGGATCGACGTGGAGCATCGCGGCTACGTCACCGTCGATGAAATCCGCAGCTGGTTCATGGCCCATCGCGACATGTTCCGCCACCGCGCCCACGCAAACGGCGCCAACGGCGGCCCGGCCTCGACGGCCTCTCCGGCCGAGCCCAGCGAAAACGGGCAGTAGTCAGCCGACCAGCAGCGACTGCCCGCCGTCGATCCAGACCGGCGATCCGGTGAGATGGCGGGAGCGGTCGGAGACCAGGAACAGGATCAGCTCGGCGACCTCGTACGCGGTGCCCGGCCGCTGGCCGGTCAGCGGGATCTCGCCGGCCGGATATTGGGCGGGGATCTCGGCCTCGTCCGTGTCGCGCTGCTCCGTGTTCTCCGGAATGTTGGTCTCGATGCGTCCGGGGCAAACCGCGTTGACGCGGATGCGGTGCTTGGCGAGTTCCACGGCGAGCATCTGCGCCATCGCGACCTCGGCGGGCCTTCGTGCAGGAAGAAGCGGTGGCGCAGGCGCTGGTGAAGGTGCGCGTGCCGTTGATGGAGGAGACGATCACCGCCGCGCCACCCTGCTTCTTCAGATATGGCACGGCGAAATGCATGGTCAGGTAGCTGCCGCGCGGGTTGGTGCGGATGGTGCGGTCCCATTCCGCGGGCGCCAACTCGTCGATCGGCGCCCAGACGCCGTTAATGCCGGCGTTGGCGATGACGAGCCGCCCGAAGCGTTCGACAAGTTGCCGCACGGCCGCCTCCATCGGGCCGGCCTCGCCGACATCGGCGATCAGCGCCATCGCCTCGCGGCCGTTTCGCCCGATTTCCTCGGCGGTCGCCCGGACCTCGTGCTCGGTGTGGCTGAGCGCGCCGACGCGGGCGCCCTCGCGCGCGAGCCGCGCCGCCGTCGCCTTGCCGATGCCCGATCCCGCCCCGGTCACCAGCGCCACCTTGCCCCGCAACTCCATGATCCGCCTCTCCTGGCATCCGCGAGCGGTTAACCTGGGAGCAGCGCAGGCGGTTGCGTTCGGTCTCGATCAGCCGGGGTGCTCGCGCCGGCGCGATTCGCCAAATGGCGCGGCCGATCCGTTTCGCAGGCTTGCGCGTGGCTGGGCATTTGCCGCAAATGCCGCGCCATGCCGCCTGAGCCGCAACCGCAAGTCGTCCCCTACATACACGATCACACCAAGCGCGAGCCGATCCCCGAACTCGCGGATATCTGGCCGCGGTTTCAGCAGATCGTCTTCGCCCAGACCGATCTGAACAACCACGCCGAGAAATTTCCGGAACAGCAACTGAGCATCGCGCGGGAGGGCAGGCTTTCCCTGCCCTCCCCGTTCTCGGACGGGACCGATACCTGCACCAAATCCTATTATCTGCATTACCAATTCTTCTACCGTTTCCTCGGCGTGGAAGAGTATTTCTGGTCGACCACGGTGCCCGAGCAGCTTCTCGCGGCGATCTATTTCCCGAGCCGGGGTGTCGCCGTCTGCCTCTACCCGGGAGCGATCGACCAAGACCTGATCGCGAATTTCGAGCGGCTGCGCGGCGAGGTGCCGAAACGGAACGGTACCGGGGCGACGTCCGCTGATCGTCGCGCGCTGGTCGTCGGGTTTTCGCAGTTCATGCACATGCTGTGGAACCATCTGCCGGCGCTCGAACATGCCATCGAGGCCGGGGTAGCAACGCGGCTGCCGGTCGCGGTGACGCACGAGCCGTTCGGGCCGACCGAGGAGCTGTTTCCCGAACTGGCCGGACGAACGATGCCGCTGCCGTCGTCGGAGGTGGTGGAGTTGAACCGGACCCATCCCATGCTGGTCGGCCTGGGATCGCGGCGCATCCCCCGCTCCGTGCGCGAGCGGGTCAGGCGTGTCGCCCGCCAGCGGGCCGGCGCCGCCGCCCTCGCCGATCGCGACCTGTTCCGCGCCGGCTGCACGCCGATCTTCTGGCTCTCCATCAAGCCGCCCGACCGCACCTGCCTCAACCAGGCCGAAGCGCTCGGGGCGATCATCGCGGAGATCAAGCAGACCTACCCGGACGCGGAATTCGTTCTCGACGGACCGTCGCGGCCCTGGGATCTGGAGGGTAACGACAATTACGGCAGCGACTTCCGCGAGTACCTGGACCGCGAAATCGCCTCGGCCGCACGTGTGATCGAGGAGGTGACGGAACGCCTCGATGCCGGCCAGCGCGCCAGCGTGGTGGCCTTGTGCGGCGCCTCGGCCTGTGACGAAATCGCCTGGGAAGAGATCGCCGATTTCTATTTCTGCCACGGCGGGACACCGCATCACAAAATCGGCTGGGTCCACGACACGCCGGGCATGCTCTACTCGAACAGCCGGTTCATTTCTTATTATCAATGGATGAATCCGCTGGAGCCACCGCCGAAGACCTACTATCTACCGGCGCGGCTGGTCGCCGACGATGCGGATTCCAACTACCCGCCCGAGAAACTCGCCCGCAAGGACCAGAACTTCACCCTGCTGGCGCCGCGGGACATCGCCCACGAAATCTTGAACGCGTACCGGGACTCGCAAATGCCAGATCAGACGCAACCCGAGGCGACGCCGCCCGGTTCGGAAGCCCACGCGGATTCCGGCGATTCCCTTGCCGCGCCGGACGAGCCGGCGGCGCCGGCGCCTGACACGACCCGCGCCGCGGACGCGGCGTCCCGGCCGGATTACTTTCGCATCCCGGAACACACCGGGCTGCCCGCCCAGGAACTCGTCCGCCTGCTGCATGCGCATCTGCGGCCGAAAACCTATCTCGAAATCGGCGCGCCGAATGGCGGCACGCTGGCCGCGGCGCATTGCGACAGCGTCGTGATCGGCGAGCGGATCGCGCTTAGCGGCGACATGGTGGGCGACAAGCCGTCCTGTTCGCTGTTCCAGATGTCGGCGGACGACTTCTTCGCCGCCTACGATCCGAAGCGCATTCTCAACGGGCCGATCGAGGTCGCTTTTCTGCACGGCCTTCACCTGTTCGAATCACTGCTCCGCGCCTTCAGAAACGTCGAGCGACACTGCAAGCCGAACTCGATCGTGCTGGTCGACGGCTGCGTGCCCACCGACGCGCACGCGGCGCGGCGAGAAATGTCGGACAGCGGGCTGGCCGGCCTGTCGGTGGACGCGAACCGCTGGATCGGCGACGGCTGGAAGCTGCCGGTGATCCTGAAGAAAGCCCGGCCGGAGCTTCGCATCCGCGCCTTCAACGCCACGCCCGCCGGATTGGTGGCGATCACCAATCTCGACCCCAATTCGGACTTGCTCGACAAGCAGTATTTCAGCATCACCGAACAGTTGGGCTCCGCGATCCTGAACCAGCAGGGCGTCGAAGCCTATATGAAGGCGATGAGCGTTGCCGGCACCGAGGTTTTCGGCAAGTTCGAATCGCTTTCGGCGCTGTTCTGGCTGTAGTCCGGCTAGCAGGGGCATCGCATGCACGAGGCGGGCCTCGCCCCCGAAGCCGAAGCCGCGGGCGAGTTCTTTCTGCTTCCGGACCACGCCGGGTTGCGCTTCGGACGCATCATCGCCGCGTTGCACCGGCATATGAAGCCGCAATCGTACCTGGAGATCGGCACCCTCAGCGGCGGCACGCTCCGGATCGCGACCTGCCCATCCATCGCAGTCGACGTAAGGTTCATGCTCGACGAGGACGTGCTGGGCAGCAAGCCGGCCTGTCTGCTCATGCAGATGCCGAGCGATCGGTTCTTCGCGAACTACGATCCGAGCGCGCTGCTGAATCGGCCGATCGATCTCGCTTTCCTGGACGGCATGCATCTCTTCGAGTTCTTGCTGCGCGACTTCATCAACACCGAGCGCCACTGCAGGCCCGAGTCGATCATTCTGCTGCACGATTGCCTTCCGACCGATGCCTATGTGGCGCGGCGCGAGCTCGCGGACCGGCGTTTCGAACATCTCTCGCCACACCCGGACTGGTGGGCCGGCGACGTTTGGAAGACCGTCGCCATATTGAAGAAATATCGTCCAGACTTGCGCATTCTGGCGTTCAACTCAAGGCCGACCGGGCTCGTCGCCGTAACCGATCTCGATCCCGGGTCCGACGTGCTGGCGCGGCAGTATTTCTCGCTGACCGAGCAATTCCGTTCCGTCTGTCTCACACAACGCGGCGCCGAAGCATTCATGGCCACGCTGAACGTGGCGGCGAGCGATATATGCGAGGAAGCGGATGCGCTGGCGGCGATTTTCGGTCCCGCGCAGCCGGCGTCATTCGGCCGGAACACGAACCCCGGCCGGCGCGAGGCGCTCAGTCGGGAGGAACCGCGGCGGAAGGAATTGTCGGAAGGACCGATGGCGGTCCATGCCGTGGAGAAGGTCGACGCTCCCGTCGCGGGATTGGAGGACATCTGGAGCCGCCTTCGCCCTCTGCTCCTACATTGGCGACAGCTCGCCGCAGACGAGGCGGCGGTGCGCGCGCAGCAGTTCGGCATGGTCCGCGACGGATGCTTCCTGATGCCCTCGCCGTTCGACGATCAGCCCGATCTCTGCAGCCTATCCTGGTACGTGGCGCACCGGTTCTGCTACCATTTCTGGTCGGTGGAGGAATATTTCTGGATCTCGTCGTCCTCGGACGACGCGTTCGTCCTGTCGACCATCTATTTTCCGGAGCGGCGGATCGCGCTTGGCCTCGGCGCCCACGCGGTGAACGAACAATTCCTGCTCGACCTCGAGCGGTTGCGTTCGATCGAGACCAAACCTGCCGCCGCTCCGGAGCATTTCGAGGGTAGGCGCGTCGTCGTGACCGACCATTCACATTACATGCACACGCTTTGGAACGAACTACCGGCGCTGGACAAGGCGGTGTCTTCCGGATTGGCAAAAAGGTTGCTCGTCGCGGCACTTTATCAGCCGCTGGGCCCGCTCGCGGAGCTGTTTCCGGAACTCGAACAGGATCTGCGCGTGCTGAAATTCGGTGAGATTTCCGCGCTGAACCGCGAGCACCGGCTGCTGGTCGGCCTGGGATCGCGGACTATCACGCGGCGAGTGCAGGAGCGGGTTCGCGACGTCGCCGCCCGGCACGTCCTATCCGAGATCGTGGAACGCCGCGATCGGTTCCGTCGCGCGCACGCGCCGATCTTCTGGTTTTCGGTGAAGCCGCCCGGGCGAACCTGCGTGCGCGAAGCGGAAGTGCTGGCGCATCTCGTTACCACCTCGAAACGTGCCTACCCGTCCGCCGGTTTCATTCTCGACGGCACGTCCCGGCCGTGGGACCTCGAGACGAACGACAACTACGGTTCGTGGTTCATGCCCGGACTGCAGTCCGCCAGCGCGTATGCGCGGCAGACCATCGCGGACGTGATCGCTCGGCTGCCGCGAAAGCTTCACTCTTGCGTCCAGGCGGTGTCGGACGTGCCGGTTTGCGAGGAGATCGTTTGGGGCGAAGCCGCCGATTTCTATTTCTGCCACGGTGGGACGATGCAGAACAAAATCGGCTGGATTCATCGCGTTCCGGGGATGATCCACACGTCCAACGAGTTCATGGGCGTGTGGAAGGCGCTGTCCGGTGTTGTCGAGGACGCGCCGCCGGTTTATTTTGTTTCCTCCGAGATCATCGTGGACGGCGAGCCGCGGAGCTATCCCGCCTTCACCCGCGAACGGGTGCAGGCGAACTACGATTTCACCTCCCTGGACGACCTCGCCGCCGAGTTCCTGGGCGCGGCGCGAGCATCGCTGCCTGCCGCCGCGTCCCCCTCCGCCCCGCGCCCTCCCGCCGGAAACCGGCGGAAGAAGCAGGATTCGGCGCCCGCTTAGGGCAGTTCGGTCATGGCCGAACGTTCGACCCCGGCGTTCACGCCGCGTCGTGAAAGATCACGCCGAGCGTGTGGCGACTGCCCGCACGCACAACGCTCACGCCGTGCCGCAGCATGACGCGATAGAATCCGCGTGTGCCGCGAATCGGGCGATGATGCACGGCGAAGATCACGGCCTCGCCTTGTCCGAGCGGCACGACCTCGGCCTTCGACGGCGCGCGCGGCCGTTGCTCGACCAGGACGAACTCGCCGCCCGTGAAATCGCGCGCCGGGTCGCTCAGCAGCACCGTGAGCTGCAGCGGGAACACCAGCGCCCCGTAGAGATCCTGATGCAGGCAGTTGTAGTCGTCGGGCCCGTATCGCAGCAGCAGGGGCGTCGGGCGCGTCTGGCCGGCTTCGTGACAGTCGGCGAGAAATGCGTCGAGCGTGGGCGGACAGGCGCCGGTTTCGCCCAGCGCCGCGCGCCAGCAATTCGCGAGCGGCGCGAGACGCGAATAGATGTCCTGGCGCAACGCCTCGACCAGCGGCGGCAGCGGGCGGGCGAAATACTTGTATTCACCACGCCCGAATGCGTGCCGCTGCATGATCACGCGGCTGCGGAACCGCCCCTCCTCGGCATAGAGCCCCGCGAGATCGCGGCACTCCTCGGGCGTAAGCAGGGCCGGGGTCGTGGCGTAACCCTGCGCGTCCAGTGCCGCGACCAGCTGCGCCCAATCGAGTTGGGCGAGCCGCTCGGTGATCGGGGGCGATGCCGGCTCGGCGGACGCCTCGTGCTGCGCCACCCGGCTCATGCGGCGCGCTCGTCCTTCGCCGGAGCCGCGGCCGCCGCTTCCCGCGCCAGCAGTTCGCGTTTCCGCTCGACACCCCAGCGATAGCCGCCGAGGCTGCCATCGCCGCGCACCACGCGATGGCAGGGGACGAGCAAGGCAAGATCGTTGCCGGCGCAGGCGCGGGCCACGGCACGCACGGCGGTGGGCCGGCCGATGGCCGCGGCGATCTCCGCATAGCGTGCGGTGCGGCCGGGCGGGATGCGCTGCAAGGCCCGCCAGACCTGGGCCTGGAAGGCGGTGCCCATGATGTCGAGCGGCAGGGCCGGCTGGCGCTCGGGCGCGGTCACGAAGCACGCGACGCGGCCGGCCCAATCCCGCAACTCGGCATCTGCCGGGCGGATATCGGCAGCGGGGAAGCGCGCGCGCAGGTCGCGTTCCAGCTCGGCGCGGTCACCGCCGAAGACGACGCGACAGATGCCCCGCTCGCTCGCCGCCACCAGCACCCAGCCGAGTGGGGTCGCAACCGTCGCGAACCGGATGGCCACGCCCGCCCCGCCATGACGCCGTTCCGCCGGCGTCATGCCAAGCCCCGCCGGCGCGGCGGCGTAGGCGCGCGAACTGGCGCCGAAGCCCGCGCCGTAGATCGCCGGCGCGACCGGCTCGCCGGCGTCGAGCCGCCGGGCGAGGCGCCCCATCCGATGTGTCTTCGCGTAGTCGCCCGGGGTTGTGCCGGTGACCTGCTTGAACAGCCGGTGAAAGTGAAAGCGACTAATCCCCGCGGCGGCGGCGAGGTCGGCGAGCGGCGGCACCGTCTCGCGGCGTCGGATCAGCTCGCACGCCCGCTCTATCGCAGCGATTTGCCGCGAGGCGGCGGAGGGTTCGTTGGGACGGCAGCGCTTGCAGGGGCGGAAACCGGCCGCCTCGGCCTCGGCCGCGGTCGCGTAGAAGGCGACGTTGCGCCGCAGCGGCAAGCGGCTCGGGCAGACCGGGCGGCAGTAAATGCCGGTCGTCCTGACGCCGACGAAAAAGCGGCCATCGGCGGCCGCGTCACGCGCCGCCACGGCCGCCCAGCAGGTTTCGGGGTCCAGCATCCGATAGCTCCTTGAGTTGGCGCCCCGGATGTAGCCCTCAGCGCCGACGGCTTCTGCCCGGCTCTTGCTGTCTCATTCGCCGCATGACGGCATCAGCGCGGGGTCAGCACCATGATCATCTGGCGGTTCTCCATCCGCGGCATCTGCTCCACCTTGGTGTCGATCTCCATGTCGGAGCGGATGCGTTCGAGCACCTTGATGCCGAGTTCCTGGTGCGCCATTTCGCGGCCCCGGAAGCGGAGCGTGACTTTGACCTTGTCGCCCTCCTCGATGAACGACTTCATGGCGCGCAACTTCACCTGGTAGTCGTTCTCGTCGATATTTGGGCGGACCTTGATTTCCTTGATTTCGATGACCTTCTGCTTCTTTCTGGCTTCGTTCTTTTTCTTTTGCTGTTCGTATTTGAACTTCCCGAAATCGAGGATTTTCACCACCGGCGGCGTGGCGTTCGGGCTGATTTCCAGGAGGTCGAGGCCAACCTGGACCGCGCGCTGCATCGCGTCGCGGGCGCTCATCACGCCCTGCATCTCGCCGTCCTGATCGATCAATCGCACTTGCGGGGCTCGGATCTCCTCGTTCACGCGCGGCCCGTCGCGGCTCGGGGCTGCGGGCATGGCTGGTCTGGCTATGGGTCTCTCCTTTCGACATTGTCACGGCGCGCAGCACGGCCGGTTGCGCCCGAGGGCCGCAGTCTGGCCCACGGGGCGGGATCCGATCAAGGATACCGAGCCGTCATGCCGCCAATAAATCGGGCGGGGTGGCCTCGGTTGCAAGCAGCCGCACGGCGTCGTGCAGGGCGAGGCTCTGTTGCGCCTCGGCCCCGAGGCGGCGCAGGGTCAGGCTGCGCGCCTCCGCCTCGCGCCGGCCGATCACGGCGATGATCGGCACGTGCCGGACGCTGTGCTCGCGGATTTTCGCGGTGATCTTGTCCCGCCCGAGATCCAGCTCCGTCGCCAGCCCGGCCGCCCGGAACGCCTCGGCCACCTCGGTCGCGTAGGCGTCGGCGTCCGAGACGATGGTGGCGACCACGACCTGCACCGGCGCCAGCCAGAGCGGGAAACGGCCGGCGTATTGCTCGATCAGGATGCCCAAAAAGCGCTCGAAGCTGCCGAGGATCGCGCGGTGCAGCATGACGGGGCGGCGGCGGCTGCCGTCCTCGGCGGTGTATTCGGCGTCCAGCCGCTCGGGCAGCACGAAATCGACCTGGAGCGTGCCGCACTGCCACTCCCGCCCGATCGCGTCGCGCAGCACGAATTCCAGCTTCGGGCCGTAGAACGCGCCCTCGCCGGGATTGACGGCGTAGTCAACCCCGGCGGTGGCGCAGGCTTCGCGCAAGGCCGCCTCGGCGCGGTCCCACACCGCGTCGGCGCCGGCCCGGATCGGCGGGCGGTCGGCGTATCTGACGCGGAACTCCGGGAAGCCGAAGTCCCGATAAATCGCGGCGAGCAGTTCGACGAAGCGCACCGTCTCGGGGGCGATCTGCGCCTCGGTGCAGAAGATATGCGCGTCGTCCTGGGTGAAGGCGCGCACCCGCATGAGGCCGTGCAGTGCGCCCGAGGGCTCGTAGCGGTGGCAGGAGCCGAACTCCGCCATGCGCAGCGGCAACTCGCGGTAGGAGCGCACGCCGTGGCGGAAGATCTGCACGTGGCAGGGGCAGTTCATCGGCTTCAGCGCGAGCGTTTTGTCCTCGTCCTCCACGCGGGCGATGAACATATGCTCGCGGAATTTCTCCCAGTGGCCGGAAGCTTCCCAGAGCGCGCGGTCTACCAGTTGCGGCGTGCGAACCTCCTGGTAGCCGGCCGCGTCGAGCCGGCGGCGCATATAGGCTTCGGTGGTGCGATACAGCCGCCAGCCGTTCGGGTGCCAGAAGATGGAGCCGACGGCTTCCTCCTGGATGTGGAACAGATCCATCTCCCGGCCGATGCGACGATGGTCGCGCCGCTCGGCTTCCTCGAGCTGGTGCAGGTACGCGTCCAGCTCCTTCTGGTCGCGCCAGGCGGTGCCGTAGATGCGCGAGAGCATGGCGTTGCGGTGATCGCCGCGCCAATAGGCGCCGGCCACCTTCATCAGCTTGAACGCTGGGCCGACATCGCCGGCCGCCCGCATGTGCGGACCGCGGCAGAGATCGACCCACTCGCCCTGGCGGTAGAGCGTGATGGTCTCGTCGCGCGGCAGATCCTCGATGATCTGCGCCTTGTATTTCTCGCCCTTGTTCTCGAAGAACAGGATGGCTTCGTCGCGGTCCCACACCTCACGCTGGAACGGCGCGTTGCGCGCGATGATCTCGCGCATCTTCGCCTCGATCGCGGGAAAGTCCTCGGGGGTGAACGGCTCGTTGCGGGCGAAGTCGTAATAGAAGCCGTTCTCGATCGGCGGCCCGATGGTGACCTGGGTGCCCGGGAATAGCGTCTGCACCGCTTCGGCGAGCACGTGGGCGGCGTCGTGGCGGATCAGTTCGAGCGCCTCGGCGTCCTTGCGGGTGACGAACACCACGCTGGCGTCCCGGTCGATCTCGCGCGCGAGATCGACGAGCCTGCCGTCGAGCTTCATGGCGATGGCGGCGCGGGCGAGGCCCGGGCCGATGGCGGCCGCCACCTCGGCGCCCGTGACGGGTGCGTCGAAGCGGCGCACGGTTCCGTCGGGCAGGGTGATGGCGAGCATAGCGCGATCCTTGGCGCTGATTCGAGGGCAACAGGTCTATGGCGTCGGCTGCCCGGCTCCGCAACCCCGTCCATGCCGCCGGCGCGCTCGGGCAGCGTTCTCGGCAATGTTTGCCCCTTGCTTCATCCCCCTTCGCATCTGGCAAGTATGTACGCAGAGCCGGACGAAACCGGCAGGCGAATTTTCGGAGGCGAGGATGTCCGAGCGGCGGGTGCCCGATACGGAACTGGAGTCGTATGTCGGTCAGAACATCAGCCGGATCTGCGATCACGGCTATGTCAGCGAAGCGCACCATCACAATCACTGCGCCCATTTCGTGGGCCACGTGCTCGGGCTGACCATGGGGCTGACCTGCGGCGACATGACGAACGACCCTGGCGGCGGCGCCAGCTTGCGGGTGAACGAAATCTATAATCGATGCGCCGATCGCGGCCCGTGGGCGACCATGCCGACGCCGCTGATTTACAGCGTGATCTTCGCCACCCAGAAGACCAACATGTCCCACAGCGGCGACATGGGGACCAGCTCCAACAAGCACATGGGCATCTGGAGCCATCCCTACGTGTACAACTACTCCACGATGGCTCATCAAGTGCTGAAGGAAACGGTTCCGGATTTTCTTGCCCGGCTCGAAGGAGTTTACGATCCCAACGGCTCCAATCCGGTGCAGCTCTTCTACGGCCGGAATTTGCCGGTATAGGGCGCGTCCAGTCCCCCTTGGCGCCACGATGGCCGGGACAAGCCCCGGCCATCACGAAAGAAGTTCTCTATTGAGTACCGTCGGGGCCCGACGGAATCGATGTCAGCGCTTCTGCACCTTCGTCGCCAGCAGCTCGCCGAGGTGCTTGTCGATCTGCGCGATCGCGGCGGGATCGGCGCCGAACAGCGCGAGGTGGCCGTCGATCGTCTGGATCGGCCGGAATTCCGCGTCCGGAACGAGCCGCCATTCCGCCTGGCAATCGGCGGGCGGGAAAAACATGTCGGACGACATCGGCAGGACGAACGTCTTGGCCTTGATGCGGCCCAACGCGGCCCGCAGGTCGCCGCCCGTGAGACGGCTCACGTCGCCGCGCTGCCATTTCCACGCCATGCACAGCAGGTCGTTCGGATCCATCACGCTGAAATAGCCGAACATGAAGTTGATGATGAAATCGTCCAGCGACGAGAAGCCCAACGCCTTGTGCCGGTTCTCCTGGAAGAACTCCGTGCTCCAGCCCATCACCGCCCACATCTTGGCGTGGCGCAGCAGGCCCTCGCGCACCTCCGCCGAGGAATTGTAGAAGCCATTGTTGAACCCGGGATCGGACGTGATCGCGTCGACCAGCGTTTCGGTGAACAGGAAATCATGCAGCGTGTTCTTCGCCGTGCCGGCGATCGGCGCAGCGCGTTTCACCATGTCGGGATAGCGCACCGCCCATTCGTAGGTCTGTTGCGCGCCCATGGAGCCGCCAACCACCAGCGCCAGACTGTCGACGCCGAATTTCTCGGTCATCAGCTTGTGCTGTGCGCGGACGTCGTCACCAATCCGCACATGCGGGAAATTGCCCATCCCGGCCGGCGCCGGCGTGTTGTGCGGCGATGTGGAAAGCCCGCTGCCGATCTGATTGACGACGACGATGAAATACTTGTCGGGATCGAGCGCGCGTCCCGGGCCGAGCAGCACTTGCTCGATGATCTTGTTGGTTCCCGAATACCATGTGGGAATGAGGATGGCATTGTCCTTCGCGGCGTTCAGCTTGCCGAACGTAGCGTAGGCGAGCTGACAGTTGCGGATGGTGCCGCCTTCCTCGAGTTCCAGGTTGCCGATGTCGTGCAGTTCGTAGGGACCGTGCACGTCCTGCGAGTAGTAGCTGTTCTCGATCATGTTTCCCCCCGAAGCCGGCGCGCGGCTCTTTTGCGCGAATGAACGATGCGTGCGCAGTTGCAACTTCGTCCTCTCCGCCCGAGGGCGGAGAGGACGAAGTATGACCCGGCGATCAGGCCAGCGCAAATCCTTCGTAATTCTTGGCGGCGATCTCAGCGCATTTCTTGGTGTAGCCGCCCACCCCTTCCGGGCCGAGATAAGGCAGGAACGCGCGCGGCTTGCCTGCGATGTTCGCGCTCATGTACCAGGAGTTCGCGCTCGGCATGAGGGTCATGCTGACGACCTCGTTCACGTGCGCCACCCATTGCTCCTGCGCCTCCGGCTGCGCCTCGATCGTAGTCTTTCCCTCCTCGCGCATCTTGGCGATGCAGTCGGCCACCCATTCGACGTGCTGCTCGATCGCGACTGGCATGTTCGTCAGCACCGACGGGCTTTGCGGGCCGGTGAGGGTAAAGAAATTCGGGAAGCCGGCGACGGCGATACCGAGATAGGTCTGCGGCCCCTCCGCCCACGCCTGATCGAGCGTGCGCCCGCCACGGCCCTTCACGTTCAGCGCCTTGAACGGACCGGTCAGCGCATCGAAGCCGGTGGCGAACACGATGATATCGAATTCGTAGTCCTTGCCGCCGGCGCGAATGCCCTTCTCGGTGATCTCATCGATGGAACCGTCCGTGCTTGCGTCCACCAGCAGCACGTTATCCTTATTATACGTTTCGTAGTAGTTGGTGTCGAGCGGCTGGCGCTTCGTGCCGTAATAATGCCCCTTCGGCATGAGTTTTTGCGCGACCGCCGGATCCTTCACGGTCTTGCGGATCTTGCGGCGGATGTAGTCGGCGCAGAGTTCGTTCGCTTCCGGGCTGAAGAACATATCCTGGTAATTGGCAAGCCAGAACGCGAAGCCCCCGGCGTCCCACATCCGGTCGAACTCGCGCTCCCGCTCCTCGGCCGTCGCCTCCAGCGCCGATTTCGGAATGAAATAGTGTTCCTGGCCGAAGAAGGATTCGCGGATGCGCTTGACGATGTTGTCGTAATCGGCCTTGCGCGCCTTCACCAGTTCGGGGTCCACCTTGCCGTTGCGCGCCGGCACGCAGTAATTCGCCGTGCGCTGGAACACCGTGAGTTGCTTGGCCTGCTGGGCGATTTCCGGGATGGCCTGCACCGCGGTGGCGCCGGTGCCGACCACGGCCACGCGCTTGCCGGTGAAGTCGACGCCCTCCTTCGGGAAGCGGCTGGTGTGGTACCACTTGCCCTTGAAGTTCTCCAGCCCCTTGAACTGCGGCAGGTTGGTGTGGGACAGCGTGCCCACCGCCGCGATCACGTAGCGCGCCGTGGCCTCGTCGCCCTTGCTGGTGCGCACCTTCCAGATATCATTCGCCTGGTCCCACTCCGCGCCGGTGACGCGCGTGTTGAACTGGATGTCCCGCTTTAGGTTGTGGCGCTTGGCGACGTGCTCAAGATACCGCAGGATTTCTGGCTGCTCCGGGTAACGCTCCGACCATTCCCATTCCTGCAGGAGTTGTTTGTCCCAGGTGTAGCAGTAGATGTAGGAGTCCGAATCGCAACGGGCGCCCGGGTATCGGTTCCAGTACCAGGTGCCGCCGACGGTGTCGCCTTCCTCGTAGACGCGCACCCTCAATCCCTGCTTGTCCCGCAGCAACTTCAGCATGTACAAGCCCGAAAACCCCGCGCCGATCACGACGGCATCGAAGTCCGGAGTTACGCCAGCCATTTGTTTCTCCCCTCGGATATTGTTGTTTCGAATGTAGCGCGGCCGCGATTTCCCGGGCCCGCGCGAACGCCAGCCGCGAACCGGGGCTCCCAATCGCAAGCGAACCAGAAGCCCCCGCGCGCTGGGTTGGCAGATTAGCAGGATAATCGCCAGACAAGTGGACGAACAACCCCCGCTTGCGCCGACTTCGACGCCGACGCGCGTGGGCGAGTGGCTAGTCGAGAAAGCGCGCCCTGCCGGACTCGATCATTTCGGTGATGCGGGCGGAAATGCCGAGGCCGGCCGCCACTTTCGCGTCCATTTCTGCCTCGGCGACCTTGACCTTGTCCAGCCGGTCGGCGACCGCCCCCGCTTTGGCGAGCGGCACGACAACCACGCCGTCGACGTCGCCCACCACGATGTCGCCCGGGTTCACCGTCACGCCGCCCAGCACCACCGGCTCGCCGACCGTGCCCGGGCCGGAGGCGGCGCAGGAATTCGGCGTTATGCCGCGGCAGAATAACGGCAGGCCGACGCCGCGGATGCCCGGCGTGTCGCGCGCCATGCCGTCGATCACCAGCGCCACCGCGCCCTGGTTCTTCGCCATGCCGGCGACCCGATCGCCGCAGACCGCGAGCCCAGCGAACCCGTCGGCCGCCGCCATGACCACGTCGCCCGGCTGGATGAACGATAGCGCCGCCAGGATCGCCAGGTTGTCGCCCGGACCGCACAGGCACGGCAGCGCGACGCCCGCGAACGCCGCCCGAACCGGATCGACCGGCTTGATGTCGCGATCGACGGCGCCGCGCCCGTCCATGCAGTCGGCCAGAAAACCCGTCGACGCGGCCGCGAAGCGGGTCAGCAGGGCCGGCGGGGGACGGCGGAATTTGCGGCGGATTTGCAGCAGCGGTGCTTCTTCCAGCATGGCGAGCCTCCTTGCCAATCGGTTTCGGCGCGCAGCCTGCCGCAGCCCGGCCGTCGGCTGCAACAACACGTCTGCGCTACCCGGCTGGATTGGCCATTGCGGTCGCGCACGCGATGGCCTTGTCTGGCGGCCGCTGCAACGCCCACGGAGGAGATATCATGTCTCGTCGCACGCTGCTTGTCGCGGCCGCGGTCGCCAGCCTGGTTTCGTTCGGCACCCACGCCGCGGACAAGACCGTCCAGTTCCACTCCACCCTGACCGGCCAAGCCGAGGTTCCCGCGGTGCAAACCAGCGCCACCGGAACCATGCACGGCACGCTCGACCGGAACACCAAGATTCTGACCTACGACATCACGTTCCAGGGGCTGAGCGGCCCACCGACCGCCATGCACTTCCACGGCCCGGCCGCACCCGGGAAGAACGCGGGCGTGCAGGTGCCCATCCATCCGCCGCTAGCCAGTCCGGTGCACGGCGCGACGCCGAAGCTGAGCGATCAGCAGATGCAGCAGCTTCTGGAGAGCAAGTGGTACGTGAACGTCCACACCAAGGCAAATCCGGGCGGCGAGATCCGGGGCCAGGTGCTGCACGGCGGGCCGTAACCGGTGCGGCGCGTTCGCCCGGACTGAAAACCGCCATCCATCCTGAAAACCACCATCCATCATTGCCGGGCCCGCCTCGGCAACCTCGGGGTATCGCCGAGTGCCCGGGTTTGCGCCCGGGCATGACGCCGCTACTCCGCCGCCATGCGCGGCTGATCGACCATTTCCGCCGCCCGCTGCAGGTCGACCGAGAGCACGCACGAAATGCCGCGCTCCTGCATGGTCACTCCGTAGAGCTGGTCCATGCGCGCCATGCTCAGCGGGTGGTGCGTGATGACGAGGAAGCGCGTCGCGGTGGTCCGCACCATATCGTCCAGCAGGTTGCAGAAGCGCTCCACGTTGGCGTCGTCCAACGGCGCATCCACTTCATCCAGCACGCAAACCGGCGCCGGATTGCACCGGAAAACGGCGAAGATCAGCGATAGCGCGGTCAGCGCCTGCTCGCCGCCCGACAGCAGCGACAAGGTGGAAAGCCGTTTGCCCGGCGGCTGCGCGTAAATCTCCAGCCCGGCTTCCAACGGATCGTCGGAACCGACCAGCGCGAGATGCGCGCGTCCGCCGCCGAACATGCGGGCGAACAAGGCCTGGAAATTGCGGTCCACCTGCTCGAACACGGCGGCGAGCCGTTCCCGGCCCTCGCGGTTCAGGTGCCCGATCGAGCCGCGCAGCTTGGCGATCGCGCTGTCCAACTCGGCACGCTCGGACGTAATGGCGGCGATACGTTCCTCGATCTCGCGCGCTTCCAGGTCGGCCCGCAAATTCACCGGACCCATCTGCTCGCGCTCGTTGGTCAGGCGTTCGAAACGCTTGCGCGCGCGGTCCTCGGCCGCTTCCCAAGCGCGCATGGCCTCGGGCGATTTAGGGTCGGCATCGGGGGTGAGCGGAGTCGCAACCTCGGGCAGCGCCGGCTCGGGGCCCAGCCGTTCCGCGATGCGCTCGTCAATGCCGCGCCGCGCCTCGTCCGCGTGGGCGGCTTCGGCCTCCGCGCGCGCCAGAGTTTCCCGCGTGGCAGCCAACGCGGATTCCGCCGCGCGCGCCGCCCGATCGGCGGCAGTGCTGGCGTGCTCCGCGCCGGCGAGGGCAGCGGCGGCCGCGCGGTGTTCGGCTCCCGCCCGCTCCAGCGCCGTCGTGGCTTCCGCCCGCCGCGCGGCGATGCGCTCCGGCGCGGCGGTTAGCTGGGTCAGTTCGGCCTCGGCCTCCTGCCGGCGCGCAACCAGATCGGTCAGGCGGCTCGCGGCGTCGCGGGCGCGCTCCGACCATCCAACCCGCTCCGCTGCCAGAACGCGGCGGCGATCCGCGCGGGCTGCTTGGGCGCGGGCGAGCCGTTCGAGGTCGCTTCGCGCGCCGGTCTCGCGGGCGCGAGCCGCGGCAAGCGCCTGGCGCGCGCGCTCGACCTCGGCGCGCGCGGCGGCGATGTCGGGCAGCGCGGCCTTCGCCTCGTACGCCCGAGCGAGCGCGGTCTCCGCCTCGGCGTGCTCGGCCCGGACCCGGGTAAGCTGCTCGTCCAGCCCGGCGAGTTTCGCCGTGGCGCTGCTCGCCTCCGCCGCCAGCCGGGCCGACGCCGAACGCGCGCGTTCGAGCAGCTGTTCCGCCTCGCGCAGGGCCGCGCGGGCCCGCCGCTCGGCCTCGTTGGCCGCCGCTTCCGCCGCCGCGGCGGTTTCGCGCGCTTGGCGGGCGGCGGCGGATTCCCGCTCGGCTTCGGCCAGTCGCGGGCGCAGGGCGGCTAGGCGATTGCGCTGCTGCAAGCGGATCGCGGCGGCGCTCGGCGCGTCGGCCCGGATCGTGTAGCCGTCCCAGCGCCAGACCGCGCCGGCGCGCGACACCAGCGATTGGCCGGGCCGCAGCCGCAACTGCGCTGCCTCGCCCGGCGCCTCGTCCTCGATCAGACCGATTTGCGACAGCGCGCGCGCCAGGGCCGGCGGTGCCTCGACGAAGTCCGCCAGCGGGGTGGCGCCCTCGGGAAGGGCGGGCGGCGCCTCGAGTGGGGCGAGATCCTGCCAGTGGCGCGGTGCGGCCGGATCGGTCGGCGACTCCAGTTCGTCCCCGAGCGCCGCGCCGAGCGCGGTTTCCAGGCCCGGCTGCACCGTCAGGGCATCAACGACCGGCGAGCCGAGCGTGCCCGCACCGTGGCTCGCGGCGAGCAACTCGGTGAGGGCCTCCGCTTCGGCCGCCAGCCGGGTCCGCGCCGCGTCCGCCTGGTTGGCCCGCTCGACCGAGGCGGCATGGTCCGTCCGGGCGGCGGTCCTGGTTTGCTCGGCCTGATCGAGCGCCGCCCGCGCGGCGGTCAGCCGGGTTTCCGACTTGCGCGCGCTCCGCGTCGGCCGCCGCGAGTTGCGCTGGGTCGACCACCCGTATGCTTGCGCGATCCCGATCCAATCGTCCGAGGTTCTCGCGCGCGCGCCGTTCGCGGGCATCGGCCTGGCTGAGCGCCTGCGCCAAGGCGTTGCCGCGGGCGGACAGTTCGGCCGCGTGCTCGACGGCTCGATTGGCGTCGGATTCGGCCGTTCGCGCCGCCTCGGCCGCCTCGTTGGCGGCAATGGAAGCGGCTTCTGCCTGCGCCGGATGCGCGGCATCCTCGACCGCGAGCCGCGATGACTCGTCGTCGAGCCGGGTCGTCGCGGCGGCGGCATCGGCCTGCAATTGAGTGGAGTGTTCCAGGTCCCGCCGCACCTGGGCCAAGCGCTGTTCGGAACCGGCGAGCGCCGCGCGGGCGCTCCGTTCTTCCGCCGCGAGCTGCTCCTGGGCGATGCGGCGCCGTTCCAGATCGGTGCGGCTGGTCGCCTCGGCGCTGCGCAGCGCCGGCAAGGCGGAGGCGGCCTCGGCGGAGCGCGCACCCGCCGCCGTTGCCTCGGTGGTGGCGCTGGCGACGGTCCGGCGCGCCTCGTCCAGGGTCGCGATGGCGGCCTGCCGCGCCGCTTCCACACGCGCGCGCTGGATCGCCAGCAACTCGGCCTCGGCCTCGCGTATCGCGCCCGAGAGGTTGCGATAGCGGTTGGCCTGGCGTGCCTGCCGCTTCAGCGCGGCCAACTGCTGCTCCAGCTGTCCGCGCAAATCCTCGGCGCGGGCCAGATTGGCCTCCGCCGCGCGCAGCTTCAGCTCCGCCTCGTGCCGGCGCGCGTGCAGGCCGGTAATGCCGGCCGCCTCCTCCAGAATGGCCCGCCGGTCCTCCGGCCGAGCCGTGACCAGCGCGCCGACGCGGCCCTGGCTTACCATGCCCGAGGCGCGGGCGCCGCTCGCCAGATCGGCGAACATGGTCTGCACATCGCGCGCGCGGACCTCGCGCCCATTCACCCGGTACGTGCTGCCGACGCCGCGCTCGATATGCCGGCTGACCTCCAGATCGGGCTGCTCGTGATAGGGCGGCGGCAGACGTCCGGCCGCGTCCTCCAGGAACAGCGTGACCTCGGCGATGTTGCGCGAGGCCCGCGCGGCGGTGCCGGAGAAGATCACGTCCTCCATCTCGGCGCCGCGCAGGCTGCGCGCCGAGTTCTCGCCCATCGCCCAGCGCAGCGCCTCCACCACGTTGGATTTGCCGCAGCCGTTCGGGCCGACGATGCCGGTCAGGCCCGGCCGAAGCTCGATCAGCGTCGGTTCGGCGAAGCTCTTGAAGCCGACGATGCGCAGCCGCGCGAAGCTGATGGTCACGACCCGGCCCTATTTGGCCGCGCCGCCGATGAACGCCACGAAGGCGTCGTAGCTCATTTCCCCGGCATGGGTCTTGCCGTTGCCAAGGAAGGTCGGCGTCGAGTCGACGTGGTATTTGTCCTCCGCCGCCTTCTCCTCGGCGAGGATGAAGTCGCGCAGCTTCTGGTTGGCGATGGTCGCCTTGAACGCGGCTTCCGACATGCCGGCGAGCAGCGCCAGTTTTTCCAACTCGGCCGTGGGATCGACGTTGCGCGCGAACGCCCAGCGGTCCTGGGTCGCGAACAGCGTGGTGATGAACGGCTCGTAACGGTCCGGCGGCAGGGCGCGGGCGACCATGGCCGCCTCCAGCGCGACCCGATCGAGGGGGAAGTCGTGGTAGATCAGCAACAGCTTGCCGGTATCGATCAGCTCGGCCTTAACCTTCGGGAAGGTCTCCCGCTGGAAGGCCGCGCAATGCGTGCAGGTGAGCGAAAAGAACTCGGTCACCTTGGCCGGAGCGTCAGGCTTGCCAATGCTGCGCGGCGCCGTGAGTTCGGCCATCGAGGGGCCGGAAACGGGTTCCCCGGCCGCGTCGGCCTCGGCGAGGCGCAACAGCGCGGGAGCGGCGGCGGCAAGACCCAGAATCCAGCGGCGATGAACAGGCATTGTGACCCCTGTATGTTGTGCGCGACCCCACCCGTGCCAGGCCCGGTGCCGACCGCCGCGCGGTCCCGAAGCGAATCGCTTGCCGGCCGGCATGCCTCTTCTCTTATACTTTCATCAGAGGCTTCCCGGGTATAGTTCTATCGGCACACGAAGCTGCAATCGCGTTGAATCCCTGACGGAGACCGTTTCCGCATGGCCGTTGCCGCGTCAGGCAGGAATACCCCGATGCGCCCGGGCGCCGCCCGCAACCTGATCTCGCCCGCGCTGCGGCAGCTGATGCGCCGGCGAGTGGCGCAGCTATCCGGATTTGCGCTGGGGTTGACCGGGCTCGCCCTGCTGATCGCACTGGCGACGTACAATCCGCACGATCCGTCGCTCGATACCGACAGTTCTCGCGCGGTCGTGAACCTGGCCGGGCCAACCGGCGCGGTGGTCTCGGATCTGCTGTTGCAGACGTTCGGTTTGGCCGGCGCGCTGCCCGGACTGGCGATGCTGACGTACGCCTGGCGCCTGGCGTCGCATCGCGGACTCGGCAGCGTTCTGCTGCGCGTGATCGCGCTGCTGCTGGCGACGCCGTGGCTTGCCGGGCTGCTGTCCGGGCTGGCGATGGCTGGCGCGCACCCCCTCGCCTGGCCGACCGCCGCGGGGCTGGGCGGCGCCCTGGGCCAAGTGATCGCCCCGGCCGTGCTGTCGGCGGGACACGACCTGCTCGGACCGCTCGGAATGGTCTTTGCCGCGGTGCTCGGGGCCAGTCTGGCGCTGGTGTTGACCTTGCTGGCACTCGGGCTTTCAGCCGCCGAATGGCGCGCGGGCGGCGGCGCGGCGCTGAAGTCGGGCCGCGCCGCGTTGCAGGTTGGACGATGGGTGGCCGGGATTCTGGCCGCCATGGTCCGCCCGTTCGCGGCGGGGCTCGGCGCGCTGGTGCGGTTCGGCTCGCGCAACCGCCCGGCAGGCGCATCGGACGACCAGCACGGAGCGGATGGACCGAGGGTCGCCGATGCGCCCCTGCCCCCGACCACGGTGGTGGCGCCCCGCATCACCGCCGCGGCCAAGCCGCGCCGTCCGGCGGCGGCGCAGCAGGATTCGCTGCCGCTCGGCGAAACGGTCTGGCGCTTTCCGTCCCTGTCCCTGCTCAAGCCGGCGCCCACGCGCAGCGCCACCGGTCCGAGCGCCGAGGCGCTGCAGGCCAATGCGCGGCTGCTGGAAGGCGTACTCGGCGATTACGGCGTGCAGGGCGCGATCCGCGAGATCCGCCCCGGCCCGGTGGTCACGCTGTACGAACTGGAACCCGCGCCCGGCATCCGCAGCGCCCGCGTGATCGGCCTCGCCGACGACGTGGCGCGCAGCCTGTCCGTGACCGCCGTGCGCATCGCCACCGTGCCGGGCCGCAACGTCATCGGCATCGAGATGCCGAACACCAAGCGCGAGACGGTGTTCCTGAGCGAGCTTCTGGCGACCGAGGAGTGGGTGCGCCATTCCGGCCGGCTCGCGCTCGCGCTCGGCAAGGACATCGGCGGCGCCCCCGTGGTCGCCGACCTGGCACGCATGCCGCATCTGCTGATCGCCGGCACCACCGGCTCCGGCAAGTCGGTCGGCGTGAACGCGATGATCCTGAGCCTGCTGTATCGGCTCTCGCCAGATCAATGCCGGCTCATTCTGATCGACCCGAAGATGCTGGAACTGTCGGTCTACGAGGGCATCCCGCATTTGATGGCCCCCGTGGTGACGGAGCCGTCCAAGGCGGTCGTCGCGCTGAAATGGACCGTACGCGAAATGGAGCGCCGCTATCGCGCGATGAGCCAATTGGGCGTGCGCAATATCGGCGGCTACAACGAGCGGGTCGCCGAGGCGCGCGCCAAGGGCGAGGTGATGACGCGCCGGGTGCAGACCGGCTTCGACTCCGAGACCGGCAAGCCAATGTTCGAGGACCAGCCGCTGTCGCTTGAGGTGCTGCCGTTCATCGTCGTGGTAATCGACGAGATGGCCGACCTGATGATGGTCGCCGGCAAGGAGATCGAGGTGGCGGTACAGCGGCTGGCGCAGATGGCGCGCGCGGCCGGCATCCACGTCATCATGGCAACGCAACGGCCCTCGGTGGACGTCATCACCGGCGTCATCAAGGCCAATTTCCCGACCCGCATCAGCTTCCAGGTGATCAGCAAGTTCGACAGCCGCACCATTCTGGGCGAGCAGGGCTCCGAGCAGCTTTTGGGCTCCGGCGACATGCTCTACATGGCCGGCGGCGGCCGGATCACCCGCGTGCACGGGCCGTTCGTGTCGGACCGCGAGGTGGAGGAGGTCGTCGCGTTCCTGCGCAGCCAGGGCGAACCCGCCTATCTGGAGGAAGTGACCGAGGCGGTGGACGACGAGTCCAGCGCCGGCATGCCGCCCTTCCCCGGCCTCGCCGGCGCGGGCGGCGCAGCGGACGAAAAGGGGCTGTACGACCAGGCGGTGGCGCTGGTGGCGCGCGAGGGCAAGGCCTCGACCTCGTTCGTGCAGCGGCATTTGCAGATCGGCTACAACCGCGCGGCGCGGCTGATCGAGCAGATGGAGAAGGAAGGCGTCGTCAGCCCCGCCAACCACGTCGGCAAGCGCGAGGTGCTGGTCAGGCGGCCGGAGGAGTAAGCTTATTCCCGCTCCGCCCCGTTGGGCCGTTGGACGGGCCAGCAGCTCGCGCGAGAACTCCCTCTCCGCCCCATTGGGGCGGAGAGGGTCGGGGTGAGGTGGGGAACGATGTCCCCAAGACCGCGAACAGTGATCGCACGCAAGCTGCGCCGCGACGCAACCGAGGTCGAGCGGCGCCTGTGGCGCGCGTTGCGGATGATCGCCCACCCTTGGAAATTCCGCCGCCAGCATCCAATCGGGCGTCATATCGTCGATTTCGCCTGTCCGGAGCGCAAGCTGGCGATCGAGTTGGATGGTGGTCAGCATGCTGAGCGGCAGCATGCCGACGAATTGCGTTCCGCCGAGATCGCCAAGCACGGTTATCGGGTGATCCGATTCTGGAACAACGAGGTCACCGGGAATCTGGACGGCGTGCTCGTTAGCGTGTGTCGGGCTCTGGAGAGTCCCCCACCTCACCCCGACCCTCTCCGCCCCCAGAGGCGGAGAGGGAGTTGAGAAGCGCTTCCATTCGGTTGTGCCCGAGTGCCAAACTGACGAACGGCAAGCGCGGGCTGAATACCGATGGCTGGCGGCGAGTTTCGTATCTTCCTGTCAGCCGTGACCAGCGAGTTCGGCGGGGCTCGGGATGCGCTGGGCGCGGACCTGCGGTCGCGCGGCGCCCTGGTGAAGGTGCAGAGCGATTTCCGCCAGGAAGCGGACAGCGACACGACCCTGCGCAAGCTGCACGACTATATCCACGATTGCAGCGCCGTCGTCTGCGTCATCGGCAAGCGCAGCGGCGCCTGTCCGCCGACCGCAGCGGCCGCACCGTTCGCCCCCATGCTGCCGGCCGGCATCGCCGAGGCGTCCTATACGCAATGGGAATTCTTCTTCGCCCGCCACTATCGGCGGCGGCTCTCGATCTACATCGCCAACGACGATTACGTGCCCGACCTGCCCGCCCCCTCGGGAGCGGATCGGGCCGACCTGCAACAGGCGCTCGTCGGGCACATCGTCGATGACCAAGGGCTCGATCGCAGCTACTTCTCCAATGTCGATCAGCTTTGCCGCGCCGTTCTGAAGGAGGACTGGCCGCGCAAGCTCGCAGTCAAGCCGATCCTGCTGCCGTACCACAGCATCGGCAGCCTGTTCAAAGGCCGCGAGGACTTCATGCGGCGGCTGCACGACAGCCTGACGCGCCCGAACGGCGCGCAAACCGCGATTACCAGCAGGGCGCTCTACGGGCTCGGCGGCATCGGCAAGACCCGGGCGGCCATCGAATATGCCTGGGCGCAGCAGGACGACTACACCGCGCTCCTGTTCGTCATCGCCGAAACGCCGGAGGCGCTCCGCCGCAATCTCGCGGCGCTCGCCGGCCTGCTCGCGCTGCCCGAGCGCGAGGCCGCCGAGGACGAGGCGCGGCTCGCCGCCGTGCTCGACTGGCTCCGCGCCAATCCCGGCTGGCTGCTCATCCTGGACAACGTCGACACGCCGGCGGCGCTGGCCGAGGCGCAGCAGATCATCGGCCGGCTCACCGGCGGGCACGTGGTCATGACCAGCCGGCTCGGCCAATTTCGCGGCCGAAATCGAGCCGCTGGACCTGGACGTGCTGAGCATCGACGCGGCCGCCGATTTCCTGCTGGAGCGCACCGCCGGACGCCGCCGTTCCGCGGATGACGATGCGGAGCGGGCGCGCGCGCTGGCGACCGGAACTGGGCCAGCTCGCGCTCGCGCTGGAGCACGCCGGCGCCTACATCGCCAGGCACCGCTCGACGCTTCGGCCAGTATCAGGACTTGCTGCGCGTCAGCCGCGACAAGGTGTTCGCCTGGTCCGACCCGACGGTGACGCACTATCCGCGCGCCATCGCCGTCACCTGGCAGACCTCGGTGGCGCAACTGTCCGCCCCGGCGCGGCACCTGCTGGAGCTGCTCGCCTGGCTCGCGCCCGAACCGGTGCCGGAGTTCCTGCTCGACGTTGCCGTCCCTGGCGCCGATCTCGGCGATGTTGCCGAGGCGCTCGCCGATCTCGCCGCCTATTCGCTGGTGACGCGCGACGCCGACAAGGCCGCAATTCACGGTGCATCGGCTGGTCCAGGACGTGACCCGCCGCGGCATGGCGGCCGACGCATCGCGCGCGCGGCTGGCCGAGGCGCTGAACTGGATGAACGCCGCGTTCGCGGGCGATCCGCAGGATGTCCGCACCTGGCCGCGGCTCGATCCCCTGGCGGCGCATGCCCTGGCGGTGACGCAGCACGCCGACACTGCGGGGATCGCCGATCCGACGGCCCGGCTGATGAACAACCTGGGTCAGTTGTTCGATGCCAAGGCCCGGCTCGCCGAGGCGGAGCCGCTGATGCGCCGCGCGCTGGCGATCGGCGAGAAGGCCTTCGGGCCGGACCATCCGAACGTCGCGATCGGCCTCAACAACCTCGCCGCATTGCTGCAAGCCACCAACCGGCTCGCCGAGGCGGAGCCGATGTATCGCCGCGCGCTGGCGATCGACGAGACAGGCCTTCGGGCCAGGACCATCCGAACGTCGCGAGCGCCCTCAACAACCTCGCCGGATTGCTGCAAGCCACCAACCGGCTCGCCGAGGCGGAGCCGCTGTATCGCCGCGCGCTGGCGATCGACGAGAAGGCCTTCGGGCCGGACCATCCGAACGTCGCGAGCGACCTCAACAACCTCGCCGGGTTGCTGCAGGCCACCAACCGGCTCGCCGAGGCGGAGCCGCTGTATCGCCGCGCCCTGGCGATCGACGAGGCAGGCCTTCGGGCCGGACCATCCGAACGTCGCGATCGACCTCAACAACCTCGCCGAGTTGCTGCAAGCCACCAACCGGCTCGCCGAGGCGGAACCGCTGATGCGCCGCGCGCTGGCGATCGACGAGACAAGCTTCGGGCCGGACCATCCGAACGTCGCGAACGGCCTCAACAACCTCGCCCTGTTGCTGCAAGCCACCAACCGGCTCGCCGAGGCGGAGCCGCTGTAGCCGCGCGCTGGCCATCGACGAGAAGGCCTTCGGCCCGGACCATCCGAACGTCGCGAGCGACCTCAACAACCTCGCCGAGTTGCTGCGAGCCACCAACCGGCTCGCCGAGGCGGAGCCGCTGATGCGCCGCGCGCTGGCGATCGATGAGAAGGCGTTCGGGCCCGACCATCCAGACGTCGCGATCCGCCTCAACAATCTCGCCCGGTTGCTGCAAGCCACCAACCGGCTTGCCGAGGCGGAGCCGCTGATGCGGCATCACGTCGAGATCTTCATCGAATTCGGACGCAGGACCGGCCATCCGCACCCGCATTTCGCGGATGCATTGGACAACTACATCGGTACTGCTTGCGGCGATGGGTAAGAACGAGGACGAAATCAGGGCGGCTTTCGAAAACCTGACGGGTAAACCACACTGATGCCGCCGAGCGTCGGAACCAGCTCTTCTTTCGTCATTCCCCGAAGGCGGGAATCCATTGGCGGGGCTGTGGCAATGCGGGAAACCGTCAGCGCGCTGCCCCGAACAGCCGTTCGGACGCGATCCGCGCGCCTTCGGCCAGCGCGGCGAGCTTGGCCCAGACCACGTCCTCGGCGACGCGGCCCATGCCGGCGGACGTGTCGAACCCGCAATCCGTGCCGGCGATCACCCGCGCGGGATCGCCCACCGCCCGGGCGACGCGCTCGATCCGCTCCGCCACCACTTCCGGGTGTTCGACGAAATTGGTCAGCGGATCGACCACGCCGGCGACCACGACCTGATCGGGCGCGAGCGGCGTTTCGGCCAGGCAGCGGATTTCGTGCGCGTGGCGTGGATTGGCGAACGGCAGCACCAGCGCGCCGACGCGCGCTTGGCGCAGGATGGGCAGAATGTCGGCCAGCGGCACGTCGCAATCGTGCGGCGCCTCGTAATTGCCCCAGCAGACGTGCAGCCGCACCCGCTCGCGCGGAATGCCAACCAGGGCATCGTTGATCGTCGCCACCACCTTTTCCGCGAACGCCAGGAAATCGCCGAGCGGCCGATCCTGGAACGACACGTGGCGCTCCAGCGCCAGATCGGGCGAATCGAGCTGCAGCAGAAACCCCTCGCGCGCGATCGCCGCGTATTCCAGGCGCAACGCCGCGCCGAGCGCCGCGAAATACGCGTCCTCGGTCGCGTAATGCTCGTTGCGCATGGCGGCCGCGATGATGCCGGGCGAGGGCGCGGTGAAAAACGCCTCCACGAAGCCGCCCTCGGTCTCCGCCAACGCGCGGCGAAACTCCGCCAGTTCCGCGCGGACCGGCGCCTCGTCGTAGCGGATCTCGCCGATCACCTTCGGCGGCGCGAAATTGCCGACCGCCGGCTTGCCCGCCACCCGCGCCTCGAACGCGCGCTTGAATTCGGGATAGCGCTCGATGTCGGCGCGCGGCCAGCGCCGCCAACTGCCGCCGATGCCGCTCATGCGGCGCCGCACATGCAGGAAGAACGCCTCGCGCTGCTGCTCGCCGTCGTTGCCGATATCGATGCCGGCGTCGATCTGCCGCGCGATCACCGCGCGCAGCGCCGCTCGAACGGCGTCGGCAAGTTGCGCGTGGTCCACCTCCTCGCCGCGCGCCAGCCGCACATAAAGCGCCGTGAGTTCCGCCGGCCGCGGCAGGCTTCCGGTGTGCGTCGTCAGGATGCGCCGTTCGCTGCGCTGCATCAAATTAAGCCGCCAGCTTGCCCTTCTCCCAGTCGTCGAGGATGCTTCGCGCGCTGTTGCGCGCCGGGTCCATGGCTTCGTCGTGGCCGGGTTTCTTGGCGGTCAGCTCGATCACGTAGCCGTTCGGATCGCGGAAGTAGATCGAATGGATGAAGCCGTGGTCGGAGATGCCGCGCACCTCGCGCCCGTCCGCGCTGGCCTTCTCCAAGAACCGCATCAGCGCGTCGCTTTCGACCTCCAGCGCGATGTGCAGGTCGAAGTCGTGCTGGTCCTTGAACTCGAACGGCCGGTCGGGCGCCTCGAAGAACGCCAGATAGGAGCCGTCGCCGAGCCGGTAGAACGTGTGCAGCACGTCCGTTTGCCGTCCGGTCATCGACTCCCTGATGCGCAGCGCCCCGGCCAGCGGCAGGCCGAGGAAGCCCTCGTAAAACCGCCGCGTCTCTTCCGAATCGCGGCAGCGATAGGCGTTGTGATGCAGGCCCTTGATCATGCAATGCTCCTTTCCCCCGCGCTGACGCCGGCGCGTCAGGTGAGAGCGACGAACTGCTTGTCCTTCAGCGACGCCGCGAAGCCACGCGCGACCTCGTAGGTCTTCTCGAACCCCGGCCGGGCCGTCATCGTCTCCAGCCAGCGCGCGATATTCGGGTAGCTGGCGAAATTGCAGCCGATCAGCTCGCCGGACTGGATGATCGCGACGGCAAAATAATCGGCGATGGTGATCTCGTTGCCGCACAGATACGGCTTGTCGCCGATGATGCGGTCGTTGAGGATCTGCATCCAGTTCGTCGACTTCTCCTTGCCCCAGGCGATCGTCGCCTGGTGCGCCTCGTCGGACGGCCGCTTGTGATGCGGGAAGACCTGCGGATAGATCAGGTTGTAGCCGTAATCCCGGTACAAGTTCGAATTGAACCAGTCCATCGCCTCGTTCACCCGCGCTCGCTCCCGTAAGTCCTTCGGGTAGGCGGGGGAGTCGAATTTGTCAGCCAGATATTTCAGGATGGCCGAGCTTTCGGTAAGCAGGAACCCGTCGTCGTCGAGCACCGGCACCATCTTGTTGGGATTTATCGCGGCGAACGGGTCGCGCAGATGCTCGCCGCTGAACAGGTCGACGACTTCGAACTCGACCGGCAAGTTGTTTTCCGTGACGAACAGCGTGACGGCGCGGCTCGTGGTCGAAGCCGGATGCATGTAGAGCTTCATCGTTTCCCCCCTGTCGCCATGCCGCCCCGCCGCCGGGCCGAGCCGATGTCATCCCGGTCTCGATAGCACATTCCGGGCGCCGGCAACGACTTTCCGCCGGAAACGACCGTATTCGAACGAGCCGCCTAGATCCGCTCGCTCAGCGCGATGGCGGCGCGGCAGCCGGCCTTGATCGCGGCGGCGAGCAGCCGATAGCCCGGCGCCTGCTCCGCCTCGTTCGCGAGCGCGGTGTCACGGTGTTCCAGCTCGTCGCGGCGGAACTCCTCGATCGTGTCGCGCAGCGGGGCTTCATCGTCGCCGAGCCGGGCGGCTTGGCGGGCGTAATGCGCGTCGATCACCTCCTCCACGGCAACGGTGCAGGCCATGGCGGCGCGGCGGCCGAGCGCGGCGGTGGCAGCGCCGAGCGCGAATCCCGCGACATGCCAGAACGGCAGCAGCGCGGTCGGCCGCACCCGCCGTTCCCCAATCAGCCGCGCGAAGCTCTCCAGATGCCGCTGTTCCTGCTCCGCCATCTCGCGCAGCAGCTCGGCCTTGTCGCTGTTGCCGAGCACCGCGAGTTGGCCGGCGTAGATGCGCGCCGCGCCGTATTCGCCCGCGTGATCCACCCGGATCATGCGCGCCACCATCCGTTGCGGCATCGGGTCGCCGGGAAGCCAGCGATCGGTGGTGGAGTTGGTCATCGGCGGCGTCCTCGGCTGCGCCAGAGAAACACGGCCAAGCCCCCGGCGAGCACGGCGGCGTAGATCAGGTTCATGGCAGCCATGGAAAGCGGAAAACCAGGAATAAGGTAGGTCGGCGCGTCGCAGGGTTTGCCCGGCCGGGCCGGCATCTGCGCCAGCAGCCCGGCGGTCGTCCGGGCGGTCAGATGCGGCGCGGCGCATTCGGACAGCGGGCTCGGCCAGGCGTGCTGCTCGACCCCGACATGCACGGCCGCGAGCGCCACGTCGGCCAGCACCACCAGGACCAGAAGCCCGAGAACCCAACGCGCCGGCCGCAGCGGCAGCAGGAAGGCGACGAAGCCGAGCGCGATGGCGATCCGGTACGGCCAGCGCTCCAACAGGCAGAGCGCGCAGGGCACCAGCCCGGCCCAGTGCTCCGAGCCGACGGCGGCGGCGAGCGCCACCCCCGCCGCCAGCGCCGCGAACAGGGCGACGGAACGGGTGGAAGTCCGCGACATCCGGCGGGTATGGCCGTGTTCGCCGCACCCGGCAAGCCGGCGCGGATTGCCGCTTCCGGTCGCCCGGCCTAGCGTTGCGCCGACAGCGAAGGGGGAAACCATGCTGCGACTGTGGGGCCGCGCCAATTCCAGCAACGTGATGAAGGTGATCTGGCTGCTCGAGGAGCTGAAGCTGCCCTATGAGCGGCTCGACGTCGGCGGTCCGTTCGGCAAGACCGACACGCCGGAATACCGCGCCATGAACCCGAACGGGCTGGTGCCGACCTTGCAGGACGACGGCTTCACCTTGTGGGAGAGCAACGCCATCCTGCGCTACATCTGTTCGGCCAACGCGCCCGAGACGCCGCTCTGGCCGCGGGAGGTGCGGGCGCGCGCCAATGTGGATCGCTGGATGGACTATCAGCAGACCGCGCTGAACGCGCCGCAGGGCGTCGCGTTCCTCGGTCTGGTGCGCACGCCGCCGGAGAAGCGGGACATGGCGGCGATCACCGCGGCGGCGAACCAGGTGGGCCGGATCTGGTCCATCCTGGACGCCGAGCTTGGGCACCACCACTACGTGGCCGGCGACCACCTCACGCTCGCCGACATGTGCTTCGGCCCGCACATCCACCGCTGGTTCTGCTTCCCGATCGAGCGACCGGACGCGCCGCATCTGCGCGCCTGGTACGAGCGCCTGCTGGCACTGCCGATCTACGCCAAGCACCTCGCCATTACGCCGACCTGAAGGCCGGCGTTGCGCCTGCCCGCCCTGTCGAGACCTTGATCCGCCGCGAACCCGCACCCGCCTACCACGGACGGCGCAGCGGGTCCTTGCCGGGTTCCAGCGGGCACGTATACGGCGTTTCCTTGCCGGCTTGGTCGAGCATGCGGAACGACCAGTTCCCGACGCGCTTATAGCGCCATCCCCGCCGCGATCCGTCCAGCATCGTCAGAATGCCGGAACCGTTGTCGTAGCGGTAATGACCGCGATGCCCGTCGTAATCGGAATAGGTGGTCCCGTCGATCAGCCCGAACATCACGACCGGGGCGATCGTGATGCGAACGCCCATGCAACCCAGCGATGAACGCACACAACCGGGCACATTCATCGCCGCGCGCGCCTCGTAACAGCCATACACGCCGCGCGGCGACCCGGCGGCGCGGGCAATAGCCGGAACGGCGGCGCCGGCTATCGCCAGCGCCGTCACCGCGATGAACGGACCGAGTTGCGGCCGCATTTCCAAACGATCCCTATCGGATGAACCCGGCGATTTCCGTCGTATAGACCGGATTCAGCGGCGCGAGGGCCTTCTTGGCCTGTGCGTCCGGGGAGCCGTAGACCAGGAACACGACCTCCTTCTGCAACTGGCCCAGATCCTTGCCGTATTTCGACAGAACGTCCTTCACGTGCGCCGTAACCGCCGCCGAGTCGCCGTACAATTCCATGGAATCGAAAGTCTTCCCGTCCGGGCGCATGCTCCATACGTAGGCCAAGGTACCCGGTTCTTGTTTGACAGTCGCGATGAGTTTCTGCGCCACTTGTTTGAACTGATCTGCCTTCCCCGGTAGCACTTCGCCTGTGTACAGTAGCATAATTTTGCCGCTGGCCGAACCTTGCTCCTGGTCGGCGGCCTGCGCGTATGCCGGAATCGCCAGCGCGCCAAGCGCCACTGAAAGCATCGCGAATTTGCGCATCCTCGTTCCCTCCATCAATTGATCCTGATTACGCAGTCCCCTGCTTACGCAGTCCGTGCAATGGCGGCGGTGTTTTCCTCCTCCGCTATCAGATTATCCGCGCCGATATCGCCGCGCACCGTTTCCGGCCCCCACCATACCGATACGGCGGTGATCACCGACAACACGATCACGTAACACGCCACGCCCCAGGGCGCGCCGTGCAGCCAGGCCACCAGCAGCGCCGAGAGAAACGGCGCCGGGCCGCCGGCCAGGATCGAGCCCAGTTCGCGCGCGAAGGCGAACCCGGAGTAGCGCAGCCGCGGCCCGAACAGCTCGGCGAAATACGCCGCCTGCGGACCGAACATCGCGCCGCCGCCGAGGCCCATGATCAGCACGAAAGCGAGCGCGATCAGTCCCGGATCTCGTGTGCCCAGCAACAGAAAAAACGGAAACGCGAACACCGCCGAGAACACCGCGCCGCCCATGTAGACCGGACGCCGGCCGACATAATCCGACAGCCAAGCGAAAAACACCACCGTCGCCAACTCCGCGACGGTGCCGAGCATGATGCCGTTAAGGGCGACGCTCTTGGGCAAATTCAGCGTGTGCGTGACGTAACTCAGCCCGAAGACCGGAAACAGATAGCCCAGCCCGTTCTCGGCCAGGCGGGAGCCGATCACGACCAGAAAACTCTTCGGATGATGGCGCATCGCGTGCCACACCGGGGCCTTCAACGCTGGGCGCGCGCGCTTCGCCGCGACGAACACCGGCGTCTCGGCGATGCGGAAGCGGATGAACAGCCCGGCCGCCACCAGCACGAGGCTGAGCAGGAAGGGGATGCGCCAACCCCAGGCGAGGAACTGATCCTTCGACAGCCGCGACACCAGCGCGAACACGCCGATGGCGAGCAGATTGCCGACCACCACGCCGAGCGGCGCCCAGCTTCCGAACAGGCCGCGGCGGGCCGGCGGCGCGTATTCCACCGCAAGGATCACCGCGCCGCCGTATTCCGCGCCCGCGCCAAATCCCTGGACCAGCCGCATGAGCACGAGCAGCGCCGGCGCCCACCAGCCGATCGTGGCGTAGGAGGGTAGGCAGCCGATCAGGAACGTGCCGATGCCAACCAGCAGCAAGGTCGCGACCAGCACCGGCTGGCGTCCCCGGCGATCACCGATATGGCCGAAGAACAGCCCACCGAACGGGCGCGCGATGAAGCCTACCCCGAAGCTCGCGAAAGCGGCCAAGGTGCCCACCGTCGGGTCGAACTTCGGGAAGAACAGCTGGTTGAACACCAGCGCCGCAGCGGTACCGTAGATGAAGAAGTCGTACCACTCCAGCGCCGAGCCGATCGCCGCGGCGAAGGCGACCCGCCCCAGCCCATGCCGGACGGGCGCCGTCGGCGTGACGGGCGCCGTTGCCCCGGACATGGCGCTCAGGCCGCGACGCGCTGGAAATAGCGGCTTTTGGCGGAGGTCTGGTTCTCGTAGATCGAGCCCTGATTGGGCGCCGGGGGCAGCGGCATCCGCACCGGCACGCGCTCCAGCCGCGGCTGGATCGTGGGCGCGCCGGTCACGAGCCGTTCGTCGAACTCGGCCAGGTTGGCGACGCCCATCAATGGCCAGGCGTCGGCAGCCGCGTATTCGTAAAGCAGCAAGGTGCGCGGCCGGTCCGACGTGTTCTGCGCCGAACCGTGCACCAAGCGCACGTGGTGCAGGCTGATCGAGCCGGCCGGACCTTCGGTCGCAACCGCGCCGCCGAATTCGAGATCGCAGGCGCTCGGGTCCATGGCGCCGCAGAAGGCGCCGTCGCAATGGTGGTCGTAGACCGGGCCGCGATGCGTTCCCGGCAGCACCAGCATTGCCCCGTTCTCGTGCGTCGTGTCGTCCAGCATGACGCCGACCGCGAGCAGATCGTCGTTGGTGTGCGGGTAAAAGGCCCAGTCCTGGTGCCACTCCACCGGCGAGCCGTAGCGTGGCGCCTTCATGTTGATCTTCGAGCCGTGCAGCCGGATGCCGGGGCCGAGCAGTTTTTGCAGGATGGCAACGAGCTTGGGCGAGCGCGCGAATTCCCAGAACAGCGGGAAGTGCTTGTGCGGCGTCTTGATCCGGCGCACGCGCGGCGTCTCGGCGCTATGGTCGGGCTCCAGGTCGTAGACGTCGCTATGGCTGCTCACGCTGTGGGCGGCGGCGACGACCTCGGCGATCTTCTGCTTCGCCCTGGCCACTTCCGCCGCGTCGAGTACGTTCTCGACCACGAGCCAGCCGGTTTCGCGATAGGTTTCGACGTCCTTGTCCGAGATCATCCGCTCCCTCCAGGCAGCGCTGCCACGAATTCCAGGCAGCTCCGACATTACCGTTTGGTCAGGCTTCTACGCTCGCTCGGCGCTCTGGTCGAGCCCGCGTCGCGGCGTCACCCCGCGCGGCGAGCGCGGTTTTCAGGTCGGTGCGAATGGGCCATTCCGTCGCGGAGGTGCAGTTCCAGAACTCTCGCGGTTCGGCCGGCCGGAGCAGGCGGTAGGGTCAGGCGCGCGTTGCCGTCGATCCAGCGGCAGCGCGCCCTATCGCCCTTGCCCGGCCAGAAACCCTCCACGAACGCGGCATCGTCGAGGACCAGCACGCGGCCGTCGCACACGATGCCGGCGATGCAGACGCCGAAGCGGCGATCGCCTTGCACGTCAGCGCCACGATCGGCTCGTTCGGCGCGGTGCGACCCGATCCGCACCTCGCGCGTGCCCACCGGCAACAGGAATTGATGCAGGTTGCCCTTGATCGCGGCGGGATGGATCGCCCGATCCCCGGCGCGCACATACAGCCCGCTCGCCGCGATCCGGCGTTCGCGCAGGCGGCGGCGAACCGCGGCCACGATCGGCCCCTGCTGGCACAGCGGCGCGCAGGCGTCGTTCCAGTTCAGCGCGGCGAAATCGGGATGCAGCACCAGATGCGCCGCGCCGCCCACGAACATGGCGCGGTTGCCGGTATCGAGATAGCTCTCGGCCGGCAGCCCCTCGGCCAAGAGCACGTCGTGCGACTCCAGCTCCACATGGAAATAATGCACCGTGTCCACGCGCTCCTGCGCGATCCCCGCGCCGTCCGTCAGATGCTTGATCGGGATTAGCACGCCCTCCTGGAAGACCGCGTGATCGGGCGAGAGCAGCAGATCGCGACGCGGCAAGCCCTCGCCGAACGCGCCGGCCCGCACCCGCACCGGCCAGACGTTCTCGGGCGTGGGGTGCCGGCGGCACGCCACCTCGCGATCGCCGATCCAGACCACCGGCCGCGTCGCGCCCGAGGCGGTGATCACGCGGTCGCCGACACGCAGACGCTCCACCGCGACTTCGCCATCCTTCGTTGTGATGCGGGTTCCGCGTGCGAAACAGGGTAGGACGGTGGCGGAGATGGTGAGCGTCTCGTTCGGCAATGCCGCCGAGAAGCCGCTGGGGTTCGAGCCCGTGGGAGCCAGCGCGATCACTTCCGCGAACGAGCCGGGGTTGCTGAGATCGAGCGTCAACATCGGCGCGGTATCCGCCTGGCCGGCGGCGATGCTGGAGAAATTGTCGAACCCGCTCGTCGTGAACGCGCTGGCCCCGGAAACACTGAACGCACCCGAGAGCAGGTCAGCCGGACCGGTGATGTCGTTGAGCGCGCCGAGATTGACGACGAGCGATCCGCTGCCGCCGGCAATGGTGCCCAGGTTGAGCGTATAGTCGGTGCCGTTCTGCGCGAACGTGCCGCCGCCGGAAATCTCCTGCAGCACCGGATTGGCGTAATTGTCGACCGTGACCGCGACGGGCACGTCCTCAGCGGGCAGCGCGATGGTGCCGAGCCCGTCGACGCTGGCGGTTCCGGTGCCGCCATCGGAGACGAGGCCGAGCGTCGCGGTACCGGAAATCGTGCCGGCCTGCGCGGTCGAGAAGGTGAGCCCGAGCGAGGTGTTGTCGCTGCTGCCGGCGGTGATGTCCGGCGTCGGCCCGCTCGCGCCGGCCGCGAACCCGCCGCTGGCGCCGGCGAGCGAGGCGATCAGGTTCTCGGAGTAGCCATCGGCGGTGTCGGTGTTCATCACCGCCAGTCCGATGGTTCCTGGATCGTTCACGTGGACGAACGCTTGCGCCGGCGCCGCGCTGGCCGTGGCCACCCGATACACGCCGCCGAACACGTCGACCATTGGACTCGGCAATAGCGGCTTGGAGCCGCCGCTGCCCCCGTCGGATACCGCGTTCAGCGCGACCTCGCCGCTCCGTGGGCCGCCGCTGCTGGTATCGAGGCCGACCGAGATGTCCGTGTAGTCCGTGGCGCCGGGCGCGAGCGTCGCAATGGTGCCGGTGACGGTGGCGGCGCCGTTGGCGCTCGGCGTCACGTCGAGGCTCGCCGCAGGCACCTTCGCGGTATTGCTGACGCTGACCCCCTGGCTCTCCGCCGTACCCACGCGCACGTTAGGGAAAATGATGGTATCCGGCGTGTTCAGTCCGATATCCGCGGGCGTCGCAATTGTTTCGGTCACCGTCAGCGTCATGACCGGCAGCGCGGCGGAATAGCCGCTCGCGTTGATGTCGGTCGGCGAGAAGGTCAGGGTTTCGGCATACGTCCCGGTTTTGCTCGTCTGCCCGATGGCATAGAGGCCCTGATACATGTCCCCGGCGATCAAAGGCGAAGCCAGGTTGTTGCCCACGATGATGAATCCGCTGCCGGAGGGCGGGGAGAAGGTTCCGCCGAGCTCGTCGGCCGGCGCGGTTGCCGCGTTGCTGAGCGCGAACTGAAGCTGCGGAAGCACCTGGCCCTGCGGCACCGTGCCGAGATCCAGCGTGTAGGCGCCGCCGATCGCGCTGAAACTGCCGAGATGGCCGATATAGGACAGCTGCGCGATTGCCGGCGCGCCCGGCTCCGACTGGCTGTTGACAACGCTCGCTTGCGCGGTCGGCGCGAAGATGGCTTGCCCGCCGCGGGCGCTGATCTGCACCTCCAGATTTTCACTCGGCCGCGCGCCCAGCGCATTCTGCGGCAGGTCGATCGTGAACGGGACGATGGTTTGCCCGGCGGCGATCGTCACTCGACCAGTCGGTAAACTGCCGCCAAACGTCGTCGTGTCGAAGAAACCGGCCCCCGGCGCGATCACTGCGTAATCGACGGTTGTGTCGGCTGTCAGCGTGCCGGCCAGGTAGGCGTCGAACACGACCGGAGTCGTTCCGTTCGCCGACTCCGTCACGGCGGTTTGATCTGCCTTCACGCCGAGCGCCGGTGCCGGCGGTGTGCTCGCCGTCACCGTGGCCGGGACGGTCAGAAATCCTTGCTGCTGAACATTCAGCGCCGAGGTGATGAAGCTCGGATCGCCGGTCGCGAGGTAATCAAGCTCGGCCGCCTGCGCGATCCCGGGATCGGCGATACCGGCCGCGGTGACCTGCTGCGCGGCCGGGCCGACCACGTTCTGCGGCAAATCCGATAGCGACAACCGATCGGCTGGGAAGTTGGGGTCGGTGAAGGTGGCGGTGGTTTGGCCCGGCGCGTAATCGAACAGCGAGGAAGCCTGCGACACCCGCCACGAATTCGCGTATTCGCCGTAGAGCTGATCCTGCGTGAGCGGCTGCGCGAGCACCGTTCCATCGGCGAGCTGGAAATCGTTGACCTGCCCCTCGGCTTCGCCCTGCAATCCGGCGACCCCGCCGGCCAGGTCGCCGGGCGGCACGCCGTCCACGACATTGATGTAGGAACCGGCATAGGTGACGGTCATCGTCTCGCCGGTGTTCCAATTGACCCGGAACATGTTGGGCGTGACTTCGTCGATCGTCCCGCCCGGCAGGATCAGCTCCGGATTGGCCTGGCTGAGGGTGGCCACGCTGCCGTCAACCCACACCGGATTGGGGCGGGTCCAATCGAAGGTCACGCGGTCGCTGCCGAGCGCGGCCGCCACCTGCGTGATGACGCTCACCGACGACGTCGCCGACCACGGCTGCAGCCGGAGCTGGATTTCGAACGAATCGCCGGGAAGACGCGATTTCGCCAGATCGAATTCGCCAACGGCCTGGAAGTCGTAGTTCGTGCCGTTGTAGGTGATGATGTGCACATCGCCCCAGGCGACGCTGTAGGTGGTGCCCGGCTCCTCGAGCGTGTCGGCGATGTTCAAGGTGATCGGCGGAAGCGCCGCGGAGTAGCCGGTGAAATTCGTGTCCTGCGGCTGGAACGTGATGGTTTCGGCGTTGGCGCCGAATTTCGCCGTGGTCACCGAGGCATTGATGCCTTGATAGCTCTGCCCCGCTGAGAGCGGTCCCGGTAAGCTGGCGCCCGTCACCGAGAACCCGGCAACCGGCGAGACGGTCAAGGTTCCCGTGAGCTGATCGGCCGGCGAGCTGGCGGCGTTCTCGATCGCGAATTGCAGGTCGGGAATGACCTCGCCATATTTCACTGCGCCGAGGTCGAGCGTGTAGTCGCTGCCGTTCTGCGTAAAGCTGCCGAACGGTGTGAGGTAGAGCAGCTTCGGAACCGCCGGATTGCCCGCGATCCCGCCGGCGCCCGATCCGGCGGCGACAATCTGGGTTTGCGCGGTCGGCGCAAACACCGGGGTTGTTCCGGAGCTGCTGATCCGCAGATCGAGGTTCTTCGTCGCCGAGGAGCCGAGGGCGCCTTGCGGCAGATCGACGGTGATCGTTCCGCTCGTCTGCCCGGTCGGAATCGTGATCGTTCCGCTCGGCAGCGCGCCACCGAACGCGCTCGCGTCGAGGTCGGCCCCGTTCGCGGCGATCACGGCGTAATTCACCGAGGTGTCGGCGGTTTCGGCGCTGGTCAGATAGACGTTGAATGTGACATCCGTCGTGCCGGATTTGGCCGCGACGACGCTGGGCGTGGGTGCAACCACGCCGAGGACCGCAGATGGCGGTCCGCTTTGCGTTACCTGCGCCGGGTTGATCGTCAGTCCCTGGAACGCGTTCTGGTCACTGATGATGACGTTCGGATCGCCGCCACTGGCAATGTAGTCGTATTCCGCGATGGCGGCGGCGCCAGGATCGGTGATACCGGCGGCGGCGACCGCCTGGGCTGCTTGCGAAACGACGCTTGCCGGCAGATCGGCGAGGCTGATCGAGGTAGCCGGAAAGTTCGTGTTGGTGAAGGTCGCCGTCGTCTGGCCCGGACCGTAATCCAGCAATGAGAATTTCTGCTGAATTCGCCAGGCGTTGGCGAAGGTCTGCAATTCGGCGCTGGTCAGCGGCTGCTGCAGGAACGAGCCGTTCGGAAGCTCGAATTCGTTGCCTGGCGTCTGTCCGAGCGCCAGGAGCCCGACGATCGAACCCGCCGTGTCACCCGTCGCCGGTGCCAGCTTCACGTTGAGGTAATCCCCGGCATTGGTGACCGTCATCACCTCGCCCGTGTTCCAGACAAGCTGATAAGTATTTGCTCCGATCTGATTTACTTGCCCGCCGTTCAGCTTGATCGGGCTGCTCTCGCTTAAGATCGCGGGACTGCCGTCCACCCAAACCGCGTTGTCCCGGCCCACGCCGAACGTCACCCGGTCAGCGCCAACACCGGCGGCAAGCTGGGTGACGACGGTGGTGGCGTTGCTCCCGTCGAGAGGTTGAAGGCGACCCTGCACCTGGAAAGAACTGCCGGGCTGCGTCGTGGCCGCAAGCAGGAACTCCCCCGCGGGGTCGAATTCGTAAGCGAGACCGTCGCCTGCTATGACATGAGTGAGAGATTCCATATACCACTGCACGACCATCTGTGCGGTCTCGACGAGTCCAGGCTCTATGTAAACCGATGCGGCGATCAGTCGAATTCAGGTTGTTCACGAGTGTAAGCCCTGGAAGGACAGCCTCCGTGGTCAGGGTAGGCGGTGGTTGGGGAGGCAATTTGGTTGTCCCGTTAAGCAAATCGACACGTTCGGTTTGAGATATGATTTCGATGTCAGAGGCCTCACCCTCAAGTGCGGCTATTTCCTCGCTTACCGGACCGAACTCTTCAAAGGGCGCGTCCGCGAGGTCTGCATTGATCTGGTCGGGTGTACCGGTCAGTGTCAGCTGATTGGTGCCGATCCCAGTAACCGTTGCGCCGAAGTTGCCGGTGTCTGTGAGTATCGCGCCGGCCGGTGCAGTAAGTGTAATGGTATCCTGCTGGCCCATTGCCTGGGCGTAAGGATCCGAAATACTGTACCCGTTGAGGGCCGTGGCGGTTCCCATCACCACGATCACCGATTTCGGAACGTTGAGCACCGGTTGGGTCTGCGGGATCAGTTGCGTGGTCACGTCGACCGTTTGCGTGGCCGAGGCGTGGTGCGCGTCGGTGACTTGGATCTTCACCGCGTCGGTGCCGGTCGTTTGGCCGGTATAGGCGAGGCTCGCGAGTTCGGCGTTCAGATCCGTCAGATCGCCGGTGAGGGTCAGCGAACTGCCGCCGCCGATTAGCTTGCCGGCACCGGCCGCCTTGGCCGACAACGCGCCGCTCGCATCGGTAACGACCGCGGTCAGCGATCCGTTCGGCGGGTTGCTGTCGGTGACGCTGATCGGTCCCAGTACCGCCGCCACGCCCTTGAACACCGTCTGCTTCGGGACCGCGATGGCGATCCCGGGCGGCGGCAGCGGCTCGACATCCGCGGTGATCGTGAGCGTCTGCTCGGCCAGCGCGGCGGAGCCAGCAGTATTCGAGCCGATGGGCAACAGCGTGATCGTTTCGGTTTGCACCCCGGCGGTGCCGGTCGCGAGCGTCACGGCCGGCGCGATGTCCGCCGCTCCGGGGGCGAGGTTCGCGAAATCGGCCAATCCACTGGTGCTGAACGAACTGGAGCCGGAGCTCTGGAAACTGCCGGAGAGCAGGTCGGAAGGCACCGGCGCCTCGTTCAAAACGCCGAGGCCGAGCGTCAGCGGGCCGGAATTCTGCGCGATCGTGTCGAGATCGAGCGTGTAGTTGCCGCCGGTGTGCGTCAGCGTGCCGAGGCCGGAAATCTGTTCCCATGCGGGAACCGCTGGGTTGTCCACGGTCCCGGTGACGGTGAGCGTCTCGTCGGGCAGGGCGACGCTGCCGGTCGGGGTGGAGCTGATTGGGTGCAGCGTAATGCTCTCGGAGAACACGCCGATGCTGCCGAGATCGAACGTGATGATCGGGGCAGTGTCGGCCTGTCCGGCGGCGAGGCTGGAGAAGCTGTCGAACCCGGCGTTGGTGAACTCGCTCGTGCCGTTCACGGTGAAACTGCCGGACAGCTCCCCGGAGGGTGCGAAGGCGTTGTTCAGCACGCCGAGATCGGCGGTCAGCGCGGTCGTGCCCGCGCCGAGCGCGCCGAAACCGAGCACGTAATTCGAGCCGTTCTGCGTCAGCGTCCCGGCGCCGGACAGCTTTTCGAACGCGGGATGCGCCAGATTCTGCCCGATATGGACATCGAAGCCGCTTTGCCCGTCGGGCGTGAGGCCAAAATCGGTGCTGGTGTATGGGCCAGGGATGTTCAGGGTGGCGACGGTGGTGCCGGCGTTGAGCACGCTCAGCACGCCGTTCGCATAGGCGACGGCGGTCGCCGCCGTGTGCACGAGGTCGATCGAGTCACCCGCCGCGAGCGTGGTGATGGTACCGGCGAAGGCGGCCGGCTTATCGAGCTTCAGCACGCCGGTGGTGCTGGTGAAGGCGATGTTCTCGCTCGCATCCACGGTGTCGCCGAACTCGACCACGGCGGTGCCGCCGATGGTGATCGGGCTCAGGTCACCCCCGACCAGCGCGCTGCTGTAGTCGAGCGAACCGCCGCCGATGTCAGCGCTCGCCGCGTCCAACGTGCCGCTGACGGTGGTGAGCCCGGCGGTCTGGGTGAAGCCGTTGCCGGTTATGGTCAGCTCGCTCGACGCGCCGATATCGATGGAGCCGCTGTTGGTGAACGCGGCATCGGTCGTGACGGAAACCCCGTTCTCCAGCTTCAACGTTCCGGCATTGGCGGCGAGCGCGCCGAGCGCGCTGTTGGAATCGGTGGTGCCACTGACCGCCACGCGCGATTGTGCGCCGTTCAACGTGAGTTGCGCGCCGGTGCCGATATTGGTGATCGCGCCGCTCGCGTAGTCCAGCAGCGCGTCGCCCACCAGGTTTACCGACCCGGTCAAGGTCGCCGGCGCCGCCTGGCCGGTGATGTTCAGAGTCGCCTGGTTGGTGGTGCCTTGGGCGATGTTGCCGGAGACGTCGACCGTGCCGGTATTGGCGAGCCCTGTCGCGGTCAGCGTGGTGGGCGCCGAGAGGTTGAAATCGCCGTACACGTTGGTGCCGACGATCACCGTGCCGCTGTTGGTCAGGGCGCCGCCCAGCGTCATGCCGCTGCCGCCCTGCTGCTCGCCCTGGTCCACCTCCAACACGCCGCTGTTCTCGAAGCCGACACCGGCATCGGTACTGAACGTGCTGCCGCCGGAAATACCGAATGTGCCGCTGTTGGCGAGCGGGCCGGTCGCGTGATCGGCCAGGCTGTTGCCGTTGGCCAGCGAAAACACGCCCGCATTGGCGGCGAGTACGCCGAGCGCGCTGTTGGAATCCGTGGTGCCGCTCACCGCGACGCGTGACTGCGCGCCGTTCAAGGTCAGTTGCGCCCCGGTGCCGATATTGGTGATGGCGCCGCTCGCATATTCCAGCAGCGCGTCGCCGGTAAGATGGAACTCGCCGGTCAGCGTGGCCGGCGCGGCCTCGCCGGTGATGTTCAGCGTCGCTTGATTAGTCGTGCCCTGCGCGACGTTGCCGGAAATATCGACGGTGCCGGTATTGGCCAGCCCCGTCGCCGTCAGCGTGGTCGGGGCGGACAGGTTGAAATCGCCGAACTGATTGGTGCCGACAATCACCGTGCCGCTGTTGGTCAGGGTGCCGCCGAGCGTCATGCCGCTGCCGCCCTGCTGCTCGCCCTGATCGACATTCAACACGCCGGTATTGTCGAACCCGACCCCGGCATCGGTGCTGAACGTGCTGCCACCGGAAACGCCGAACGTGCCGCTGTTGGTGAGCGTGCCCTTCGCGTGGTCCGCCAGCGCGTTGGCGTTCAGCGAAAACACCCCAGCATTGGCGGCGAGTAGGCCGAGCGCGCTGTTGGAATCCGTGGTGCCACTGACCGCCACGCGCGACTGCGCGCCGTTCAAGGTCAGTTGCGCCCCGGTGCCGATATTGGTGATGGCGCCGCTCGCATATTCCAGCAGCGCGTCGCCGGTAAGATGAAACTCGCCGGTCAGCGTGGCCGGCGCGGCCTCGCCGGTGATGTTCAGCGTCGCTTGATTAGTCGTGCCCTGCGCGACGTTGCCGGAGATGTCGATTGTGCCGGTATTGGCGAGCCCCGTCGCCGTCAGCGTGGTCGGGGTGGACAGGTTGAAATCGCCGAACTGATTGGTGCCGACAATCACCGTGCCACTGTTGGTCAGGGTGCCGCCGAGCGTCATGCCGCTGCCGCCCTGCTGCTCGCCCTGATCGACATTCAACACGCCGGTATTGTCGAACCCGACCCCGGCATCGGTGCTGAACGTGCTGCCGCCGGAAACGCCGAATATACCCGTATTCGTCAGCGTGCCGGTCGCATGGTCCGCCAGCGCGTTGGCGTTCAGCGAAAACACCCCGGCATTGGCGGCGAGTAGGCCGAGCGCGCTGTTGGAATCCGTGGTGCCGCTGACCGCCACACGCGACTGCGCGCCGTTCAACGTGAGTTGCGCCCCGGTGCCGATATCGGTGATCGCGCCGCTCGCGTATTCCAGCAGCGCGTCGCCGGTAAGATGGAACTCGCCGGTCAGCGTGGCCGGCGCGGCCTCGCCGGTGATGTTCAGCGTCGCTTGATTAGTCGTGCCCTGCGCGACGTTGCCGGAGATGTCGATTGTGCCGGTATCGGCGAGCCCCGTCGCCGTCAGCGTGGTCGGGGCGGACAGGTTGAAATCGCCGAACTGATTGGTGCCGACAATCACCGTGCCACTGTTGGTCAGGGTGCCGCCGAGCGTCATGCCGCTGCCGCCCTGCTGCTCGCCCTGATCGACATTCAACACGCCGGTATTGTCGAACCCGACCCCGGCATCGGTGCTGAACGTGCTGCCGCCGGAAACCCCGAATGTGCCCGTATTCGTCAGCGTGCCGGTGGCATGGTCGGCGAGCGTGTCGGCGTTCAGCGAAAACACCCCGGCATTGACCGCGAGCGCCGCGAGCGCGCTGTTTGAATCGGTCGTTCCGTTCACCGCCACGCGCGACTGCGCGCCATTCAGGGTGAGTTGCGCGCCGGTGCCGATATTGGTGATGGCGCCCCCGTTGAACGCCAGTAGCGCATCGCCGGTCAGATTGATCGAGCCGGTCACCGTCCCCGGCGCGGCCTGGCCGGTGATATTCAGCGTCGCCTGATTGGTCGTACCCTGCGCGATGTTGCCGGAAATATCGATCGTGCCGGTATTGGCGAGCCCCGTCGCCGTCAGCGTGGTCGGGGCGGACAGGTTGAAATCCCCGAACTGATTGGTGCCGACAATCACCGTGCCGCTGTTGGTCAGATTACCGCCCAGGTTGAGCGTGCTGCCGCCCTGCTGCTCGCCCTCGTCCAGATTCAAGGTGCCGGTGTTGTTCAGGTCGACCGTGGTCGCCACGGACGCGCCGCCCTCGATATCAAGCGTGCCGGCGATGGCGGAAAGCCCGGCAAGCGCGCTGCTCGCGCCGGTGCTACCGGAGTCGGCGACGAACGCTTGCGGCCCATTAATGTTCAGGATCGACTTGCTCGCAACGGTCGTGACCTGACCGCTCGCGAATTCCAGCAGCGCGTCGCCGGTAAGGTTGACGACGCCGTTCAGCGTTCCCGGCGCCGCCTGACCGGTGATGTTGAGCGTCGCCTGATTGGTAGTGCCCTGCGCGATGTTGCCGGAGATGTCGATCGTGCCCGTGTTGGCGAGCGCCGCGGCCGTCAGGGTGGTCGGCGCCGAAAGATTGAAATCGCCGAACTGGTTGGTGCCGACATCGACCGTG
>CAVXFL010000019.1:0-226594 GCA_963761015.1 uncultured Alphaproteobacteria bacterium
CTTCAGCTCAAACCCCGCGCAGCACGGTCCCTATCGTCAATCATGAACAGCCGATCCGACACCACCAGAGGGGTCGGATTTGGACGCGAAAAAGGGGTCAGCTTGGATGCGATTTGACAGCGCGGCGGCTCGGATCTGGCCGCCGATCGCTGGCGCGAGCATTACCGCATCGCCGGCACCGACGGTCTCGATCTGCACCACCTCTATCGTGCGATGGCCTGGCTGGGCGAGGAACTGCCGGCCGATCAGCAGAATGGTGCGACGCCGTTCGCCCCGCGCTGTACCAAGGACCTGATCGAGGAGCAGCTGTTCGCGCATCGGCGCGATCTGTTCAGTCGGCTCGACCTGGTGTTCATGGATACCACCAGCCTGTATTTCGAAGGCCTGGGCGGCCAGACGATCGGACAGCATGGCTACAGCAAGGACCATCGGCCCGACCTGCGGCAGATGATCCTCGCCGTGCTGATCGATGGTGACGGCCGGCCTGTGTGCTCGGAGATGTGGCCGGGTAACACCGCCGACGTGACCTCCCTGGTGCCGGTGATCGAGAGGCTGCGCCAGCGCTTCGCCATTGGCCGGGTCTGCATTGTCGCCGATCGCGGCATGATCAGCGCCGAGACCATCGCAGCATTGGAGGCGCGTAGCCTGCTCTACATCCTCGGCGTCCGCGAGCGCAGCGACAAGCTGGTGCGCGAGGTCGTGCTCGGCGATGCCGCGCCGTTCGTGCCGCTGGTGATCGAGAAGCGCGGCCGCGACATCGAGTACGGCGCCAAGGCGGTCACCCTTGGCGGTGCGCGCTACATCGTCTGCATCAACCATCAGGAGGCGGCGAAGGATGCCGCCGAGCGTGCCGCCATCCTGGCCGCCCTGGAGCGCCAACTGCGCCGTGGCGACAAGGCGCTGGTCGGCAACGCCGGCTATCGCCGCTTCCTCAAGACCGTCGGCAAGGATCACTTCACGATCGACCGAGCCAAGGCCGCGGAAGACGCCCGCTTCGATGGCATCTTCGTGCTGCGCACCAACACCGGGCTCGACCCGCTGGCGGCCATGCTGCGCTACCAGCAGCTCTGGACCGTCGAGCAGACCTTCCGCACCGCCAAGCATCTGCTCGCCACGCGGCCGATCTTCCACAAGCTCGACGAGACCATCCGCGGCCACGTGTTCTGCAGCTTCCTGGCTCTCGTGCTCAAGGCCGAGTTGGACGCCCGCATCGCAGCCCTCGGCAGCACCGCATCATGGCCGGCGATCGTCGCCGATCTCGACGCGTTGACCGAGACCGAGGTCGAGCAGGACAGCAAACACTTCCTCCTGCGATCCACCCCGAGACCAGCCGCCAGCCTCGCCCTGCGCGCTGCCGGGGTCGCTCTGGCGCCTACCGTGCAGGCCGTCGCCAAAAGCTGATTACGATCCCCCAACGTGTAGTGCCACGCCATCGCCGCAGCGCGAATTGCCGCGTCTATTCAATCACTTGCCAGAAGGCACTGTTGAAGATGGGTTGGAGACCGACGCCGGCACCGCGTGGAACCCGTTGAAGCGGCCGCCATACGGAACCAGGCTGGCCCGCTCCGCCTCGAACATCTCCCAGATCGTCCGGTCGCGTATGTCGGGATGGCGATGCGCACGGGCATAGGCAATGCACTGGTCGAGCAGCCACGCGTTCAGTTCCTCAAGGCTCTTCACTCGCACCCGCGGCGTGAAGAACCGCTCGCGCGTCAGCCCGACCTGATTTTCCACCTGGCCTTTTTGCCAGCCCGAGGCCGGCGTGCAGGCCACGGGATCAACCAGATAATGGCTGCACATCTGCTGGAAGCGGCGATTGTAGGCGCGCTCACGGCCGACGAAGATCGTCTCCACCGCCGTCTTCATGTTGTCGCAGTTATTATATGTGCCCGGCGCCGTTATGTGGCCGAGGGCGATGGCTCGATGGTTTTCGGGGTGGGCCGCGGACGTGAGGCCACATAACGCGCGGGATGCCGCTGAAATTCCGGAACTCACTTCGCAGACGCGCAGGGCCTCGGCCTTGGCGCGCAAGGTCAACTCGGCGTAGCGGTTCGTGGTGTCGAGACTGACGTGGCCGAGCCAGCCGCGATGACGTTGACTTCGATGCCGGCCTCCAAGAGGTGTACCGCGGCGGTATGCCGGAAGAGATGAGGCGTCACATGTCGGGGCTGTGGGCCGCTGGTATCCCAGGAAGCGGCGTGGCGCCGTACGATTTTGTAGATTCCGAAACGCGTGAGGGGGAGGCTGCGCCTCGCGCAAAAGACTGGCTCGTTCGCTGCCGTACTCTGCTCGGCAAGGAGCCACTGGAGATGTCTTACCGTCTCATCCCACAACGGACAGACGCGCCACTTATCTCCGTTGCCATGAAGGCGGACCTTCGCCGGCGGCTCGAGCTCGAGATGCTCGACGCGAAGATCAGCGACTTCCTGGACCCGGGCGCCGGTGTTGTACAGAAAGAGCAGTAGCGTGCGGTCGTGCAGCGCGAAGCGGCTGTCCCGTGGCAAAGCGCGAAACAATGCGGTCACCTCCTCGCGCTCGAGGTAATAGGTATCGGGCAGCGAGGTCCGCTTGACCGGGATCGCCGCAACTTGTTGGCAGGCTGCGAGCATCTCGTGCGCACGCACCGCGAGGTAAGCGAAGAAGGTATTCAGCGTGTAGCGCGACAGTAAGGGTGGCCGGGGCACGACAGGAAGATGACCGGTCGCTGCGCGAAGCAAGAATGCATTGAATGTCGCTGCGCGACAAGAGTTTTGTGTCGCGGGGCGTCATGACATCGCCGCTTCGGTTTGCGGTGCGCTGGTGTTGCGCTTGGTGTCGCGGGAGCCTGTGGAACGCTGACGCTGGCGGGTCGTCGCGGAGCGGCGGCGGTAGCTCTCGACGTTCATCTCCAGGATGATGGCGTGGTGGACGAGCCGATCGACAGCGGCCAGGGTCATAGCGGCATCCGGGAAGATGCTGTTCCATTCTCCGAATGGCTGATTCGAGGTCACCAGCAGGCTGCGGCGCTCGTAGCGCGCAGCGATTAGTTCGAATAGCACCGATGTTTCGGCTTGATCCTTGCGGACATAGGAGAGGTCGTCGAGGACGATCAGGTGATATTTGTCGAGCTTCTCGATGGTGGTTTCGAGCGCCAGGTTCTGGCGCGCCGCTTGCAGGCGTTGCACGAGATCGGTGGTGCGCATGAACAGCACGCGGTATCCGTTCTCGATCAGCGCGTAGCCGAGCGCACATCCAAGGTGCGACTTGCCGCAACCGCTTGGCCCGAACAGCAAAATGTTGGCGCCCTTGTCGAGCCAGCTGTCGCCGGCGGCAAGGGCAGTGATCTGCGGCTTATTCACCATTGGAACGGCGGTGAAGTCGAACGCGTCAAGGGTCTTGCCAGGTGGCAGGCGCGCCTCGGCGAGATGGCGTTGAATGCGCCGCTGCGAGCGTTCGGCCAGTTCGAGTTCGGCGAGCGTGGCAAGAAGCTTTGCCGCCGGCCAGCCCTCGCGGACGGCGCGCTCGGTGAATTGCGGCCACAGCCCGGCGATGGTGGGCAGGCGCAACTCGCCGAGCAATAGTGGCAAGCGAGCCGCGTCGACGGTAACCGGCGCGCTCACGCCGCCGCTCCTGTCGCAGACAGCAGCGCATCGTAGCTGGCGATCGGCGGCAGCACGACGGAGACTGCCGGCGAGGGCTAGGCGGCGGTGTTCATCGCGGTCGATCATTGCTCCGCCGAATGCGTCGGCATCCATGCCGCGGCGCGGGCCACCCGCTTCGAGGCGCTCGAACCAATCCGGCAGGGGGTGCGCCAGTGCTTCGGGCGGTTCGCGGCTGGTGCGGCTCGTGGCCTGGCGCTGCGGCATGATCACGGATCGCAATACATGTCCGACGCATTTCAGAACGAACTCACCTTCCTCGGCATCGAAAGCTCGCCCGCCTTCGTGCGCGCGCCCGAAGGCAACGGCTGCGCCGAGCGCTTTATCCGGACGCTGAAGGAAAACCTCCTGTGGGTGCGGCACTTCGAAACCATCGAGCAACTCCGCCACGCGCTGCTGGCGTTCCGCGATGCCTACAACGCCACCTGGCTGATCGATCGGCACGGATTCGTCACGCCGGCCGCATTGCGCCGCCGACAGCTTCAACCCGCGGCCCTGGCCGCGTAGCCTGCAATCCGATGTCTCATCAACCGAGGGCGCTACATTGCGGCGTATCGAGAATGACAACGAATGATCGAAACGAGTGAGCTAAGTCGCATATTCATGCAGGTCGGCGAGTTGGTCGGCAGCATAAACGCCTTACATGAAAAGCTGGACAGCCGCGCGATCTGGGCGGAGAAGCAGACGGACCTGGTTCAGGCAGAATTACGTAAATTCAATAGTGATCTTCTGGATGTAGAGCGGCGTCACGACGCAGCAGTGCATCTGCTGGCCTCGGAGGTTTCGATGATCAAGAGCTCGCATGAACTCATCGCGAGAGCGCTAAGGGACCTGCAAGCGCCGGTAATGGAGATCATGACACTTCGCGCCCGAGCGGTAGGAGCGTTGTTTGTGCTTGGGCCAATCGGAGCCGCCCTGCTCTACTTTGTACCGGATATCTGGAGGGCGGTTTGGAAGTTGCTGGAGGCATGGTTTCGGAATCGCCCGGCATGAGCGCCTTTGACGAAGCCCTTGAGGTAGTGCTGCAAAACGAAGGCGGGTTTACGGACAATCCGGCCGATCCCGGCAATTGGACCGGCGGCACCTTCAATGTTGGCCTATGTCGCGGCACCAAATGGGGCATCAGTGCCGCAGCCTATCCGACTCTCGATATACGTAATTTGACCGAGAACGACGCACGTACGATTTATTTCCAACGCTATTGGTGTCCTATGTCTGCAGACAGGTTGCCGCCTTGCCTGGCGCTTTTGGTCTTCGATGCCGCGGTCAACCTTGGCGTTTCTCGGTCGATCAAGTTGCTGCAAGCGGCGGTAGGCACCGCGCAGGACGGCTTGCTGGGCCCGATCACGCTGGGAGCCGCACTGAAGGTCAATCCGGTGACCGCTGGCATCGAATTTCAGTCGGGTCGACTGCTGTTCATGGCAGGATTGCCGGGTTGGAAGACATTCGGTGGCGGCTGGGCGCGACGGTTGATGAAGGTGGCCTTCAAGGCTTCTGCCATTGTAGAAGTGTTTACTTGATCTGACGGGCTGTCGATCTGGCGTGGTGGGTGTCCGCCGGATCGAAGCTGCCGATTGCCTCCGTTACGCGGCGTTTGCCAACGTCTGCTTTTCGCGCGCCCCGGCGGCGCTGTCAAGGAAGGTCTGCATCGGGGTCTTGCCGAAGCACCAGCGTCCCTGATGCGGCCGTTGCTGATTGTATTCGCGAGCCATCCATCGAGGTCGGCCTGCAGCTCGTCGATCGTGCGGTAGATCTTCTTGCGGAACGCCACCCGGTAGAACTCGTCCAAGAGGTGCGGTGGAAGCGCTCGCAGATGCCGTTGGTCTGCGGGCTCCTGGCCTTGGTGCGGGTGTGGTCGATATCCTCGACCGCGAGGTAGAGCTCGTATTCGTGGCTCTCGTTGCCGCAAAACTCGGTGCCGCGATCGGTCAGCATGCGGCACAACCGGATGCCGTGCTCGTCGTAAGAACGGCACCACCCGGTCGTTGAGGATCTCGGCGGCGGTGATCGGCGTCTTGCGGTCGTAAAGCTTGGCGAAGGCCACCTTGGCGTAGGTGTCGATGACGGTCTGCTGGTAGAGGCGCCCGACCCCTTTCAGGGTGCCGACATAGAAGGTGTCCTGTGCCCCGCAGTAGCCCGGGCACTCGCTCTCGAACTCGCCATGCGCCTCCTTGTCGGCCTTGCGCCTTCTCGAGCGCGGCGATCTGCGCCTCGGTCAGCAGGATGCCCTCCTGCGCCGACCTTGGCCTCGAGCGCCTTGAGGCGCTTCTTCATCGTCTCCAGGTCGTGGCGCATGCCAGACGCAGCGCACGCCGGCCGGCGAGATCGACAGGCCGCGCTGCTTCAGCGCTTTGGAGACCCGCACCTGGCCCCAGGCCGGCTGCTCGATCGCCATCTCCACCGCCGCCTGCTCGATCTCCGGCGCGACGCGGTTCTTCAGGATCGGCTTTCTGCGGCTGATCTCCTGCAGCGCCAGGTCGCCGCCTTTGTCGTAGAGCTCCTTGAAGCGGTAGAAGCTGTCGCGGCTGTACCCCATCATCTTGCAGGCTTGGCTGACGTTGCCGAGCTGCTTGGCCAATTCCAGAGCCCGACCTTGGCCTTGATCACCTTGCGCTCGGTCATCGTCATGACGGTTTTGTCCTGTGGCTCCGGCCGGGGCGCTGCGCTCCGCATGGCTCCGCGCCCCGGCCTCCATTCCCACCGATTCAAGCCGTCCGTCAGATCAGGTCAAGACTTCTACACATCAGGCACTGGCGAACCGCACGCCGATGGCGGTCTGGCGCGACGATGTCACCAGCACGCTCGGCGAGGCGGCTGTGGATATGACGCTGCGCTTGGACAACGCTCGCGCGTTGCCCACATACCCACAGCCGCCGCAGCAACAGCAGGCAGCGTGAGATTCATTATGGTCAGGACAGCGCCGCTTCCACCTTAAGTCCCGGCCCGGTGGTCCACTGAACGGGGTCCACTTCAATGGCTCCCGGCCACGCCCGCTCCGCCCCACACACGGCCAACTCCAATCTCCACTCTCGCCGCAGACATTACGCAAGCGGCGGGGGGCGAGCTTCGGTTGATCACCCGCATGGCTGATCTTCTCACCCGCAATCGGAAGAGCTCAATGTCCGCTTTCATCCTGGCCTGGATCCAGGCCTTTTTCTCGGCCCTTGTTCCCGCGCTGTTCGCGTTGGCGTTGATATGGCTACGGCAGCATCAAATGAACTCGACGGTAATCGCCGCTGTCGGACGCGCGGCCGGTGAGGCGTACAAGCAAATCGTCCAAGTCGGCGGATCGGCTACTAACTCGGTCTCGTTGGCGGCCGCGATCGCCGAAGGCCGCGACTACCTGTTGGCTCGTATTCCGGACGCACTGAAGGCGGCCGGGGTAACCCCGGAAGCCGCGGCGCAAATGGTTTCTGCGGAGCTGGGAAAGCTGCTTGCGCTCGATCCAACAGTCAGCGTCGCCTCGGCGGTGCAGGAGCATGTGACTGACTTGGCCAATGCGAAGGCTGGCGGAGACGTGAACACGGCCACGCCACAGCCAGCCACCGAAGGGAAGTCGGCAACGATGCCACCCTCCAGCGACAATTTCTTCAAATTGCCTGGGTGAAGCGCGCGAGACGGCCTTGGTACCCATGCTTGAACTCTGGTACAGCCACGGCGTCCAAACGCGCTTCAAACAGTTCATGCGTCAAACGTTGGCTTGACCTCGTCGCCACGAATTTTCCGTATCGTTGCCTCGACCAGTTCCTGTGACCCACCGCTATGCAGGGCCGTCATGAAGGTGATGGTGTTCGCGGCCGGGCCAGAGAACTCCCACGTGCATCCGTCGAAGCTGCAGCCGGTGAGCATCACCCCCATGTAGCCGTTGAAGACGAAGTGGCAGTGTTCGAAGCGGCATTCGTCGAACGAACAACCGTCGAGGGCAATCCGTATTCGAGAGAAAGTCTGCTTTCTGGCAATCATGGCGGCCTCGTGCGCGGACCGCGCCCAGAATGCAACCAAGCGGCGTTCAGCGCAAAGGAAATTGCTCAGAGCCGCCGCGCGGACGCCGCCTCGCGCTCACCGCAAGGGCCGCGCACAGGCCCAGCGCCGCCAGAGCGACTGCGCCGCCTTCCAGAACGCCCTTGTGCAAGCTGGTCCACAGTTCCCAACTGCTGGCACGCGACTGCGCGTCGAACCGGCCGTGCGCGCCCCATGAACCCGGGGCCGGGGTGAACAGGTTGTCCGGCGCGTCCGGCGATTGCGGCTGATCCGCGAGCTGGCCCGAGTATCCCTTCCGGGCCAAATATCTGTCCAAGAGCGCCGGGGCGATCCGGTTCGCCAGGATTACCTGCACGGTCGACATGCCGACCCAGATTTCGCGTCGGTGGTGCCTTGCCGCAAAGACATACGCCCGCCCCACAACCTCCGGCTGATAGATCGGCGGCAGCGGCTGGGCCTGCCTACGCATTTTGTTGCGGGCCCAGTTGAACTGTGGCGTGTTCATCGCCGGCAGATGTCCATGGTCAGGTGGATGTTCAGGCCGTCGTGCAGGATCTCCGACCGCAGACTGTTCGTGAACCCGCGAATTGCGTATTTCGAGCCGCAATACACGGATTGCAGCGGGACGGAGCGGTAGCTGAGTGCCGATCCGGTCTGAATGATGCAGCCGGAATTACGTGGACGCATGCGCTTGAGTGCCGCCATCGTGCCATGCACGACGCCGAGATAGGTAACTTCCGTGCCGCGGCGGAACTCCTCGGGCCTGATTTCGCTGACCGGCGAAAAAATTGTCGCCATGGCGTTGTTGACCCAAACGTCGATCGGCCCGAGCATTTCGGTGATTTTCGCTGCGGCTCGTTCCACCGCGGCAGCGTCGGCGACATCGGTCGGGACTGGGCAGACGCGAACACCGAGGCTGCCTAGTTCGGCTTCCGCTTCCCGGAGGCGCTCTTCACCACGCGCGAGCAGGCCGACGTCATAGCCGGCTTCGGCAAAGGCGCATGCGATGGCCCGGCCGACACCGGCGCTCGATCCGGTCACGACCGCTACTTGTCCCATGATAGAGCCTTTCGTTCGGCTGGCATGAACCCTTCAACGTGGTCCGCAGAGACAGGTTGCGGTTATTGCGCTGCTTTTCGGCCCGCCATTAGAGCATGGCCGTTTTAGCCTGAATCGCTGAGGGGGGCTTCCGGCGCGGGTCGCGCATTTGCTTGAAGATGCTGGCTGGAGTGGAGGCCAGCCGGCATGGGCTCTCCTTATTCGCTGGACTTGCGTGAGCGGGCGGTGGCTGCGGTCGAGCGCGGAATGAGCCGGGCGGAAGCGGCGTGGCAGTTCCAGGTCAGCCACTCCTCGGTGATCCGCTGGACCAAGCGCAAGGTCGAGACCGGCAGCCCGGCGGCCTTGCCGATGGGCCGTTCAAGCTGGCCAGCGAAGAGGCGTGGATCCGTGCTCGCGTGGCCGAGAAGCCGGACATCACCGGCCGCGAATTGCTGGCCGAGCTGACCGCGCGCGGCGTGGCGGTCAGCTATTACGGGGTCTGGCATTTCCTCGACCGCGCCGCACTGAGTTTTAAAAAACGGGCTCGGATCGGCGGCCCGCCTGTAGCGATAGAAACGGACCGCGCTATTGTGGTGCGGAGGGGAGCGGCCGAAAGCTTTTTGGTGGATCTATCCCCGTAAAAAAACGTGGTCCATGGGCGGTTGCGGACTTGTAAGTGGTGACGCTTTCGGGCGATCCCGATTAGGAAATTGATAGTACTCCGGCGCCCAGCCCCTCTTTGGCTATTTCCAACAGGAGGGTTGGAGGCATGTCCCAGACGAAGAAGTCTCGCGCGCCGCGGCATTGGTCCCTGGTTCATCCGGCTGCGGCAGCGATCGATATCGGCGCTACCATGCATGTCGCGGCCGTCGGTCCGGATCGCGACGAACAACCAGTGCGGACGTTCCGAACCTTTACCGATGACCTGGAACGGCTGGCAGACTGGTTCGCCCGCTGCGGGATCAAGACGATCGCCATGGAGTCGACGACGCTGCCGGTGCTGGATCCTGGCCGCGGCAAAACCAAACTCGGTCGACTGTGGTGCTATGCGGTCGATGACCGCCGTGGTGCGGACCTGGGCATCCGCTCGCCGCCTATGTGTATGCCGAGGATCGCAAGGCCGTGCGTCCAGCGGCGCACCTGGCGGGGTTCCGCGGCGTGCTGCAAGTCGATGGGTACTCCGGGTTCAAGCGGCCGGCTGGCGACCGCGGGGACTATTCGATCAAGCTGGCGTTCTGCTGGGCGCACATGCGGCGACGGGCGGATCGAGATGGACACCAACGTGGTCGAGCGCTCGATCAGGCCGGTGACGCTGACGCGCAAGAATGCATTATCCGCCGGCTCCGATGGCGGGGCGTGGCATTGGTCAATCGCAATGATCCTGATCGAGACCGCCAAGCTGAATGGCGTCGAGCCGATGGCTTGGCTCACCGACGTGCTGGAGCGCGTCGTGTCCGGGCGCACCAAGGCCAGTGGGCTGGAGGCGCTGCTGTCATGGAATTGGCGGCCGGCTCCCGCGGACAGCGGCGCGGGCTACGCCGCAGCAGCATAGCACGGATCATGCGTCGGACCGGCGTGGGTCAGGCACGACGCTTACGGCGAAAGTTCCGGCCCAGCGCCTGATCTTTGTCGACGAGACTTGGGCCAAGATCAACATGACCCGCACGTACGGGCGCTGCGCCAGAGGGCGGCGGCTGGTGGCCAAAGTGCCGCATGGCCGACGCAAGACGCTGACCTTTGTCGCCGCCTTGCGCTGCGATGGTCTGGCCGCGCCCTGCGTCATCGACGGACCGATCGATGCCGAAAGCTTTCTCGCCTGGGTCGAGCTATTCCTGGCTCCGAACTTGCGCGCGGGCGAGATCGTGGTGATGGACAACCTGAGCAGCCACAAAGCGCCGGCGATCCGGCGGGCGATCCGATCAGCCGGCGCCAAGCTGATTTACCTGCCGCGCTACAGCCCGGATCTGAACCCGATCGAGCAGGCGTTTGCCAAGATCAAGACGCTGCTGCGCAAGGAGAACGCCCGCACCCTGGAACAGGTCGAAGCGGCGATCGCCCGCTCGATCGAAAAGCTCACACCAGGCTAATGCCGCAACTTCTTCACCGAGGCGGGATACGGGGCAATCTGAAGCTACCGTGCGTTACTCACCAGTCGGGAATTAATACCAACGGCCCTATTCGATGACTGCTTTTGCCCAGGCGCGCCGGGTGATTGAGGCGATTTGCGCGGGCATCTGCATGAGCTTGTTCCAGGCATCGCGGCACGCCTCGAGAATCTCCTCGTAGGTCTGCCAAACACGGTGGCTAAGAAAATTTCCACGCAGATACTCCCAGACATTCTCGACCGGGTTCAACTCCGGTGCGTAAGGCGGCAGCGGCAGCAGGACGATGTTGTCCGGCACCACCAATCGCGGCGAGCTGTGCCAGTCGGCACCGTCCAGCACCACCACGGCGATCGCGCCCAGCGAGACGCAGCGGCTGATTTCCGCGAGGTGCTCGTTCATTGCCGCCACATTGACCGCAGGCATAATGATCGCCGCCCCGGTGCTGCGTTCCGGGCAGATCGCGCCGAACAGATACGCCCAGTCGTATCGCCGATCGCGCGGTGCTCGGGGGCGCGAGCCGCGCTTCGCCCACACCCGCGTCAGCGTTCCCTGCTGGCCGACCCTGGCCTCGTCGGCGAACCAGATCTCGACCGACGTACCCGCCGCTTCCGGCGGCAACGCGGCGGCTACACGGGCGGGAAACTCACGCTGAAAACCGCCTGTTCCTCGGGCTTGCTCTGCGGGTGCTGCGGGCGCACCGATAGTCGCCGGAACGACAGTCGGCGCAGCCATTTGCCGATGCTGCGCTCATGCAAATCGACGTCGAACTCCTGCTTGACGCGCCGCTGCAAATCGACGCAGCGCCAGCGCACCACGCCATGTTCGGCGAAATCCGGCGCTTGCTCAACCCATCCCGCCAGCTGCAATTGCTGTTCGGCCGTCAGGCGCGGCCGCGGGCCGTTCCGCCGCGGCCGGTTGGACAATCCAGCGAGTCCGAAGTCGTTGTAGCGATGCACCCAATCGCACAAGGTTTGCCGGTCCATGCCGCCGGCTTCCGCCGCCGCGTCCCGTGTCCAGCCGTCGAGCACCAGCGCGATTGCCAGCATCCGACGCATCGCTTTGGCGTCCTCCGTTCGCGTCGCCGCGCTCCGTAGTTCCGTCACCGACAGATCTCTACGTGTGATCGCCACGGTCATAGTCGTCCCCCATGTCTCCATGGGCAACCCACGAATCACATCGCGCCGAGCCGCTCCCATTCACATTCGAGTCAACGGACCGAGCGGTTGGTATAAGACAACGTTCCTGTTGTACAGAGTTGCGATCGGTGCTATAGCGGCGGGATGAAACAGGACGGACGCGGGTTAGATCATCGGACGTTGGAGACCATTCGATTGATGGCAGTCGAGCGAGTGCGGGACGGCGAGCGTCCGTCATTGGTGGTGGCTTCGTACGGCTTCAATCGCACGACGATCTACCGATGGCTGAACGCGGCGGCAAAGCCGGGTATGGGACTGCGAGCACTGCGCTCCAGGCCGGCGACGGGTCGGCCACGCAGTCTGACGCCGCATCAGGAGCAACAGGTGTTCCGCTGGATCAACGGTCGCGATCCGCGTCAGTATGGCCTGGATTTCGGATTGTGGACGCGGTCGTTGGTGGCCGAGCTGATCGAACGGAAATTCGCCATTCGGCTTGGCGTGACGGCGGTGGGAGAACTGCTCGCCAAGCTGGGACTGACACCGCAGAAGCCGCTGCAACGCGCTTACCAGCGCGATCCTGAAGCGATCGAGGCGTGGCGGCGCGAACGGTATCCTGCCATTGCCAGACAGGCAAAAGCCTCGGGCGGCGAGGTGTATTTCTGGGACGAGTCGGGCTTTCGTGCCGATAGCGTGCATGGCAAGACCTGGGGCAAGAAGGGTCAGACACCCGTGGTCGAACGCCCTGGCCAGCGGCAATCGATCAGTGCGGCCTCCGCGGTGAACGCTCGGGGTGGGTTCTGGTATTGCACCTACCAGGGCGGGCTGAACGCCGAGTCGTTCGTCGGGCTGCTGCGCCGAATGATGCGGCGTCGTTCGAAGCCAGTGCATTTGGTGCTCGACGGACTTCCCGCGCACAAGACCACGCTGGTGAAGACCTATGTTGCCTCCACGAAAGGCATGCTGACGCTGCATTTTCTTCCCGGCTATGCGCCTGAACTGAACCCCGATGAACTGGTATGGAGCCATGTGAAGCGCACCGGCGTGGCCAGAGCGCCCCTGCGGCGCGGCGAAAAGCTGCAGGCCCGGATCGAGGCACAACTCAGCGCCATCAAGCGCATGCCGCAGTTGATACGGTCATTCTTCAAGGCGCCAAGTGTCGCCTATATTACTGACTGGTGAGTAATGGAAGTCCCGCGACCTCGGAATGGCGCGCTCGGAACGGGGGTGACTGGGGGCGCGGACAGGAAGTAGGGCTGGCGAAGCTTCGGTTAGGTCCTTCAACGCAGCGCTGTGATCGTACAGCCTTTCTGCGACGACGTGCACGATGTCTTCCGGCGAGCGCTGGACCGCACCTTCGACCAGGAGCAACCGCGAAGCCACGACTTCGCGGCGAAAACGATCGAGCAGCGACGACCAGACCACCACGTTGGCGATCCCGGTCTCGTCCTCGATCGTGACGAACACCACGTTGCCGTTCCCGGGCCGCTGACGCACCAGAACGACCCCGGCCACACGGACCCTCGCGCCGTCCCGCAACTGCATGACTTCCGCGCAGGTCAGCAGCCCCGAAGCAGCCAGGGAAGGACGGAGAAAACGCAGCGGATGCGCTTTCACCGAAAGTCCCGTGGTCTGGTAATCCGCGATCACATGTTCCGATAGCGGCATGGCCGGAAGATTGCCGTTGCGCACGCCAACAGGCCGACCGGCGAACAACGGCAACTGCCGATTGTCCCGCAGTCCGCGCACCTGCCAGAGTGCCTGCCGCCGATCGAGCCCCAGACAGCACAACGCATCGGCTTCGGCCAGCAAGACCAGGGCGGGACGCGGCAAACCAGCGGTCGCGAGTGCTGGGAAATCGGCAAAACCTTCCCCGCGCGTGCGGATAAGCTGCTCCGCCGAGGCCGCATGGAAACCGGTGATCCGCCGCAAGCCGAGCCGCAGTGCGGTGCCCTCGATGGTGCAATCCCAGTGGCTCGCGTTCACGTCCACCCCACGTACGGTGACGCCGTGTTCGCGAGCGTCCCGCACGATCTGCGCCGGCGCGTAGAAACCCATCGGCTGCGAGTTCAGCAGGGCGCAAGCGAATGCCGCCGGATAATGGCATTTCAGCCAAGCCGACACGTATACCAGATACGCAAAGCTCGCGGCATGGCTTTCGGGAAATCCGTAGGTGCCGAATCCTTCGATCTGACGGAAGCAGCGTTCGGCAAAATCGCGCGCGTAGCCGCGCCGCACCATGCCCTCGACCATTTTCGTGGCGAATTTGTGGATCGTGCCGACGTGGCGGAACGTGGCCATGGCGCGGCGCAACTGGTTAGCTTCCTCGGGGGTGAATTCCGCCGCCACGATGGCGATCCGCATCGCCTGCTCCTGAAACAGCGGCACGCCCTTCGTACGCCCGAGCACGCTTTCGAGTTCGTCCGGCGGCCCGCACTCCGGCGAGGGTGGCGGAAAGATGACCGGTTCGCGATTTTGCCGCCGTCGCAGATACGGATGAACCATATCGCCCTGAATCGGGCCGGGCCGGACGATGGCCACCTGGATCACCAGATCATAGAATTCGCGCGGCTTGAGGCGGGGCAGCATGTTCATCTGCGCCCGGCTCTCCAGCTGGAACACACCGAGGCTATCGCCCCGGCAAAGCATGTCATAGACCGCCGGGTCGTCGCGCGGGACATTGGCGAGATCGGTGAACCTGCCGCCGCGGTCCCGCAGCAGCGTAAACCCTTTGCGGATGCACGTCAGCATCCCGAGCGCCAGCACATCGACCTTCATGATGCCGAGCATGTCGATGTCGTCCTTGTCCCATTCGATGAAGGTGCGATCATCCATCGCCGCCTTCCCGATCGGCACCGTTTCATCAAGCCGTCCCCGCGTCAGCACGAACCCGCCGACATGCTGGGAAAGGTGACGCGGCAATCCCACCAATTCGCGTGCCAACGCCACGGCGCGCTGCACTACGGAGCTTGCGGGATCCAGACCGGATTGGCGCAGGCTATCGTTCGACCATAACGCATCGCCGGCGTTCCAGGATTGCGCGGACAGTGCCGCGGTGGCGTCCTCGGTCAGCCCGAGCGCCTTCCCCACCTCGCGGATGGCCCTTTTCGGCCGGTAGTGGACCACGGTTGCGGTGATTCCGGCGCGATGCCGTCCGTAGCGGCGATAGATGTATTGGATGACCTCCTCGCGCCGCTCATGCTCGAAATCGACGTCGATGTCGGGCGGCTCGCGCCGTTCTGCGGAGACGAACCGCTCGAACAGCAAATCGATTTCGGTGGGATTGACGGTTGTGATACCGAGGCAAAAGCACAGGACCGAATTCGCCGCGGAACCGCGACCCTGGCATAATATTCCTCGGTTGCGCGCGTAGCTTACGATATCGTGTACCGTCAGGAAATAGCGTGCGTAACCCAATCGCGCGACCAGGCGTAGTTCTTTCTCCAGGGTTTCACGGATCTTGTCCGGCACCCCGTGCGGAAATCCTGCCGCCGCGCCTTCCCGGGCCAGCGCTCCCAGATGCTCGTCCGGCGTTTTTTTGGGCGGCACCGGCTCGTCGGGGTATTCGTAGGCCAATTCGTCCAGCGAGAAGCGGCAGCGCCGCACGATCTCCGTGGTTCGCGAAATGGCGTCGGGATAAGCCCGAAACAGCCGCGTCATTTCCGCAGGCGATTTCAAATGCTGCTCGGCATTTGGCTGCAGGCGCGATCCGGCCTCGGCGATCGTGCAGCCTTCGCGGATGCAGGTCAGCACGTCCTGCAAGGCGCGGCGCTCCGGGACGTGGTACAGCACGTCGTTGGTGGCGATCATCGGCGCGCCCACCGTTTCGGCGAGATTGGCCAAAAGTCGCAACCGGTGGGCATCATCGCCGCGATAACGACGGGTTGCGATCAAATACACGCTGGCTGGGAAATCCTCGGCCATGCGCTGAAGATTTTTGGTGAATCCGACGTCGAGGCGATCCGGCGGCACGACGAGCAGTATTTGACCTTCGCCGTATGTCCTCAGGTCGGCGTAGTCCAGCAGGCATTCGCCTTTCTTGCCGCGCAGATTTCCCGTCGTCAGCAGCCGCGTCAGGCAGCCCCAGGCGGTGCGATCCCCAGGGTAGCAGAGGACATCCGGCGCGCCGTCGCGGAACGAAAGCCGGCTGCCCACAACTAGCCGCAATCCCGATTCCCTTGCCGCTTCATGCGCCCGCACCACGCCGGCAACCGTATTGCGGTCGGCGATACCGATGGCGGCAACACCGAGCGCCACCGCCGTCTCGACTAGCTCTTCGGCATGCGATGCGCCGCGCAGGAAAGAGAAGCTGGTCGCCACCTGGAGTTCGGCATAGTTCGGAGGCTGCGCTGCCGAACGCTCGGGAGAAACCGGACCCTGCCAGGGCGTCCAGGGGATGATTTGCCCGTTCGCTGGTTCGGCGGGTGAACCCCTGCTGGTCACCCGAAAAGCCCGTGCAAAAACCATTGGCCGCCGTTGCGCAGGCCGGCGCGGAACACCCAATACCGCGAGCCTGCCTCATCTTCGATCCGGTAATAGTCGCGCACCAAATCGGTCGGTGGGCGGTCGGAGCACCCCGCGGGCATGGCGAGGGAGTCGCGCCACCATTCGGCGGCGATGCGCTCCGGTCCGGTGGCAGCTCGTACGCGGTGAAGGGTGCCGCGCCAGCGGAACGCGAGCGGCGGGTCGTCCGGTACGGGGGCGGTCGCCTGGATAGGCTCCGGCCGGCGAAAGAGGCGCACGGGGCGCGGACCGGACGGGACCAGCGGCCACTCGGAACGCGCCGCCAAAGGTCGAATCCGCGCGACCGCGCGCTCCGGCACATGGCTTTCGTGCGGCGCCACGCTCCATAGCCGCTCGGGCGCCAGCCGGGTTCCGAGCGCGTCCACCAAGGCTGCCACTTTTTTGGAACGCTCCTCGGGCACGCCGAGCAGTTCGCGCTGGGTCGAACGCAACGGCACCACGTCCTCGGCCGCAAGCACGGCGATCTCGATGCCGTAGCCGGGATCCACCGTTTCCAGCTTCGAAATCAGCAGCTTGGCGAGGTAAGCGGCATCGCGTACCGGCAGGGCGGTAGCGATCTCGATCCGCGGCACCGCATCATCCACGCGATAGAAGCGGCAGATGAAGCGATGCCCGGCCGATTGCTTCTCCGCCAGGCGACGGCAAAGGTTTTCGCATAACAGTGCGAGCGTGCGCGCTAGGTCCGCCGGCGCCGCCACGGGTTCGGCGAAAGCCAGACGGCTTTCGAAGGCTTGCGCCTCATGCTGCCAGGCAATGATCTCCTCGGCGGCTCCCAGCGCCTGATCGAGCCGCAGCAGCATCGAGGCGCCGAAGCCCGCCGTCAGTTCCCGTCGCGGCAGGCGAAGAAGATCGCCGACCGTCTTCAGCCCCAACCCCCGCAGGCCGGCGACGATCGGCTGCTCCAGCCGCAGCGAGGTGACCGGCAGAGGATCGAGCGCGGCTTGTTCCTCCCCGGATACCGCCATCGCCGGCGTATCCCAGGAAGCCCATCGGGAGAGCGCCCAGGCGGCGCCGGTGGTGCCGGCAATCGCAAGCCGGCCGGGAATGCCGTGGCGGGCAAGGTGCTCGGCGAGGTTGGCGGCCAGGCCGGAACTCGTCACCGAAAAGATGCGCGCACCCGGTGACATCCAACCAAACCCCTTCGGGCGGATCGGCCGCGGCGAGCGGCGTGTACCGCTCGCACCAGGACGCGAGCGCTTGCAGTGCCGCCCGGTCGGCTTCGGGATTCGCATCCGTTACCGCCAGATGCGGGCAGACGGCGCGCGCCGCCGCCAGCGGCTGGCCGGGATAGAGGCCGAGCGCCGCCGCGGCCTCGCACACGGCGGCGAGGCGCCGTGTGCCGCGCAACGTCTCGACCGTGGCAGCCGGATTACCTGGCGGCGCGCAATTTTGCCGACGCCGGAGTCGGGTGATCGGCCAACGTGGCAACCACACGGAGAGGATGCGTCGTCGCGGCATCTTCGGCCTCGTTCTTCTCGATGATCCAGGCGCCCGGGCGGCCGCCGCGGGCATGCAGAAGCTCGACCCGCCAACGCGGCGGGCCGGGTTCCGGCGGATTTGCGATCGGCTCGGCCTGGCTTGGTTCGGGGCGCAAGCACCAGCGCGTGGCGGCGGCGTTGCCCTCGGGCTTGGAAGCCTGCTTGCCTCCATGGGGCCAGCGGCGCAGCACCAACCCAGTGACGCCGTGCATGCCACAGGCAAGCCGCAGCCGGCGAGCGGCCAAGCGATCGAGCCGTGCGACCTCGCCGACCACCGCGGCGGCCCCGCCCTCGCGCAGCGCGGCTTCCATCGCCTTCAGCGTCTCGGTGTTCCCCGTGGTCTGCACCATCACCAGTCGGGTGGGATCGAGCCCATAAGCCGGCAGGCCGGGCGGATAGAGATCGCAAATCGGGGCGATCCAGAGAATGGCACGCTGCTTGTCAGGCAGACCCGCCAGCAGGCTGGCGGCGAAGGCGGCGGCAAGGGCACCGGTTTCGGCGTCCAGCCCGTCGGTGCCGATTTCATGCAATTGCCCCAGGGGCAGGCCGCCATTCGGAAGATGTGCCGCGACGCCAGGATCGCCGAACGGCGCCGTCGCGGAGGAAGCCGGCTGCAGCGCTGCCACGCGGGCGCGCAGACTGATCAGTAGGTCAGGGGACGAGTTGGAGAGAGCCATCGCGAACCTATACTCTGGGCGAACCTACACTCTGGGCGAACCTACACTCTGGTTCGCTCTAGTTCGCTATTTGTTCCTCAAACTCTTCGACACGAGTCAACCACCCGAGTCGCGATCCGCAAGCCGCTCAACCCTGCTCGGGCAAGAGCCCCAGAGCGCCCAGAAACACCAGGGCGGCAGGTACGATGTCGCCATCGAGCCCACCGATGCGCGCGCTCAAGGCCGCGAAGGGCACCACCTCGACATCCTGATATTCGTCATTGCCGCCGCGGGAATGTGCCGCCACCACGGCCGCCGCACTCAGGGGCGTCCGCAACAGAAATCCCAGGTCGAGCACGTGGCTTCCAGGATGCTCCACCAAAGAGAACGGGCGCAACTCGGTAACGTCGTCAGGCTGAAGCCCGAGTTCCTCGTCCAATTCCCGGAACAACTGACCTTGCAGGTCGAGCGTTCCGTCGGGCCGCAGCGCGCCGGCATCCACGCTGCCGGCCGGCGGCAATTGCCACATCGAGGCCTGATAAACCGCTCCGGCCGGGCGGCGCCCCAATACTACGCCCGTTGCGCAACACAGTGTTCCACATACCGCGAGTGAGCGGACCCGAAGCGCGTCGTGCAATTCCGGTCGCTCTATCTGCGCCACCACCCGCCGGAATTCGGTCATGTGACCGCTCAGCAGACCCGGCGTGATCTCGTCCACGCTGAACACACGGCCGTTGAACAGCCCGCCCCCGGTCCTTGCCTGCGCCACGTCCCAGAGCGCATCGATTTCCGCCTGTAGCGCCACCGAAAGCGACGGCGGCTGACGGATGATTTGCGCGCGCACATCCGCTTGGACCTCGTGGATCACCCAGTCCCGGGTAGGCGGCATGCTCAGCCGAGCCGCGGATCGATCCAGCGCGCCCAGGCGTTCATATTGCGCGTCGCTCCCGGCGCCATTTCCGTTTCCAGAACTACTTCGTGTCGGCCGATCAGCAACGGAATGCGTTCCGACCACTCGGCTCCCGCACCCGCCAGCACGCGGCGGGCGCTATCCATCAGCAGAGCCCCATCCGATAAACGCGTAATCGTGACGTGGAAAATTACGTCATCCGCCGACTCTCCGGCATGCATGACCACCGCGATGAAACGGTTCTGCCCCTCGCAATCCAGGGTAAAGGCCATCCCTGCCGGCGGTTCGCCGGGAGGGTTGGGATGCAACTGACAGCCGCGATCGTCGAACAGAAAAAACCCCCACTGCTCCGCTGATACGTTGCGCAATTCCACGGGTGACAAGCCCGGCCCCGAATGGATCAGCGGGATCGTTGGCGGCCGGACGAGCGGTTGATCATCCCGCCGGCGCCGATAGACATCCAGCTCGCTATGTCGTTCGTGTGTGAACAGCGAGGAATCGAAACAGGCCGCTACGGTTTCGGCGCTGTTCGGCACCATGCGGTCGTGCGTTTCGATCGCCAGCACATCCAAGCTCCCGATCCAGTCTTCGGCCGGATTGGCGAACAGCCCAGCCTCGGCTCCTTCGATGTCGCACTTGACGAATTCGGCACGGTCCCACCCGCACATGCGCAGGATTTCCGCTACCGTGAAGCATCGGTACGCACCCTGGTCCTCTTCCGACGCGTCGGTCAGCTGATAGCCCCAGTGTCCGCCATGTATGGTGGCAACTCGAAGGCGGCCGTTGTGGCTCCAGGCGGCCGCGTTCAAATGGGCGATGTTACGGTACGGCAGTGTGTTCAACAGCAGCAGCCGGAAGCTGGCCGGCACGGGCTCGACGCAGAGAATCCGCGCTTCCGGGAAGCGGTTCGCCAAGTAGACGGCCGCGTATCCCGCGTAGGCGCCCAAATCCAGAATGTGCGCGGGTGGCGGGTACTCGAGAGAAAAATCGAACTCTCGCTGCAGAAATATTTGCTCCAGGTTGCCGATGTCCGAAGCGCCGCAGCGAAACATCAGCGGGTGCGGCAACTCCGGCAGAGAAACGTCGCACAATCCCACATGCCGTCGCGCCAGGCTTCCGAGCTGCTGGAAATACACGGAGCGCAGGTTTTCATTGTCCGGCTCGCTTCGCATCGCGGCCTCGAGGGCGCGCTTGGCCGCAAGCTCGGGCTCGGCGCTGGCCCGGAACGGAAACACCGGCGACATCTCGGGAACCTAGCCGCGAGACGTGCCGCTGATCGCATCGACTTCGGCCAGTTCGTCGGTCGAAAGTCGCCAATCGCCCGCCGCCACGTTTTGCTCCAATTGCTCGGGGCGCGTCGCTCCGGCGATCACGCTGGCAACTTGGGGCCGCGCGAGCAGCCAGCTAAACGCAAGTTCCAGTAGCGAATGCCCACGCCGGCCGGCAAACGCGCGCAACTGTTCGGTCGTGTCCCAGTTCTGTTCGGTCAGGTATCGCGCGGATAAGTTCTGCAACGTGGCCATGCGCGTGTCCGCGGGCGGTGGCGTGTCGCGCTGATATTTTCCGGTGAGCAATCCGCTCGCCAGCGGAAAATAGGGTAGCAGCCCGAGGCCGTACACTTGCACGGCCGGCACGAGTTCCCGCTCGATGCCGCGCACCAGCAGCGAATACTCGTCCTGGCAGGACACGAACGCGTTGATTCCCAGGTGCCGCGCCGTCCATTCCGCTTCCACCACCTGCCAGGCCGGCAGGTTGGAGCAGCCGATGTAGCGGACCTTGCCCTGATGGATCAGGTCGTCGAGGGCCCGCAGCGTCTCCTCCATCGGCGTCAGCGGGTCCGGCTGGTGCAACTGGTAGAGATCGATCCAATCGGTGCGCAGGCGGCGCAGGCTGTCCTCCACGGCCTTCATGATGTAGCGGCGCGACCCGCCCTTCTGCGGGCCGGTCGCGGCCTGCTCGGGCGGATCCATCGACATGCCGAATTTCGTGGCCAGCACGATGTCCCGGCGGCGCTCGCCGAGCACCTGGCCGAGCATTGTCTCCGACCCGCCGCGGTTGCCGTAAATGTCGGCGGTGTCGAACAGCGTGATCCCGAGGTCCAGCGCCTTATGGACGACGCGCCGTGTAGCCTCGAGGTCGATGCGCATGCCAAAGTTGTTGCAGCCGAGCCCGATCGCGGACACGCGCAGGCCGGAGCGGCCCAGGTTTCGCAGCTCCAAGGTAGCCTCCTTTTTCCGTCAGGGCGATAATGGGCCGCGCCGGCTCGGCGCGTCGAGGTCGAACAGCGGACCGAGCGGCACGACGCAATGCGGATTGATGCCGGTGTGGCTCATATAATAGTGCCGCTTGATGTGGGTGAAATCGACGGTCGTCCCGGTTCCGGGCGAAACGGGCCGTCGGCGGTGATCCCGTGGCGGAAATGGGATTGCGAGCGGACGAAGCGCCCGCCGGTGTTCCGCGTCTCGTACCACTGGTCGTGCCAGACGCCCCGATCACCGGCCCATTGCGCGGTATTCATTCCGTCCGCGCGGCTGCCGGAGCGGCGGAGGTTTGCAGCGAGGCGATTTCGCTCACCAGCTTGCGCGTCACCGCCTCGCCGAAGGTGCGGAAATCGTGCACCTCGAGGACGAAGGCGCCGGGGCCGCCCGCGACGTTGTTGCGGTACCATTTCGGCAATCCGCCCGGCGGCTGGACATGCGCGTAGGTCCAGGACATCGGATGCTCGTTGATGATGGCGAGGCCATTGATGGTGACGCCCGCCGCCACCGCCTCGTCGCGCGCCGCGGTGACGTCGCGGCCGGCGTTGTTGGTGCCGTCGCCGCACACGTCGATCACCCGCCGCGTCGCCTGAAGCCCGCTCTCGGCCAGGTTCTGCATCGCCCGATCGACCCCGGCGCTGATCGAGGTCCGTCCCCAGGCGGAGCGCGGCGCCGCCTTCAGCCGGGCGACGAAAGCCTTGGCCGAGGCTTCGTCGCGGATGAGGGTCCAGTCGATCACGGTCTGCACCTCGTTGTCGCCGGCGAACTCGACATAGCTCACGGCGATCGTCCCGATCGGGCCGGCCTTGATGGCCGCGAGCACCTGCGGGTTGAGAAACGCGGCGCCGTAGCCTGCCTTCTCCAGCACGAACTCCCGGTCGTCGATGCTGCGCGACACGTCGTCCACCAGCACCAGCGCCACGTCCACGGAAACCGGGGCGGCGGCGCGGGCGGCGAGCAGCGGAAGCGCGAGCGAGGCGGCGAGCAGCAGGCCGGAGCGGCGCATGGGCTGGGTCCCTTATGGTTGGCGGGACTATGTTGGTCCGACCGATCGGCGTCAAAATAAAATCGCCGCCGCGCGTCCGCGCCTGGCCGAGCTACTGGCTCGCCCAGATGATGCGGTGCATCCAGGTCACCGCGCTCAGCTCGAACGTATGGTCGGGGTGGCTCGGGTTCAGGCTCTTCAGTTCGATCCGCCGGGCCGAACGGCGGGCCAGTTGCTTGGCCATGACCTGACCGGCCGTGGTGCGCACCACGACGCGGTCGCCGCGTCGGATCGTAGTCGCCGGCGAGACGATGATCAGGTCGCCGTCGCGGAACACCGGGCTCATGGAATCGCCGCTGATCTCCAACGCGTAGGCGTTGGGGTCGCCGATATCCGGCAGGCTCACCTCGTCCCAGCCGCCGCCGACCGGGTAGCCGCCATCATCGAAGAACCCGTTGCTGCCGGCCTGCGTGAGGCCGATCAGGGGAACGATGCGCCGCCCGGGCGGGCGGGAGCCGCCCGCGAGGGCCGAGCGCTGCATGGCGCGGGCGCCGTTCACGAGCGCGGTGAAGTCTTCCAGCTTGGCGCCGGTGGCGCCGAGCACCTTGGCCAGCGTCTCCATGCTCGGCCAGCGCGCGCGTCCGTCCGGCATGCGCCGCTTGGAAAGGTTGAACGCCGTCGGATCGAGGCCGGCGCGTCGCGCCAGGCCGGATGCCGAAAGCCCGTGTTCCGCCGCCAGGGTATCGATGGCGCGCCAGATATCGTCGTGCCTCATGTGCGCGGGCCGCCCGCCTTATGTTTCAATTGTGGTGACAGGACCCTCAACTCGCCGAAAATGCGCAACTCAGCGCACCACGCGAGTTTGCCTAGGAATGGTTGCCGAGGCAATCTGGGAAAAAAATCCCTTGAACGCGAAAAACAGGGTTGCGCGCCCGACCCGATCCGTGATCTGGTTTGTTCACGTTGTGTTCACTATTTTCTACCGTAGGGAGAAAACGTCGTCATGCGGTATGCCCCTGGTTCCGCCGCCCGCCTCGCCAGCCCGAACGCCCCGCTGATTGCCATGCGGCCCTATCAGTGCGAGCGCGCGCAGCCGTTCCGCAGCGCCGAGGAGGCGTGGCTCTGGACCATGGCGGCCCTGGTGGCGCGGCGCGAGGGCGCCCGCTATGTCGCGAACGCCGGCCGGGTGACGCGGCCGTGCGAGCCGGACGACGTGGTGAAGTGCCTGGACACGCTGTATCGGCGGCGGCGGATCGATCTGACGCACGCGCGCATCCTGCGAATCTGGGGCGAGCGCCAGTCCGCGCCGAACCCGGCCTATGCCTCGGAGCGGTGCGATTGGCGGCTGTGGCGCGAGGCGCTGGAGCGGCTGGAATGGCTGCTGCGGGTGAAGGGGATCGTCGGCTGATTGGTGCGGCGATGCGTGCGTTTCTAACGGGCGCTCTGTTGCGGGAGCGGACTTGGTGGAAGCCCACTTCGGAGTGCCCGATTGCGCATTTCTTCTGCCATTCCTCGAAGCGGCAATCCGTAAGCGCTATCGCAGTCGGCGTGCCGCTCCTGCCGCGACCGGCACGCGCGGCAAATGCCGACTTGTCGAGGCGCGCTTCAAGCAACGCGAACAGCGTCCATCCGAGTTTTCCCTAATCTTTGCAGCCCGGTATCCAACTCCAGTCGGCATACCAGCAGCCGTGCCGCCCGATAAAACGCTCCTTGCTGCCCGAGGGCGTCGGTAGCCTCGGGCGCGGCACGTCATTGCAAACCGTGACCTTGATCTGGCAGCCGGTGCCGTAACGGTTGCAATTGGCCAGTGCCCGACGGGTCGCCACGTTCTCGTCGACGTCTCCGTCCCAGCCGTAGGAAGCGCGTCGGCGTAGGGCTGCGGTTGCAACGGGACACGGGGATTGTGCCGTCGGAGCGCGGCCCTGGACTAATGCAGCTTTGGGAACTAGCCCGGTAGGAGGCGGCCACCGGCCTAGCCACTAGGCTAGACTCGCCGACGGTAGTCATGGTTCCATTTCGCCAAAATGGTATCCGTGGTTCTCTATTCCACCAATCCCTGGTTTGCGGTTGATGTGGCCATCAGGTATAGGAATGGCACCTTTTTTGCTTGGGTGTGCGAGCACTTTGACGCCCGACGTGCGCCGCCAGGATCGGCTGCGGCTATGATCGCGCCGAGTTCCAATCCGTGCCGCATCTATCGTGACCTGCTAGAGGATTGCCGTAACGAGGACGGTCACAGCGCTCTGATAAAGGGATACCGCAAGACCTTTGCTAGATTGGCGAAGGAATGGGTTTCTGACGGCTCGCTAACCAAGGACCATCATGATGAGATCATCGCCAGCATACGTGGGAGGACGTGGGCGATCTGGCGGCCCGTGCTCTATGTCCTCCCGCGAGAGCCAATTGAACGATATCGGCGGCTTCACTCGGTGCCACGCTCAAGCCGAACTGCTCACGGGCCCGAGCTTTGCGTCAGCGACTTGCGTCGGGACGAATTCGATATTATTGAGCTTGCAATCCAATGATTGAACTTTTGAGTTCGTTGGACGACCGAACGGCGTTGGGGGTATTGGCCCGCGCCGCTCTTGCATTGGACGAACCGGGCAATCCTGCCGCGAACGCCGTTCTGCAAGACGAGCTGGAGTTGAGACGTCAACTCCTTAGGATCGCTCGGGAGCGAGCGGCTTTGTCACCGCACGACGAAAGCCAAGCCGCACGAGAGAAAATAGGTGAGTTCCTCGACAAGGAAGCAGACTCTCTAATGGGCCCATCCGACACCCAGGCGGCCCTTCTGCGGCTTTCGATGAGCGGCAATCTGCCGTCCGACATGTACGAGATTGAGGTTAACCCAGGACTTCGGGGGTGGATATCCGATTTTGAGCTAGAGCGAGAACTAATCACCGCTACTATCCGTCGCCCTGACAACCAGCAGCACTTTGGTCCATCTTCTAGTGTCCTGCCTCGCTAATGCCGACTAAGAATTCGGCGAAGCGATTCGCGAGGCATGATGGATCAGATTAGGCAGCTTACGGCGGAGTCCGAGGTCGTGGCGGAGCTGCGTCGGCGGTCCCGCGCCAGCCATCAGCATGCGCGATCGGGACCGCGCGGCGATCATCCTGCTGCGGCTTGAAGGCTCGGCGTGGAGGCCGTCGCGGCATGGCTGAACACCACGCCGAAGCGGGTTTCGCTGTGGTCGCGAGCGGCATGATTTTTTTGGATGGCATTTGCGAATCAGGAGACTAGTCCGGCAATGCCGTCTCTGGTTTCGCTTTTTTCGCGCTACTTCAAAACCAAGTGGCCGTTCAAAGACTTCTTGCTGCTTGTTGCTGGCCCTCGCAACGGGCTTATTTTGCAGGTGGCGCAAGCATGGAGAATTTACCCCGGATTGGTTGATCTAAGAAACTCAACCAATTTAGTGGAAGTTTTGGAACTCTTTGCTGGTGCTTACGGCGCCCCTGTAGAATGGGAGGGCAAGCGCAGCAACTTTTTCTTGAGCGTTGACCGCCCACTTCCAGGCCAATTTACCTACAAAATCGCTCATTCTGACAAGAAGATACAAGTAGGAATTTCTCAGATAACGCAGGTGCTGAACGGCAAAACAACTGCTGCCTTGGTTGTTTGCGTAGACCTGTTGAAATACCGCGATCTACTTGACAAGATGTATGTTAGGCGCTCGGATATTCTAGAAATTAGTAGGGAAAACGTAGCTTCTGGCAATCGTGACACTTGAAGATGCGCCGGATTGTGTAGGCGCGTAGATCGTGAGGCTACCGCACCGACAGCAGAACTGCTCACCGCCATTGTCAGTCCAGCGGTCGCCTTGAACCGAGCGTGCGGCAAGGGACCCCAAATGGCGCTAATCTCCTCGGATGTCGTTCGCCGTTTAGCACCTACAGCAAAGTTCCAGGAAAAAAATCCTTGACAGGATCTCAACCGAAGGTTTAATACCGAGTTCGATCAACGGGGATAGTTTGCCTGTTGGTCCTCCTCCTTCCCAAAACTCGCGGGGCCGCACCCACCGGTGCGGCCCCTTTTTCGTGTACGAGAGGACGCCGGCCCATGGCCTTCGCAATCCGTAATCTCTCCGTGCTCGCCTACGCGCAGGGCTTCACGCTCTGGCACTACAAGGCCGGCGCCGACCGGTTGGACGACGTGGCCGAACCGGGGTTCCTGGCGAATGCCGCCGACATGCTGGCGAGCGGCGACATGCTGATGGTCTCGGCCACCGACGGCGGCCGAATCGCCTTCGTCAGCTTGCGCGACGGCGAACCGGCGCTCTCGCCCCTGGCCTGAGGCCGCGTCATCGCTCGCGTCATTGCCGGGTTCGACCCGGCAATCCCGGAGCGCCGCCGAGATTCCCGGCTCAAGGCCGGGCATGACGCGGAGGGGGGGCCGTTCCCGGTCGAACCGGACAACGCGCCAGCCCCTTTCAGCCCGTGGGCGATGTCGTCTTCAAAATTTCCCCGCCGTGCCGCGCGCGGCCCGTCGCGGTGATTTCGAACCGCCCATCCCCACGCTCCCGCGCCAGACCCATCCCGGCCAGTCGGACGAGACAGGGTCCGTCTTTCAGTCCGCCCGGCCGGCCATGCTCGCCGCACAGCGCCAGCCGGTGCAGGGCCGAGCGGCAGCACGTCTCCAGATAGGGCTCGTTCCACATCGCGCGCCCTATGCCCGGAACGCGGTCGCACGACAACGTCCGCCTCGCCGCATTGCCCATCGCCGCCGCCTCGGGCAGGAAAGACGGCGTCATGCCGCTGCTCGCCGCCCTTGCCATGCCGATGCTGCGACGAATGCGGCCCGAGCGCGCGCATGCGTTGATACTCCGGGCGCTCCGCCTCGGCTTGGCCGGCGGCGACGCCACCCCGGACGACCCCATCCTCGCGCAACGGCTGCTCGGCCTCGAGTTTCGCAATCCCATTGGGCTCGCCGCCGGCCTCGACAAGGACGCGGTCGCGCTGAAGGGCCTGATGCGGCTCGGCTTCGGATTCGTCGAGGCCGGCACCGTGACGTCGCGCCCGCAAGCCGGCAATCCCAAGCCGCGCCTGTTCCGGCTGGCCGAGGACCAGGCGGTGATCAACCGCATGGGCTTCAACAGCCAGGGGCTCCAAGTCTTCCTGCGCAACCTGGCCGCTTCGGGCGCGCATGCGGTGCCGCTCGGCATCAATGTCGGTCCCAACAAGGGGGCCGAGCCGGAACGGGACTACCGCACGCTGGTCGCCGCCGTCGCGCCCCATGCCGACTACGTGACGATCAACGTCTCCTCGCCGAACACGCCCGGGCTGCGCGACCTGCAGGCGGCGCACCGGCTGCGCAGCATCGTCCATGCGATCGACGCGGTGCCCAATCGGCCGCCCCTGCTGGTCAAGATTTCGCCCGACCTGACCGAGCACGCGCTCCAAGATGTGGTCGAAGTCTGCGCCGCCGCGCGCGTCGATGGCCTGATCGTCGGCAACACCACCCTGGATCGCCCCGCCGGCTTGCATTCGCGCCATGGATCGGAAGCTGGCGGGCTGTCCGGCGCGCCGCTGTTCGCCCGCTCGACCGCGCTACTCGCGCGCGCCCATGAACTCGCGGCCGGGCGGCTGCTGCTGGTCGGCTGCGGCGGGGTGTTCTCCGGACGCCATGCCCTGGCAAAAATCCGCGCTGGCGCCAGCCTGATCCAGCTCTACACCGCCTTCGCCTATCACGGCCCGGCGCTGATTCCGCGCATCAAATCCGAACTCGTCGCAGCCTTGCGCGCGGACGGCTTCGCCCGGCTCTCCGACGCGATCGGAGTCGACGCGCGCCGCCTGGCCGAAACGCCGTGAAGTACCTCACCGGCTTCGCCCCCCTCGCGGAACGCTACGGCGGCTTCGTCATCGACCTCTGGGGCGTGGTCCACGATGGCGTGACGCCCTACGCGGGGGCGATCGACTGCCTGCGGCATGTCCGGCTGCTCGGCAAGCCGGCCGTGCTGCTGTCGAACGCGCCCCGCCGCGCGGACGTGGCGCAACAGGGCATGCGCGAGATGGGCATTCCCGATGCGCTCTACACCGGCATCCTCACCAGCGGCGAAGTTACCCGCCGCATGCTGCGCGACCGCGCCGATCCGTGGTTCATCGCGCTCGGCCGGCGCATGTTCCATATCGGCCCCGACCGCGACCGCAACCTGTACGAGGGCCTCGATCTGGAGCCGGTCGAAAATCCCGGCGCGGCGGATTTCGTGCTCAACAGCGGCCCCGACTATCGCAGCCCAACCGATCTCGGCGCGTACGAGGGCACCTTGCGGGACTGCGTCGCCGCCCGCCTGCCGATGATCTGCGCCAACCCCGACCTGGAAGTGATCCGCGGCGGCGAACCGGTCATCTGCGCCGGCGCGTTGGCGCGCCGCTACGAGGCCCTGGGCGGCGACGTGCGCTGGATCGGCAAACCCGATCCAGCGGTGTACGGCCCGGCGCTCGACATGCTCGGGTTGCCGCGCGCCGAGATTCTCGCGGTCGGCGACGCGCTGCGCACCGATATCGCCGGCGCGGCCGCCGCCGGGATCGACTCCTGCTGGGTGCTGGGCGGCATCCATCGCGGTTTGCGCGACCATCCCACGGCGGCCGAGGCCGCCGCCCGCGCCGAAGGCCTCGCGCCGGTCGCCTGCATCCCGGCTTTCGCCTGGTAGGTCGGAGTGCTTCTCCAATCGGCGGAATCCGCCAGAAACGCTTGAACGTCGTCATGCGCGGACTGCGTGAAGCCACTCTCGGCTACCGCACTCGGACCTGCGCGTTCGCGGTTTGTCCGTCGGCGTCGATCACTGTCAGCCGGTAGAACCCCGGGCTGGGTGGCCTCCAGTTGGCGTTGCGGCGGATGCGGTCCGAGGCGATCGGCGCGCCATCAACCATGAAGCTGAGCGGCCGGTGGCCCCCCATGGCGCGGATCGGCACGCTTCCCTCCAACTGCAATACGGCGCCGGGCGGCGGAAACAGCAGCCGCAGCCCATCCGCGTTCACGCGCTCGACGGGCCTGGGCGGGGGCTTGATCGGTGGCGGCGTCGGACGGGGCGCCCGCGGCAGCATGGCGAACACGCGCGCCAGCAGCGGCAAGGCCAGCGTGCCGCCGGTTCCGCCGGGCATCGCCGTGCCGTCCGGCCGCCCGACCCAAACCCCGACCACGTGCCGCGCGTCGAACCCGAGCGCCCAGGCGTCACGCCCGCCCCAACTCGTGCCGGTCTTCCACGCAATGCCCCCCGGCCCGCCGTCGGGGAGCGGACGAGTAAGGATATCGGCGACCGACCGGGCCGCTTGCGGTTCCAGGAACGGCTGCACGGCCGGCATTGCGCCGGGCTCCAGCGTCAACGGCGCGGTCCCGCCGCCGGTGGCCAGCGCGGCATACAACGCCACCATCTCGCGCAACGTGATGCCGGCGCCGCCCAAGGCGAGCGGCAAGGACGCCGAGGCACCGAACGGCAGCCGCAAATCGCCCCCGGCCTGACGGAGCGCCGCCAGAAACCGTAGCGGCCCAACCCGCCGAAGCAAGTTGACCGCCGGCAGGTTCAAGGAACGCCGCAGCGCGTCCGCCGCGGTGACGCGGCCCGAAAAGGTCTGGCTGAAATCCTCGGGCGCGTAACTGCCGAAATGCTCCGGCAGATCGGCCAATTGGGTCTCCGGGCGGGCATAGCCGTCGGCGAAGGCCATGGCATAGATGAACGGCTTCAGCGCCGAACCGGGTGAGCGCACCGCCCTGGTGAGGTCGAGCCAGGCGCCGCGCTGCACCCGATCGCGCACCGCCCAGGGCGGCCCGCCGACCAAGGCCCGGATCCGCCGCGTTGGCGCATCGACAACGATCAGCGCCAGCGAGGTCCGCGCCGGCATAGCCCGCAATTGGCTGCTCGCCATGCGTTCCAGCGCCAGTTGCAGCGGCTGGTCGAGCGTCGTGGCAACGGTTTGCGTTTTGGCAGCGCGCGCGATCCGGGCAACCAGTTGCGGCGCCGCGCGCGGCAGCGGCAGTCGCGCGTGCGGAAGCGGGCTCGTCTCGGCCTCGCCCGGATCGAGCAGCCCGATGCGCGCCGCCTTCGCCAGCACTTTCGCTCGCGCCGCCGCGGCGGCTTGGGGATGGCGGTCGGGCCGCAACGCCTCGGGCCGGCGCGGCAGCGCCACCAGCAACGCGGCCTCGGGCAGCGTCAGACCGGCGGACGCGTGCCCGAACCAAGCATAGGACGCGGCGCGAACGCCCTCCAGATTGCCGCCGAATGGCGCGAGCGTCAGCCACATCCCCAGGATCTCGCGCTTGCTGAACCGCTCCTCCAACTGAACGGCGCGAAACGCCTCGATGATCTTGGTGCGCAACGTGCGCGGACGCGGCTGCAACAGGCGCGCCACCTGCATGGTCAAGGTCGATCCCCCGGATACCACCCGGCCGGCGCGCGCCCATTGCCAGGCCGCCCGCGCGACCGCCAGCGGATCGACGCCGATATGGCGATAAAAGCGATGGTCCTCGACCGCCACGAGCAGCTTGGTGAAGAACGGCGGCACCAACTCGGCGCTCGCGGGCAGCCGCCAGAACCCGCCTTTCGCGGGCATGAACGCGATCACCCGCCCCTCGCGGTCGACCACCTCCTTGCCGACTGTTTGCAGCCGCGACAAATCCGGCGGGCAGAGGCGATCGAGCGCAACCAGCCCCGCCGCCGCCAAAACGAGCGCGCCGGCGGCGCCCAGCAGCAGTCGCTTCATTTGGCCGGCAGAATCGTGATCCGTCCTTCCGCCTGGCGGGCGAACACGCCCGGCCGGTACATGTCGATCAGTTCCGCGCCGGGCAGCGCATAGCTTCCGGGCGTCACCGCGCGAACGCGGACCGCGACACGGAACCCCGGCTCTTGCGGCGTCAGGTCGATCGCCGCGGCGAAGCGATCGTCCGCCGACGGCTCGGCGAGAGGCGTGGTGAGCTTGCCGAGCCAGCTCATGCCCGGCACTTCGCCGGACGAGAACCGCCCGGCGATCTCCCAGCCTGCCGGCAGGCCGTGGATGGCGAGCGCGTGGTGCGCCTGCCCGTCCTCGGCCTTGCCCTCCAGCAGCAGGACGAACACCGTGTTCTGCGTCAGGTGGTCGAGATCGAGCGGCTGGCCGTCGAGGGTAAGGAACTGGCGGGTGATGCGCATGCCTTGCCGCGCCGCCGGCGGGGCGAGCTTCGGCACACCGGTCACCGACACGGTCTGCCAGACCGGCGCGTTGCCCAGATTCGCGACCGAAACCGGGCCAGTCAGCGACACGGTCTCGACCGGCGCCGACGGCAAGTCATGGCCGTTCAGCGCGATATGCGCCGGTGTCGCTCCGGCCCCGAGCGCCGCCGCGGCCGCTACCGCCCAGGCCTCCTGCTGGGTATCGGTCGATTCCGGCGTCAGCCGGCCGGGCAGTCTGGTGAGCAACTCCTTGAGCCGGTCCGGCAGCAATCCGCTCCGCTTCAGCAGAAACGCCGTGGCGAGCTGGTCGCGCAGCGAGTCGCCGTAGTCGAAGCCCCAATATTGGCGTTGCGGATCGTCGAGCGCGGCGGCGAAGGCCGCCTTGGCGCGGGTGTTGTCGTTCGCGAGCGCCAGGGCCGCGCCGATCTGCGCGCGGGCGAGCGGTGTCGGCAGCCGATCCAGACTGGCGGCCATCACGCGCGCGCCGCCCGAGCGCGGCTGCCCCGCCAAGGCCAGCACGTACAGCCGGTAGGCCTGAGCCGCCTTGTCCTCCGGCTTGTCCCCGGCATCCTCCGATGCCGTCGCCAGGAATTTCAGGGCGTCCTTCAGCGCCGGTTCCGGCACCGTGGCACCCGCGTCGCGGGCGTGCAGCAGGAACTCGGTCGCATAAGCCGAGAGCCAGGGCTGCGCCTCGTCGTTCGCCGACCACAGCCCGAAGCCGCCGTCGTAGCGCTGCCGATCTAGCACCGATTGCACCGCGGCCGACAATCGCGCGGCTCGTTCGGGACCCGCCAGCGCGCCGTTCGGAACCAGCGCCAGCGGCAGGCCCCGGCTGGTTTCCTGCTCGATGCACGTGAACTGGTAAACATCCAGCGCCTTCAGCAATGCCGCCGGATCGTAGCGCACGGCGGTGCCGAAGCTGACCGAGGCATGCCACGTGCCCGGAATGAACTGCTCGCTCGCCGGCGCGACCCTGGCCTGCGCCCCGGGTTGCAGTTGCGTGCTGGCCACGTTGGTCAAGGTGCCGCGCGCCGGCCGCACGACGATGTATCTGTCGCGCGCGACGTGAAAGCCCGAGGGGCCGCTCACGTCGAGATGGATGTGCCCCCGACCCACGCCCTCGGCGTGCAGCATCGTGGTTTCCACCGCCTGCCGGCCGTGCGGCAGGTTCGCCGAAAGATGCATCGGCCCGGTCACCGTCAGAGGGCCATCGGCGGACACCGCGACGGTTGCCTCACCGGCCGGCAATTCCACGTTGTGCAGCAGAACCGCCAATCGCGCGTCATCGCCCGGCGCCAGGAAGCGCGGCAGCAGCGGCTCGGCGACGAGCGGGTCGCGAATGAACATGTCGGTCGCCGCGGCGCCCATCCGGTTGCCGGTCCAGGTGACCGCCATCAGGCGCGCCTCGCCGTTGAAATCGGGCAGGTCGAGCGGAATGGTGGCGACCCCGTCGGGTCCCGCCTGCACCGGCGGCGTGAACAGGCTCAGGATCGTCTGCGGAATCGGCAGCGCCTCGGCGCCCTCCTCGCCGCCGGCGCCCTGCCGCAGCAAGGTCGCCGTTCCGGTGGCCGGCGCGATCAAGCGGCCCCAATCGTCGCGAATATCGACCCCGAGCGCGCGGCGGCCCAGGAAATGCCCGATCGGGTCCGGGTTCTCGAACTTGGTCAGCCGCAGGATGCCCTCGTCGACGGCGGCCAGCGTGACCCACGCGCCGGGCGCGGTGTGGACCGCGATGTTGGTCTGCCCGCGCGGCCGCGTCCGGTCCGGGGCCGTGATGGTCGTGGCGATGGTCCGGGGGGCCGGGTCCAACCCGACCCAGGTCAGGCCGATCGCCCGCCGGGGCCGCTCCTTGCCGGTCGCCGCCGCATGGAACACGTGCACCGTGACATAGGCGCCAGGGCCCCAGCTCGCCATGATCGGAACCGCGACGTCGGTCCCGTCGGCCGCCACCGTCACGTTCTGCACGCTCAGCACGCGGTCGGTGAGCACCAGCACGGTGGCCTCGCCGCCGAACGGCGCGGCGATATGGATGCGCGCCGTGTCGCCCGGCCGGTATTCCCGGCGGTCGGACATCACCTCGGCGCGGTCCGGCACGTCCGGATTTTCCTCGCCGGTCCAGCCGGAGCGGAACCGGATCGAACTGGCCGCGAGCCCGCCCTCCGCCTCCAGAACTTCCAGCCGGTAGCGGCCGAAATCGAGCGTCTTGGCGAAGCGCAGCGGGTGGTCGGCGGGAATGGTAACGTCGTGCGTTTCCAGCGGCTGGTCGCGCCAGACCGTCTCGTAATGCGCGAGCCGCCCCTGCATGACCAGTTGCCAGTCGGGGATCTCGCGGACCAGGCGCAGCTTGGCCTTGGTGGCCACGCGTTTGCCCTCGGGGTCGACCGCGGCGATGTCGAACGCCGCCTCGGTGCCGGCGTTCACGGCGCCGTCGGCGAACAGCGGCTTGATGCCGATCAGCCGCCCGGCGGGCCGCACCGGAACGCTGATTTCCGCGTGCGCGGCGTGGCCGGACGGGTCGTTGATGTCGACGCCGATCTGCGCCTTCACGGCGTAGGTGGTGTCCGGCGCGGTCGCGAGCGTGATCGGCAGCGTCGCATGTCCCTCCGCGTCGGTGTCGGGCAGCGACACGTCGACCGAGTTTGGTGCGAACGTCTCGGTAACGAGGCCGACTTGGTATCCCGCGAGGCTCGGGAACGGTCGCGGATCGACCGCGAGCCGCAGGGTCGCGGTGCCGGACAGGTTGGCCGCCGGCGCGCCGTAGAGGAAGCGCGCGCTCACCGGAAGCTGGTAGGCTTGGCCTGGCACGATCGGGCCGGGCGCCGGCCCGAGATCCACCGCCATCCGGTCCGGCACGAAGGCTTCCACCCGGAACTCGGCGCGGCCGATCGGCGGCGCCTTGGGGTCCGGCCGGATCTCGACCGTCCAGGTCCCGGCATTGGCGGTGCGCGACAGCGACACCGGAACATGTAGCGCCGCGTCGGCCTCCGGCGGTGGGGTCGTGTCCTGAAACACCTGTCCGTTCGGACGGCGGACGATGACGTGGACCGGCACGGTCGACGGCTCGCCGGCATTGCTGCGCAGCAGCGCCATCACGTTGACCGTCTCGCCGGGGCGGAAGATGCCCCGATCCAGCCAGACGAACGCGTCCAGCGGCCCCGGCTGCGGCCGCCCCTGCACACCACGATCCGACAGGTCGAATGCCGCCGCGTTCAGGTTGAGCGCGGTGAAATCCTGGTCGGCGAAGGCGAAGATGGCAAACGCTTCCAGCGGGCCTTCGCCGTGCAGCAGCGGCGCGGCGAAACGGGCCATGCCGCTGGCGTCCGTCGTCGCCTCGGCAAGAATATCGTTGTTGCGGGCAAGCAGTTCGAGCCGCACGCCGGCGCGCGGGTGAGCGTCGGAATAGCCGCGCACCTGCACGGTCAATCCGTTGCTGCCGCGCCAAACGGTCGGGGCGAGATCCGTGCGCAGGATCATCTGCACCGCGCCCGCCGTGTAGTCGGCGCCCGGCGTGCCGTCGCCCGGCCCGGCGACCAGCGCGAACAGGCCCGGGCCGGAGGTGGTGAGCGGCTCCGGCAATGGCAGGGCCGTGCGGGCCAACTCGTTCGGGCGCCACTTCGGAATCTCGGCCTTGCCCGACCACACCAGGCTTCCGGTCTCGCGCTGCAAATCCTTCGCGGTCCAGACATCGACCGGGCGGCCCAACTGGTTGTCGCGCACGAACGGAACCACGTTGCGGTCGCTGACCCGCACGAGCTTCAGCGCGACCGAGGACAGGTTCACGGTGGTCAGCGTCAGCGTCGGCGCCTGGCCGCGCGGCAGCACGAACAAACGCGAGTCGAAGACGATGCGCGGCTTGCGGTTCGGCATCTCGACCGCGACGACCGCGTCCTGTTTCAGGTCGATGCCGCCTTCCCCGGGCAATCCGGCGCGGAGCTTCACTTTCGTTTCGGCGCCGAGCCGCAGCCCGGAGATGCAAAGCCCATCGGCCTCGCGCGTCACCGCCGCTTCAGGGGTTGGCGGGTCGAGCGCCACCCAGTCGGCGGGCTGCCAATCGGGCCGGCGGCTCGGCGGCACCGTGAAGCCGAGACAGGCGCGCGCCGGCTCGGCCTCCGCCTCGGTGCGGATCGTGTTCACCAGCAGGCCGGCGCCGCGCCGCGCCGCCTGCAGCATGTTCTTGTAGCCGACATTGTCGGGCGCGCGTTCGACGATGGCCGAGAGAGCCCGATATTCGAACACCGGGCGAGCCTGGGTGTGGAGCGCCTTGGCCATCAGCAGCAGCGCCGGAATCTGCTTCGTCCCGGGTTCCACGAGAGCGTAGCTGCGCCAAGCGGCCAGCAGCGCGCGCCGCGCGTCGGGCGGCGTCCGGTTGAGTTCGGCGTCCGCGAGCGCCAGCCACTGGTCGGCGGTGACGTTGCCTTCGCCAAGACGGCGTTCCCACGCCGCTGCCGCCGCCGCCCAATCCTTGCGGTCTGCGGCGTCAAGCGCGCGCTGTTCGTCGCGCTGCCGCGTTTCGGCGGTCGCGCCGGCCGGGGCGATCTTCTTCAACGCGTTCGCGTAGGCCTCGCTATCGCGAGCCAGTCCCGGCAGCTCCAATTCGGCCGCGCGCGCCGCCGGATACAGCACCAGCAACGCACAGAAAGCCACCGCCAGCAGCCGCATAGCGCGCATCGGCCGTCCCCCCCGATCCCGGACTTGGCGCTTGCGCAAAAGCGGAGCTTCCGGCAAGGCGTTCGATTGGATGAACGGCTCAGTCTATCACGGTGGGGTTTACGCTGTCGCCGCCAATCGCGATTTTGGCAATCAGCGGCGCAGCGCGGCGCGAAAGCCGGGCTTGTCCAGCACCAGGTCGATAGCGCGGTTCATCGCGCCCTGCTCCAGTTCGGATACGTCGGCGACCGGCACATAGGCGCCGGCGCCGAGCGAGAACGGTCCGGTGGAGCGCCCAATGACCGCAACCTCGTCCGTGTAGACGATCGGGCCGCCGTTGCGGCGGGTTAGGGTGATGGCCAGATCGGCGATGGCGTGCCGGCGCCAGCGTTGCTTGGCATCGAGCCGCCGGATGCGTACGGTGAGGTCGTATTTCGACCGTCCCGGCGGCGCCAGCAGCCCGCGCGTCATCAGGGCGTCCGCGAAGGCCATCCGAACGGCGCGCGCCACCGGTGGTTCGCTCACCAGGGTTTCGTCGTGTAAGCCGAGCTTGTCGCTGGCTTTCCCGAGCCAGTGTGGCGGCACCCGGCGCTGGTCGAAAACCGCGCCCATGGCAACGACCGGCCGGTCCGCCCTGGCGGAAATCGGCGCCGTCGGCTCGTAGGCGATCGGCACCGGGCTTTCTTTCGGCCAGCCGCAGGCCGCGAGACAGGCGAGCAGCGCCAACAGGCTCAGGCGCAATCCGATGCCGGGCACCGGCGTCCCCCGCCCGCCGTGTTCAGGCCGCCCGGAGCGCGCTCGGCAGGCCGGCGATCGCCCGATCGACCAGGGCGGCGTCCTCCTGCCGGTCCAATTTCTGGCTCAGGACTTGCTGCGCGGCCGATACCGCGAGGTCGATCGCGGCGACACGGATCTCGTTCACCGCGGCCTTTTCCGCCGCGGCGATGCGGTCCATCGCCATGCGTTCGCGACGCTGCGCCGCCGCCTCGGCGTCCGCGCGCGTCGCCGCCGCGACCCGCGCGGCCTCGGACTGCGCCGATTCCAGCATCTGCCGGGCGGAAGCCAACGCCTCCTCGCGCCGCCGCTGCGCGTCGCGGAGCATTTCCTGCGCCTCGCGCCGCAGGCGCGCGGCTTCCTCCAGTTCCAGCCGCACCGTCGAGGCGCGCGCATCCAGCATGCCGACCAGCGCGCGCCAGATCATCCGCCCGAACAATACGAAGAAAATGACGAAGGCGACGGCGACCCAGAAGACGCCGTGATGCCAGATGACGCCGGTCAGCGAGTTGAATACCAAGGAACCGACCCCCTAACCGCGGCGCGCCGCCAAAGCGGAGTCCACCGCGGCGAGCACGGTGCCCGGCTCGGGCGCGGCACCGGTCAGGCGGCGGAGCACCAGCTGCGCGGTATCCGTCGCGACCTGCCGCAACGCCCCCATCGCCGAGGCGCGCGCCTCCGCGATGCGCTGCTCGGCCGCCGCCAATTGCGCCTCGAGCCGTTCATTGGCGCGCCGCGCCTCGTCCGCCGCCTCCGCCTTGGCCCGCGCGAGCGCCTCCGCGATCGCGGCCTGCGCCTCGGCGTGCGCGCGGCGCGTGGCCTCGCTCAGCTCGGCCACCGCGGCGTCGGCCTCCGCCTTGGCGGCGCGCGCCGTGTCCAGATCCGCCGCGATCGTCCCCGAGCGCTCGGCCAGCACCTGCTCGACCTGCGGCAGCGCCCACAGCGTGAGCAGGACGTAGAGCGCCAGGAAGATGATCACCATCCAGACGATCTGGCTGACCGTCAGCGGATTGGAGAAATTGAGCTGGGGCATGCCCTTGCCTTCAGGTTCCTGCGCCCAGGCGAGCGCGGGAACCATCCAGATCGCCAGAACCGCGGCGAAAACGCGATTCATGCCCATGCCCATCGACAATGCGCGGCGGCGCTCAGCTGAACAGCACCAGGAACGAGATCAGCAGCGCGTACAGCGCCACCGCCTCGGTCAGCGCGAATCCCAGAATGCCGAGACCGAACACCTGGTTGCGGGCCGAGGGGTTGCGCGCGACGCTGTTGACCAGCGCCGCGAAGATGTGGCCGATGCCCACACCGGCGCCGGCGACGCCGATCGCGGCAAGACCGGCTCCGACCAATTTGGCGGCGGCAGCATCCATGACTTTAGCTCCTTTCGAATGCGAACGGTTGAGGCTGGCTGCGGTGGCGATCAGTGCAAGTGTACCGCATCGTGCAGATAGAGACAGGTGAGGATGGCGAAGACGTAGGCCTGCAGGAAGGCGACCAATAGCTCGAAGCCGACCAGTATGACGTTGATCGCCAGCGGAACCACGGCGGCGAGGTAGCCGACCGCGCCCATGTAGAACACCACCAGCAGCATGAAGCCGGCGAACACTTCCCACATCACGTGGCCGGCCACGATGTTGGCGAACAGTCGGATCGACAGCGAGACCGGGCGCGAGAGGAACGACAGGATTTCGATCGGCACCAGCACCGGCGCCAGCGCGACCGGCGCGCCTTGCGGGAAGAAATAGGCGAAGAACCGGAAGCCGTGCAGCGCGAGCGCCACGATGACCGACAGCGCGAACACCATCACCGCGAGCGCGGCGGTCACCGCGATATGGCTGGTGAAGGCGAAGAAATAAGGAAACAGCCCGATCAGGTTGCCGAACAGGATGAAGAAGAACAGCGTGAAGACGAACGGGAAGAACCGCTTGCCCTCCGGCCCGATCGTCTCCAGGCACATATTGGCGACGAACTCGTGCGCCATTTCGGCCAGCGCCTGCAACCGCCCCGGCACCAGCGCCCGCTGCCGCATCCCCAGCGCCAGCATCGCGAGCACCAGGGCGGCGGTGACCACCATCATGACATTGGAGTTGGTGAACCCCACGTAGCCGCCGAGCCCGGCGAACGCCTTGTCGAGCGTGAACTGCCCGAGGGCGTCGATGCGCGGTGCTGTCGTCGGCGGCAGCGGTAGCGGCACGGTATCATCCTCCTGTCCCGTTCGGCCGAGGCAACGAGCGGCCGCGCCGGGTGTTCGCCGCGGTCTCGGTCGCGGCGCCTAGTCGCGTGGGGCGAACACACGATAAACGTTGCGAACTCCGGCCGCGCCCCCGAGCAGCACGAAAATCGCGAGAAACAACGGTCGGGTATGCAGCCAGCGATCCAGCAGCCACCCGATGCCGACACCGACCGCCAAGGCGGCCACCAACTCCACCCCGACGCGCAGACCGATCGCCCAAGGCGCCCCGCTCAGCGGGTCGCCGTCCGGCGCATGCTGCGGCGGTGTGTCGAGCTTGGCGCGCTCGCGGGCGGCCCGCAGACGCTGCTCGAAGGAAGCCCCGTTCCCCTCGGGCTCGTCATCCTCCTGGTGTCCAGCCATAGATCGGTTCCTCGGCAAGTCGCCTTGCCGGGCGCGGGGTCCCCGCCGAAAAACCGGGGGTGGCCCAAGGCAGGCGCTTGCTAATGGCGGGTTCCGGGCGTGTCAATGGTGCGTGAGGTAGCGTTCTGACCGAACGCAGGCGATGCTGTTCGGAGTGGCAGTCACTCCGCCGCCTCCGCCATGAACCCCATGGACTGGCGCTCCCATAACTGCGCGTAGGTGCCGCCCAGGCGCAGCAACTCGGCATGCGTGCCCTCCTCCGCGATGCGGCCGCGGTCGAGCACGACGAGGCGGTCCATCCGCGCGATCGTCGACAGCCGGTGCGCGATGGCGATCACCGTGCGCCCGCGCATCAGCGCCCCCAACTGCTCCTGGATCGCCGCCTCCACCTCGGAATCCAGCGCCGAGGTGGCTTCGTCCAGCACCAGGATCGGCGCATCCTTCAGGATCACCCGCGCGATGGCGATGCGCTGGCGCTGGCCGCCCGACAGCTTTACCCCGCGCTCGCCGACATGCGCGTCATAGCCGCCGCGGCCGTTCCAGTCCTCGAGACCCAGGATGAACTCGTGCGCCTCGGCCTGCCTCGCGGCCGCGACGATCTCGGCCTCGCTCGCGTCCGGCCGGCCGTAGCGGATGTTGTCGCGGATCGAGCGGTGCAGCAGCGAGGTGTCCTGCGTCACCATGGCGATCTGCCGGCGCAGGCTCTCCTGCGACACCGCGGCGATGTCCTGGCCGTCGATCAGGATGCGCCCCAATTCCAGGTCGTAGAAGCGCAGCAGCAGGTTGACGAGCGTGGACTTGCCGGCGCCGGACTGGCCGACCAGACCGACGCGCTCCCCCGGCGCGATGGCCAGATCGAGCCCGTGCAGCACGCCGGGCGCCGCGTCCTCCTCCTCGCGGAGACGGCCGTAATCGAAGCGAACCTGCTCGAAGCGGATGCCGCCCTCGCTCACGCGCAGCTCGGCCGCGCCGGGCCGGTCCGGCATCAGCCGGGGCACCGCGATCGAGCGCATCCCGTCCTGCACCGTGCCGACGTTCTCGAACGTGGAGGTGACGTTCTGCGCCACCCAGCCGGCGCGCGCGGTGATCTGCCAAGCCATCGGCAGCGCCATCGCCACCGTGCCCACGGCGATGCGCCCCTCGCTCCACAGCCAAACCGCCATCGCCCCGGTGCCGACGACGAGCGCGGCACTCAGCAGCGCCTGCATCGTTGCGAACGCGGTCATCAGCCGCAACTGCCGGCGGAACGCCGCGGTGTGGTCGTCCACCGCCTCGCGCACGAACGCGTCCTCGTCGCGGGCGCGGGCGAACAGCTTCACCGTAAGAATGTTCGTGTAGGAATCCACGATCCGGCCGGTGAGCTGGGCGCGCGCCTCGGCCACCTTGCGCGAGCGGTTGCGCATGCGCGGCACGAAGCCGCGCAGCATCGCCAGATAGCCGATGAACCAGACCAGCATCGGCCAGGCGAGGCGCGCGTCGGCGTGCGCCAGCAGCACCACCGCGCTCGATCCGTAGACCACGATATACCAGACCGCGTTGACCGAGCTGACCACGCTTTCCCGAAGGCTCGGCCCGGTCTGGATTACCCGGCTGGCGAGCCGGCCGGCGAAGTCGTTCTGGAAGAACATCCAGCTCTGGCGGACCACGTGCCAGTGGCTTTGCCAGCGGATCAGGTTCATCAGGTTGGCCGCGATCGACTGGTTGGTGATCAGGTTCTGCGCGAGCAGCGCCGCCGGGCGGAAAATCAGCAGCACCGCCGCCATGCCGGCGAATTGCGGCCACGCGTCGCGCAGAAAGCCCTCGGGCGCATGGCTGGAGAGCAGCGAGATCACGCGCCCGATGAACAGCGGGATGGTGGTGTCGAGCAGGGCGACAATCAGGCCGGCCAGCAGGAGCAGCAGCAGCAGCCCCTTCGCCTGGCGCACGTGATGCCAGTAGAAGGCGAACAGTTTCTGGGGCGGCGGAGCGTCGGGCGAGCGGGCGGTCGGCGGCAGTCGGGATTCGAAGAAGGCGAACATCGGCCATCCCGTGAACCGGGCCGGCGCGGCGGTCAACCATCGCCCGCCGGCGGGCGCGCCGGCCTTAATGGGGGCTAAAATTTCGTTGTCAGGCTGGTCAGCCAGGCCGGGGAGGCGGCGACCAGGGCGGTTTCCAGCCGGCGATCGGCGCCCGTCAGAATTAGGGCGGCGACGAGCACGAGGCTCACGCCGAGCAGGCGCTTGCCAGTCGCCCCGGCCCCGAGGAGCCGGCCGCGCCAGCGCAGCATGGCTTCGCGCGAGGCGAGGCCGAGCAGCAGCAGGGTCGCGGTCGTTCCGAGGCCGAACGCCACCATGACCGAGGCCACGGCCGGGACGTCGCGGCCCTGGGCGGCGAGCAGCGCGGCCGCGCCGAGCGTCGGCCCGACACACGGGCTCCAAACCGCCCCGAGCAGCAGACCAATGGCGAACTGGCTTGCGACCCCGGAGCCCACGACCCGGGCGATGCGCGCGCTTGCCGGGTTGCCCAGTCTGCCGGCCGCGACCGCGAAGCGGCGTTCGAGCGCGCCGACCGACAGCAGTAGGCCGGCGCCGGCGAGCAAAACCGCGGAGGCCTCGCGGAACAGCCCGGCGTCCAACCCGAGCGAAAACCCGATCGTGGCGAGGAACAGGCCGACGCCGACAAACGCCGATACGAGACCGGCTCCCAGTCCCAGGAGGCCCAGGCGAGTGCCGGAAGCCGCCGGGGTCAGCACCAGCGGCAGGACCGGCAGCACGCAAGGGGACAGGACCGAGAGAACGCCGGCCACGAAGCCGACGCCGATGCCGCCGATCCCGAGATGCATGCTCGCGCGTCTCCGGCGTCGGTCGAATCCGGCGTCAGTGGACCGTCGTCTCCAGCAGCGCCTTCAGCGAGGCCGGGTTCGTGTCCCCGACCGAGCGCCCGAGTTCCTTGGTGCCCCGGAAGGCAATGAGGGTGCTCTGCATCCGCACGTGCAGTTCGCGCACCACGTCCTTGCGCGTGTCGAAATCGACGTTGAACACGATCAGATCCCTGAACTCCGGCCGCGCTTCGAGCCGCGCGAGGATCGGCCGTTGCGCGGCGCAGGTCGGGCACCACGGCGCCGTGACGTGAACGAGGATCGGTCTGTGGTGGCGTTTCGCGGCGGCGAACGCCGTTTGCGTGAACGCCGCGACCGTCGCGGCCCGGGCCGCGCCCGCGAACGACAGGGCAAGAAACGACAGGGCAAGCACGGTCGGCATGAACATTCTGCGCGGAAGCCTCGATCGACCCATGGGCTGTTCCTCCTCGGCTGCGATGGTGACTGCGGAATCCCGCTGACGTCGCGACCCTAACACCAGGGCGGCGCGGTAAAGAATGCGCGACGCGCCGGTTCCGCCGTTCTTCGCGATTGCGTCCTGGAAGTCGCGCGCCGGCATGGGACGTATGGACCCGTGCCGCGCGATCCGAGATTTTGTCCCGAAGGCCGAGGCCGCCGACCAGATCATGCCCGGATCGGCGCCGCAAGCCGTCGTAATCGCAATGGAAACTGTTCCTTAAGCAATTCGGCATACACGGGTCCTTTAGCGGATCGGAATTGCGAGGAACGGATATGCAAGCTGGAGCGGCGTTCAGCCTCGCCGGATTGTTGCTGGGTGTTTCGGCATGCGCCACGATGTCGACGCCCCGGAGCACCGGCGCCGCGGTGCGGATCAAGGTGGTCCGGGTCGTCCGACAGCCGATGGCCGCGAATCTCGGCACCGCAAAAATCTGGGATTCGATGGGCTTGCCGGACAATTCGATGGGCGTGCCGGACAAGCCGAGAATTCTGACCAACTCGGATCCCGCCATGCCGCTCCCGCCGCAGCCTCGGCTCGTGAGCACGGCGATCGCTGACGACAATCCGAGCTGCCGGCGGGCGGCCGTCGTGGCGGAGCGGCGGCACCGCCTGCCCCACGGCCTGTTGAGCGCCATCGCCTATACCGAGAGCAGCATGATCCCGACGGCGCTGCGCGTGAACGGGCACAGCCTCTATCCGAAATCCAAGAGCGAAGCCGAACGCATCGCCGACGCGGCTCTGACCAAGTCGTCCAGCGTGATGGCGGGGTGCATGCAGGTGAATTTGCGCGTGCACGATCCGCACGGCGCGGGCTGGGCGCTCGATCCGGTCACCGCGAGCAATTGGGCGGCCGAATACCTTTGGGAGCTGTACGACCGTTTGGGATCGTGGGCCTCCGCCATTAGCGCCTACGGCGGCAGCCGCACCAGCACCGCGTATCTCTATCGGGTGATGCAGAGTATGCAAAGGGTCGAGAACGATTCCAGCTACCTGCAACTGGCCAGTTATCAGCAGGTTGCACCCGAGATCGCTCACGCCGGCTGCCACTATATCGTTGGCGGTCCGCAAATTTGGACCGATGCCGGGCAGGGCGGTCCAGCCGGTTTGACCTGCGGCGGCCAACTCGATCCCCGGCCGAGCAATATCGCGGTATCGGAGCGGAATGCTCAGCCGGAGTCCGCCACCGATTGGCAGTTCGCCCAACTCGTCGCGTCCTTCAGGTCGGGCTGCTGGAACTTGCCCGGCTGGCTGAGCGGACACGCGCAAGCCTGCAACACCGCGTCCGCGGACAAGCTCCAGCTCGCGGGCGTCGGTTCCAGCGGCGACGCGACGGTGCGGCTTGCCCCGCCGGAGGCACCCGGCCACCCGGCTCCGCTCCTGCGCCGCGCGGTGTTGCGAACGCCCGACCCGCAAGCTTCTGACGCGCGCCCGCCGCCGATCCGGGTGGTACCTGCGGACCCTGAGCCTGAAACTGCCGATGGGCGGGCATCGCTACACGCTGCACTGGCCGCATTTCGCCATAGCCCCGAACCGGTCCTCGACGCGCCGCAAGCCCCGCCTCTCCCGCTCGGCGGGTGCAACGCGCATCCCGTAGCGCAGACATCGCTGTGACCCCCGTCTGCTGGATCGCCGCGGCCCGGCGCCGGCGAGCCGCCGTTGATTCCGAGCGACCGACGATGGCTGACTGAGATCGCGACGACGATCCGAACAGAGAGGGCGAGATGCCAGTCAGGAGCAAATACGTGTTCATCGCCAGCATGGACGTGGCGCCCGAGAAGGAGGCGCTGTTCAACGAAATCTACGATCGCGAGCACGTGCCGAACCTGCTGAAGGTGCCCGGCGTGCATTCGGTCACAAGGCTGCGGACCGAGCCCGCCAGCTTCACCCTCGGCGGGCAGACGAAGCAGCTCACCGGCGAGGGGGTGCCCAGATATGCCGCGATCTACGAAATCGACAGTCCGGAGGTCATCAGCAGCGCAGCCTGGGCGGAGGCGTCGGAATTGGGCCGCTGGCCCACCGAGGTGCGGCCTTACACGAGCAACCGCCACCACATCGTGCGCGAGGTGTTGTAAGCGATCACACTGGACGGCGCCGGCCGACGCGGCTTGATCTCGATCAATGCGCCTCGGCGGCCGGCGGATAAGTTGAGCCTCGGTCGGAGCGGGAGAAGCCGAGGTGTCCGAGTTGGCCGCCGTGCAGACGCCGTTGGCGGGCGATTACCCGCGCATCGCCAAGCCGCGCGATCCACACGCGCCGGCGCCCAATTTGCGCGACTACGATGCCGCGCGGCGCAATTTCACCTGGGAAGCGGCGCGCGCCCGGCTTGACGGACTGCCCGGCGGCCGGGGGTTGAACATCGCGCACGAGGCCGTCGATCGCCACGCGGCGGGTCGGCTCGGGGATCGGGTGGCGCTGCGCTGGCTGGGGCGAGCGGGTGCGGTCCGGACTTTCACCTATCGCGACCTCCGGGCGGAGACCAACCGCTTCGCCAACGCGCTGATGAGCCTGGGCCTCGCTCCGGGCGACAGCGTGTTCGTGCTCGCCGGCCGGATCCCGGAACTGTACGTCGCCGTGCTCGGCGCGCTGAAGGCGAAATGCGTGGTCTCGCCGCTGTTCTCCGCCTTCGGTCCGGAGCCGATCGCGACCCGGCTCGGCATCGGCGAAGGCCGCGTGCTGGTGACGACCGAGCCGCTCTATCGCCGCAAGGTGGCGCCCATCCGCGCGCAGTTGCCCCGGCTGGAACACGTCATCCTGGTGCCGGACTCCGATGCGCCGGCCGACACGCCGGGCACCTTGGATTGGCGGCGATTGGTCGAGGCGCAGAGCGCGGATTTCGTCATTCCGCCGACCGATCCCGAGGATCGCGCGCTGCTGCACTTCACCAGCGGCACCACCGGCCGGCCCAAGGGCGCCATCCACGTCCACGCGGCGATCGCGACGCACCACGTCACCGGCTATTACGCGCTCGATCTGCACGACGACGACATTTTCTGGTGCACCGCCGATCCGGGCTGGGTCACCGGGACGAGCTACGGCATCGTCGCGCCGCTCAGCAACGGCGTCACCAGCATCGTGGTCGAGGCGGAATTCGAGGCGCAGACCTGGTACGGCGTACTGGAGCGGGAGCGCGTGACGGTGTGGTACACGGCGCCCACCGCGATCCGCATGATGATGAAGCTGGGCGCCGAGGCGGTGCGCGGCTTCGACATGTCCGCGCTGCGTTTCATGGCGAGCGTCGGCGAGCCGCTCAACCCGGAAGCCGTGATCTGGGGGCAGCAGGCGTTCGGCCGGCCGTTCCACGACAATTGGTGGCAGACCGAGACCGGCGGCATCATGATCGCCAACTTCGCCGCCATGGACGTGAAACCCGGCTCGATGGGCCGGCCGCTGCCCGGCATCGAGGCCGCCATCGTTCAGCGCAATACCGACGGTAGCGTGAGCGAAATCGTGCCGCCGATGACGCAAGGCGAACTGGCGCTGAAGGCGGGCTGGCCATCGATGATGCGCGGCTACCTGAACGAGGACGAGCGCTATCGTAAATGTTTCGCCGGTCAATGGTATCTCACCGGCGATCTGGCGATGCGCGATGCCGAGGGCTATTTCTGGTTCGTCGGCCGCGCCGACGACGTGATCAAATCGTCCGGCCACCTGATCGGCCCGTTCGAGGTCGAAAGCGCGCTGATGGAGCACCCCGCGGTCGCCGAGGCGGGTGTCATCGGCAAGCCCGATCCGATGGCCGGCGAGATCGTGAAGGCCTTCGTCGCGCTCAATCCCGGTTATACGGCCTCGGAAAGCCTGCGCCGGGAACTGCTCGGCCACGCGCGCAAGCGGCTCGGCGCGGTGGTCGCGCCCAAGGAGATCGACTTCAGCCCGACCCTGCCGCGCACCCGCAGCGGCAAGATCATGCGCCGCCTGCTGAAGGCGCGCGAGCTTGGTTTGCCCGAAGGCGATCTGTCGACACTCGAAGGCGACCTGCGATGACCGGAAAGCTGCATCTCGATCACGCGCACGTCCATCGGCTGCTCACCGGAATGCTGCGCATCCGCCGCTTCGAGGAAAAATGCGCCGAGCTTTACCAGGCCGGGAAGATCCGCGGCTTCATGCATCTCTACGACGGCGAGGAGGCGGTTTCCGTCGGCGTCATTGACGCGCTTGGGCCGCAGGACGCCGTGGTCGCGACGTATCGCGAGCACGGCCAGGCGCTGACGCGCGGCATCGGCATGGATCTGCTCATGGCCGAAATGTACGGCAAGCTGGAGGGCTGCTGCCGCGGCCGCGGCGGCTCGATGCACATCTTCGACCGCGCCAAGCGCTTCTACGGCGGCAATGCGATCGTGGGCGGCGGTTTGCCGCTCGCCGTCGGCATCGCGCTCGGCGACAAGATGCTGGGGCGCGCCGCCATCACCACCTGCTTCTTCGGCGAAGGCGCGGTGGACGAGGGCTCGTTCCACGAAAGCCTGAATCTCGCGGCGCTGTGGCGGCTGCCGGTGTTGTTCGTCTGCGAGAACAATCTGTATTCGATGGGCATGGCGCTGGAGCGCGCCGAGGCGGAGTCGCACATCGCCAACAAGGCGTCCGGCTATCACATGGCGGGCGAAACGGTGGACGGCATGGACGTGGTCGCCGTCGCGGTGGCCGCGCGGCGGGCGATCGAGGACATCCGCGATACCGGCGCCCCGCGTCTGCTGGAATGCCGCACCTACCGCTTCCGCGCGCATTCCATGTTCGACGCACAGCTCTACCGCGCCAAGGACGAGATCGCCGCCTGGCGCAAGAACGATCCCATCCTGCGGTTCCGCTCCTGGATCGAGCAGAACGGGCTTCTCCACGCGGACGCTATCACCCGGATCGAAACCGATATCGCGGGCGAGATCGAGGCGGCCACCGCGTTCGCCGAAGCCGGCACGTTGGAGCCGATCGAGGAGCTGGAGCGCTTCGCCTATATGGATCTGGTCCCGCAATGAGCACGACCGCGACCACCAAGCCCGAAGCCGCGACCGTGACCGCGGCGCCGCGCACGACCTACCGCGAAGCCTGCAAGCAGGCGATCCGTGCGGCGATTCTCGCCGATCCGCGCGTGTTCCTGATGGGGGAGGACGTGGCGCGCTACGGCGGATGCTACGCGGTCACCAAGAATCTCTCCACCGAACTCGGCGAGGACCGGATTCGCGACACGCCGCTGTCCGAGGCGGGGTTCGTGGGCGCCGGCATCGGCGCGGCGATCGCCGGCATGCGCCCGATCGTGGAGATCATGACGGTCAATTTCAGCCTGCTTGCGCTCGATCAGATCGTCAACAACGCGGCGACCCTGCCGCACATGTCCGGCGGGCAGTTCGCGGTCCCGGTAGTCATCCGCATGGCGACCGGCGCCGGGCGGCAACTCGCCGCGCAGCATTCGCACAGCCTGGAAGGCTGGTACGCGCATATTCCGGGACTGAAAATCCTGGCGCCGGCGACGGTCGAGGACGCGCGGCACATGCTGCAGCCGGCGCTCGACGATCCCAACCCGGTGCTGATTTTCGAGCACGTGATGCTGTACAGCCGCGAGGACGCGTTCGATCCCACCGTTACCGGCGTCGACATCGCCTCGGCCAAAATCCGCCGCGCCGGACGCGATGTCACCCTGGTCACTTACGGCGGCAGCCTGTTCAAGACGCTGGACGCGGCCGAGGCGCTGCGCGCGGACGGCATCGAGGCGGAAGTGATCGACCTCCGCGTGCTGCGGCCGCTCGACATGGCCACGGTCATCGGCTCGGTCGCGCGCACGCGGCGCGTTGTCATCGTGGACGAGGGCTGGCGCTCCGGCTCGCTCTCCGCCGAAATCGCGGCGCGCATCGCGGAGGAAGCGTTCTTCGAACTGGATGCCCCGATCCGCCGCGTCTGCGCGCGCGAGGTGCCAGTTCCGTATGCCGCGCATCTGGAGCAGGCTGCGCTGCCGCAGACCGACGCCATCGCTGCCGCCGCGCGCGGCTTGGTGAAGGGATAGATGATCGACTTCACCATGCCCTCGCTGGGCGCGGACATGGAGGCCGGCACCCTGGCCGAATGGCTGGTGAAGCCGGGCGACCGGGTGAAGCGCGGCGACATTGTCGCCGTGGTCGATACGCAGAAGGGCGCGATCGACATCGAGATTTTCCATGAGGGCACGGTCGCGGAACTGGTTGTTCCCGTCGGCGCCGAGGCTCCGGTCGGTGCCGTGCTCGCGCGGCTCAATGGCGCGTCGGCGGAAACCGCCGCGCCGCGCCACCCGCCAGCACCGCCGCCCATGCCGGCGGCGCCCGCGCCACCTCCGCCCCCGCCCATTGCCGTCGCGGTCCCGCCGAGCGCGGCGGGCCGGGCGCGCGTGACCCCGGCGGCGCGCCGCGCGGCCGCCGAACGCGGCATCGATTTGCAAGCCATCGCCGGAACCGGCCCCGAGGGCGCGATCACCTTGCGTGACCTGCCGCTGCCCGCGCCGCCCGCCGCGGGCACCGAGGCGCCGCGCCGGCGCGTCGGCTTCGATGCCGCCGCCATGCGCCAGGCGATCGCCGCGGCGATGACCCGATCCAAGCGCGAGATCCCGCACTATTATCTCGGCCAGACCGTGGACCTCTCGCGCGCCCTGGCGGCGCTCGACGGTATCAACCGCGACCGCGCGCCGACCGAGCGCGTGCTCCCGGCGGCGCTGCTGCTGCGCGCCACGGCGCGGGCGCTGGCCAAAACCCCGGAACTGAACGGGTTTTGGCAGGACCGCCGCCTTCGTGCGGGCGACGGCGTGCATATCGGCTGGGCCATCGCGCTCCGCGGCGGCGGCCTCGTCGCGCCGGCCATCCGCGACGCCGACCGCCGCACCTTGGACGAGGTGATGGCGGCGATGCGCGATCTGGTGCAGCGGGCGCGTGGCGGCGGGCTGCGCAGTTCGGAGATCAGCGACCCGACGATCACGGTGACGAGTTCTCGGCGATCGCGGCGCGGAAAGCGTGCTGCCGATCATCTTTCCGCCGCAAGTCGCCATCGTCGGCTTCGGCCGTGTCGTGACGCGTCCCTGGGTCGTCGATGGGGCGATCGTGGCGCGCCCGCTGGTGTCGCTGACGCTCGCCGCCGACCATCGGGCGAGCGACGGCCACCGCGGCGGCCTGCTACTGGCCGAGATCGATCGTTTATTGCAGGAGCCGGAAACGCCGTGAACGACGCCGAGGCGAAACAACTCGTGGTGGACATTCTGGCCGGCATCGCGCCAGAGGCCGATTTCGCGTCGCTGCACGGCGATGCCGAGTTGCGCGAGGAACTCGATCTCGAACTCGATGGACTTCCTCAATTTCGTCGCGGCGCTGCATCAGCGCACCGGGATCGACATCTCCGAATCCGACTATCCCCGCCTGTTCACGCTGGACGGAGCCATCGCCTACCTTCGGCCCGCCTGACGGCCGCCTGCCTGGCTGCTGCCGCTAGCCCTGCCGGCGGTACATCGTCAGCCCGGCATTGCCGTGCAGTTGCCTGATGTTTTCGATGCCGCAAAGGGTCAGCACGCGGTCGATCTCGCGGCGGAAAATGTTCAGCACCTGCGCGACCCCGGCTTCCCCGGCCACGGCGAGGCCCCACAGCGCCGGACGGCCGATCAGGCACGCGGTCGCGCCGAGCGCGATCGCCTTCACCACGTCGGCGCCCCGGCGCACCCCGCCGTCCAGCAGCACCGGGATTTCCCCGCGCACCGCCTCGACCACGCCCGGCAAGGCGTCGACCGAAGCCACCGCGCCGTCGAGCTGCCGCCCGCCGTGATTCGACACGATGACGCCGTCAATCCCCACCGCCACGGCGTCGCGCGCCTCCTCCGGATGCAGCACGCCCTTCAGCAGCAGCGGCCCCGGCCAGATGCCGCGCAGCCATTCCACGTCCCGCCAGTTCGCCGCCGGATCGAGCATGCTCGCCATGTAAGCGCCGAGCGAAATGATGTCGCGCCGGTCGCCCGGCTTCACGTAATTGGCGAAAGTCGGGCGCGGCGTCTGGCGCATCCGCCAGAGCCATCCCGGGTGCGACGCCATGTCGAACGCCGTGCGCACGCCCCATTGCGGCGGGATGCTGAAGCCGTTGCGCAGGTCGCGCTCGCGCTGGCCGAGCACCTGGTTGTCGATGGTCAGCACCAGCGCGCGGTATCCGGCCTCCCGCGCCCGGTCGGTGAACTCCTGGGTCAGGCCGCGGTCGCGGTACATGAATACCTGCATCCAGTTGTTGCCCGGTGCGGCGCGCGCGAGGTCCTCCATCGCGACGGTCGAGGCGTGGCTCATGGTGAACGCGGTGCGGGCCGCGGCGGCGGCGCGGGCCTCCGCGATCTCGCCGCGCGGCCAGTAGGCGCCGGAAAGGCCGGTCGGGCCGATCAGCACCGGGCTCGCCAGCGTCTCGCCGAACAGTTCGACCGACTGTTCGTCGCCCTGCCGCCCGGCGAGCGGCTTCGGCACCAGCACCAGAACTCTCGAACGCCTGCTCGTTGGCGCGCAACGTGCGCTCGTCCTCGGCCCCGCCATCGGCGAAATCGAAGATGACGCGCGGCAGGCGCCGGCGCGCCATCTCGCGAAGCGCGGCAACGCTATGGGCGCGCACTTGAAGTTTGGACAATGGCATGCGGGGCGGAGAGTAGATCATTCCTGCCGCCGCGCCAGCGGGTGATGCGCCTCGACCAGCCGTTGCAGGCGCTCGGCGAGGACATGCGTGTAAATTTGCGTCGTCGCGATGTCGGCGTGGCCGAGCAGGAGTTGCAAGCTGCGCAGGTCAGCCCCGCGCGCCAGCAGGTGCGAGGCGAAGGAGTGGCGCAGCACGTGCGGCGAGACGCGCGCCGGGTCGAGTCCGGCCGCGATCGCCACCTGCTTCAGCAGCAGCGCGAAGCCCTGGCGCGTCATCGGCTGGCGCGGCGGGCGGCCGGGGAACAGCCAGGCGCCGCCCCGCGGCAGGTCCACGACCAGCGCCGCGGCGGCCTCGCGCGCCGCGTCGGACAGCGGCACGATGCGCTCGCGCCCGCCCTTGCCGCGCACCAGCAGCACCGCGGCGTCGCCCGCCAGCGCCCGGCGCGGCAGGGCGAGCAGTTCGGAAATTCTGAGCCCGGTCGCGTACAGGATCTCCAGCGCCGCGCGGGCGAGTTTGCCCGATACGCCCTTTCGGGCCACGGCGGCCGCGAGCAGCGCGTCGACTTCCTGCTCGCTCAGGTATTTCGGCAACGCCTTGGGCAGGCGCGGCGCATCCAGCAGCAGGGTCGGATCGTCGTCGCGCGCCCCGTCGCTGAGCAGGAAACGGTAGAACTGCCGCAGCGACGACAGCCGGCGGGCCTGCGTCCGCGCCGACAGCCCCGCCGCGCCAAGCCCGGCCATATAGGCCCGCAGCGTCGCCGGATCGGCGCTCTCGGCAGCCTGGCCACGGGCGGCGGCGAAGGCCGCGAGCTCGAAAAGATCAGCGCGGTAGGCGGCGAGCGTGTTGCGTGCCGCACCCCGCTCGGCCGCCAGCATTTCCAGAAACGCTTCGATCCGGCGGGCCACGCCCGCTCGGCTATCGCGTTTTGAAGCGCTCGTTCGGCAGCACCTTTTCGACCTTGTTGAAATGCGGCGGCGGCGGGAACGCGCCGAGATAGGCCAGGCCCGCGGCGATGGCGATCAATCCCAGAAGCAGCACGATGAGGAGCGATCTGCGCATGGAGGTGCCTTGGCTCCCGCCTTCACCGCTGTGCTAGCGTCCGCCGCCATGACGCGCAACAACGCCTTCGCAATGCAGCGAACCATCGAGCCGGCCAGCGAAGCCGTCCCGCTTTCCCCCGCCCTGCGCGGCCGCGGCATCGTGCTGGTCGGGCTGATGGCGGCCGGGAAGACCTCGATCGGCCGGCGGCTGGCGGCGCGACTCGGGCTGCCGTTCCGTGACGCGGACGAGGAAATCGAGCGGGCGGCCGGATGCACCATCCCGGAACTGTTCGCCCGCTACGGCGAGCGGGATTTCCGCGACGGCGAGCGCCGGGTGATCCGCCGGCTGCTGGGCGGCGACCCGATCGTGGTCGCGACCGGCGGCGGGGCGTTCATGGACCCCGAGACGCGCGCGGCCGTACGGGAATCGGCGGTTTCCGTCTGGCTGCGCTGCCCGCTGCCGGTCCTGGTGCGCCGGGCCGGGGCGCGCAACAACCGCCCGCTGCTCGCCGAGGGCGACCCGACCGAAATCCTGCAGCGGCTGCAAGGGCAGCGCTATCCGGTCTACGCCGAGGCGGATGTCGTGGTCGATTGCGGCGAGGAAAGCCCGGAGGCCACCACGACCCGCGTGCTCGAGGCGCTGCTGGCCTGGACCCCGCCGCGCCGGCTCGCCGTCTCGCTGCCGAGCATCCGCTACGACGTGGTCGTGGGCGAGGGCCTCTTGGCGCGGGCGGGGGCGCTGCTCGCGCCCGTGCTGCCGCAGAAGCGCGCCGTGATCGTGACCGACGCGATCGTCGCCCGGCTCTATCTCGCTGCCGTCCGCGCCGCGCTCGCCGAGACCGCGATCGAAACGAGCACCGTCGTCGTGCCGGCCGGCGAGACCTCGAAGAACCTCGATACCTACGCGCGGGTGGTGGACGAGATGCTGGCGGCCGGGGTGGAGCGGCGCACCGCCGTGATCGCGCTCGGCGGCGGCGTGGTCGGGGATTTGGCCGGGTTTGCCGCGGCGACCACGTTGCGCGGCCTGCCGTTCGTGCAAATGCCGACGACCTTGCTCGCCCAGGTCGATTCCAGCGTGGGCGGCAAGACCGGGGTCAACACGCCGCGCGGCAAGAATCTGGTGGGCGCGTTCCATCAGCCGCTGATGGTGCTGGCCGATACGGCGACGCTCGGGACCTTGCCCCCCCGCGAGTTGCGGGCCGGCTATGCGGAGATCGCCAAAGCCGGGATGATCGGCGACGCCGCCTTCTTTGTCTGGTGCGAGGCGCACGGCCGCGCGGTGGTCGGCGGCGACCGGGCGGCCCAGGCCGAGGCCATTCTGCGCGCCTGCGCCTTCAAGGCCGGGGTGGTCGGCGACGACGAACGCGAGCAGCGCCCCTCGGACGGCCGCGCGCTGCTCAATTTGGGCCACACCTTCGCGCATGCGCTGGAGGCGGAGATCGGCTACGGCCACATCCTGCATGGCGAGGCGGTCGCGGTCGGGCTCGGCCTGGCGTTCCGGATGTCCGCCCGGCTCGGGCTGTGTTCGGAGGCGGATGCCGAACGGGTGGTGCGCCATATCGAGAGCGTCGGCCTGCCTTCGGAACTCGGCCTGCTGAACCGGCGGTTTTCCGCCGCGCGGCTGCTCGATCACATGCGGCGCGACAAGAAGACGCGCGACCGGCAGATGACCTTCGTTCTCGCGCGCGGCATCGGCCAGGCGTTCACCAGCCGCGACGTGCCGGAGCACGCCGTACGCGACCTGCTTCGCACGGAGGGGTGCGAGGCCTAGGGGTCGATGAGCGGTCGGTCAGCCTGCCGGCTGCGCTTGCCGCCCCTGGATGCGCGTGATGCGCCGCTTGATGACGCGGGCTTCCGGCGAGAGCCGCCGGTCCGGCGTTCCGAGCAGATAGGCGTCGATCCCGCCGTTGTGCTCGATGGTGCGGATGCCATGCGTGGAGACGCGCAGGCGGACGGGGCCCCCGAGCAGGTCGGACATCAGCGAGGTTTCCTGCAGGTTGGGCAGGAAGCGGCGGCGGGTCTTGTTGTTGGCGTGGCTGACGTTGTTGCCCGTCTGCACGCCCGTGCCGGTGATCTGGCAGCGGCGGGACATAGCGGAAAGCCTTTTTCGCAAGGACCGTGCGCGGCACGATCGGGCCGGTTTTCAGGAAGCGCGGGTTATCCCCAGCCGGGTTGCTTGCGTCAAGCCGTCGGCCAAACGCGCGGAGAACGGCACCGCCCACGCGGGCCTTGGCCATCACGCGAAGCGTCATGCCCGGGCGAACACCCGGGCATCTTGGATGAACGCTAATGCGCCCGCTTGGGCGGATGGGCGCGGACCACCTCCTCGTTGATGTCGGTGCCCCAGCCCGGGGCGGTCGGCAGCAGGAAATGCCCGTCGCGGATCACCGGCGGGTTCGTCACCAACTCGTCCTTCCAGGGCACGTCGTCGATGTCGATTTCCATGATGCGGAAATTCGGAATCGCGGCGCAGAAATTTGCGCTGATATACGAGCAGAGATGGCCGTAGAAATTGTGCGGCGCCACGTTCACCTGATACGGCTCCGCCATCGCCGCGATGCGCAGCGACTCCAGCATGCCGTTCCAGATCACGTCCACGATCGCGACATCGACCGCGTACTGCTCGAAGAACGGCTTGAAATACTCGCGGCCATAGATCGTCTCCAACGAGGCGATCGGCACCCGGGCGCCGCGCCGGATCGAGGCCAGCGCGCCCGGATCGAACGTGTCGAGTTCGAGCCAGGTCATGTCGAACTCCTCCACCGCGCGCGCGACGCGCAGGAATCCATCGGCCTTGAAGTTGAAGTTCAGGTCCATCATCAGACCCATCCGGGGCCCCGCGCCCTCGCGGAAGGCGGCCAGCTCGTCGCGAATCGCGGCCACCACCGCGCTGCCCACGTTCATGTCGGGATGGAACGTCTCGCTCGGCTCGGTGTGGTGAATGCCGTAGACGTATGGCCGCTCGCCGTCGAAACGATAAATGTTGCACTTGAGCGCCTGGAAGCCGCGCTCGGCGGCCTCGCGCCCGAGGCGCTTCACGTCGTCGAGCGAGCGCAGCGGCTCGCGCCCCATCGTCTCGGCGTGGTTGAGGCGGTAGGTGCCGCAATGCGACCAGTACAGCATCAGCCGGTCGCGATACGGGCCGCCGAACAGCGAATGGACCGGCACGCCGAGCGCCTTCGCCTTGACGTCGAGCAGCGCGTTCTCGATCGCCGCGATGGCCTGCTGGTTCACGCCCGCCGGCGCCTGGCGCGTCAGTTTCGCGAGATCGGCCGAGATGCGCCCGACCGGACGCGGATCGCGCCCGATCAGGGTTTGCCCGAGCAGACGGATGATGTGGCTGAGCCCCTGGCTGCCGTAGCACTCGTTGAATTCGGACCAGCCGGTGACGCCTTCGTCGGTGCTGATCTTCAGGTAGGAGAAATCGCGCCAGCCGGCGTCGCAGTGCAGATCCTCGATCGCGGTGATGCGCACGGTCGTTCCTCCCGGGGTGGTTGGCGCGACTATACCGGGCGCTGCGCCGATCGAAAGCGCGAGTTGACTCGCGCGGGTTTGGCGGCAAGCTTCGCGCCCCGCAGCGACGGAGGCGATCCATCATGCTACGTTCAGGCTTGCTCCTGCTGGTCGGGATGGCGCCGATCTGGCCCGCGGTGGCGCAGAACCGGCCGCTCGACGTGCCGACGCGCGACGTGACCGCCACATACCGCATGGAAGGCGGGCCGCCCGGCGCGGGACCGCAGACCATGACGATGTCGTACAGCGTGAACGGCCAGAAGATGCGCATCGGGCAAGACAATGCCGGCTACACGATCATGGACGGCGCCGCCGGACGCACCTACGTCGTCAGCATTCCACAAAAGAGCTATTTCGAGGTCCCGTTCGATCGCGCGGAGCTGAGCTTCATCCCGCCCGGCATGACCTTCAGCCGTGCCGGCACCGCTACCGTCGCCGGCCAGCGTTGCACCGTGTGGCACACGCGCGAGGGCAGTATCACGAGCAGCGCCTGCATCACCGCGGACGGGGTGATGCTGCGCGCCGAGGAGCCGGGGCCGGGCGGCCAGTCGCAGAAGATCGTCGCGACCTCGGTCAATTACGGCCCGCAGCCGGCGAGCCTGTTCCAGCCGCCGGCCGGCTACAAGCAGGTGCAACCGCCCGCGCCACCGCCGGGCGGAATGCCGGGTCAAGGTCCGGGCGCGTCACCGGGACAGCAGTAAAAGTGCCCTCGGCCGCGGAGCAGCGGAGCGGGGAAAACCGACGGGAGGGCAGAATGGCTGACATCACCGCGCAGCCGGTCCACAAACTCGCGGCCGAGATCGCATCGCGCCGGCTCTCGCCCGTCGATCTGGTCGATGCCTGCCTCGCCCGCATCGACGCGCTGGAGCCGCGGCTGCGCGCCTTCGTCGCGGTCTACGCCGACGACGCGCGGCTCGCCGCCGAGGCGGCCGACAAGGCCATCCGCTCCGGCCACGCCGTCGGGCCGCTGCAGGGCATTCCGATCGCGCTCAAGGACCTGATCGACATCGAGGGCCGCATCGCCACCGGCGGCGCCCCCGGCTGGCGGGACCGGCGATCCACCCGCACCGCCACGCTTGCGCGCAAGCTGATCGCGGCCGGCATGATCGTGATCGGCAAGACGCACACGGTGCAGTTCGCCTACGGCGGTTGGGGTACCAACCAGTTCATGGGAACGCCGCTGAACCCCTGGGACCCCGAGCGCCCGCGCACGCCCGGGGGATCGAGCAGCGGCTCCGGCGTTTCGGTCGCCGCCCGCATCGTGCCCTGGGCGATCGGCACGGATACCGGCGGATCGGTGCGGCTCCCCGCCTCGTTCTGCGGCATCACCGGGCTGAAGACCACGGTGGGCCGGATCAGCACCTACGGCGTGCTGCCGCTCAGCCCCAGCCTGGACACGCCGGGGCCGATGACCCGCTCGGTCGAGGACGCGGCGCTGCTGTTCGGCATCCTGCAAGGGCCGGACCCGCTCGATCCGCTGACCCGCGGCCATGCGCTCGCCGATCCGTTCCCCGCGCTCAAGCGCGGGGTGAGGGGGCTGCGGCTCGCGCGCATGCACGACTCCGATCGCCCCGGCGTGGCGCCGGACGTGCTCGCCGCCTACGATCGCTCGTTGGGGAAACTGGAAGAACTCGGGGCGGAGATCGTGGAGTTCCCGCTGCCGGGCCGGTTCGCCGAGATCGGGGCGCTGAACGGCCGCATCATGTCGGCCGAGAGCTACGCCCTGCTCCACGACCTCGTCGATGATCCGGCGCAGCAGATCGACGCGGCGGTGCGCCCGCGCGTGCGGGCCGGGGCCGGGATGTCTGCTCATGGCTACCTGGATGCGCTGGCCGAGCGCGAGGCGCTGAAGCAGACCTATGCCGGCGCCTTCGCCGAGGTGGACGCGCTGCTCACGCCGACCACCCGCGTCACCGCGGTCCCGTTGGACGAGGTGGACCAGGACGTGACGCCCGCGCACTTCACCCGCTTTGCGAACTGCCTCGACCTCTGCGCGCTGGCGGTCCCGGACGGCTTCGATTCCGGCGGCTTGCCGACCTCGCTGCAAATCGTTTGCCGCGGCTACGACGAGGCGACGGCGCTGCGCATCGGCTGGGCCTACGAGAACGCGACCGAATGGCAGGAGCGCGCACCCGCGATCTGACCTCCGGCGGGAATGCGCCGGACAACCTGTTCGCCCCGGTGCCGGAGCGGCTCGCGGACGAACAGGTCGTCGCCCTCGTCGCGCGGCCGGCCGTCCGCATCGAGCGGATCGTCTCCACCGGCCAGGCGAGCCCGCCCGATTTCTGGTACGACCAGGATTGGGACGAGTGGGTGGTGCTGCTCGCCGGCGAGGCGGCGGTGGCCTTCGCGGGCGAGCCCGCGCCCCGTCGGTTGGCGCCGGGCAGCCACCTGCATATTCCGGCGCATGTCCGCCATCGCGTGGCATGGACCTCGGCCACCCCGCCGGCGGTCTGGCTGGCCGTGCATTGGCCGGAACCCGGTGCGGGCGCGTGAGGCATGCGCCGGGCGGAACCGAAGCGCGGTGACTTCGCGCCGTGGCAGGATTAAGTTCCTGCCAGACCGCCCGCGAAGCGGCGGCCATGCGAGGGAGAGCGATCCGAACATGTCCGTGACCATCCGTCCGATCGATTCCGCCCGTCCCGATTTTGCCGGCGAGGTCGCCGGCATCGACCTGCGCCAGCCGATCAGCCCCGAGGAGGCGCGCGCCGTCGACGCGGGCATGGACCGCTACGCCGTGCTGGTGTTCCACGACCAGCGCATCGACGACGAGCAGCAATTGGCGTTCAGCCGCCATTTCGGCCCGCTGGAACAGGCGACCGGCGATATCGTCCAGGGCGCCGACCGCCGGCTCGGCATGGAGGTGAACGACATCTCCAACCTCGACAGGAACAACAACGTGCTGGGGCGCGACGACCGCAAGCGGCTGTTCGCGCTGGGTAACATGCTCTGGCACTCCGACAGCTCGTTCAAGGCGACGCCGGCGAAGTATTCCATCCTGTCGGCGCGCGTCATTCCGGGTTCCGGCGGCAATACCGAGTTCGCCGACATGCGCGCGGCCTGGGACGCGCTGGACGAGGAAACGAAGGCGCTGGTGAAGGATTTGGTCTGCGAGCACACGCAGATCTATTCGCGCGGCGTCTTGGGCTTCACCGATTTCACCGAGGAGGAGCGGCGCCGCTTCGCCCCGGTGCCGCAGCGCCTGGTGCGCCGTCATCCGGTGACGGGCCGCCGCTCGCTGTTTCTGTCCTCCCATGCCGGCGCGATCCAGGGCTGGCCGATCCCGGAGGCGCGGGCGCTGTTGCGCGACCTGACCGAGCACGCGACGCAGCGCGCAGTTCGTCTACGCGCATGTGTGGCGGCCGCACGATCTGGTGATGTGGGACAATCGCGCGGTGATGCACCGCGCGCGCCGCTACGACTCCACGCAGGTCCGCGACCTCCACCGCACCACCGTCGCCGACGCCGCGCCCACGTTGGAGCAGGCGGCGTAACGGGCGGTCGGGTCGTCAGGCGTTCCGCAGCCGGCCAAACGCCTGTTCGAGGTCGGCGATCAGGTCGGCCGGGTCTTCGAGGCCGATGTGGAACCGTGCCGCCGCTCCGCCCAGCGCGGGGTCGAGCGTGCGCTTGATGGAACCCGTGGTCGGCAGGGCGAGGCTCTCGTAGCCGCCCCAGGACGCGCCGATGCCGAACAAGGTCAGCGCGTCGATCATTGCGGCCACCGATTCGGCGCCGATTTCGCGGGCGGAACACGACGCCGAACAGGCTGCACGCGCCGGTGAAGTCGCGCTTCCAAAGCTCGTGGCCCGGCGCGCCGGGGAGCGCCGGGTGGAGGACGCGCAGCACCTCCGGCCGCGCGGCGAACCAGCGCGCCACCGTCAGCCCCGACTCCATTTGATGGCGCAGCCGCACCGCGAGCGTGCGCGCGCCGCGCAGCGCCAGCCAGCAATCGTCGGAACTCGCGTATTGCCCCAGCGCCATCGCGGTGTTGCGCACGCGCTCCCAGGTCGCGTCCGCGGCCGTGGTGATGCTGCCCAGCAGCACGTCGGAATGGCCGCCCACGATATTTCGTCAGCGCCTGGATCGACACGTCCACGCCGTGCCGGAACGGCTGGAAGAAATGGATGCCCCAGGTGTTGTCCATCAGCACCATCGCGCCGCGCGCGTGCGCGACGTCGGCCAGCGCGGGGACGTCCTGGACTTCGAACGTATGGCTGCCGGGGCTTTCCACGAACAGCACGCGCGTGTTCGGCCGCATCAGTTCGGCCAGCCCGGCCGCGTCGATCGTCGGCGGGTAGTACGTGGTTTCGATGCCGAGCGGGCGCAGCATGACATCGCAGAAATGCCGCGTCGGGCCGTAGACGCTGTCCGGTACCAGGCAGTGATCGCCGGCCGCGAGGAACGCCAACAGCGGCACCGTGCAGGCGGCCAGCCCGGAGGACACGATCTGGCATCGCGTGCCGCCCTCGATGCCGGCGATCGTGTCCTCCAGGGCGTGGTGCGTGGGCGTGCCGAGCAGGCCGTAGACCATCGCTTGTTCGAGCCGCCGCTTGCCCGCGCCCGTGCGATCGGCGCAGGAACCGTGCAGCACCGTCGAACCGCGCACCACCGGCGGGTTCACGAAATGCCGCTCGCGCGCGTGCGAGCGCCCGAGCCGCGTCACCTTGGTATCGAACCGGTGCCGTTCCGGCGCGGCGTCTTCGTCGGCCATTGCTACCGTTCCTTCGGCGTGTCGGGGCGCGCGGCCCATTCGGTCCAGGAGCCGTCGTACAGCGCGCCCGGCGGCAGCCCGGCGCGCACCATGCCGAGCGTGAGGATGGCGGCGGAGACGCCGCTGCCGCAGCTCGTCACCACCGGGCGCGTGCCGTCGATCCCCTCGCGCGCGAAACGGGCGCGCAAGGCCGCCGCCGGCAGCAAGGTTCCGTCGGGATAGAGCAGTTCCGCATACGGCACGTTCTTGCTGCCCGGGATGTGCCCGCTCGGCAGGCCGGCGCGCGGCTCCGGCGCCTCGCCGCGAAACCGGCCGGCGGCCCGGGCGTCCAGCACGATCGCCGCGCCGGATTGCAGGTTGCCCAGCAAGTCCCCGATGCCGCGCAGCCGCGCCGCGCGCAGCGAGGGCGTGAACTGCCCCGGCGGCGGCGCGGGCGGGTCGCCGGTTTCCACCTGGCGGTCCTCGCGCAGCCATTTCGGCAGCCCGCCGTCCAGCACGGCCGCGTTGTCGTGGCCGAACAGCCCCATCAGCCACCAGCCGCGCGCCGCCGACGAGAGACCCTTCTGGTCGTAGAACACGACCGCGCTGGCATCGCTCACGCCCAGCCGTTGCATCAGCTTCGCGAACCGGCCGGCGCTCGGGACCATGTGCGGCAGGTCGGTGTCCGGGTCGGCGACCTCGTCGATGTCGAAATAGCGCGCGCCCGGAATATGGGCGCGGCGGTATTCCGCGCGCCCGTCCTTGCCGTCGTTCGGCAGGTATTTGGTCGCGTCGAACACGACGAGGCCGGCGTTGCCGAGCTGCGAGGCCAGCCATTCCGTGCTGACGACCGGGTCCATCACGCCTCCGCTTCCGCCCCCGCGGGGGCGATGACGATGCGCCGGTTCTGCCGGCCCTTGTTCTCGATCTTCACCACCCGCATCGGCCTGATCTCGCCGGTGCTGGCGACGTGCGTGCCACCGCAGGGCTGCAAGTCGATCGGCTCCTCGCCGCCGATGCGGATCAGGCGGATGCGCCCGGCCCCGCGTGGCGGCTGCACCGACAGCGTGCGCACCAGCGCGGGATTTGTGTCGAGCACCGCTTCGTCCACCCATTCGGGGCGCACCGGCAGATCGGCCGCGATCAGCTCGTTCAGCCGCGCTTCCAGCTCGTCGCGCGGCGGCGGATTGGGCAGGTCGAAATCCAGCCGCGAGCGTTCGACCCCGATCTGCCCGCCGGTGACCGCCGCGCCCCGGATCAGGCTGCACAGCAGGTGCAGCGCCGTGTGCATGCGCATCAGTCGCGCCCGCCTCGGCCAATCCAGCTCGGCCTCGATCGCCGTGCCCGCCTCGGGCAACCCGGCGCCGGGGGCGGGAACATGCAGGATCGCCTCGTTCTCGCCCTTCACCGTGTCCGCGATCGGCGTCTGCTCGGCCTGCCAGCGCAGCACGCCCGTGTCGCCGGGCTGGCCGCCGCCGCGGGCGTAGAACACGGTGCGATCGAGCACGATCCCGTCCGGGCCGGACGCCAGCACGCGCGCCGAGGCGGTGGCGAGAAGCGGATCGGCCATGAACAGGCGCTCGGTCATGCCGCCCCCCACAATTCGCGCAGCCAGTCGCGGCGCGCCGCCAGCCAGAGCAGCGCCACCGTCGTCACGACATTGGTCATGGCCCCCGACAGCGCCGCCGCGATCGCGCTCTCGGCCGGCCACACGCGTACCCTGATGTCCTCGTGCTCGTCCGCCAACCCGCCATACGACGCGAGCCCGTCCGCGTCGGCGGCAGGCGCGTCGATCTCGCCGGCATACAGGCCAACCCGCTCGTCGCAGCCCCCCGGAGTGAGCAGGAAATCCCCGATCGGGTGCAGCCGGCGGATCGCCAGGCCTGCTTCCTCCAGGCCCTCGCGGCGGATCGTTTCCACCGGGTCCTCGCCGGACCCGCACAGCCCCGCCGGCACTTCGACCATCACCGGCTCGACACCCGCGGCCGCGGCGGGCAGGCGGAACTGGTCGATCAGCACCACGCGGTCGCGCACCGGATCATAGGGCAGCACGGCCCCGGCCCGGCCGCGCCGCCACAGCTCCCAGGTGCGGATTTCCGACATCCGGCCGTCGAAGCGGCGGTTGCGGAAGCGCACCACCTCCAGCGGGTAGCGGCCGTTCCATACGGTCTCGCGGGACTCGATGCGGAGATCGGGATGCGGCGGAATGTCGGGCGGCATCGGCCGAGAATAGCGGCGGCGGCGCGGATGCCAACATGCCGCTCCGGCTATCCGGCTTCCTCGCCGCGGGCCGCCGCGAGGATCTGGCGCACGCGGGCCGCGGCGGCGGCGCCTTTCATCGCCTCGCGCCAGTTCGCCTCCGCCACCCGCTGATGCGCCGCCAGCGCCTCGTCGGCGGCGGTCACCATCGCCACGGCGCTGGCCGCGCCCGGCGGGATGTCGGGGGGAAACGGATTGATCGCGAGCGTCGCCCGGTCGCGCGTGCGGAATACGAGAAAGGCGCCCCCGATCTCGCCCGCCGGCGGCAGCAGGCCGAATTGCAGGCCCATCGGCTCGGCTTCCATCAGGGCGGCGATGTTTTCCACCTCGGCGAACGCCACCTCGCGCGACGTGCGCCGCACCCGATCCGAGCGCGGCAGGGTTCCGGCGACCCCCACCTCCAGCAGGCGCTGGATGGCGACGGCGGAGATCATGGCGATGATCCCGGGCCGGCGCTCGCTGTAAAGCCGCCTACGCTCGGCGAGGATGCCGAGCAACTGGTCCGCCACGGCGCGCTGGGCGGGGCGATCCGCCCCGTCGCCCGACGCCTCGTCGAACGCCTGGGCGAGCGCCGTGTCGTACGCCTCCGAGGTGTTCAGATAGCTGACGGCGCCGTGCACCTGAAGAATCTGCTCGGCCGTCTCCTCGATCTGGCGGACCCGCTCGAAGAAACCGGCCGGGCGGTTGTAATACTCGACCCCGATCCCGAGCAGCGACAGCGGCGAGACCTTGAGCAGCTCGGCCAGGCGCTGGATCGTGTCGAGCTTGATGACCTCGCCCTTTTCATAGCGGTAGAGGGCGGCGCGCGAAACACCCAGCCGCGCGGCGATTTCTTCGGCGCGCAGTCCCGATTCGAGTCGATAGGCGCGTAGCTGCTGTCCGATCTCGGTGAAGCGCATGTCGCCGGTCCCCTCGACCGAAGCAGTCGTCAGCGCTGCCGCGCCGCATTCCGGCAGCTCGCCCAGCCAACTCGCCCAGCGTCTCAAAAACCACGGCCTAGAGGTTATAATTCATACATCGCCACAAATTCAATGCCAATTCGAACCGTGGGCCAACATACTGTTGCACGCCACCGGACCCAGGGGGCGATTGTCCCGCTTGCCGGCCGGCTCACACCCCGTAACGCCGGCGCCAGCTCAGACCCTCCAGCGTGTTCCCGGCCGGCCGGTACTCGCAGCCGATGAAGCCCTGGTATCCGAGCGCGTCGATGCGACGGAACACGAACTCCCAGTTGATCTCCCCGGTGCCCGGCTCGTTGCGCTTCGGCACGTCCGCGAGTTGCATGTGGCCGATCAGCGGCATCAGCGCTTCCATCCGGCGGGTCAGGTCGCCCTGCTGGATTTGGCAATGGTAGATGTCGAACTGCAGGCCCAGCCGATCGCGCCCGATCGCCTCCACGATGGCTGCCCCCTGCTCCTGGGTGTGCAGCAGATAGCCCGGCATGTCGCGATGGTTGATCGGCTCGATCACCGGCTTCACGCCGGTGCCGGCGGCCTGCTCGGCCGCCCACGCTAGGTTGGCGGCATAGATCGTCCCGAGGGTGATCCAGGACGTGCCCGCCGGCGCCAGGCCGGCCATGATGTGCACGAGCTTGCAATCGAGCGCCGCGGCGTAGTCGAGCGCCCGCTTCACCCCGTCGCGGAACTCCTGGGTGCGGCCGGGCAGGCAAGCTATGCCGCGTTCGCCGGCCGACCAATCGCCGGGCGGGCCATTGAACAGCACCTGCGTCAGCCCATTGTCATTCAGACGCTTGCGGATTTCCGCCGCAGGGTGGTCGTAGGGAAACAGGAATTCGACCGCCTGGAACCCGGCCTTCGCCGCCTGCTCGAACCGGTCGAGGAACGGCACCTCGTTGAACATCATGGACAGGTTCGCGCACAGCCGTGGCATCGCCGCCTCCTCCGTTCACCCGCATCCAAGGCTAGCCGCGCCGTCCCTGGTTGACCAGCCGGATGCCGGCGGGTCGGCGCCGGCCATGCGGACACCGGCCACCCGGACACCGGCCGAGCGCGTGCTGATGTGGCTCATGCTGGGCGGCATCGCGCTCGGCTGCGGCTACGTGCTGCGCCCGTTCGTCTCCGCCATCCTCTGGGCCGCGATCCTCGTGTTCGCCAGCTGGCCGCTGTTCCGCCGGCTGCGCGCGGCGGGTGTGGGCCGCAGCGGCGCGGCGGCGATCATGGTGGGCGTGACCGCCGTGCTGGTGGTGCTGCCGATCGCCGTGGCCGTGCCGAGCAGCGCCGACGACGTGAACCACCTGAAGATCCTGCTGCAGAACGCGTTCGAAACCGGGCTGCCGACGGCGCCGCATTGGCTCGCCGGCGTTCCGCTGATCGGCCCGACGCTCAGCGCGCTCTGGAACGGCTGGGCCGCCGATTTGAGCGCCATGGGCGCGTTCTTCCGGCCCTATTTCGGCATGATCGCCGAGGCCGGGCTGCGCCTCTTGCTCGACATCGCCGATTCGGTGCTGGGATTCCTGCTCGCGCTGTTCATCGCGTTCTTCTTCTATTTGTATGGCGAGTCGCTGTCGGGGAGGCTGCTGGCGATCATCCGCCGCGTCGCCGGCAAGCGCGCCGACCGGCTGGTGTTGCTGGCCGGGCAGACGGTGCGGGGCACGATTTACGGCATTCTCGGCACCGCCGTCGTGCAAGGTGTTCTGACGTTCTGCGGCCTCTGGCTGACCGGGGTCCCGCGCGCCTCGCTGCTCGCGGTCGTGGCGGGCCTGCTCTCGCTGCTGCCGATCGGCGCGCCGCTGGTGTGGATTCCGGCGGCGATCTGGCTTGCCGCCTCGGGCAAGCTGGCGCTGGGCATATTCCTCGCGGCCTGGGGCGTGGTGTTCATCAGCGGCGCGGATTACCTGATCCGTCCATATTTCATCACCCGCGGCACGGCGCTGCCGTTCCTGCTGACCGTGCTCGGGGTGCTCGGGGGCGCGCTGGCGTTCGGGCTGCTGGGGATCTTTCTCGGGCCCGCGCTGCTGGGCGTCGGCTACACGCTGGTCACCGAATTCGCGCTGGATGGCGAGCCCCGGGCGGTTCCGGCCGTCGTCGTGGCCGAGGCCGCGGCAGAGCCCGTCCCGGTCGAGGTACGGGTGGATCGCGTTCAGGGGATTTCGTAGACGGCAAACTCCTCGGCGATCCCGGACAGCGCGTAGCGCCGCGACACCGGGTCGATGCCGCTCGTCCGCAACAGCTTGGTCGCCTCGGGATGCTCGACCACCGGCTTGGTCGCGAAGATGGAGCGCGAGGCCGCGAGCGCCTGCACGCGCGCCGCGATATTGACGGTCTGCCCGAAATAGTCCTGTCGATCGTTCAGCGACACGGCGAGGCACGGCCCTTCGTGAATGCCGATCTTGAGCAGCAGATCGGCGCCGTCGTGATCGTGGCTGAGTTGGCGCATCGCCTCGCGCATCTTCAGGCCTGCCGCGACGGCGCGGTCGGGCGTCGGAAACGTCGCCATCACGGCGTCGCCGATCGTCTTCACCACCGCGCCCGCCTCGGCGGCGACGATCTCGTTCAGCACGCGGAAATGCGCCCGCACGAGGTCGAACGCGACGAGGTCGCCGACGCGGTCATAAAGCTGCGTCGAGCCTTTCAGATCCGTGAACAGGAAGGTCAGGCTGGTGATCTTCAGGCGCTGATCGACGTCCAGCGTGTCGGTCCGGTAGATGTCGCGAAACGTCTGATTGGTGAACAGCTGCTTTGCCGTCAGGAACGGCCGCCGGCGGCCGAGCAGGTCGTGCAGCCGCTCGTTCGCGACCCAGACGCCGGGCAGAACGCGGCGCTTCGTCCGATTATCGAACGTGATGCGCAGCGGTCCCGGTCGCAGTTCGATCGTGGGCAGGGCGGACTGCGCCTGGTCGAACACCACCACGAGGTTCTGGCGTTCCCGGGTCGGCTCGCCCTTCACCTCGATGTATTGCGCCCAATGCGTCACCGGCTCGGTCGCGATGATCAATTCCGCGGGCAGATGCAGGGCAAGAATCGCCCGTTCCCCCGGCGGCAGTTCGACCGAATTCGATGCAGATCTCCTGCCCGGCCTGCTCGAGGGCTTCGTCGGTAAGTTCCAGTTCCAAGCCGGAGCCGAAATAGATCTGGCGGAAATACTCCCAGAACGGCAGCGACTCCGGATCGTGCGCCGCGATCCGGCGTACGCGCGGGCTGACGGTGAAGGTAACCTCGACCATTTCGTCGAGCGTGGGCTCGTAGCCGGCCGCGCAGAAGGCGCAGCTATATTCCTCCTGGTTCATGAATTTCAGCGTGGCGCTCGAATCGAGCACGCCGCCACATCCCGGACAGAGCACGTTCCAGGACAGCTCGAACAGCCCGAGCCTGGCGGCGTGCAGCAGGGCGGCGATGACCGACTGTTCGTCGAGCCCGGTCTTGGCGGCGAAATCGAGCGCGTTGATCCGGTTCAGCTCCCGATCCGAGCCTTCCCGGACGAGGTGCTCGAGTGCGGCCACCGCGCGCTTGTCGGCGACCTCGGCAAGATTCGCGAACAGGGCCGATGCTTCGCTCATACGTGGAGCTTACCCCCGGAAACCGGCTACCAAGGCTCACATCGCCTTGATCGGTGGAACGCGGCTCAGGCGGCGCGCAGAACCAGCCGCGCCGTTCGCGTCGCCGGTTTCTCGAACCAGTAGTTGATCGCGATCGCCAAGACGGACGCGGCGACGAGACTGGCGATGATGTAGGTCGCAATGCCGATCGCGCCGGTGAAATGCAGCCGAGCCCAGACTTCCCGCAGCGCCCGCATGGGAAACAGGTGCGTCAGATAGAGCGCGTAGGACATGTCCCCGAGCAACGTGCAAACGCGCGCCAGCCGCGGCCGCATCGGCCGTGGCGGGCGAAGCGCGGCGGCGGCGACCAGGCACGCCGCGGGCAGGCCGAAGCTGAACGCGCGATCGACGCCGTACGCGGTCCCGTCGAACGCCAGGCCGAGCAGTCCGGCCGCGACCAGGACGAAGCGGGCGGGTGCGGGCAGTTGCAGGCCCGCAAGCACCGCGACCGCGAGCAGCACGCCGTACGCGAATTCGAGGACGATCGGATCGGTCCAGAAGGCGAGTTGCGGCTCGGCCGGGTGCGCGAGGGCGCCGGCCAGGGCCAAGGCGACCACGCTGCCGGCGATCAGCGGGATGGCGAGCCGCGCGCGCAACCCAAGGAAAAGCGCGACGATCAGGTAGAACAGCATTTCGTAGTTCAGCGTCCAGCCGAGCCGATGGACCGGCTGCATCACGCCGTCTGGTCGCGGCCACGGAATGAAAAGGTAGCTCGCCAGAACGTAATGCGTGCCCGTGCCGAGCGGGTTTTGCAGCGCCACCGGCCCCAGCAGGGCGACCGTGATGACCAGCGACGTCACCAGCCAGTAGAGCGGCACGATGCGGGCGATGCGGCGCGCGAGGAATGCCGGCACGCTCCCGGCGCGGCCGAACATGCCCGCCGAGGCATAGACGATCACGAAGCCCGAGATGACGAAGAACACGTCGACCCCGGCTTCCCAGGGCACCCGTCGCATCCAGGCATAGGGCGCGACGCCTTGGTGCCCCTCGAAGGCGCCGGCGGCCTGGCTGATATGGAGCACGGCGATGGCCAGCGCCGCCAGCCCGCGCAGGCCCTGGATGCCAAGAATCGCGCGCATCGTCCGATGCCTTAGCGGGTACTCGCGCGCCTGGCCATGGCCGGCCCCGCCGTCCGGCACTGGCGCCGGCCTCGTTCGAGGCGCATGCTCGGCGCTGCCCGCCATATCAGGGAGGAAGTCGATGGCCGAAGCAGCCCTCAAGACCGCGCCCGCCGCCGGAGCCAAAGCCGGCACGTCGGCGCCGGCGCAGCAATTCGTGGTCAGCCATGCCCGCGAGGAGGATTTCCACCCCGACGGGCTGCGCGACTACGCGCTCTACCGCGACCTCGGCATCGCCGAGGCGACCAACGGCCTGGTGCGCGCGCACGTCATCCGCTTCTCCGAGCCCTGCTCGGACAAGGTGCGCAAGCGCCATTTCCACGACGTGCAGTTCCAGATGGTCTACGTGCTCAAGGGCTGGATGAAGAGCGAGTTCGAGGGCCAGGGCGCGCAGGTGATGAAGGCCGGCAGTTCCTGGATTCAGCCGCCGGGCATCAAGCACACGGTGCTCGACTACTCAGACGACTGCGAGGTGCTGGAAATCATCATGCCGGCTGATTTCGACACCGCCGAAGTCTGATCGCCGGGTAGATCATGGCAGGGGAAAGCGGGCTGGCCGCGCGGGTCGCGATCGTGACCGGCGGGGCGGGCGGCATCGGCGCGGCGCTCGCCCGCGTCTTCGTCGCCCACGGCATGCGGGTGGCGATCGTCGACGTGGCGGCCGAGGCGGCGCGCCGGCTGGAGCAGGAATTGGGCGCCGAGCACGCGGCGGCGATGCCGGCGGATATCTCCGATCCGGCCGCCTGTGCCGCCGTGGTCCGCCAGACGGCCGACCGGTTCGGCGGCCTGCACGTGCTGGTGAACAACGCCGCCCTCGGCATGGGCGTGATCCGGCAGGATCACTTCACCCGCATGGTGCGCATCGAGGACATCTCGCCCGAGAACTGGCAGCGCTTCATGGCGGTAAACGTGAACGCCGCGTTCTTCATGGCGCACGCGGCGGTGCCGATCTTCCGCGCCCAGCGCTGGGGCCGGATCGTCAACATCACGACCAGCTTCTTCACCATGCTGCGCCCCGGTTTCGCGCCGTACGGTCCGGCGAAATCGGCGCTCGAGGCCTGGTCCGCGAGCCTCGCCGGCGAGCTGAACGGCAGCGGCATCACGGTGAACGTGGTGGTGCCGGGCGGCCCGACGGACACGCCGATGGTCCCGGTGGAGAGCGGCATCGACCGCGGCCTGCTGATCCGCCCGGAGCGGATGGCCGACCCGATGCTGTTCCTGTTCTCGGACGAAGCGGCCGACGTCACCGGCCAACGCTTCGTCGCGGGCGAGTGGGACGCGCAACTGCCGCCGCGCGAGGCGGCGGCGAAGGCGGGCGCCCCCGCCGGCTGGCCCGATCTGGCGCAGAACCCGATCTGGCCCGGCGGCAAGCCGGCCACGTAGCTCGCTCGCTTTTTCAGGATTAGCAGGGTAGCGCCCGGAGCGCCGCCATGAGCTAGGAATGAAAACGCCGGCAGGATGGCCCTACCGGCGCTCCATGGAGGTCCACGATGCGTAAGCATCGTCACCTGCTGCTGAGGATACGAGCTTGGGGCTTCGTCTTCAAGCTCGTGATCGTCTTCTAGCAGGGGTGAGCCGGCCGGCTCACCCCCTGGGGCAAGCTGACACGGAACGGGGGAAGACGGATGAGCGGGGAAGGGATGGTGATCGTGACCGGCGGCAGCCGGGGGCTCGGGGCGGCGATCTGCCGCAAGCTCGGCGCCCTCGGCCACCCGATCGCGGTCAATTACGCCGGCAACCGGGCGGGCGCCGAGGCGGTGGTGCGCGACATCGTCGCGGCCGGCGGGCGGGCGCAGGCGTTCCAGGGCGACGTGGCGCGGGAAGCGGACGTGCTCGCGCTGTTCGAGCAGGCGGAAGCCGCCCTCGGTCCGCTCGGCGGCCTGGTCAACAACGCGGGCATCCTCGGCGGCAATTCGCGCGTCGATTCCGTCACCGCCGACATCGTGAACCGCACGTTCGCGGTGAACGTCCTCGGCTCGTTCCTGTGCGCGCGCGAGGCGGTGCGCCGGCTGTCCACGCGCCACGGCGGCAAGGGCGGCGCGATCGTCAACCTGTCCTCGGCGGCCTCGCGCATCGGCGGCGGCGGCGAGTTCGTGCACTACGCCGCCTCGAAGGGCGCGATCGACACCTTCACGATCGGCCTGGCGCGCGAGATCGGCGACGAGGGTATCCGCGTGAACGCCGTGCAGCCCGGCATCATCGAGACCGATATGAATCCGCCGGAACGTATTGCCCGCTTCCTGCCGAACATCCCGATGCGCCGCTCCGGCACCCCCGACGAGGTCGCCGAGTCGGTGGCGTGGCTGATGTCCCCGGCGGCGTCGTATGTCACCGGCAGCATTCTCTACGTCACCGGCGGGCGATGAGTATCGCCGCGCAAGCCGCCGCGCTGCGCGTCGATGCCGCGCGGCTCTGGTCCACGCTCATGGAAACGGCCCGGATCGGCGCCACGCCCAAGGGCGGCATCTGTCGTCTGACCCTGACCGATCTGGACCGCGAGGTGCGCGGCTGGTTCGCCGCCGCCTGCCGCGACGCGGGCTGCGCGGTGACGGTGGACGACCTCGGCAACATGTTCGCCCGCCGGCCGGGCCGGAACGATTCGCTGCCGCCGATCGGCATCGGCAGCCATCTCGACACGCAGCCGACCGGCGGCAAGTTCGACGGGCCGCTCGGGGTGCTGGCGGCGCTCGAGGTCGTGCGCACGCTGAACGACGCCGGCTACCAGACCAACGCGCCGGTCGCGGTGGTGAACTGGACCAACGAGGAAGGCTCGCGCTTCGCGCCGGCCATGCTGGCGTCCGGCGTGTTCGGCGGCGCGTTCACCAAGGATTACGCCTATAGCCGCGAGGATCGCGAAGGACACCGATTTGGTGCCGAACTGGAACGCATCGGCTACAAGGGCGCGGAGCCGTGCGGCGCGCACAAGCTCGGCGCGTTCTTCGAACTGCACATCGAACAAGGGCCGATCCTGGAGAACGAGGGCAAGGAGATCGGCATCGTCACCGGCGTGCAGGGCATCCGCTGGTTCGAGGCGACGGTCACGGGCGAGGAAAGCCATGCCGGATCGACCCCGATGCCGGCGCGCAAGGACGCGCTGCTGGGCGCCGCGCGCATGATCGACGCGGTGAACGCGATCGCGCTGAAGCATCCGCCGGCGGTGGCGACGGTGGGGCTGATCGAGGTCGCGGCCGAACAGCCGCAACGTCATTCCGGGTTCGGTATTCTTCACCATCGACTTGCGCCACCCGGACGAGGCCGGCCCTAGACGCGATCGAAGCCGAGCTGAACGGTGAACTGCCGCGCATCGCCGACCGTTCCGCGGTCGGGCTTGCGTTGCAGCGCACCTGGAACTCGCCGCCGGTGCGGTTCCATCCCGACTGCGTGGCGGCCGTGCGCGACGCCGCCGCTTCGCTCGGGCTTTCGGCGCGCGAGATCGTCTCCGGCCCCGGCCACGACGCGGTTTACGTCTCGCGCGTGGCGCCCACGAGCATGATCTTCGTGCCCTGCGAGCGGGGCATCAGCCACAACGAGGCGGAAAGCATCACGCAAGAACAAGCCGCCGCCGGGGCCAACGTGCTGCTGCACGCGCTGCTGCGCATGGACGCCAAGCTGGGTACCTGAACTCGCCCGAACGTATCATGTCGCTGCCGTTCTATCGTGCCGCCAAAATCCAGACGCCGACGGCCAGCATCCCTGCGCCGGTGGCGAGCGAAACCAGGCGGCCGCCGGGCAGGACTTTTTGCAGCAGCACCAGCACGGAGAGCGCGGCGACCCACAGCAGGTTCATCACCCCCGCCGCGAACAACAGCAGCATCAGCACCAGGCAGCAGCCCACGCAATACGCGCCGTGATGCGCGCCCATGCGGAGCGCGCCCCAAGCGCCGGGGCGCCAATGCTGGACGACGAAGGCGAACGGCGTCCGGCAATGCGTCAGGCAGCGGTTCTTCAGCGGCGAAATCTCGAACGCCGCCGCCAGCAGAAACGCGGCCCCGGTGATGCGCGCGTCGGTGAGGGCGAGCCCGGGCGACAGCAACGACGTCTGCTGCAGCGCGATCTGCAATCCCGCCGCGGCGATCGAAAATCCGCCCCAGACCAGCAGATAGCCACCCGCGAACAGACCGCTCATCAGCACCGGGCGGCAGCGGGGTCCCCACGAACGAGTTCGTGGGGTGCCCTGCCCCTGATTGCGTTGTACGGTGGTGAACAGCAGGATCATCGGCATGGCGCTCGGCAGCATCATGCCGACCATCATCACCACCCACATGATCGCGGCGATCACGAAGGAGCCGGACATCGGCGACATGGCGATCGCCTGGGTCGGCATCGCCATGCCCGGCATGCCGCCCATGGCGCCCGGCGACATGCCGCGCGCCATGTCGATCAGATAGAGCCAGGCCAACACGGTGATCGCGGACAGGCTCGCCAGCACGATCGCCTGATCGCGCGACAGCGGCGCGATGCGGGCGGAACCGCTCATCGGGCGTCCCGCACGGGTCCGTACGGGCCGATATCGATCATCGCGAGATGCGCGTGGCGTCCGTCCCACTCGCACGGGATCGCGCCCGTGGCTTTCGTTTTGCTGCTGCCGAACTCGGCCGCCGTGAACTCGAAGCCGGTGGGCAGCGCGAGGCGCGCGCGGTGCGGCGCGTGCTTCACTGGATCGAGGATCGGTCCGGCGCGGCCCTCGACCACGCCGGGCACGGCGAAACGCCCGCGGCATTCCGCCACGTCGGCCTCGAACTCGATCGGCAGGAATTGCGGCTTGTTGCCCTTCGTCACCGTGCTGCTGAACACGCTGAAATAGGTGGCGCCGAATTCCTGCTCCTTGCCGCTGAGGATTTTCAGCAGCGCCCCGCGCTGTTCATCGTTGGCGCGTTCGTCGATGATCGCCATGGCCTCGCCGTTGCCTTCGTGAATCGCCGCCGGCCAGGACAGGATGCTGACCCATTTCAGCCCATCGAGCCGCGCGCTGCCGAACCGCCCCTCGTCGATGCGCATCGCGACGGCGGAGATGCAGCCGCCGTAGGTGGGCCGGCCGTAGAACTGGCAGGGGCAGCCCCAATCGCAGTTGCAGGTGGTGATCTGGGGGCCGCGAATTCTCCAATCGATGTAAGACATGGCTACCGGGATTCCGCGCTGGTCTCGGGGTTGGCCGGGCTGCCGGAAGTCGGCAGATCGACATCCTCGTAGAACTCGGCCACCGGGATTTCGCTGCCAATCTCCGGCATGCGCAGCGTATCACCGCCGGTCAGCGTATAAGCCCGCCACATATCCTCGCCGGGCCCGCGCTCGAACACGGTCAGGCCGACGCCGGCATGCTCGAGGATCACGTAGCGGCGGATCGATGGCACGGCGGCATATTCTCGGACCTTCTCGATCCGATCGACTCGGCCGGAAGTCGGGCTGAGCACCTCGAACACCACCACCACGCCGGGGACCACCTGCGCCTCTCCCGGAGTTTTCGTGCAGGTCACCAAAGCGTCCGGGTACCGCACCGCGTCGCCAACGGTCGCGACGCCCGCGTCTGGCCCGAGCGGTTCGCAAGGGGTGCCGCGAAGGCGGGCGCGCAGCGCGAAATGTACGTTGCGAATGATTCGGCTGTGATTGACGCTTCCGCCGGTCATCGCCATCGGTTCGAACCCGTCGAACTCGTAGCGGAGCTCCTGGATCTGGGCCCAGGCGAAGAATTCCTCGCGCGTCATGCGCGGTCGGCGCAGGGCGATGTTCATGGCGCGCCTATAGCACATCGCGGCGGAGCTTCCGAGTTCGCCGGGCTCCTGAAGCGGCATCTCACCGCCGTCTCAGTTCGCTGCCTGCGAGACGTCGGATCGCTTGGTGAGACGCGCTGATCCCGGCGTCGGATTGCAGGGCCGCCCTCCTGCCTCGCATGCGGGCGAGCGCCCAAACAGCCGCCGTGAGCCTGGCGGCGGCATGAACTGCGTCGTTCCACCTTGCTTTGGGCCGCCTTCGGACCGCGAACAGGTTCGCGGGCGCCCCGCTATGCCACGCGGGCTTGGGCGAACGCCTCGTCGAGCGCGGCGAGCGCCGGGGTGCGGGCGGTCGACAGCGCTCGTGCGAGCGAGGCTTCGGGCGGGTCGAAGTAGCGGACATCGGGCGGCAGCTTGCCGGTGCGGCGGATTTTCGCCGCGCGCTCGGGATAGGTCGCGGCGTAGCGCTCGGCGGCGGCGATGAGGTCGGGCCCGGGGCCTTCACCGCGCCCTTCGTGGGCAATGCCAGCGGAATCGCCGGGGGCACCTTGCGCCCGCTCCTGCTTCGCGCGACAGGGAGTTTGTGGGCGGCGCGGGTTGCGGTTGCGGCTTCGCTGGCGGCGGCTGCGCCGGGGCACCCGCCAGCGCCTCGGCCATCAGGCCCAAGGCGCAGTGTTCGGTCCAGGCGAGGCGGTCGGCCGCGGCGGCGTCCCGCTCTATGTTTCGCCCGGCCGCCTGCATGCGCAGCAGCAGCCGGAGCGCGCTGTTTGCCTGGCGCATCATGGCGGCGGCTTGGGCGCGGCATTTGCTCGCCCATTCCGCCGTTGTCTCCTGGCCTTGCGCGAGCCGGAGGCAGTCCTTCCACTGTTCCGAGGCGGCGACGAACTGCGCGGCCACGTCGGCCTCCGCGGCATTTGCGGGGCAGAGCGCGGCGATGCGGGCGATGGCGGCGCGATCGCGCCTTGCCAGATCCTCGGGGTTGTCGCCGGGCGGAGGCGGCAGGGTGAGGCGCAGCGTATGGACAAGGTGCCAGTAGGCGTCGGCCGGGAGCTGGCAGGCGAGCGCCGGGGCGGGGTTGGGGTGGTTCGGGGCGACGCTGTCGAACATGGGCCGTGGCTTATGCGTTAGTATAGCTACCGCGTCAATGGTAGATAAACTGTCGGAGTGTCCTGGACCCACGGATGCTGTGGCCGCACACCCTTCAGTAGTCGGGCGGGTGAGCGAAGCGTAACCCGCCTTTCGGCAGTTCGGCGCAATGCGCTTCGCTTTTGCGCCCTACGCGCTGACCTGCCCCGGGGCGGCCGGCAGGTCGACATCCTGATAGAGTTCGGCGACTGCGATTTCGATGCCGATTTCGGGCAGGCGGAGCGTTTCGTCCGCGGTCAGCGTGCTCGCGCGCCACATTTCATCAGCGCGCGCCCGTTCAAACACGGTCACGCCAATGTTCGCGTGCTCCAGGATGAGATAGCGGCGGATCGAGGGGATAGCGGCGTATTCGCGGACCTTCTCGATGCGGTCCACGCGACCGGAGGTCGGGCTCAACACCTCGAACACCACGACCGGCTCCTGCACGAGATGCGCCGAGCCGGGGGTCTTGGTGCAGCTCACGACGGCATCGGGGTAGCGCACGGCATTGCCGATGGTCGCCACTCCCGCGTCCGGGCCGAGCACCCGACAGTTACTTCCGCGCAGGCGCTCGCGCAGAGCGACAAGGACGTTCCCGCTGAGCTGGCTGTGGTTGACGGTGCCGCCGGTCATTGCGACCGGCTGGAATCCGTCGAACTCGAAGCGGATGTCCTGGGCCTCCGCCCAGACGAAGAATTCCTCCCGCGTCATGCGCGGCTTGCGCAGGGCGATATTCATGGCGCGACCATAGCACCTTCGCGCACCGACATGAACCTGCGGGCGGCGCCAGGGCTATTGCATTGGGGATCGAGCTTCGGCCGCCCCGCCGACTGGAGCCTCCCTCTCCCCTTGCGGGAGAGGTCGGGGTGAGGGGTGAAACCGCAGCGCGAGGCCAGCTTGGCACGGCTCTGGAATCACCCCTCCTCCCGGCCTCCTCCCGCAAGGGGAGGAGGCGATCTGCGATGGCTGCTCCTGCAAATGCAATTCTCCTGCGGGCGGCGCCCCCGGGCAGAGGTGCCGCCGCGGCGAGGGCCGCCCTTAAGCCGCTTCGGCCATCCGGCCGTTGATCACCAGGCCGTCGCGGCCGGCGGTGACGTGGATTGTGTCGCCGTCGCGGATCGTGCCGTCCAGGATCATGCCGGCGAGCGGGTTCTGCAGGCTGCGCTGGATCACCCGCTTCAACGGCCGCGCGCCATAGACGGGGTCGTAGCCCTCCTCGCCCAGCCATTCGAGCGCGCCGCGGTCCACGTCCAGCTCGATCTTGCGGTCCGCCAGCAGGCCGCGCAGGTGCTCGAGCTGGATGGTCACGATCGCCGCCATGTCGCCGCGCTCCAGCCGGCGGAACAGGATGATCTCGTCCAGCCGGTTCAGGAACTCGGGGCGGAAGCGGGCCCGGACGATCGTCATCACCTGGCCGTACACCATCGCGGTCGGTCTCGCCCTCGGGGAGCGCGGCCAGGACGTCGCTGCCGAGGTTGCTGGTCAGCACGATGATCGAGTTGCGGAAATCGACCGTGCGCCCCTGGCCGTCGGTCAGCCGCCCGTCGTCCAGCACCTGCAAGAGGATGTTGAAGACGTCCTCGTGCGCCTTCTCCACCTCGTCGAACAGGATCACCTGATAGGGGCGCCGGCGCACCGCCTCGGTCAGCACGCCGCCCTCCTCGTAGCCGACATAGCCGGGCGGCGCGCCGATCAGCCGGGCGACCGAGTGCTTCTCCATGAACTCGCTCATGTCGACGCGGACCATGGCGCGCTCGTCGTCGAACAGGAATTCGGCGAGCGCCTTGCAGGTCTCGGTCTTGCCGACGCCGGTGGGGCCGAGGAACAGGAAGCTGCCGATCGGGCGGTTCGGGTCCTGCAAGCCGGCGCGGGCGCGGCGCACCGCGTTGGCGACGGCGCGCAGCGCCTCGTCCTGCCCGACCACGCGCTTGTGCAGCTCCTCCTCCATGCGCATGAGCTTCGCGCGCTCGCCTTCCAGCATCCGGTCCACCGGGATGCCGGTCCAGCGCGACACGACGCTCGCGATGTGTTCGGCGGTGACGGCCTCGTTCACCAGCCGCCCGTCCGAGTGCGCGGTGGCGAGCTTGCGCTCCAGCTCCGGAATCTCGCCGTACAGCAGTTGCGAGGCGCGGGTCAGGTCGCCGCGCCGCTGCGCCAATTCGACCTCGCTGCGCGCCTGCTCCAGCCGCTCCTTCAGCTTCTTGCTTTCGACCACGCGCTCCTTCTCGGCGTTCCAGGCGGCGGTGAGCTGGTTGGAGCGCTCCTCCAGCTCGGCCAGTTCCTTCTCCAGCTTCTCCAGCCGCGCGCGCGACGCCTCGTCGGTTTCCCGCTTCAGCGCCTCGCGCTCGATCTTGAGCTGCATGAGGCGGCGATCCAGCTCGTCCAGCTCCTCGGGCTTGCTGTCGACCTGCATGCGCAAGCGGCTCGCCGCTTCGTCGACCAGGTCGATCGCCTTGTCGGGCAGGAAGCGGTCGGTGATGTAGCGGTGCGAGAGGGTCGCGGCGGCGACCAGCGCGCCGTCGGTGATGCGCACGCCGTGATGGGTTTCGTATTTCTCGCGAATGCCGCGCAGGATGCTGATCGTGTCCTCGACCGAGGGCTCGCCGACGAAGATCGGCTGGAAGCGCCGTGCCAGCGCCGCGTCCTTCTCGATGTGCTTGCGGTACTCGTCGAGCGTGGTGGCGCCGATGCAGTGCAGCGCGCCGCGCGCCAGCTCCGGCTTGATGAGGTTGGAGGCGTCCATCGAGCCTTCGGCCCGCCCGGCGCCGACCAGGTTGTGCAGCTCGTCGATGAACAGCACGACCTCGCCGCTGGCGGCCTCGATCTCCTTCAGCACGGCCTTCAGCCGCTCCTCGAACTCGCCGCGGAATTTCGAGCCGGCGACCAGGGCGCCGAGGTCGAGGGCGAGCAGCTTCTTGTTCTTCAGCGCCTCCGGCACGTCGCCGTTGACCATGCGGATGGCGAGGCCCTCGACGATGGCGGTCTTGCCGACGCCGGGCTCGCCGATCAGCACCGGGTTGTTCTTGGTGCGGCGGGCGAGCACCTGGATGGCGCGGCGGATTTCCTCGTCGCGGCCGATCACCGGGTCGAGCTTGCCTTCGCGGGCGAGCGCCGTGATGTCGCGGGCGTATTTCTTCAGCGCGTCGAAGCTGGCCTCGGCGTTCGGGCTGTCCACGCGGCGGCCCTTGCGGATCTGCTCGACCGCGCGCTCCAGCGCCTGGGCGTTCGCGCCGGCCTGGCGGAGAATGCGGGCGGCGGCGCTGTCCACGGCGGCGAGCGCGACCAGCAGCCGGTCCTGCGCCACGTATTCGTCGCCGGCCTTCTGCGCCGCCTGCTGCGCGGCATCGAGCACGCGCACCAGTTCGGGCGTGATCTGCGGCTGGCCGGCGCCGGAGCCCTGCACCTTTGGCAGGCGGGCCACCTCGGCATCGGCCGCGCTCTTGGCCTGGGCGGGATCGCCGCCGGCGGCGCGGATCAGGCCGGAGGCGGCACCTTCCTCGTCGTCGAGCAGCGCCTTCAACAGGTGTTCGGGGCCGATCCGCTGGTGGAACTCGCGAATGGCGATGGTCTGCGCCGCCTGCAGGAAGCCGCGCGCGCGCTCGGTGAATTTCTCGATGTCCATGTCTTTGTCCCCGTCCGATAGGCGACATAGGCGCGAGCGCCCCTGCTCAGGCGACGCTCACGCGGTCGTTACGTCAGATGGTGAGGCGGGCTCAGCGCTCAAGAGCGGGCAACGCTCGCAGGGGGCTTTCCAAACCCACGGTTGCCGTTTGATAAGTGCCACGTTACACGTGTCGCCGTGATTCGGAATTTCCGGCACAAGGGCCTGAAACTGCTGTTCGAGAACGACGACCACCGCAAGCTGCGGGCGGATCAGGCCGAGAGGATCGCGCGCATTCTGGCCCTCCTCAACCGGGCCGCCGAGCCTGACGATATGGCCCTGCCGGGTTTTCGGCTGCATCCGCTGAAAGGTAATTTGGCCGGGTTTTGGGCCGTCTCCGTGTCAGGCAACTGGCGTATCGTCTGGCGCTTCGAGGGCGTGGACGTGGCGGATGTGGACCTGATCGACTATCACTGAGGTGCAGCGAAGCATGCCCATGAAGAACCCCCCACACCCGGGCTTGCTGGTCAAGCATGATTGCCTCGAGCCTTTGCGGCTGACCGTGACCGAGGCCGCCAAGGTGCTGGGCGTCAGCCGCAAGGCCCTTTCGGATCTCGTGAACGGCCATGCCGGCATATCCCCGGAAATGGCGATCCGGCTGTCCAAGGCATTCGGCAGCCGGCCCGAGGTGTGGGCCGGCCTCCAACTCGACTACGATATGGCACAAGCGCTCAAGCACGCCGACAAGATCAAGGTGGCGCGCGTCGCCATTCCGAGCCCGTCCGCGTAACGTATTTCCTCGCGGGGAAATGCCGAAACGCCCCGCGCAACTCGCTGACGCGACAGCGGGACCCGACGGCTTCGCGGTCAGATGACGTGGAACAGATAGAGCAGGATGATGATCGGGATCGGGATCCCGAGCAGCCAGAGCAGAACGCCGCGCATGACCTCACTCCGTTACGGTGGGCCAAGCAACGTGCGGTCGGCGATCAGGTTGCCGGCGTATCGGACTCGCGTGGCGGCGCGGGGCGAAAGCGCCCGACCCAGGCCGAGGCGCGGCGGCGCAGCCGGCCGATGCCGGCCACATCCGCGAGGCGGCGGTCGAGGAAGGCGAGCGTCTCCGCCGCGTCGTCGCTGTCGTCGGCGAGCCAGAACAGCACGGTCGAGGTGTACACCCCGGCCAGGATGGCGCGCTTGGTGTACCAACTGAAATCGGCCGAGCGGTCGCCCGCCGCGTGCCAGATCGCATCCACCGTGCGGGCGAGCGCGCGCGCCGCCATGCCGGCGTGGCGCGGCGCGGCCATGAACGCCACCGCCCGGCGCACCGCCTCCTTGTGCGCCCGGTCGTGTGCCAGACGCAGGGCGATGAGCGCGCGCACCCGTTCCGGCAGCCGGCGCTCGGCCAGGTTCAGCGCGTCGGCATCCCCGGCCATGCGCCGGTCCGCCCAGTCGGCGAAGGCCTCGACGAGATCGGCGGGGCCGGAAGGGAACAGCAACGCGGCGTCTTCCGGCGGCAGGCCGAGGTCGCGGACGGCCGCGCGCAGCGCCGCGCGGGTCCAGCCGAGTTCGGGGATGTGCGGCAGCGCCGCCGCGATCGCGGCGTCGCGCTCCGGGCTGCGCTCCGGCGGCGCGATCATGCGCGCCCGGCCGGGGCCGGCGCGGGAAAGCGCGCCAGTTCGGCGTCGAAGCCGAACAGCGACAGGTCCGTCATGCGCATCGGATAGAGAATGCCGTCGAGGTGGTCGTTCTCGTGCTGCACCACGCCAGCGTGCAGCCCGCTGACCTCCCGCTCGACCACGTTGCCGTCGCAATCGACGCCGCGATAGCGCACCCGCCAGGGCCGCGGTATTGCGCCGCGCAGGCCGGGGATGGAGAGGCAGCCCTCCCAGCGCAGGCGGATGTCCTCGCCGACCGGCACGATCTCCGGATTGATCAATACGCTGTTACCGGTCTCGGTGTCGTCCGGGTCCTCGCTGCGCCGCTGCGCCGGCACCCGAAACACGAACAGCCGCAGCGGCACGTGGACCTGCGGCGCGGCGAGGCCGACCCCCGGCGCGTCCTCCATGGTTTCCATCATGTCGGCGACCAGGCGGCGGATCTCCGGGGCGGACGGATCGGGCACCGGCGCGGCCTTTTGCCAGAGAACCGGGTGGCCCATTCGGGCGATCTTGAGAATGGCCATGGTGCGTCAGATGGGACGGCGGCGGGGTTTCGCGAGCGCGGGCGGCCGTGTTATACGCGTTTTCCCCGCGGCGGAAGCCGGTCCGGGGAACCGCGCCCCGTGGTCGCGGCCGAATTCGTCACGCCAACAACCGACAGGAGAAGGCGGCCAAGTGCAAGTTCTCGTACGCGACAACAACGTCGACCAGGCGCTGAAGGCGCTCAAGAAGAAGATGCAGCGGGAGGGAATTTTCCGCGAAATGAAGCTGCGCCGGCATTACGAGAAGCCGTCGGAGCGCCGGGCCCGCGAAGGGGCCGAGGCGGTGCGCCGCGCCCGCAAGCTGGAGCGCAAGCGCCTGGAGCGCGAGGGTTTCTAGGCTCTACGCCGATCCTCCTGGGTTCAGCGTCGCCGCGATCAGGTCGGCCATTTGTGAGCCGTGCGGATCGCCCGAGCGGCGCAGCGCGGCGATCACGCCCAGCCGGTCGGCCTGGGGCCGGTTCTGACTGGTTTTCCATTTCGCTTCGACGCGTTCCGGCGCCAAGGTGAACGCCCGTATGCCGGCGATCATGCCGGCACGGTAGCTTTCCGGCAGCGCGTCGAGATCGAAGTCCGCGTCGTGCGCGCCGAGCGCCCGCAGCATCGCCGCGACCTGCTCGCCGTCGGCGAGCGGGCACAGCCGCCCGGTCACATGCACCGCCGCATAGTTCCAGGTCGGCACGGCGGGACCGGTGCGGTACCAGGACGGCGAGATGTAGGCGTGCGGTCCCTCGGAACACCGCCAGCGCCTCGCCCCCATCCAGTGCTGCGCATTGCGGATTGGCCGCCGCGAGGTGGCCCGAGAGCACGAAACCCTCCGCTGCTTCGGTGACCACGAACGGAATGTGCGAGATTTCCAGGCCGCGACGTGTCGTGATCAGCAGCCCGAACGGATTGGCCCGGATCAGCCCGACGATGCGGGCGTGGTCGGTCTCGGCGAAGGCGCTGGGAACGTACATGGAATCTCCCGTATCATGGCGGCGCGCCGAAGCGAATGTTCCGGAGGGGCCATGGCGAAGCGGCTCGCGCGTTCTCTCGCGGTCGGATCAACGGTGATGCTTCTCGGCCTCGCTGTCGCCCCCGCCTGGGCGGGCGAGGTTCCACGGGTGGAAATCGTGGCGTTCGGCCTCTATTCGCGCAGCCTGGAGATGGGGCCGCTGCCGGCGAAATACCGCCAGAACAGCATCGTCGAGGTCGCGCTGATGGGCATGCCGCGCCTGCTTCGCCAGACCGATCACATCGTCGCCCGGCCGTGCGGGCGGTTCGGCGTGCAGTACCCGGGCCGCCAATTTCGCGCCGCGCCAATCGGCGGTGGCCGAGGTGCGCGTCGATCACCCGATGCTGACGCGGCCGGACGGGCGGCATTCGACCGTGGACACCTATCAGGTTCCGCTCGGCGCCGGGGTCGGCTGGACCGGCTTCGACTTCAACCAGCCCTGGGAGATGGCCCCGGGCACCTGGACGTTTTCGTTGCTGTACGACGGCCAGGTGGTCGCCAGCCAGACGTTCGACGTCGCCGCCGCCCCGCCCGAGGCGGGTGCGCCGAAGAGTTGCGTTCTGCCGGTGGCCTGAGCCGCGGCTATCGGCGCCGTTGTCAACTCACCGCGGCCGCGGCTTGCGGGCGACCACGATGCCGGGTCGGGAAGCCGCGGCCGGTTTCGCCGCTCGCGTGCCACGGCGCGCCGGACCCGAGGCAACCTCCGGCAAAGTCTGTTCCGTGCGAAAGAAGTCGCGCCACGGATCGCGCTTCGGTCGATCAAGACGCTCCGGGATCGTCTTGATCGTGAAGCCGGCCGGATCGAGTTGCGGCGTCACCTCCCGCCAGGCGAGCGGGGTCGCCGCCGTGGCGCCCGGCCGGGCGCGCGGGCAATACGAGCCGATCGCCCGGTTCCGCCCGGCCGCTTCGGGTGGCGGTTCGGGCGTGACCGCGAAATCGCGCTTCACCTGGTAGGCGCGAAGCTCGGTGCCGCTCTGGCTGGCGGGTTTCGGCATGGTTCGCCAACGTTCGGGGCCGGCGCGGCGTTCAGGGCGCATCGACGATGGGCGTATCGACGATGGGCGCATCGACCATGGGCGTATCGACCATGGCGTATCGACCCGCCCCGGTTCGCGTTGTGAGGCGAAACCGGGAGAGCGCGGCTTCAACTAGCGGAGGGGCGCGAACCGGGCCGCGCGCCCGTGGTTAGCGCGGCACCAACCCACCAACCGGAGCCCGCCCATGCCGCAAGAAACCGATACCAGCCGCGCGACGCCGCCGCAGCCCCGGCAGCAACAGCGCCCGCCCGGGCACACCGACGAGATGGCGCCCCAGCCGGATCACGGCGAGCACTCCTACAAAGGCTGCGGCCGGCTGGCGGGCAAGGCGGCGCTCATCACCGGGGCGGATTCCGGCATCGGCCGCGCCGTCGCCATCGCCTTCGCGCGCGAGGGCGCGGACGTGCTGATCTCCTACCTGAGCGAGCACGAGGACGCGAAGGAAACCCACCGCTGGGTCGAGCAGGCCGGACAGCGCGGGATCTGCGTGCCCGGCGACATCGCGGAGGAAGCGCATTGCCGCGCGTTGGTGGAGCGGGTCGTGCGCGAGTTCGGCCGGCTCGACATCCTGGTGAACAATGCCGCGCTCCAGCGCACGCACGAGAGCATCGCGGAGATCAGCTCCGCGGAGTGGGATGCGGACGTTCCGCACCAACGTTTATGCCATGTTCTGGCTGTGCCAGGCGGCGATCCCGCACATGCAGCCGGGTGCTGCGATCGTGAACACCAGTTCGATCAACGCGAAGAGCCCGAGCCCGAGTCTGCTGGGCCTATGCGACGACGAAGGGCGCGATCGCGAACTTCACCGCCGGGCTGGCGCGAACTGGTAGCCGAGCGGGGCATTCGCGTGAACGCGGTCGCCCCGGGCCCGATCTGGACGCCGCTGATTCCCTCGACGATGCCGCCGGACCACGTCGAGAGCTTCGGCAAGAACACCCCGCTCGGCCGTGCCGGCCAACCGGCCGAACTGGCGGCCGCGTACGTGCTGCTGGCCTCGGACGAGGCGAGCTACATCACCGGCGCGCTGCTGCCCGTAACGGGCGGGCGGCCGATGCTGTAGGACGGCGTGTAGCGTCTCGCGAAATCACGAACCCCCTAGTTCGCGCCTATAGACGAAGCCCATCGTACCATTGCATTATCCGCCTGAACTCGCCCGGCGGTAGTGGCAACTTGCGCGAGACGCGTGCCGCGCGTGGGCTGGAAAAGGAGACGCGGCGCCATGGGGGAGATTCCGGCTTTGGCCTCGATGGACGCCGCGGCGGCGATCCCGGCCACCCACGCCGCCGTCGCCATGCCGGCGAGCGGCCCTCGCCTGATCGTGGTCGCGTGGATCATCGAGATCGTCGTCATCCTGATCGGATTCATGCTGGCGCTGTTCGCCGGGGTGGAGCACGCGCCGGCGGGATTCATCACGGCGGTCTCGGCCGCCGCGCCGTTCGCGGCCGGCGCCGTCGTGGAAATGTCGCGCATCCCGCTGGTCGAGGGCGCCTTTTCCGTCGAGGGCCGACTCTGGCGAAGCATCGCCATAGGCCTGATTCTGCTGTTCGGCGCGCTCACCTTCAACAACCTGCTGTTCGGGTTCGAGCGCGCGTTCAACCTGCGCATCGCGCAAGTACGCGAGGCCGAGATAGGTGTCATCAACTGGCAGTCGACGGTCGGCAATCTCGAACGGAAAATGCAGGATCTCGTCTCGCAGCGGGGTGAACTGGAACGCCAGCTCAGCACACTGCGCAGCGAGGCCGGGGGCGCGGAGGCACTTGCCGCCACCGATATCGCCGGCGCCAGCAAGGATATCCAGCAGATCCGCGCCTTCGAGAATTCCCGGATCGAAGCCATCGAGCGCGAGCGGGAAACCATGCTCAAGCGCCAGGAGAAGGAACGCAACCAGGCCTTTTACGCCTGCCGCCGGCATCACCGTTGCCGGTTGACCGCGCTTTCCATTCGGCATCGGCGGGAGCTGGCGGTGCTGGACAAGGTGCTGAATGAACAGCAGGCCGGCATGTACAAGCGCATCAACTCCATCAGTGCCACGCGCGGCGAGGCGAGAAGGGAGCGCAATGATTCGATCGCGCAGGTGAACGGCCAGGTCAGGCAGGTGGATGCGTCGCTGCAAAGGGTCAGAACCGACATCGCCGGCACCGAGTCGCAGCTGAACAGCGGGCGCAACGAATTGCGCGACGCCGAAACCGCGCTGGTCGGCGCGCGGCAGGGCTCGCAGATGCATCGCCTCGCCAAGATCGTGTTTGGGCAGGAGGACGACGCCGCGGCGGAACGCATGCTCGGCTGGTTCGCCGCGATCGCGGCGGCGGTGCTGGCCATGGCGGGCACCGGGCTGGCGGCGGTGTATTTCCGCACCAAGATGAAAATCCCCGCCGAACTCGCGGCCGCGCGCCAGCGGAACGAGCAGCTCGGCCGCGCTTTCCTGGGCTTCGTCGAGCGCCTGCGCGATCGCGCCCTGCGCGGATGGAAGATCATGCCTGGCATGAAACAACCGGGCGGACGTCCGGCGTGGGACGTTTTGCAAGAAGAGCACGAGGTCGTCGGCGGGCGCGCCGATCCGCACTGAGCGGGCCGGCGCGGAACGGAAAGCGTAGTGGGGCGGAAACCATGCCCTTCCCCGGCGAAAGCCGGGGTCCACCGCGCCGCACGTCGTGCGTCGAAGTGGATTCCGACTTTCGCCGGAAAGGGGCTTTTATATCGCCGAGCGCGTGGGTCGACAAAGGATCACTTGGCGCATTATTTGGAGGCAGCGATCCTGAGCCGGTGAGCTGGGCCGAACCCTGTCGCCTTTTCCTTCCCTCGGCGCGGTTGCGCCGCCAGCCCCACGCCGATGCATCCCGGGCCAAAGGACTGAAGTGAAGTTAGCCGCGATACGAAAGACGTTGCTCGCGGGCGGCGTTGCCGTCGGATTGCTCGCCGTCGCGGCCGTGGCGCTGCGACACAGCGCGGCGCCGGTCGATTCCGCGCTGTTCTCGGTCGTTTCCAAGGCCCATGCCCTGAAGGCGTCTGTCGGTGGGCGGCGCCGGGTGAGCGGCGGTTATTACCTCGGCCGCATCGCGGTCGAACCGTTCGCTCCCGTGCAACTCGACGGCACCACGCTGGCGAAGGCGGATCGGGATGCGAACGACTGGGTGATGTACCACGGCAGCTATAAATCCTGGCACTACAGCCCGCTCGACCAGATCACCGTCGCCAACGTCAAGCATCTCGATGTGGCCTGGCTGCATGTGCCCGGCGCGAGCCCGCATGGCGGCATCCAATCGTTTCCGCTCGCCATCGGCGGCCGGGTCTATTACAGCATTGCCTACGACCAGATTTGGGCGCTGGACGGCGCGACCGGCCCGCCATTGGGAGGTTCAAGCCAAAACTGGACGAAGCACTCGCCGATGCGACGCCGTATCAGCCGTAGAATCGTGGCCTCGCCGCGGGCTACGGCAAGCTGACATCGGAACCGTCGACGGACGGCTGATCGCCGTCGACATGCGCAGCGGCGAACCCGTTTGGGACACGCGGCTGATCAACCCGAAGCTGGGTGTTAAGGGCTTCACCGGCGCGCCGCTCGTCGTCAAGGACAAGGTCATTATCGGCGACAACGGCGGCGAGCAGGCCGGATGCTGCGGGCCGATCTTCGGCGTGGACGCTGAGAGCGGCAGGAAAATCTGGCAATTCGACACGATTGGCGGCGATGCGCGCTCGCTGGCGAGTTGGGGCAACGCGAGCTGGAAGACCGGCGGCGGCGGCGGGTGGATGACCGGCAGGTACGATGCCGACACGAACACGGTGTTTTGGGGCACGGCCAATGCGGCGCCCGATCACGACTCCGGGGCCCGGCCCGGCGACAACCTGTACACCTCCGGAGTGATCGCGCTCGATCCCGATACCGGCCGGCTGAAATCGTATTTCCAGGAGGTGCCGCACGACGATTGGGACTTCGATGGCGCGGTGGGCGAGTTCGTGATGCTCGACCGCGCCGGCCAACATCTCGTCGCCCACGCCAACAAGGACGGCTTCGTTTACGTTATGACCGGATCCCAGCCGCATTCCGTTAAAGATTGTGAACGTCTGGCGGCTTGACGAAACGCTGACTTTCGCCGATGGGGTCGATCCGCATACCGGGCGGTTGATCGGCCGGCACGATATCCCGATCGGCAAGCGCGAGACGGTGTGTCCGGCAGTGGGCGACGGGGCGGTTACCTGGATCAGCGGCAGCTACGATCCCGATACAGGGCTTTACTACAAAGCCGTGCAGGAGTGGTGCGATGTGCTGGAGGCGCAACATCTCCCCAAGCCGCCCGACTATTCCGGCCAAGTGTATCTGAGCGCCACCTATTCGCCGATCGCTCCGCCAGGACACCGCGCGGCGTATGGCCATATCAACGCGGTCGACCCGGTCAGCGGCAAGAAAGCCTGGGAGGTGGTCTACAAGTATCCGATCATGGCGAGCCTGCTCTCGACCAAGGGCGGGTTGCTGTTCGTGCCGCGCCCCGACGGCATGCTGGCGGCGCTGGACGCCAAAACCGGCCGCAAACTTTGGTCGCACAACGACGGCATCGGTCACGATGGAGGCATCATCTCCTATGCGGTGAACGGCAAGCAGTTCATCGCCGTCACAACCGGCTGGGGCCATTTCGAAGCGCAGAACCTCGCATCCCTGTTCGGACAGCCGTTCATCCGTATGCCGACCGACGCGGGCGCGCTGGTCGTCTACTCGCTTCCCGCTTTCGGCACGCCACGACACCAATGAGCCGGCAACCAGCGCCGAGTTGGACATCGGCGCTCACTGGCGGAGCCGTGGTCCGACACTGTCTGCATGCTGGTGCCCTACGATGGCGTTGATCCTTGGTAACTACCGAGGCATCGGAGCTTGCACCTCTCGCTTGAACCGGACCGTTCGGCCATGTCGTTCGAGCAGAAGCTCGCCATTGACAATCCGCAACGGCGTGGCCCGGAAATCCACCTTGCCGAGGTCATGCGGGTCGAAGCGAAAGCGGACCGAATAGCCGGAATTTGCATCGAGCCTCAACGGCGCGCTCGCAACCTCAAAGATCGGTAGCACGATGAGGATGCTGGTCGGCGCATCCGCAGCGCTGAACGGCCAGGAGAGCCCGTCCTCGCTCAACTGCCTTTGCTCGGTGTCCCCGCTCATCTTAGTGATTACCGCAGCGAAATACTGTCTCGATATGCCGTTCGGAACATCCAGATCGACCCGGAGCAATCCGGGAGTCCCTCTGGCGTGCGAAACCAGGACAACGCGGGGCGCGGTGACCGGATCGCTGGTGAGGAGGACGCGATCACCATGCAACGCCCATTTACCGGTGGCCTGTTCATCCAGAGCACCATAGGATAACGCGTAGCGAAACCGGCCGTCAGCGCCAAGCTGCAGACCGGCGGCGATCTCCATCTGCCGCCCGTCATAAGTGCCGACGAGCGACGCTGGCTGCGCCATCGCCGGCGCGGCAACGGATGCCGTCGCGAGCGCCAACAGCATGATCGCCCGCAAAAGAACAAGTATTCGCGCATACGGCATCGCAGGGGTCTCGTCCATGTGTGCCTCGCCATAAGCGGGGTTCGCTCGAAGCCGACATTCACCGGATTCCTGCGAGCCCGAAGGTGTTGCTTGGCTTTCTGATCTTCCATCCGAGCGAAAGCTCGCGCAAGAAGCCAGACACTACGCGAGGCCAGTCCGAGGCCGCAGATGACCAAGAAAGGATTTCGATACGGTCTGGAGCTGCCTCGGGTCGTCGTCCGCGCGTAGCCAACACAGGACGAAGCTCCCGGATCAGGGGCGAAACCACGCCATCTGTGCGCCATCCGGGTCGGTGACCACCATCATGTTCGGTGCCGGGAAGGCCACCCGCAGCTGTCCGCCCCGAAGGAGGCCCGGCGGCGGGGGGGCGACCGGGGTGCAGCCGACGACGGCCGAGCAGAGCTGCCTGGGTCCCCAATCGGTGAACTGCATAACCAGCAATCCGTTTGCCGGATCGAACCGATAGGTTCCCGAAATCACCAGTGACACCCCCTGGTGGTTGGTGAACCGCTCGACGATGTGGCCGTTCGGGTCGAGCGCGAGCTGCAGGAACATGCCGGCCGGCATGTTCCAGTTCAGCTGCCCTTGCCAGTTCCCGAGGATCGACGGTTGCTGCGCGTGCGCCGTCGCAGCCAGGACACCGAGGGCCAGAACCGCCGCCGCGGTCGAAGCCAAACGCCGCACCGGAACCTCCTGCCGAACGCCGCGTCAGCATCGCTCGGCGAGCGAAGCCTGGCAACGCGTTACCGGCCTGGGGCCGGGCGGTTCGCCGGCGCGCGGCCCGCGCTATGCGGCCGTGCCGCCGACCGTCAGGCCGGTCAGCTTCAACGTCGGCTGGCCGACGCCCACCGGGACGCCCTGGCCGTTCTTGCCGCAGGTTCCGATGCCGGGGTCGAGCGCCATGTCGTCGCCCACCATCGCCACCTTGGTCAGCACGTCCGGCCCGTTGCCGATCAACGTCGCGCCCTTCACCGGCGCGCCCACCTTGCCATCCTCGATCAGATACGCCTCGCTCGCCGAGAACACGAATTTGCCGGACGTGATGTCCACCTGGCCGCCGCCGAAATTCACCGCGAACAACCCGTGCTTCACCGAGCGGATCATCTCCTCCCGGGTGTGCTTGCCGGGCAGCATGAGCGTGTTGGTCATGCGCGGCATCGGCGCGTGGGCGTAGGACTGGCGCCGCCCGTTGCCGGTGGGGCGCATGCCCATCAGCCGCGCGTTCAGCCGGTCCTGCATGTAGCCGGCGAGCACGCCGTCCTCGATCAGCACCGTGCGGCTCGACGGCGTGCCCTCGTCGTCCACCGTCAGGCTGCCGCGCCGGTCGGGCATGGTGCCGTCGTCCACCACCGTCACCTCGGCCGCGCCGATGCGCTGGCCCAACAGGCCGGCGAAGGCCGAGGTCTTCTTGCGGTTGAAATCGCCCTCCAGCCCGTGGCCGATCGCCTCGTGCAGCAGGATGCCGGGCCAGCCGGAGCCGAGCACCACCGGCATCTCGCCGGCCGGCGCGGGGCGGCTGTCCAGGTTGACCAGCGCCTGGCGCAGCGCCTCGTCCACCGCGCCGCGCCAGATGTCTTCGCCCAGCACGCGGTCGTAGCCGAAGCGGCCGCCGGTGCCGTAGGTGCCGGTCTCGCGCCGCCCGTCCGCCTCCACCATCACCGCCACGTTCAGCCGCACCAGCGGGCGCAGGTCGGCGACGCGCGTGCCGTCCGGGCGCATGATCTGCACCGCCTGCCAGGAGCCGGTGATGGCGGCCATCACCTGCTTCACCCGGCTGTCCTTGCCGCGCCCATAGGCGTCGATCGCCGCCAGCACCTTCGTGCGTTCGGCGAATGCGATTTCGGGCAGCGGGTTGGCGGCGGAATAGAGGCGCGCGTTGGTGGCGCGCGGCGGCTCGGCCAGGGTGCCGGAATGGCCGGAAGCGACGGCCGCGACCGTCTCGGCCGCGCGCTTCAGCGCCGCCTCGGACAGTTCGCCCGCGTGGGCGTAGCCGGTCGCCTCCCCGGCCACCGCGCGCAGCCCGAAGCCGAGCGCCGTGTCGAACCCGGCGCTGCGGATCCGCCCGTCGTCGAGGCTGAGCGCCTCGCTCTCCTGGTATTCCAGGAACAGTTCGCCGTCATCGGCATGCGCGAGCGCGCCGCGGACGATGTGCTCCGCCGCGTCGCGGTCGAGGGTGACGCCCGGGCGCTCGAAGAACAGGCGGTCGGTGGCGGCAAGCGGCGTGTCCGCGAGAATGGGCGTGCTCATGGCAACTCCTGGAAGCTCGGGAGGCGCGCGAAACGGGGGCCGCGCCGCGCCGGTCGATCGAACCGCTCAGATGATGCCTCGCGCGGCCGCTTTCAGCGGCCCGGCGGGGAGAATCACGACGGCGCGGCTTCGCTCGCTCGCTCCCGCACCGTCACCTCCGGCAGGTGTTGGTGGCGCGCCCCGCGCAGCGCGTGGACGCAGGCCAGGGCGGCGGCCAGCAGCAGCACCGCCACGCCCTGATGCGCCACCGCCACCGGCAGCGGCACCACGAGCAGCAGCGTGGTCACGCCGAGGCAGTACCTGCGCGGTCACCGCCAAGCCGAGCAGCCCCAGAACGACGCGAATTCGGCGCGGCAGATAGCTCGATAGGCCGCAGACCACTGTCGCGAGGGCGGTCAGCGCGGTCAGCGTGGCGAGCACGCGATGGTCGAACTGCACCGCCGCCACGTTCTCGGTGAGGTTGCGCCAGAACGGGTCGAGCGCCGCGTAGCTGCTCGGGACCAGCCGGCCATTCATCAGCGGAAACGTGTTGTAGCTGAGCCCGGCGTGCAGCCCGGCGGTGAATCCGCCCGCGACGATGGTCAGCGACACCAGGAAAACCGTCCCGATGGCGAGCCGGCGCGTCGCCCGCGCCCCGGTCCAGTCGAGATGCACCGGCGCCGGCTGCAGCACCGACAGGCCGGTCCACAGGATGGCGCCGAACAGCACCAGCGCCAGCGCCAGATGGATCACCAGCCGGTACCGCGAGACCGCGGTGCTGTCCGGCAAGAAGCCCGAGGCCACCATGAACCAGCCGACCGCGCCTTGCAGCCCGCCGAGCACGAACAGCAGCGCCAGCCGCGGCCGCAGGCTCCGCTCGATCCGCCCGCTCGCCCACAGCCAGACCAGCGGCACCAGGAACGCGAGCCCGATGAGGCGCCCGAACAGCCGATGCGTCCATTCCAGCCAGAACAGGCCCTGAAACCCCCGCAGCCCCATGCCCACGTGCAACAGATTGTACTGCGGGATCTGCTTGTAGAGGGTGAACAGCCGCTCCCAGTCGGCGTGCGACAGCGGCGGCAGCACCCCCGAGATCGGCGCCCATTCCATGATCGAGAGGCCCGAGCCCGACAGCCGCGTCGCCCCGCCCAGCACGATCATCGCCCAGATCAGACCGCAGATCGTGAACAGCCAGACGGAGACGATCTGCCGGTTCCGCCGCTCCGCCGGCGTGTCGGTGGGCAGCCCGGTGGCGAGGTCGCGTGTGTCGAACGGCATGCTCCGCTTATAGGCCGCCTGCCGGGGGGGATGGAACGGCAACCCTGCCGGAATCACGACTGCGTCGCAGTTGCGTCATTTCGCCTCCGGGTTGACGCGGCGGGGCGGCGCGCCAGATTGCTGCCATGCGCAATTTTTCCGAACTGAGCGAACGGGAGATCCTCGCGCTGGCGATCAGCAACGAGGAGGAGGACGGGCGAATCTACGCCGACTACGCCGAGCGGCTGCGGACCGACTACCCCGCCAGCGCCAAGGTGTTCTCGGCCATGGCGGCGCAGGAGAACGACCACCGAAGGCTGCTGATCGAGCTTTACCGCGAGAAATTCGGCGAACACATTCCGTTGATCCGCCGCCAGGACGTGCGCGGCTTCCTGCACCACCGCCCGCTCTGGCAGATGGCGGACCTCAACCTCGACGCGGTGCGCAAGGAGGCGCAGCTGATGGAGGTGGAGACGGAGCGGTTCTACCGCACCGCCGCCAGCCGCTCGACCGATGCCTCCATCCGCAAGCTGCTGGGCGATCTGGCCGAGGCCGAGGTGGAGCACGAGCACATCGCCGACCGGCTGGTGGAGGAGAACCTGCCGGAGAACGTGCGCGAGCAGGAGGACGAGGCGCGGCGGCGGCTGTTCGTGCTGCGCATCATCCAGCCGGGCCTCGCCGGGCTGATGGACGGCTCGGTCTCCACCCTGGCGCCGCTGTTCGCCGCCGCCTTCGCCACCGGGCGGTCCTGGGATGCGTTCGTGGTGGGGCTCGCCGCCTCCATCGGGGCCGGCATTTCCATGGGCTTCGCCGAGGCGCTATCGGACAACGGCAGCCTCACCGGGCGTGGCGCGCCGCTGATCCGCGGCTTCATCTGCGGGCTGATGACCACGGTGGGCGGGCTCGGCCACACCTTGCCCTACATGATCCCGGAATTCTGGACCGCGACCGCGCTCTCGTTCGCCGTGGTGATCGTGGAGCTGTCGGTGATCAGCTGGGTCCGCTGGCGCTACATGGACACCCCGCCCTTCTCCGCCGCGCTGCAGGTCATGTTCGGCGGCGCCCTGGTGTTCGCCGCCGGGGTTCTCATCGGCAACAGTTGAGCCGGCAGCCTAGGGCCGCCCGATCAGCGAGCGGTAGAGCGCCGCGTAATGGCGGGCGGGACGGGTCCAGCCGACATCGGTGGTCATGGCGTTGCGCTGCGTCCGCCGCCAGTTGTCCCGATCCGACCACAGCGCCGCGGCGCGCCCGATCGCCGCCTCCAGGGCGTCGCGGGATACCGGCGCGAACTGGATGCCGTTCGCCACCCCGGCGGCCAGCGCCATTTCGTTGGCGTCGATGATCGTGTCGGAAAGTCCGCCCACGCGCGCGACCACGGGCAGCGCCCCGTAACGCAAGGCGCAAAGCTGCGTCAGCCCGCACGGCTCGAATCGCGAGGGCACCAGCACCGCGTCGCTGCCGCCCTGGATCAGGTGCGCCAGTGCTTCGTCATAGCCGATCCGAACGCCGATCCGCCCGGGATGCGCCGCCGCGGCGGCGGCGAATCCGTCATCGAGCGGGCGCTCGCCCGACCCGAGCAGCGCCAGTTGCGCGCCGCCGGCGAGCAGCGCCGGCAGCGCCTGCAACAGCAGATCCATGCCCTTCTGCCAGGTGAGCCGGGTCACCACGCCGAACAACAGCGTGTCCGGTTCCGGATGCAGCCCGAGCCGTTCCTGCAAGCAAGCCTTGTTCGCCGCCCGCGGCGCGGGATGCGCGGCATCGAAGGTGGAAGCCAAATCGGCGTCATTGGCGGGGTTCCAGAACCGCTCGTCGATGCCGTTCAGGATGCCGCTGAGCACGGACGCGCGGTCGCGCAGCAGGCCATCGAACCCCATGCCGGCTTCCGGCGTGCGGATTTCGACCGCATAGGTGGGCGAGACGGTGGTGATCCGATCGGCCAGGCGCAAGCCGGCCTTCAGATAGCCGACCATGCCGTAATACTCGACGCCGTCGGTCGTGAAGGCGTGCGCGGGAAGCCCGAGGCGTGCAAACCAATGCGCCGGAAACTGGCCCTGAAAGGCCAGATTGTGCACGGTCATCACCGTGCCGGGTCTCGGACCGGCCGCGTAATGCAGATACGCCGGCGCCAGCCCCGCCTGCCAATCATGCGCGTGAACCACATCCGGGTGAAAATCCGGAAGCAGGCCCTGGCCGAGCCGCGCCGCGACTTGCCCGAGCGCCGCGAAGCGCAGCGCGTTGTCCGGCCAATCGCGCCCGTCGGGTCCGGTATAGGGATTGCCCGCGCGTGCGAAGAGATGCGGCGCGTCGATTGCCAGCAAATCGAGCCCGGCGCCGCGGCCGCCGACGAGCCGCGCCGGCCCACCGAACAGGTCCGGCCACGCGGCCAGTTCGGCCGCGGTTCCGAGCGCGGCCAGCACGGCGGGATAGCCGGGAACGAGGGTTTTTACCGCGACGCCTTCGGCCGCCAGCGCGCCGGGCAGCGCGCCCGCCACGTCGGCCAGCCCGCCGGTCTTGACCAGCGGGTATAGTTCCGAGGCGACCGAGAGAACCCGGACCATTTCAGGACGCCAGCCGGTCCAGCATCGGCTGGGTGATCAGGCAGATACCGCTATCGGTGCGGCGGAAGCGTTGCGCGTCCAACACGGGGTCCTCGCCGACCACCAGCCCTTCGGGAATTTTGACGCCGCGATCCACGACCACGTTGCACAGCCGCGCCGACGAGGCGATGTCGACATAGGGCAGAATCACCGCGTTGCTGATCTGGGCGTAGGAATGCACGCGCACGCCGGTAAACAGCAGGGAGCGGCGCAATGTCGCGCCGGAAATGATGCACCCGCCGGAAACCAGCGAGGTGAGCGCCTGGCCGCGCCGCCCCTCCTCGTCGTGCACGAATTTCGCGGGCGGGGTTATTTCGCCGTACGTCCAGATCGGCCAGTTTTGATCGTACAGGTCGAGCGCGGGCAGGATGTCGGTGAGGTCGATATTGGCTTCCCAATACGCATCGACGGTGCCGGCGTCGCGCCAATAGGCTTCGGCCTCGGCGCTCGACCGCACGCAGGAGCGCGAGAAGCGGTGCGCCACGGCCTTGCCGTTCTTCACCAGATACGGAATGATGTCCTTGCCGAAATCATGGCTGGAATGCGGGTCCTCGGCGTCGCGGCGAACCTGGTCGAGCAGGAACCATGTCGCGAACACGTAGATGCCCATGCTGGCCAGCGCCATGTCGGGATTGTCCGGAATGCCCGGCGGGTCGCCGGGTTTCTCGACGAAGGCGATTACCCGGTCGTTCTCATCCACGTGCATCACGCCGAACGCCGGTTGCCTGCATCCGCGGCACCTCGATGCAGCCGATCGTCACGTCGGCGCCGTCGTTGACGTGCTGCTCCAGCATGACGCCGTAATCCATCTTGTAGACGTGATCCCCGGCGAGCACGACCATGTAGTTGGGATCGTAGCTTTCGATGATGTCGATGTTCTGGAACACCGCGTCGGCGGTTCCGGAATACCACATCTCCTCGGAAACGCGCTGGCTCGCCGGCAGGATGTCGAAGCTCTCGTTGCGCTCGACGCGGAAGAAATTCCAGCCGCGCTGCAAATGCCGGATCAGGCTGTGCGCCTTGTACTGCGTCGCGACGCTGATGCGGCGAATGCCGGAATTCAGCGCGTTCGACAGCGCGAAGTCGATGATGCGGGATTTGCCGCCGAAGAACACCGCCGGCTTGGCGCGAACGTCGGTAAGCTCCATCAGGCGGCTGCCGCGCCCACCCGCCAGCACGTAAGCCATGGTGGAGCGAACGAGCGGCGCGATATGGGTTGACGTCGCCGACATCAGCTTGTTCCTCCCGGTCGGATGACCTCGATTCCCGGCGAGTCTAATGTCGTTTCGCGCGGCCGGTCAAAGCGCCGGGGCGCACAAGCCAAGGAGCGAGGTCATGGCCCGCCGCGCAATCGCCCTGGCCTGGATGGCGCTGATGTTGCCGGCCATCGGTGAAACCGGCGGCGCGGCGAGCCGCGACGAGTGGCGAACGTATGGGGGCGACGCGGCGAACACGCGCTACAGCGCGCTCCATCAGATCGATACCGCCAACGTAACATCCCTGCTTCCCGCGTGGACGCTGCGGTTCGGGATGCGGCAAGCGCAGGAAGCGACGCCGCTCGTCATCGGCGATACGATGTACGTGACCACATCGTCGGGGCCGCGCGATGTCTATGCGCTCGACGCCAAGACCGGAACGGTTCGCTGGCGATACGCGCCCGCGATCGCCGCGAACGTGGCCGCGACGGTTTGCTGCGGGCTGGTCAATCGCGGCGCCGCGTATGCGGGCGGCAAGCTGTTCTTCGGAAGTCTCGACGGCTACCTGACGGCGCTCGACGCCAAGAGCGGCAAGGAGATCTGGCGCACCCGCGTCGTCGATTACCGGCAAGGCGCCGCGATCACCTCGCCGCCGCTGGTCGTGAAGAATCTCGTCGTCACCGGCTATGCCGGCGGCGAATACGGCGTACGCGGCGGCGATCCTCGCGTTCGATCGCAACACCGGCCGTGAGGTCTGGCGCACCTACACCACACCCACCCCGGGCGAGCCGGGAAGCGAAACCTGGCCCGGCGCGTCCGGCCTGCACGGCGGCGGCGATGCCTGGTATGTCGGGTCCTACGATCCGAAGCGGAACCTGATCTTTTACGGCACCGGCAACGCGAGCCCCTGGAACGGTTCCGTGCGCGGGCCGGATTTGCGCCGATACGGGCCGTATACGAATCTCTGGACCGCCAGCACGTTGGCGCTCGATGCCGATACCGGCAGGATCGCCTGGTTCTACCAGACGACGCCGCACGATGTCTGGGACTATGACGGCGTGAACGAGAACTGCTCGCCGATCTGGCGATCGACGGACGTCCGGTGCCGGCGCTGCTGAAGGCCGATCGCAACGGATTCTTCTACGTGCTCGACCGCGGGGACGGGAAACTGATGTCGGCGACGCCGTTCGTGCACGTCACCTGGGCGAGCGGCGTCGACGCGGCGGGCCGGCCGATCGAGGTGCCGGGGAAGCGCCCGCGCATGCACCGATGGGCGCGCGACGTCTGTCCGGGCCTGTTCGGGGGCAAGAACTGGCAGCCGATGTCGGTACAGCCCGCAAACCGGCTACGCCTACATTCCCAGCTTCAATCTCTGCATGGACATCGTGGCGCGGACGCCAAGTCCGTACAAGCCCGGGCAGTTCTATCTCGGCGAGGACTACGATCTGTCGAAGATCGGTCCGGGCGGCTACATGAGCGCGATGCAGGCCTGGGACCCGGTGCGCCGCAAGCGGGTGTGGCGCATCGAGGAGGCGCTGCCGTACACGGGCGGCGCGCTCGCGACCGCCGGCGGGCTGGTGTTCTACGGCAATATGCAGGGCGCAGCTGAAAGCCGTCGACGCCAGAACCGGGCGCGTCCTTTGGCGCTTCGATGTCGGGGCGGGTATCAGCCAGGGACCGATTACCTACGCGATCGGCGGCCGGCAGGACGTGGCGGTGGTCGCCGGCACGCTCAGGGTGCCGCCCTCGTTCCTCGATCCGTCCAACGCGCGCGCGCTCGCGGCGGCCGCGCCGGCACGCGGCGGGGTGTTTGCTTCGCATTGCCGGGCCGGCAGCCAGGAGGCCGGTAGATGTCATCACGGCGCCGCTCGCCCGGCGATGGGAACTATTCCGCCGGTTGGTTCGCCCGGCTCGCCGGCTCGATCGGCTCCGCGTAGTAGCGCTTCAGCACGATCCGGATGGTGGCCGCCGTCGGGACCGCGAGCAGCAGTCCCATGATGCCGAACAGCATGGCCCCGCAGAGCATGGAAAAGATGACCACGACCGGGTGAACGCGCGCCGCCTGGCCGAGAAAAATCGGCCCCACCACATTGTCGATCGAGAGCCTGAGCGCGAGCACGAACGCCATCAGCTCGAGCCCTTCGGTGAGGCTCCCTTGCTGGAGCGCGACCACCGCCATGAGCGCCGCGGACGCGATGGGTCCGACCGCGGGCAGGAGTTCGAGCAGCCCCACGGTGATCGCCAGGAGGGCCGCGTGCTTCAACCCGAAGCCGAAACCGAACCCGAGCCCGGCGACCGTGGTCGTGTACAGCACGATCAGGCACAGCCCGCCCAGGTAGCGTCGCAGCACCGGCGCGACCACCTCGACCGTGCTCTGCACCGATGGGCGGCGCTCGGGCGGCAGCAGCCGGATCGCGCCGGCGGCGAGGCGGCGGCCGGAAATCAGAAAGAACGGGATCAGGACCAGGGTGAGAAAGAAGCCCGCCAGGGCGCCGAACGCGGAGCCGGCGACACCAGCCAGCAGGCGCGCCCCGATCAGGGCGCCGAGCGCGTCGAACAGGTCATGGGTAAGCTGTGGCGCGGTATAGGTATGGCCGAACAGCGCCATGCCGCCGGGTCCCACCAACATCCTGCATCAGGCGCCGCACGATAATCGGCGCGCGCGTGGCGAGCTGCGTCACGTCCGCGACGATGGTTCGGCCGAGGAAATACAGGATGGCCGCCAGGGCGAGCAGCAGGAGCAGGTAGCAGACGGTCGCGACCACCCATCGCGCCGCGCCGGTGCGGCGCTGGCTGTGGCGGATCACCGGCTCGACCACGAAAGCGACCGCCGCGGCGAACACGAACGGCAGCAGCACGTAATGGAGCTGGTAGACGAACAGGATGATGACCGCGACCGCCGCGGTCATCGCCCAGCCGCCAACCCGCGAACGGTGCTCGATGTGAACCATGGCCGAGCGACGCGCGATGGCCGCGGATGGTTCCGCCGCGACCGCCGGGGCCGCGCCCGCGCTCAGACTGTGATGGCTGCTCCCGCCAGGCCGCCGAACAGGCCGAGCATCCGGCCGCGCCATTCGGCGAGCGGATCGTTGTCCGCCAGCAGTTCCCAGCGGCTGATGCAGCGCGCCCATTGGAAGCCGCCGAACACGATGTAATCGGCGTAGCTGGGGCCATCGCCGCCGAGCCAGGGCTGCGACTTGAGAACCGTGCGCGGCGGCGCGAGCGTCTCCCGCAGCGCCGGCAAGCGGTCCGCGCGGCCGGCGCACAGGTCTTCGAAGCTTCGGCCGAACCGCGCCTCGCGCGTTCGGCGGAAATACGGCTGATCGCCCGGGTCCAGCCGCTCCCAGATTTCGAGCGCCAGCAGGCGCGCGATCGCCGGGTTCATCACCGTGTCCGCCCAGGCGTTCACGAACCGCGCATGCGCCCGTCCCCCGGCGCCCCCAAACAAGGTGGGGCGATCGGGATAGGTGTCCTCCAGATATTCGGCGATGGCCCAGGAATCCGTGACGGCGCGTTCGCCGTCCACGATCACCGGCACGCGTTCGCTGCCGTAGGCGGCCAGTCGCGGCTTGTCCATGAACCGCCAGGGAACGGTCTCGGCCGGCAATCCCTTGTGCGCGAGCGCCATGCGGGTCCGCCAGCAATAGGGGCTGAAGCGGAGGGCGGGATCGGCGCCGGCCAGATCGTACAGGATCACGCTCATGGTGGGACTGTGCCGCCGGGCCTCGGCGCGGTAAAGCGGCATCGGAGGTCCCGGCAGCGTGAGCCATGGTGAACGCGGGCGGTGACGGCGCGTATAGAGATCGCCTATATGTTACCGCCGTGAACGTTCTCGCACCGCCCCGGGCCCGGCTCTCCGTCGACGTGGTCTATGATCTCGTCTGCCCGTGGTGCTTTCTCGGCATAAGGCGGCTCCGGCGGACGCTGCGCGGCCGGCCGGATCTGCTGTTCGAGCTGGTCTGGCGGCCGTTTCTGCTCAACCCGGACATGCCGCGCGCCGGCATGTCCCGCGCCGACTACGTGCTGCGCAAGTTCGGCGGCGAGGACCGGGCCCGCCGGCTCTACGCCTCGATCGCCGATATCGGCCGCACCGAGGGCGTGCTGTTCCGCTTCGAGCGCATTCGCCGCACGCCGAGCAGCGTCGACGCGCACCGGCTGGTCCGCTGGGCGGCCCGCTTCGGGCGTGCCGGCGACGTGGTGCAGGCGCTGTTCTCCGCGCATTTCACCGACGGCCACGACATCGGCGAGCCGGCCGGTGCTGAGCGCGGTCGCCATCGCCTGCGGCCTCGACGGGAACGCGGCGCGACGATTCCTGATGGGTGACGACGAGGTCGACCAGGTGCATGCGGAAAACCTCCGCGCCCACCGGCTTGGGCATCAACGGGGTGCCCTGCTTCGTCGTGTCCGGCCGGCATGCCATCGCGGGCGCGCAGGAGCCGGAGGTGATCGAGCGCCTGCTCGACGTGGCCGCCGTGGAGGCCGCCGAGATCTGACCTCCGCGCGCGGCGGCCGAACGGTTCCCCGGCCGTGTCGGACCTCTGCCAAATTTGACGTGTTGCATTGCAGCATTAGGCGGCCCAGATCCGGTGCCGATCACCGCGGAGGCTGACACGTCATGGCATGGTCCGGCAGCAAGGGCTTGAGTTCGCGCAAAATTGTTCGGGCTTTCCGACGCGCCTCCAATGTCATAGGCGCGCCCTGGCTACAGCACGCCCGGGTTGCGCCGGAGTTTCCTGCCGCGGGCGTCTCCGAGGTCGCCGAGTTCGGCTACAATCCCGGGCGGCTCGACATGCGCGTCTATGTGCCCGCCGTCGCTCCCGCGCCCGGGGCGCCGCTGATCGTGGTGCTGCACGGCTGCGGCCAGACCGCCGACGATTTCGCCCGCCACGCCGGCTGGACCGATTTGGCCGACCGGCTCGGAACGCCGCTGGTCCTGCCGCAGCAATCCCACGAGAACAACCGGCAGGGCTGTTACAACTGGTTCCGCCCCAGCGACATCGCGCGGGGTCGCGGCGAGGCGCTGTCGATCCGGCAGATGGTTACGCACGCGCTTGGCCGTTTTCGCGCCGATCCCGCGCAGGTGTTCGTGGTCGGACTGTCCGCCGGCGGGGCGATGGCGGCCGCGCTGCTCGCCGCCTATCCGGACGTGTTCGCGGCCGGAGCGATCGTCGCCGGCCTGCCGGTCGGCAGCGCCCGCAATCCGGTGCAGGCGCTGGAGCAGATGTCGCGCGCCGAGGCGGAGCGCACGCCCGCGGAGTGGGCCGAGCGGGTGCGCGCCATCGGCCCGGCGAATTACCGCGGACCCTGGCCGCGCGTGTCGATATGGCAGGGCGCGCAAGACCGCACGGTGCATCCGGGCAACGCCGAGAACCTGATCGCGCAATGGACCGCGTTGCACGGCGTGGACGCCGAGCCGGCGGCGGTGACCCAGCCGGCGCCCGGGATCACCCGCACCCTCTGGGGATCGGCGCGCCACCCGGTGGTGGACTCGTGGGTGCTCGAATCGCTGGGCCACGGGTTCCCCGCCGGAACCAAGGGGGTGGAGGCCGTGGAATCGCCGGGCGGGGCCGCCGAGATCCTGATGGGCCCGTGGGGTTTTGGCGCATTCGGCCCGGCTTTTCCGCTCGCCGCCGGCCGTCAGGAGCGCTTCGTTCACGACGTCGGCTTCGACGCCGCCGAGGCTATCGCCAGCTTTTGGGGGATCGGGTGAGCTTCGCGGGATACGAAGATCCGGGCGTGAGCCGGATCGCCCGTCCTGAGGGTAAGCGCGTCAAAGTGCCCGGGCGTGCGTCACTTCGCTGAGAAACGCAGTGGTTTCGGCCGCCGTCGGCAGGTTGCGCTGGGTGTTGACGCGGGTGCAGGAGAGCGCCGCGGCGGCGTTGGCCCGGCGCAGCGCCGGCTCCATCGCCATCATTCTGTCCAGACTGGCCGCGAAAACGCCGGCGAGCACGTCGCCGGCGCCGCTGGTATCGACCAGTGCCACCCGGTGCGGGTCGAGTTGCCAGTGGCCGCCGTGGGTAACCGCCTCGACCCCCTTGGTGCCGCGCGAGCAGATCACGCCGACGCCGAGCGCGGCATGCAGCGAGGCCGGGTTGCCGCCGGTGGCAAGCCGGTGGCCGAGCCAGGCGGCCTCCTCCTCGCCCACCACCAGATAATCGAGCGCCCGCATGCTCTCGGCCGGAAGAATGGTGGGCGGCGAGAAATTCAGGACGATGCGGGCGCCGAGCCGCCGCGCGCGGAGAATCAGCAGGCTCGCCTCGTCCGGATCGACTTCCGTTTGCAGCAGCAGGACGTTGTCCGGCGCCAGCAGCGCGTCCTCCACCTGCGGCGCGGTGGCGAACCGGTTGGCGTTCGCGGCTACCGCGGCGCGGCGGCCGCCGGTCTCGTCGCCGATGATGCCGGAAATGCCGGTGTAGGCGTGTACCTGGCGCACCCGGGACACGTCGACCCCGGCGCCGATCAGCCCGGCTAACGCCGCGTCGGCCACCACGTCGTTGCCGACCGCGCCGACCATGACCACGCACGCGCCGTCGCGCGCGGCGGCCACGGCCTGATTGGCGCCCTTGCCGCCCGCCTCGATGCTGCCCTCGCGCACCAGGGCCGTCTCGGTCACGTCCGGCATCCTCGGGACGTTGATGCGGAAATCCATGCAGATGGAGCCGAACACGACGATCACGGCAGGCCTCCGCCATAGCTGCGCGCCGAGCGGAATGTCGGGCGCGGATGCCCGGCCGCCGGGTCCGGTGCGAGGGCGACACCGCCCCACGCCAAGCGTATCAGCATCCATCCGGTTGCGCGCCAACCCGGCGTCGGGTCGCGCCAGTCTGCGCCCAGTCTGCCGCCCAGTCTGCCCGTCACGATGAAGTTGGCGTAAGGTGGGTTGAGCAAGTTCACGCGCGGCGCAATCTGATGCCCGAGGGCGTTCAGGCGGAACCGGCCGGTCGGCCGGCCGGGTGCCGCATCGAGACCGAGGAGCCGCCGATGACCGAGGCCGCCGCCCACCCCCGAGATGTTTCCCGAGAGGTCCATCGACCCGATTGCCGTGCCGGCGGAGGCGCCGCGTGATGGATACCGCCGTCACGTCGGATCTGGACCGGCTTGCCATCGACACCATTCGCACCCTGTCCATGGACGCGGTGCAGAAGGCGAATTCCGGCCATCCCGGCGCGCCGATGGCGCTGGCGCCGGTCGCCTACACGCTCTGGCAGCGGCATCTGCGCTTCGACCCGGCCGATCCGGCCTGGCCCAACCGCGACCGGTTCGTGCTGTCGAACGGCCACGCCTCCATGCTGCTCTATTCGCTGCTGCATCTGGCGCGCGTGCGGGCCGTGGATTCGCATTTCGACCGGTCGGGCGAACCCGCCGTCTCGCTGGACGACATCAAGAATTTCCGCCAACTGGATAGTCGTTGCCCGGGACACCCCGAGTACCACCTGACCTCGGGCGTCGAAACCACCACCGGGCCGCTGGGACAGGGCTGCGGCAACAGCGTCGGCATGGCGATCGCCGCGCGCTGGCTGGCGGCGCGGTTCAACCGGCCGGGATTTCCGCTGTTCGACTACCGCGTCTGGGCGATCTGCGGCGACGGCGACATGATGGAGGGCGTGGCCAGCGAGGCGGCCTCGCTCGCCGGGCACCTGAAGCTCCCGAACCTCTGCTGGATCTACGACAGCAACACGATCAGCATCGAGGGCCACACCGATCTCGCCTTCTCCGAGGACGTTGGCGCGCGGTTCCGTGCCTATGGCTGGTCCGTCCTGCGCGTTGACGACGCGAACGACACCGGGGCGATGGACGCCGCCCTGCGCGGCGCCGTCGCCGGGTCGGATCGGCCGACCCTGATCGTGGTGAAGAGCGTCATCGGTTACGGTGCGCCGCACAAGGCGAATACGAAGGAAGCGCACGGCGAGGCGCTGGGCGAGGACGAGGTGCGGCTCGCCAAGCGGTTCTACGGCTGGCCCGAGGACGCGCATTTCCTCGTTCCCGACGGCGTTTACGACCAGTTCGCGCGGGGGATCGGCGCGCGCGGGGCGGCGCTGAACGCCGAGTGGCGGGAGCTGTTCGGCCGCTACGCCGAGGCGCATCCCGATCTCGCCCGCGACATCGAGCAGATGCAGCGGCACGAGCTGCCCGAGGGGTGGGACCAGGACATTCCGAGTTTCCCGCCCGATCCCAAGGGCGACGCGACGCGCAACGCCGGCGGCAAGGTGCTGAATGCGATCGCCCGCAAGGTGCCCTGGCTGCTGGGCGGCGCGGCCGACCTCGCGCCCTCGACCAAGACCAACCTGACCTTCGCGGATGCGGGGGAGCTGGAGCCCGGCAATCCCGGCGGTCGCAACATGCATTTCGGCGTGCGCGAGCATGCGATGGGCGCGGTCTGCAACGGGCTGGCGCTCTCCTGGCTGCGGCCGTTCGGCGCCACGTTCCTGATCTTCAGCGACTACATGAAGCCGGCGATCCGCCTCTCCGCCATCATGGAGCTGCCGGCGATCTGGATTTACACGCACGATTCGATCGGCCTCGGCGAGGACGGCCCGACGCATCAGCCGATCGAGCAGCTTGTCGGCTTGCGCGCGATTCCGGGGCTGGTGGTGCTGCGGCCTTGCGACGCCAACGAGACCGCCGAAGCCTGGCGGCTCGCCCTGTCCTCGCGCCACCAGCCGCATTGCCTCGTGCTGACGCGCCAGGCGGTGCCGACCTTCGATCGCGCCCGCTATGGCCCGGCATCCGGGCTGCGGCGCGGCGCTTATGTGCTTGCCGATCCGCCGCAGGGAACCACGCCCGAGGTCATCCTGATCGGTACCGGCAGCGAGGTGCAGCTTTGCGTTGGCGCGCACGAGGCGCTGGCGCGCGACGGCATCGCGAGCCGCGTCGTCTCCATGCCGAGCTGGGAATTGTTCGAGCAGCAGGACCAAGCCTACCGCGACGACGTGCTGCCGGCCTCGGTAACGGCGCGGGTTGCCGTGGAGCAGGGTGCCACGATCGGCTGGGACCGCTATGTCGGCGCGACCGGCGCGGTGATCGGCATGCACACGTTCGGCGCGTCGGCGCCACTGAAGGCGTTGCTGGGCAAGTTCGGGTTTACGCCTGATGCCGTCTTGCAGGCGGCCAAGGCGCAAGCCGCCGGACAGAGAAGGCCCATTCATAAATGATCGGGTACGGAAGGACACAACCATGACGAACCCGCTCGCACGGCTTTCGCAGCACGGCCTGTCGGTCTGGCTGGACTTTCTCAGCCGCTCGCTGATCGGCGGCGGCGAATTGCGCGGCCTGATCGCGCGTGACGATTTGCGCGGCGTCACGTCCAATCCGTCGATATTCGAGAAGGCGATCGGGCACAGCGACGAATACGATTCCGACCTGACGGCCTTCCTGAAGGAAGATGATTACAACGTAGAAACCATCTACGAGCACCTGGTGATCGGCGATATCCGCCATGCCGCCGACGAGCTGCGCCCGGTTTACGACCGGCTGGAAGGCCGCGACGGCTTCGTCAGCCTGGAAGTGTCGCCCTATCTGGCGATGAGCACCGAGGCGACGATCGAGGAAGCGCGCCGGCTGTGGAGCGAGGTGCAGCGGCCGAACCTGTTGGTGAAGGTGCCTGGAACCAAGCCCGGGGTGCCGGCTATCCGGACCCTGATCGGCGAGGGCATCAACGTCAACGTGACGTTGCTGTTCGGCATCGACGCCTACCAGGCGGTGGCGAACGCGTATATGGACGGGCTCGAAACCGCGCTGACCAAGGGCCGCGACATCGGCCGGATCGCCAGCGTCGCCAGCTTCTTCGTCAGCCGGATCGACGTCGCCGTGGAGAAGATCGTCGACGAACGGCTGAAGACCGCGACCGGCGCCGAGGCCGAGCAGTTGCGCGGCCTGCTCGGCAAGGTCGCGATCGCGAACGCCAAGCTGGCGTATGAGCGCTACCAGGCGGTGATCGCCGGCGGGAGGTGGCGCAAGCTGGCGGAGCGAGGCGCGCGATCGCAGCGGTTGTTGTGGGCGTCGACCGGCACCAAAAGCAAGTCGCTGCCGGACACGCTTTACGTGGATCAGCTGATCGGGCGAGATACCGTCAACACCATGCCGCCCGCGACCATGGATGCGTTTCGCGATCACGGAACACGTCGCCGATACGCTGGAGACCGATTTGGACGGCGCGCGCGCGGTGATGGCGACGATGCATCGGCTCGGCATTTCGCTCGACGAGATTACCGACAGGCTGGTGGTCGAGGGCGTGCAGCTCTTCTCGGATTCGGCGGACAAGCTGTACGGCGCGGTGGCGCGCAAGCGAACCGAACTGCGCGACGGCAAGACGCCGCGGCAAACGATCACGCTCGGCGACAAGGCATTGGAGCAGGCGGTCGCGGCGGAGACCGAGCGCTGGCGCCATGACGGGCTGATCCGCCGGTTGTGGGCGGGGGACGGCAGCCTCTGGACCGGCGCGGACGAGGACAAGTGGCTCGGCTGGCTCGCCAGCGTCGAGAGCCGAAACCGCCGATCTCGCGCGCCTGGAAGACTTCGCGCGCGTGGTGCGGGAACGCGGTTATGGCGATGTCGTGCTGCTCGGCATGGGCGGATCGAGCCTCGGCCCGGAAGTGCTGGCGGAGACGTTCGGCCATCGCCAGGGCTGGCCGCGATTCCACATGCTGGATTCCACCGATCCGGCCCAGGTGCGCGCGATCGCGCAGGCGATCGATCTCGCCAACACGCTGTTCGTCGTCTCCAGCAAGTCGGGCAGCACGTTGGAGCCGAACATCTTCAAGGACTACTTCTTCGACCGCGTCCAGCAGGCGACCGGCGAGGCCGGCAAGCATTTCGTCGCCGTGACCGATCCGGGTTCCTCGCTGGAGCAAGCGGCGCGCAAGGCCGGATTCGCGCACATCTTCCATGGCGTGAAATCGATCGGCGGGCGCTATTCCGTGCTGTCGAAATTCGGGCTGGTGCCGGCCGCTGCGATCGGGATCGATGTCGGCGCGCTGCTCCGCGCCACCCGCGAGATGGTGTATTCGTGCGGACCGGATGTGCCGCCGGAGGCCAATCCGGGCGTGCAGCTCGGGATCGCGATGGGCGTGGCGCAGAAGCACGGGCGCGACAAGGTCACGTTGATCGCATCGCCGAAAATCGCCGATATGGGCGCTTGGCTGGAACAGTTGTTGGCGGAATCGACCGGCAAGCAAGGCAAGGGGCTGATCCCGATCGCGGACGAGCCGTTGGAGTCGCCCGAGCTGTACGGGCGCGACCGCCTGTTCGTCTATCTGCAACTGCAAGACGCCGAGGACCCGCAGCAGCAGAAGCGCGTGGCGGCGCTGGAAAAATCCGGCCAGCCGCTCGTGCGCATTCGGGTGAAAAGCCCGCTGCATATCGGGGAGGAATTCTTCCGCTGGGAGATCGCGACCGCGGTGGCCGGCGCGGTGATCGGCATCGACCCGTTCGATCAGCCCGATGTCGAGGCGAGCAAGCTGAAGACGCGGGCGCTGACCGACGAATACGAGAAATCCGGCAAGCTGCCCGAGGAACAGCCGATCTTCCGCCACGACGGCGTCGCGCTGTTCGCCGATCCGGCGAATGCCGCCGCGCTCGGGCGCAACAACACGCTGGATGCGTATCTGAAGGCGCATTTCGACCGGCTGCAACCTGGGGATTATGCCGCGCTGCTCGCCTATATCGCGCGCAACGAGGCGCATATCGGCGCGATGCAGGCGATGCGGTCGCGCGTCCTGCACGCCAAGCGCGTCGCAACCTGCGTCGGTTTCGGTCCGCGCTTTCTGCACTCGACCGGGCAGGCCTACAAGGGCGGCCCGAACAGCGGCGTGTTTCTGCAAATCACCTGCGAGGATGCCGAGGACGTTGCGATACCCGGTCGTCGTTACGGATTCAGCGTGGTGAAGGCGGCGCAGGCCCGCGGCGATTTCGACGTGCTCGCCGAACGCGGCCGCCGCGCGCTGCGGGTCCATCTCGGCCCGGATGTCGCGGGCGGGCTGCGCACGCTCGGCCAGGCAATCGACCAGGCGCTCTCCTGAAGGGAACCCATATGCAACTCGGAATGGTGGGGCTCGGCCGCATGGGCGGCAACATCGTGCGGCGGCTGCTGCGGCGCGGACATAGCGCGGTTGTTTACAATCGCTCACCCGACCCGGTGCGCGAACTGGTCGCGGAAGGCGCGGCGGGCAGCAAATCGCTCGAAGACTTCGCCAAGGCGCTCGCGGTACCCCGGATCGCCTGGGTCATGCTGCCGGCCGGCGAGCCGACCGAACAGACGATAACGATCCTCGCGCGCCTGTTCGAGCCCGGCGACATCATCATCGACGGCGGCAACTCGTTCTACAAGGACGACATCCGCCGCGGCAAGGCGCTGAAGGAGAAAGGAATTCATTACGTCGATGTCGGCACCTCGGGCGGCGTCTGGGGGCTGGAGCGCGGCTACTGCATGATGATCGGCGGCGAAAACGAGACGGTCGCGTATCTCGATCCGATCTTCAAGGCGCTGGCTCCGGGGCTCGGTGACATCCCGCGCACGTCGCATCGCGAGGGACGCGACGAACGGCCGGAGCTTGGCTATATCCATGCCGGCCCGCACGGCGCCGGGCACTTCGTGAAAATGGTGCATAACGGCATCGAATACGGCATGATGCAGGCGTTCGCCGAGGGGTTCGACATTCTGCGCAACAAGGATTCCAAGGACCTGCCGGAGGACGAGCGCTTCGAGCTGAACATGCCGGATATCGCCGAGGTCTGGCGGCGTGGCAGCGTGATCTCCTCCTGGCTGCTCGATCTGACGGCCGCGGCGCTCGCCCAACACCCGGATTTGTCGAATTTCACCGGCTCCGTCTCGGATTCCGGCGAAGGCCGTTGGACCATCGACGCGGCGGTGGAGGAGGCGGTGCCGGCGAACGTGCTGGCCGCGGCACTGTTCGCGCGGTTCCGCTCGCGCCAGGACCACACCTTCGGCGATCGGCTGCTCTCCGCCATGCGCTACGGTTTCGGCGGCCACGTCGAGCCGACGCACGATCGGGCAAAGAGCTGAGCCGGTGGCGTTGAGCCGGGAAGGCGCGGAGAACCGCAAGCGCAGCTATCGGCCCGCGCCGGCCTGCGACATGGTGATTTTCGGCGCGGCCGGGGATCTCACCAAGCGGTTGATCATGCCGGCGCTGTACAATCTGGAACTGTCCGGCATGCTGGCCGACGGCTTCAAGGTGCTCGGCCTCGATATCGCCGAACTCGACGACGAAGGCTGGCGCCGGCGCCTGACCGATACGATCAATTCCTTCATCGGCCAGGAAGACGCGGAATTCCAGGCGGAATCGATCGACGCCACGGCATGGGGCCGGCTGATGGCCCGCCTGAGTTACCGGCGCGGCGATTTCAGCGATCCGGACCTGTTTCGCCAACTCATGAGCACCCTCGGTGCGGACAACAATTGGCTGTTCTATCTGGCGGTCGCCGACCGCTTCTTCGGCCCGATCGTGGATCGGCTCGGCGAAGCCGGGCTGGTTAAGCAGCAGGAAGGCGGGGCGTGGCGTCGCGTCGTGATCGAGAAGCCGTTCGGCCACGACCTCGAATCCGCGCTGGCGCTCAACGCGCGGATTCGCAAGGTTCTGGACGAGAGCCAGATCTTCCGGATGGATCATTTCCTCGGCAAGGAAACGGTCCAGAACGTGATGATGCTGCGCTTCGGCAACGGCGCGTTCGAAAGCGCATGGAACCGCGATCATATCGAAAACGTGCAGATCACCGCCGCGGAGACGGTGGGCGTGGAACGGCGCGGGGCGTTTTATGAGCGTACCGGCGCGCTCCGCGACATGGTGCCGAACCACTTGTTCCAGTTATTGACGGTCACGGCGATGGAGCCGCCGACCTCGTTCGACGCCGAGGCCGTCCGCGCCGAGAAGGCGAAGGTGCTGCAAGCGGCGCATGGCCTGGAAGGCGAGGCGGCGCTGACGAACGCGGTGCGCGGCCAGTACGGTCCTGGCACCGTGCTCGGCAATCCGGGGAAGGGATACCGCGAGGCGCCGAACGTCGATCCGCATTCGAACGCCGAAACCTATGTCGCGCTGCAATTGCAGGTGGACAATTGGCGCTGGGGCGGCGTGCCGTTCTACCTGCGCACCGGCAAGCATCTGAAGGCGCGCCGCACCGAGGTGGTGCTGCAGTTCCGCCGCCCGCCGTTCCGCTTGTTCCGCGACACGCCGCTCGAGCATCTGGAATCGAACCGCCTGGTGCTGCACATCCAGCCGGACGACGGCATATCGTTCGAGTTCAACGCCAAGGTGCCGGGGCCGGACATGGACGCGCGCCCCGTGCGCATGGATTTCCGCTACCGCGACTACTTCGCCGAGACGGCCAGCACCGGTTACGAAATTCTGCTTTACGACTGCATGGCGGGCGACGCGACCTTGTTTCAGCGCGCCGACTTCGTGGAGGCCGGATGGCGCGTCGTGCAGCCGGTGCTGGACGCCTGGCAAAGCGCACCGCCGGCTGACTTTCCGAATTACGCGTCCGGCAGCGACGGCCCTACGGAAGCCGATGATTTGTTGCGGCGCAACGGCCATTCCTGGCGGCCCCTCGACTGATCGCAACCCGCGCTCGGGGGCCGGTTCCGGGCGATCACGGCTTGCGGCCGGGCATGCGGTGCCGGAACGCCAAGGCTTCGGCGACGTCCTGGCGGCGTATGGCGTCCACCGCGGCGAGGTCGGCGACGCTGCGCGCGACGCGCAGCATGCGGATGAAGCCGCGCGGCGACAGGCGCAGCTTCTCCGCCGCCTTCTCGGCGAGTTCCCGCGCGTCGCCCTGTAGTTCCAGCGCGTTGCCGTCCGCCTCGGCGTTGGTCGCCGCCCCCGCCGCGCCATAGCGCCGCCGCTGCGCCGCCCGGGCGCGGCCGACCCGCTCGGCCACGGCGGCGGTGGCCTCGCCCGGCGGCGCGCGCGACAGTTCGGCCGGCGTGACCGGCTGCACCTCGATCGTCAGATCGATGCGGTCGAGCAAGGGGCCGCTGATGCGGTTCTGGTAGTCCTCGCCGCAGCGGGGCGCGCGGCCGCACTCCCGCGCGCCGTCGCCGAGCAGGCCGCAGCGGCACGGATTCATCGCCGCGATGAGTTGGAACCGCGCCGGATAGGTGATGTGGGCGCTCGCGCGCGCCACCGTCGTGCGCCCGGTCTCCATCGGCTGGCGCAACGCTTCCAGCGCCGCGCGCGGGAACTCGGGCAACTCGTCCAGGAACAGCACGCCGCGATGCGCGAGGCTCACCTCGCCCGGCTTGGCGCGGTGGCCGCCACCCGTGAGCGCCGCCTGCGAGGCCGAGTGATGCGGCTCGCGATAGGGCGGGCGCATCACCAGCCGTCCGCCGTCCAGCATCCCGGCGACGCTATGGATGGTGCTGACCTCCAGCGCGTCCAGGGGCGTCAGGTCCGGCAGCACGCCCGGCAGGCGCGCCGCCAGCATGGACTTGCCCGATCCGGGCGCGCCGACCAGCAGCAGATTGTGCCCGCCGGCCGCCGCGATCTCCAGCGCGCGCTTGGCGGTTTCCATGCCGCGCACATCGGCGAGGTCCGGCACCCTTTCCGCCTCCGCGACACCAGCCGGCTCGGGCGGGGTCAAGACTTGCAGCCCACGGAAGTGGTTGATGAGCGACAGCAGATCGGGTGGGGCCAGCACCTCGATCCGCCCCGCCCAGGCCGCCTCGCCGCCCTGCATGGCCGGGCAAATCAGCCCCAGATCCCGTTCCGAGGCCGCGATCGCGGCGGGCAGCACACCCGCCACCGGATTGAGCGAACCGTCCAGCGACAACTCGCCGAGCGCGGCATAGCTGGACACGTCCTCGCCGGGCAGCACGTCCATCGCGGTCAGCACGCCGATCGCGATCGGCAAGTCGAAATGGCTGCCCTCCTTCAGCAAGTCGGCCGGGGCGAGATTGATCAGCACCCGCCGCGGCGGCAGCGCGAGCCCCATGGAGGTAAGCGCCGCCCGCACCCGCTCGCGCGCCTCGCCGACCGCCTTGTCCGGCAGGCCGACGACCAGGAACGCCGGCAGGCCGCTGGAAATCTGCACCTGCACCTCGACCGGCACCGCCTCGATGCCGGAAAAGGCGAAGGACTGGACCCGGGCCATGGTGTTCAAGGCAGCCACGATGCGCGCCCCGCGTTGCCCCGGCAGGGTGACATACGGCGGCAGGATCATCCAGTGGTTGATTTATAGACCCGTCCATGCGCCCGATCCGATCGCCGGACTACTGCTCGTGCCGCAGGATGCGGCTGAGGAACCGTCGCAGCCGGTCGGTTCGCGGGTGATCGAACAAGTCCGACGGCGGACCGGCCTCGACGATCTCGCCCTCGTCCATGAACACCATCCGGTCCGCCACCTGGCGCGCGAAGCCCATTTCGTGCGTCACCACCAGCATAGTCATGCCGCTCTCGGCCAGTTCGACCATCGTATCGAGCACCTCCTGGATCATTTCCGGATCGAGCGCCGAGGTGGGTTCGTCGAACAGCATGAGTTTCGGCTCCATGCAGAGCGCGCGCGCGATCGCCACCCGCTGCTGCTGCCCGCCGGAAAGCTGCGCGGGGAATTTGCGCGCCTGCTCGGGAATGCGCACCCGGCGCAGATACCGCATCGCCAGATCCTCGGCCGCCGCGCGCGGCATCCGGCGCACGCGGATCGGCGCCAGGGTGCAGTTATCCAGCACCGTCAGATGCGGGAACAGGTTGAAGGACTGGAACACCATGCCGACATCGCGCCGCACCCGCGCGAGCGCGCGCGGCTCGTCCGTCATCTCCACCCCGTCGACGACGATCCGCCCGGCATCGTGGGTCTCCAGCCCGTTGATGCAGCGGATCAGCGTGGATTTGCCGGACCCCGACGGCCCGCAGATCACCAGCCGCTCGCCCCCGGCGACCGTCAGCGAGACGCCGCGCAGCACGTGCAGCGCGCCGAACCATTTCTCCACGTGATCGAGCACGATCGCCGGGGCGGCCTCGGTCATCGCGCCGGCCGTGCCCGTTCCAGCCCGCGGCTGTAGCGCGACATGGCATAGCAGAACGCGAAGTAGATGAGCGCGAGCAGCAGGTAGATTTCGTTGCCGAAACCTTGCCAGGCGGGTTCCAGGATGGCGGTGCGGCCGGTGGTCATCAGGTCGAAGATGCCGATGACGAGCACCAGGGACGTATCCTTGAAGAAGCCGATGAACGTGTTCACCAGCGCCGGGATCACCTGGCGCAGCGCCTGCGGCAGCACGACGAGGCGGGTCTTCTGCCACCAGGAGAGCCCGAGCGCGTCCGCCGCCTCCTGCTGGCCGCGCGGCAGGGCTTGCAGCCCGGCGCGCACCACCTCGGCGAGATAGGCGCCGGCGAACAGGATGATGGCGATCTGCGCGCGCAACAGCTTGTCCACGTCCACGCCCGGCGGCATGAACAGCGGGAACATCACACTCGCCATGAACAGCAGGCTGATGAGCGGCACCCCGCGGATCAGCTCGACGTAGCCGATGCACAGCAAGCGGACCGCCGGCATGGCGCGCGAGCGGCGGCCGAGCGCGGTCGCGACACCGAGCGGAAACGCGCAAGCCAGACCGAACGTCGCCAACAGCAGCGTGACCGGCAAGCCGCCCCATTGGTCGTCGGGGACGCGCGACAGGCCGAGAACGCCGCCGCGCATCACCATGACAATGGCGGCGAGCACGGCGATCCAGAACAGCGCCAACTCGCGCCGCCAGAACCGGCGCATGGCGGAAACGGCGTAGAGCAGGATGAACAGCACGACGCATAGCGCCGGGCGCCACTGCTCATCGTACGGATAGAAACCGAACAGGATGAAGCGGTATTTCTCCCGCACCACCGCCCAGCACGCGCCGGCTCCCGCCATCGCGCGACAGATTGCGGTATCGGGGCGGCCACCCGCGTGCGGCACCGTCCAGACGGCGTGCACGAACGCCCAGCCGACGAACGCCCAGGCGAGACGCACGATCAGATAGACCAGCGCCAGCGTCAGCGCCATGGACCACCAGGAGCCGAACAGGTTCGCGCGCGTCCAGGCGAGCGGCCGCGCGGCGGGTCGGACGCCGGGCCGCATCGGGCTCAGCGCCCCGCGAGCGCGATGCGCGCGTTGTACCAGTTCATGAACAGGCTGATCGAGAGGCTGATCGTCAGGTAGACGGCCATGATGATGGCGACGTTCTCGATCGCCTGCCCGGTCTGGTTCAGTGCCGTATCGGCGATGGAAACGATGTCCTGATAGCCGATGGCGACGGCGAGCGAGCTGTTCTTCACCAGGTTCAGATACTGGCTGGTGAGCGGCGGCACGATCAGCCTGAGCGCTTGCGGCAGCACGATCAGTCGCAGCGCCTGCGCGCGCTTGAGCCCGAGCGCCGCCGCCGCCTCCGCTTGCCCGGGCGGCACGCCCTCGATGCCGCCGCGCACGATCTCGGCGATATAGGCGCCGGTGTAGACCGTGAGCCCGGTCAGCAGCGCGGCGTATTCCGGCGTGACGGTCAGCCCGCCACGGAAATTGAATCCGCGCAGCTCCGGCATTTGCACCGCGAACGGCGCGCCGAACGCGCCCCAGACCGCCAGTCCCAGCCCGATCGGCAGCGCCGCGACCAGCCAAACGCGCGCCCGCCTGCCGGGCGCGGCGACGCGCAGCCACAACATGCCAGCGACCACCCCGGCCCCGGCGGCCGCGAGCGCCCAGCCGTAGGCGGCCTGCCACGCCGGCATCGGCAGCTTGATGCCGCGAATGGACAGAAAGACGCCGGCGATCGGATGCAGCGCCTGGCGCGGCGGCGGCAGCGCCTGCAACAGGCCGTACCAGAAGAACAGTTGCAGCAGCAGCGGCGTGTCGCGCAGCACCTCGACATAGGCCGCCGTCAGCCGCGCCAGCAGCCAGTTGCGCGACAGCCGGCCGACCCCGACCGCTGTGCCTAGGAGCGTCGCGAGCACGCAGCCGAAGAACGACACCTTCAGCGTGTTCAGAATGCCGATCAGCAGCGCCCGCCCGTAGGTGCTCACCGAGGGCGTGTACGGAATGGGCAACTCGCCGATCGGGATCGGCGCCGGCTGGAACAGGAAGTGGAAGCCCGTGGCGATATGCCGCGCCGCCAGGTTGCGCGCCGTGTTGCCGACCAGATACCAGACCAGCAGCGCGGCGAGCCCCAGGATCGCTGCCTGCGCCAGGATGCCAGGGAGCGAAACCCGGCTGCGCCGACGCGGACTTGCCGCGTCCGGGGCAGGGCTCAGCGGAGTGGCGGCGCGTACATCAGCCCGCCCCTGGTCCATGGCTTGTTCAGCCCGCGCGGCACCCCGAGCGGCGCCATGTCGCGATCCCACATCTCGCCGTAGTTGCCGACCTGCCGGATGGAATTGAACGCCCATTTGTCGTCGAGGCCGAGCGCATGGCCGAGTTCGCCCTCCACGCCGAGCAGCCGGCGAATGGATGGATTGGTGGAGGACTTGGCGAGGGTCTCGGCGTTCTTGCTGGTCACACCCTCCTCCTCGGCGGCGATCTGGGCGAACAGCGTCCAGCGCACGATGTCGAACCACTTGTCGTCGCCCTTGCGCACCATCGGGCCGAGCGGCTCCTTGCTGATGATCTCGGGCAGCAGGACGAACCCCGGCCCGCGCGCGCCGAGCCCGGCGCGGAAGGTGGCGAGCGCGGAGGAATCGGTGGAGTAGGCGTCGCAGCGCCCGGCCAGGAAGGCGCCGCGCAACTCCTGCACGTCCTGGATCTCGATCGGGGTGAACTTCATGTTGTTCAACCGAAAGTAATCGGCGATGGCGAGTTCGGTGCTGGTGCCCGGCTGCACGCAGATCGCGGCGCCGTCGAGCTGCTTGGCCGAGCTGACGCCCGCCGACTTCTTCACCAGAAAACCGGTGCCGTCGTAGAAATTCACGCCGGTGAATTCGAGCCCGAGGCTGGCTTCGCGGCCCAGGGTCCAGGTGGTTTCGCGGATCAGCACGTCGACTTCGCCCGATTGCAGGGCGGTGAAGCGGTTCTGCGTCGTCGTGGGGACGAATTTCACCTTACCGGCATCGCCGAGCACGGCGGCGGCGAGCGCGCGGCAACCGTCGGCGTCGAGCCCGCGCATCACGCCCTTGCTGTCGGCGAGCGAGAACCCCGCCACGTTCCCCGCCACCCCGCAGACGAGCTGACCGCGCGCGCGCACCGCGTCCAGCGTGGGCGAGCCGGAGCCGGCGGCGCGGGCCTGGCCGTTGCCGCCGAGCGCCAGGCTGAGGGTCGAGATCAGGACGGCGGTGGCGAGGGCCTTGGTTCCAGGCATGGCGTTCCTATCGGTCCGGCGGGTCGGGTTCGGATTTGCGGGCGGGGCTGGCGCGAGCCGTGTATTGCCCCCCGGCGGCCGGATTTCAATCGCGCTTGCCGGCCCCTGGGTGCCGGCGCTATACGCGCGTTTCCTGGCGCATGGGGCCATAGCTCAGCTGGGAGAGCGCCTGAATGGCATTCAGGAGGTCAGGGGTTCAACTCCCCTTGGCTCCACCAATGAAATCAGAGGCATAGCCGGAGCCTCTACCTCCTAAAATCGCTCCTCGGATAACCTTCCTGGGGTAGCGTCCGAGCTCGTGGTGGAAATTGGCTGACGGCGCTGGGGCTGAGGTGGCCATCGGATCGGTTGGCTAAGGTGGAGTTGCGAGACTTCAACCTGAACCGCTGAGGACCCGATGACCGACGAAAGACTACCGCTGGCCGAGCTTTTAGCCAAAGCCGGCGATGGCGACTTCCTGCGCAGCGTCGCTGAGGCCGTGGTGCAGTTGCTGATGGAGACGGACGTGGACGGCCTGATCGGCGCCGGTCGGCACGAGCGCACCTGCGAGCGCACGACGTATCGCAACGGGTATCGCGACAGGACGCTCGACACGCGGCTGGGTAGCCTGCAGCTGCGGATTCCCAAGCTGCGGCAGGGCAGCTACTTTCCGCCCTTCCTGGAGCCGCGCCGTACGTCGGAGAAAGCCTTGGTGGCCGTGATCCAGGAGGCATGGATCGGCGGCGTCTCGACCCGGCGCGTCGACGACCTGGTGCAGGCAATGGGGCTGGCGGGCATCAGCAAGAGCACGGTTAGTAAGTTGTGCAAGGACATCGACGACCGGGTGAACGCCTTTCTCGATCGCCCTCTTGTCGGCGATTGGCCGTATCTCTGGCTGGATGCCACCTACCTCAAGCAGCGCGAGGGCGGGCGCATCACCAGCGTCGCCGCCATAATCGCCGTGGCCGTCAACACCGAAGGCAAGCGGGAGATCGTCGGTCTGCACATCGGGCCGTCGGAGGCGGAGACCTTCTGGTCGACGTTCCTCAAGAGCCTGGTTCGCCGTGGCCTGCGCGGTACCAAGCTGGTGATCTCAGACGCGCACGAGGGCCTGAAGGCGGCCATCCGCCGGGTGCTGGGATCGGCTTGGCAACGGTGTCGCGTTCATTGGATGAGGAACGCCCAGGCCTATGTGCCAAAGGGCCAGCAGAACATGGTCTCGGCGGCACTCCGCCAAGCGTTCATCCAACCCGACCGCCCCAACGCCAGCCAGACCCTTCGACACGTTGCCGACCAGCTCCGGGGCAAGTCGCCAAAGCTTGCGGCGTTCATCGATGACAGCGAGGTCGACGTCCTGGCGCACATGGACTTCCCCGCCCAACACCGGGCCAAGCTTCACTCCACGAACCCGCTCGAGCGCTTGAACAAGGAGGTGAAACGTCGCGCGGACGTTGTCGGCATCTTCCCAAACGAGGGCGCCATCATCCGGCTGATCGGCGCCGTGCTGCTCGAGGCCAATGACGAGTGGCAGTTGCAGCACCGCTACATGCAGACCGAGGTGATGGCTGAACTCACACCACCACTGATCGACGCCGTGCCAACCCAAATTTCCACCGTGGCAGCCTGACCAGTGGCCACCTCAATCTACATCGCAATTTCCACCACGTTGACGGACGTGATCCCTCCTGGGTAACACACGGTGCCCCAGTCCGGGTCTTTGGGCGGCAACGGCTGGGGCAAAATTGAGCGTGCATGTTCCGGAGAGGGCTACAGATCATCAGTGCCAGCAGCTTCGTGGAGCTGGATTTTGGAGGCAGCCTTTCCATGAGGGTGGCCCCGGGGCGGCCTGCGGACCCCGGCAAATCGATGCCGGCATCCGGCTACTGTTCGACAATGGCGATCCGGTAGCAGGAAGGCTATTGTTGCAAGCTGTCCGCGCACGCATGAGCGAGTAAAGCGGGCCGAAGCCTAGCCTGCCTCGGCAGACGCGAAGCTGCCCGGCAGGTTTCGCGAGGGCCAGCAGCCCGACAGGGACGTTTATGGGGCAGGACCGGAGGTGTGTCGTGCGATCAGCCGGCGCCCCGGGCAAAGTGTGGGTAAACAGTCGTGCCGGTCGCGCCGATCGCGTCCTGGGCAGCATCGAGCGGACATGCCCCGGCGGCGCAGTAACGCGGCTTCGGCTGCGGCGATGGCGCAATCGTGGCAGCGGAGCGCTGTGGCGCTCGGCGTTCTTGCCCAGCTCCGCGCCATGCTGGAAGGCGCGGAGGCGCTCGCCGAAGATCCAGCCAAGCCGGCGGCGGCCGACGACATTGCCGTGACCATCGTCCATTTCCGAGAAATGACCCGGATCGCCGAGAATGAGATTCATGAGGCGATGCTCTCCTGCACCCGCGCGCGACGGGAGATGCTGGCGAGCCTGCCGACGCGCCGCCCCACGCTGCATTGGTCAGTTCGCCGCTTAAGGAGACGCGGGCTGTCTCGGCGCGGTGCGCGGTGTAACCAGCGCGACTTCGAAGCGTCCCCCTGACGCAACTCGTCAGTAAACGGACCCACCGGTGCAAGCCGCGGTGGACCGCGCGGCGGATCAGGCGCGGTTCTTGAAGCACCAGCTCTGGTTGCCGGTCTCTACGATATAGCAATGATTCGTGAGGCGATCGAGCAGCGCCGTCGTCATTTTGGCATCGTCAAATACGCTCGGCCATTCGCCGAAGGCGAGATTCGTCGTGACGATCACCGATGTTTGCTCGTACTCGGCGAGCAATCCCACCTGACACACGATGGTGATCTCGACATCGCGCAGCCGTTGCACCAGCGGAAGCGGCACATCCCAAAACAGACCCACGACGGGAACGCCGAGTTCGATGCACGCTAAAACCTGGGCATCGAGCAGAGCGCGATCTGTCGCCGCCTGGATGAGATTGACGCCGAAGCGTTGCAAGTTTCGCGCCCGCAAAGCGGCAACCTCGGACCGGATCAACGTCACCGGCTCGCGCACCATGCCGAGAAAACCGAAGCCTCCGGCCTTTGTTACGGCAGCTACGAGCTCCGACCGGGCAACACCTCCCATTCCGGCCAAGACGATCGGATAGGTGCAGCCAAGCAGATCGCAAACCGGCCTATGCAATATGGTGACCATGGCCGCCCTTCAGATGATCGCTCAAATAGGCAGAGAGCACGATGGCGTGGTTATGTTCCGTGTCGTGCGCGGCGTAGAGCAGCGTTATGGGACCTAGCTTCGATAAATCGGCGAGTTGTGCGACGGCCCCGTCGTTGCGCGCCAGTTCGGTACGGTAGCGATGGTCAAACTCAGCCCAACGTGCCGGATCGTGACCGAACCATTCACGCAGTTCCGTGCTCGGCGCGATCTCCTTGAGCCAAAGCATCACCGCGGCCTTCTCCTTGCGTAGACCGCGCGGCCAGAGACGGTCCACGAGCACGCGCGCGCCGTCATCCTTGTCGGGGGAATCGTAAACACGCTTGATGCGAATGTCAGTGACGGCATGGGCCATGTTCACGAAGCTCAGTCAATTCCTGCTTGAGTACGGTGCAGGAAAATTGTCAGAAGAAGCGACGAGTCCTCGATCGCCTTAACCGAATGCGGCGCGCCACCCTCGAGATAAACCCACTCATTGGTCCTCAAGGCGATAGGCGTGGGGTGGACGCCGAGTTCGACATGTCCTTCGAGGCAGTGCAGTGTGATCTCGCCGGCGACCTGGTGCTGCGGGATTTCTGCTCGCGCGTGAATAATGAGCCGAATAGTCTCGAAATGATTCGTCTTGACGATGGCCGTGGTCGTCGCCTCCTTCAGACCAAGGCCAATCGGTTTGAGATCGACGATTTCACCGGGTTTCGCGTGATACAGCGCCATAAGCCGTGTTCCTCATACTCTTCCGCTGCCGGTCACGTCCGAACGATGCGCGTTTCTACGAATGATCACTCCGCTGCCCGGGGGCTGACCGGCAGAGGTCTGCGGAAGATCAGCCGATCAATCGCCTCCGGGTAGAGCGGGCGCAGCTTGACGATAAAGTCCCAGGCCATCAGCAACGCGCCGGCCGCGAACAGCACATCGCCTGGCAGCCGCATCCACTGCCAGAACAACGTCGTGTCGTAAAAGGCGCTGCTGCGGGCGTAGGCAAGGCCATGCTCATAGACGGCGTCGAGCTGCGCCCAGCCGATCGGGAAGAAGTTGAGCAGTATCCACAGCACCAGCCCGCCATTGTAGAGCCAGAAGGCCCACAGCCCGAGCTTCTCGCTGAAGCGCTGCCGGTCGGCGGCGATGTACCGCAGGCAGAAATAGATCAGCCCGATCGCCAGTTCGCCGAACGCGCCGAACAGCGCGGTATGCGCATGGTTGAGCGTCAGGAAGGTGCCGTGCTCGTAGTAGTTCACCAGCGGCGCGTTCAGCGTGCCGCCGCCGAATACGCCCGCGCCGACGAAATTCCAGAACGCCGCCCCGATGACATAAGTGTAGGCCAGCCGGTATTTGAACTCCTGATGCGCCTTGATGAGGCGGTAGTGATTGATCGCCTCGATGATCAGCAGCACCAGCGGCAGCACCTCGATGAAGGAGAACATGCTCCCCATCGGCACCCACATGCTGGGACCGCCAGCCCAATAGAGGTGATGGCCGGTGCCGATGACGCCGCCGAGGAAGATCAGGATGATCTCGAAATAGGTCGCCCGCTCGGCGAGCTTGCGGGAGACCAAGCCGACCGACATCAGGAGATAGGCGCTCATGGTGGCGGCGAAGAACTCGAACGACTGCTCGACCCAGAGATGGACTACCCACCAGCGCCAGAAGTCGGTGAGCGTGAAGGACTTCTCGATCCCGGTGAGCGGGATCATACCGAACACGTAGAGAACCGCGATGTTGATCGTGGACGCCCAGATCAGGTGCTCCATGCGGATGCGCCCGGTCCAGAACTGTCCTGCCGCCTTCCGCCAGAGCGCCGTGCTCGGCCAGAGCGCCCGCATCACGAGCAGGCTCCACAGCGCTAGCCCGACGAAGAAGCCGATCTGCCAGAAGCGGCCGAGTTGGATATAAGAGAGCCCCTGGTTGCCGAGCCAGAACCAGTTCTGGTCGATTATCCCCATGATGCCGAGATAGTCGCCGATCAGCGCTCCGGCGACGACCAGCAACGTGACCCAGAACAGGAAGTCCACCAGCCAGTGCTGGCCTTTGGCTTCCTGGCCGCCAGCGATGGCGGGCGCCAGGAACAGCGCCGCACCGATCCACGATAACCCAATCCAGACGATCGGCGCCTGGATATGCACGTCGCGCAAGAAGTTGAAGGGTAGAAAATCGTTGATGGCGATGCCGTAGAAGCTGGTCCGGTCGTAATAGGAATGCGCCATGATGATGCCGGCGCCGATCTGCACGAGCAGCAGCGCGGCGACAGCGAGAAAATACTTGCCGATGCGCCTCTGGCTTGGCGTGAGCGGTCGGAACGTCGCTAGCACCGGATCCATCGGTGCGTCGTCGGGGTTGTTCAGGAAGAATTCGTAGATGAACAGCACCACGCCAAAGGCGAAGAAAGTGAAGCAGAAGCTGATCCAGGTCCAAACGAAGGTGTTGGTGGTGGGAGTGTTGCCAACCAGCGGCGCATAGGGCCAGTTCTGGGTCCACGACCAGCTGACGCCTGGCCGCCGCGCCACCGTCGTCAGCGCGGAGAACATCAGGAAATCCGCCGTCTTGACCGCGAGCGGCGGCGTGAGGCTGTAGGCCGGCGTCCATCCTTTGGCGGGATTGGCGGTGTTCAACGACTTGGCAAGGGTGTCGCGCACCGTAACCAGGGCATCCGCCAACGGGCCGGGAAGCACGACCTTCGGCTTGGTCAGATCCACGCCTTGCAGCGCGCGGCGCATCGTGGCGGTGGCGGAGGCCTGTTGATCGGCCGTCAGCTCGACAAATGGCTTGCCGAACGTGGCCAGCGCAACATTGTTCTGGGTCGCCGTGCCCAGCGCCACCAGGGTCGAGGCGGTGTAGTCCTCGCCGTAATAGGAGCCCATCCCGTAGAGGCTGCCGTAATCCATCAGGTCGGCTTTCTGGAAGCCGCCCTTGCCGGCGACGATGTCGTTGTCCGTCATCAGCACGGTCCCGTCCGCGGTGACGAAACGGTTCGGCTGCGGCGGCGCGGTGCGGTAGGTCTCAACTGTCGCCCAGGCAAGCAGACCGAACGTGGCGATGGCGACGACCAGCAGCACCCATTTGAGGACGTTGCTGACGGCATCTTCGACCGGCGGGTCGATATGCGCCGCAGTGAGCGTCATGATGTCAGCCCTTGCTCAGAGTCCATGGCCCGTTCTCCCAGCGCATTTGTCGGCCGGCCGCTCGTGACCAACTCCCGACCTATTCAAACGATCGACCATCCCTGGCTTCCCGCGACTGCGCCCAGGATCGTCACCACGCTCAGCGCCAGCAGCAGCCAGTGGGCCCGATGCAGCCAGGCGAAGGCGACCTCCGGGCGCGCCGTCGCCCAATGCCGGAAATGGCGGTGCAGAATGAACGGCTCGGCGATGAACAGGACGAAGGCGAACAACAGCCATAGGCAGACCATAGCATGCATCCACCAGAAGCCGGCGGTGCGGAAGCGATCCCACAGATCGAGCCGCCAGGTCATGTAGAAGCCGGTCAACCCGACCACGACGATCGCCGTGCGCGCCTGCCAGGCGAAGCGATGCTCGATGGCCTGAAAGGCTTGGAACTTATCGGATCCGAGATCGCCATGCCGAACCGCCGGCAGCGCCACCGTCGTCGCCATCGCGACGCCGCCGATCCAGACCACGACGGCCAGCACATGCAGCGCGCGGGCGACGATGACGTCATCCATCATCCCGCGCCCATCCAAAAGAAAGGGGCTCACCCGCTTTACTGCCGCGAAACAGCAATTCCATACGCTTGCCTTCGGCTTTTCCCCGGGAAACTTACCGCGCTGCCGGCCCGGCGCGTTTGCGCTGGCGCAAACTGCTCCTCTTATTCGGGATCAGCGGGTAAGGTTCTCGCATGACCAGAGATGCCCAGATCCCACCGCAATCACTGGCTGCGATGGAGCTATTTCGCGGACTGCCACCCTCCGCTTTGGAATCGGCGGCGGCCTGCGCGCGCGTACGCCGCCTACCCAAGGATATGTGCATCTTCAACCAGGGCGATGACAGCGTTCGCGCCCACGCCATCATCGAAGGCAGTGTGCGTATCGCCCAGTCGGGCAGCGACGGCGCCCAGGTCGTGATCCGCTTCATCGGCCCTGCCGAGATGTTCGGGACGGTCGCGCTCTTCACCGACGGACGCTATCCGGCCGACGCGATAACCCTCGCCGAAACCTTGGAGGCGAGTTGGAGCGAGGCCGAACTGCTCGGGCTAATCAGTCGCCATCCGCAGATTGGCATCAACGTGATCCGTATCATCGGCAAGCGCCTGCAGGAGGTGCAGGACCGGGTGCGCGAGCTCGCGACCCAGCGCGCAGAACGGCGCGTCGCCCACGCCGTGTTGCGGCTCGCCCACCAAGCTGGGCACAGCACGATTGATGGGACGGCAATCGAGTTTCCGTTGCGCCGAAAGGACTTGGCCGACATCGCCGGAACGACGCTCCACACCGCAAGCCGCATCCTCACCGCCTGGGAGAAGGCGGGATTTCTCGTCACGCATAACCAGCGTCTGACGATCCGCCACCCTTCGGAGATCGTGCGGATCGCGGAGGACGGGGGTGACTAACAGCCCCGCAGCCGGACCCGACTTGCGCCGGCGCAAACCCTCACGGCCGCCAGCGCTCTATTGTGATCGACGAAAAGGGCGAAGTTGTCCCGCAACGCCGGTTCAACTTCGGCAGGGCCGGGGCGGAGAAGAGGCAGTGTACGGACAAGGTGGGTGGTGGCGATAGTGGCCGCAGATGCAATGGACGGTCGTCCCGTTTTTTCTGGCAGCGGCAGTCTGGGCGGCGCTGGCGCTCGCCTTATGGATCGTTCTCTTCATGACCGGCGGCACATTGCCGAGCCGTTTCGATCCCCTCTCTTGGCACATCCATGCGATGCTATTCGGCTTCGTGCCCGCAGCCATCGCCGGCTTCATGCTGACAGCGATTCCCAACTGGACGGGGCGGCCGCCGGTCCAGGGGCGGCCGGCTGATCGCGCTGGTCGCGCTCTGGATGGTCGGCCGCATCGCCTGCCTCTTCTCGGGTTTCATGCCCCTCTGGCTAGGCGCTGCTCTCGACTTGGCGTTTCCCTTCGCGCTCTGCGCCTTCGCTACACGCGAGATCGTCGCCGCGCACAACTGGCGTAACCTCATGATGCCGGTCCCGATTGCCGTGCTCGGGATCGCGAACCTGCTTATGTATCTGGAGGCTCGCGGGCTACAATGTGCCGGCGGGCCTTGGATGGCGGCTCGCCGTTGCCGCGGCCATCATTCTGATCTCGGCCATCGGTGGTGGGATCATTCCGGCCTTCACGCGCAACTGGTTGGTGAAGCGCGGCGTCACCGTGCTTTCCGTCGCTCATGACATGCTTGACCGCATCACCCTCGCGGTCCTCCATACTGGTCTTCTCGGCTGGGCGTTCTTTCCCGCCTCGACGCTGTGGGATCGGTGTCTGGGCATGGGCTTTTCTCCAAAAGCCCGGCACCCCGGTCAATCCAAACTCCGCTTTCCTGTCCGGTCCGAGGGGCCCACTCCAACCTACGGTGGGCCAGAAAAGGTAGACAGGTCAATGGGATCAGGGACATGGACGGAGAAGGCGGAGGCTCCCCTTGGCTCCACCACTACAAACAAGAACTCAGGCGCAGGATGCGTGCCGGATTTGGGGGAGACCCGGCCGAGCGCACCGGTTTCGCTAGACGACGTGGCGGCGCCCCACCGGGTGGTAGCCACTTACCAAGTGATTGCGGAACGGAAGGCCCCGGCCGAACCGGGATCGTCAAACCGGAGGCGTGCGCAACCCGAGTCCTAGCGCCAGGCCGCCCAGCGCGCTGGCCGCGGTCGCCCAAAAAACGGTCTCCTGATCGAGACCAGCACGCAACGGGAGCTGAAACAGCGCGTAGCCGTAGGACAAACAGGCGAGTAGGGCGAGCGCCCGCAGCCAGCCGTTCCCAGTCCAAGCGACTACGAAGCAGGCGATTCCGACCGGAAGCCAGTAGCCGATCGTGTCGAGCAACGTCCGGATTGCGGCCCCGGCTAATCCGGAAAAATCGAAGATCATCGGCCATACCGTGTAAGGGGTGACGCATCTGACGCAGACGCCACCCCGCGCGAGTATACCCCGACACGTACTTCCAAGTGCTTAACGCCGTGCTCGCACGGTGCAGCGACAAAAAAACCCGGCCGAGGCCGGGGCTCAGGCCCAGGGGCGCGGATCAATGCGGCGTCCCCGGTTCCGCAGGGCGGAGTGCCGGCGCGGCGCCCACCTTGCGCATCAGCGGCACCAGCAGCGTGGCGACCACGAAGGCGAGCATGATGGCGCGGAAGGCGTCGGCGAAGGCCAAGGTGGAGGCTTCGCGGTAGGCCAGATGCCAAAGCTGCTTGAGCGCCGCCTCGTGTCCGGCGCCCGGACTGCCGGGCAGCGCGCCGTAACGCAACGTCATGCCATGGAGGAAGCGTTGCATCGCGCCGTTCGCCGGCGTCAGGTGCGCGGCGATGCTGTGGAAGTGCAGGTTGGTGCGGTCGTTGATGATCGCGGCGCTGACGGCGATGCCGACCGCGCCGCCGAGGTTGCGCATCATGTTGAACAGGCCGCTCGCGTATTTCAGCCGCTCCGGCGGCAGGCTGCCGAGCCCGAGCGTGACGCTCGGCGCCACCGCGAACACCTGCGGAAACCCGCGCAGCAGTTGCGGCACCAGCAACTCCGCCCCGCCCCAGTCATGGGTGATGAAGCTGTAGCTCCACATGGCGAGGGCGAAGCACGCCAGCCCGAACATCATCAGCCACCGCCCGTCGAACTTGCGCGCCAGCACGATGTAGACCGGCGTGCCGAGCAGCGAGGCCACGCCGGTCGAAAAGATCGCAATGCCGGTCTGCCAGGCGCTGAAGCCGCGCACATAGCCCAGGAACAGCGGCGTCAGATAGATCGTGGTGAAAATCCCCACGCCGGTGACGAAGGAGAGAATGCAGCCGAGGGTGAAGTTGCGGCTGCCGAGCGCGCGCAGATCGACGACCGGGTTGCGGTAGGTGAGGCTGCGGACGACGAACAGGACACAGGCGACGGCGGCGATCCAGGCGCAGGAACGGATGGTCGCGTCGTCGAACCAGTTCCAGCGGGTGCCCTCTTCCAGCACGTATTCCAAGGTGCCGAGGCCGATCGCCATCAGCGCGATCCCCGGATAATCGGCGCCGCGCAGCAGCCTGAGATCCGGCTCGTCGATCCGGACCAGCAGCGGCACCAGCGCGGTAATCGCCAGGCCGGGAACGAGATTGACGTAGAACAGCCAGTGCCAATCCAGCGTGTCGGTGATCCAGCCGCCGATCACCGGCCCCAGCGTGGGCGCGATGGAAGCGATGGTGCCGATCACCGCGGCCGAATAGACCCGGCGCGATCCCTGGAAGAAATGAAACGACGAGGTGAACACGGTCGGGATCATCGACGCGCCGAGCAGGCCTTGCAGGGCGCGGAAGACGATCATGCTCTGGATGTTCCAGGCCATGCCGCAGAGCATGCTGGAGGCGGTGAAGCCGGCGGCGGAGATCGTGAACAGCCAGCGTGTCGAGAACACGCGCGTGAGCCAGCCGGACAGCGGGATCATGATGATCTCGGCGATCAGATAGGCGGTCTGCACCCAGCTGATCTCGTCCTGCGCGGCCGACAATCCGCCGCCGATGTCCTGCAGCGAGGAGGCGACGATCTGGATGTCCAGCAGCGCCATGAACATCCCCGCGCACATCACCACGAAGGGCAGCAGCGGCGGATGCTTCGCTGCGGCGGCGGTCATGGCGTGTCGCGCCGGTGTTCCCGCGTATCGATGCCGACGGTCGTGGACAGGCCAGGGCGCAGCAACGGCAGCCGAGGATCGCCGGGGTCGAGCACGATGCGCACCGGCACGCGCTGCACGATCTTCGTGAAATTGCCGGTCGCGTTCTCGGAGGGAATGATGCTGAACACGGCGCCGGTGCCAGGCGCGAGGCTCGCGACGTGGCCGCGGAACGGGTGGCCCGGAATGACGTCGGCGGTCACCGTGGCGGACTCGCCCGGCGCGATCCGTCCGAGTTGGTCCTCCTTGAAATTCGCGTCGACCCATAAGCCGGCCGCCGGAACGACCGAAATCAGGTAAGTGCCCTGGGTGACATAGGCGCCGACCTGCGCCGCGCGGTTGCCGACATAGCCGTCGATCGGCGAGCGGATCCGCGTGTAGCCGAGATTCAATTCCGCCGTCCGCAGATCGGAGCGCGCCTGCGCCACGGCGGCTTCGGCCTCGGCGATCCGCGCGTTCAGTACCTGCAAGGTCTGCCGGGCCGCGTCGAGGCCGGCCGCGGCCGCGATAACCGCGGAGCGGGCCTCGGTATCGCGCGCGTCGCTTCGCTGCGCGTCCTGGCGCGACCCCGCCGCGGTCCTTGCGAGGGCGACATAGCGGACGGCGTCCAGCGCCGCGAATCGCGCCTGGGCGGATTTCGCGACGACCTCGGCTTGCTGCTGGCGGATGGTGGCTTGTTGCAGCACGTACCGGGCGCGCAGGCTGGCCAGCGCCGCCATCCGCGCGGCCAGCGCCGCCGCGGCATGGTCGCTTGCGGCCTGGAAGTCGCGCGGGTCGAGCCGGATCAGCACTTGGCCCGCCTGGACGCGCTGATTGTCCGCGACCAGCACCTGCTGCACGAATCCGCTGACATGCGGCGCGACGGGCGTGATGTTGCCGCCGACATAGGCATCGTCGGTGCTTTCGATGAAGCGCGCCCTGGTCCACCAATCGCGGGCGTACCAGACGGCGCCGATCGCGATCGCCAGACCTGCCGCGGCGAGCGCCAGGCGCCGCAGATCGCGGCGGGTCAGGCGGCCGGCGCGCGCTTGGATCGCCTCGCGGCCGAGCGCCGGGCTATGCACGGTTCGCTCCGGTTCCGGTCGGTTCCTGCGCTGCCGCCGCCGCTGCCCCGCTCGCGGATGTCGGCGCCGGGCGGTGGCGGCTGCGGGTCTGGTCGTTTGCGGCGGGTCCCGCGGCGGTCCGAAACCGCGGCGCGATCAGTGGCCGACCGCTGCGCCGGTCGACCAACACCGGGTCGGCCACCTCGCCGGTCTCGCCATCGACGATCACCACGCTCGCGCCTTCCGGGGCGAAGTGGCGGTTGCCCCAGGCGAGCAGCGCCCACAGCACGGGGCGGAAATCGCGGCCTCGCTCGGTCAGCCGATATTCCTCCCGCGGCGGCCGCTCGCTGTAACGAGCGCGCTCCAGCAGCCCGGCATCCACCAGGGCATTCAGCCGGCGCGTCAGCATGTTGGGCGCGATGTCGAGGTTCTTTTGAAACTGTTCGAAGCGTGTGGAGCCGAGAAAGGCGTCGCGCAGGATCAGGATGCTCCACCACTCGCCCACCCGCTCCAGGCTGCGGGCGATCGGACATTGCAGATTTTGGAAGCTCTTGCGTCGCACGGCCCTGCCCACTCGCTATCATTATGCAAGTTATCTTGTGGGCGGGTCACTCGCATAATGCAAGTAACAGACCGGCGAGGGTCGCGAATGCGTCGCAATCTGAGTTTGATCTTCGCCCCGTTCGCATGATCCGATGCCGCAGCGAGGGGCAGGGTGCTCGCGCCATTGGGATCGGCCGTCGAGCAAAAAGCGGCGGGCGACCGCTGGGTTGGGGAATGGGGAAGGGACCTCGGACGGCGCCCGCCTGCAACCTACAATAGCGTTCCACTCGATAGAAATCTACTGAAAATTGAAGATGGCGAGCCGCCCAAGGCAGAAAGAGGCTGGCCGCCTGGCTTCCGCCACGAATCGCGCCATCTTTTCGCCCGCAATGACCGCCGGTATGAGCCGGCGGAACGAATGCGGGATTCGAGTATGTCTCAAGCGACATTAGCGTCGAATTCAGGGGTGAGCGGGCCAGCAGATCCGCCGCAGACCAAGGCGGCGACCGGCATTCCCGGGCTCGACGAGGTTCTCGGCGGCGGGTTGGCGCGCGATTGCGTGTACCTGATCGAGGGCAATCCGGGCACGGGCAAGACGACGATCGCCCTGCAGTTCCTCATGGAAGGGGCGCGGCTCGGCGAGAAGGGCCTCTACTTCACGCTCTCGGAAACCGAGCAGGAGTTGCGCAACGGCGCCGCCTCGCACGGCTGGGGGCTGGAGGGGATCGACCTCCAGGAGATGATCGCGCCCGAAGCGTCGGTCGGCTCCGAGCAGCAGAGCCTGCTCTATTCGTCGGACCTCGAACTCGGGGAAACGATCAAGCGGATCTTGGCGGTCATCGAGCGCAGTCAGCCGCGCCGCATAGTCTTCGACAGCCTGTCCGAAATTCGCCTGCTCGCGCAGGGGCCGCTGCGCTACCGCCGCCAAATTCTCGCCCTCAAGCAGCGCCTGGCGCGCCGCGGGGCGACGGTGCTGATGATCGACGACACGGTTTCGGAACAGCCGGACCGGACGGTCCACAGCATCGCCCACGCGGTGCTGCGGCTGGAGGAATTGGCGCCCGAATTCGGCACCGAGCGGCGGCGGGTGCGCGTGATCAAGTACCGCGGGCAACAATTCCGCGGCGGCTATCACGATTTTGTTATAAGGACCGGCGGCGTCAGGGTGTTTCCGCGGCTGGTGTCGGCGGAGCACCGCCGCAGCTTCGTCCGCCGGAGCTTACCCACCGACATTCCTGCGCTGAACATGCTGCTCGGCGGTGGCATCGAGAACGGATCGAGCACTCTGCTGATCGGGCCGGCCGGATCGGGCAAATCGCTCCTGACGCTGCATTTCGTGCTGGCCGCCGTCGGGCGGGGCGAGAAAGTGGCGATGTTCATCTTCGACGAGGAGATCGGGCTCCTGGAGGACCGGGCCCGCTATATCGGCATCGATCTCCCGGCCCTGCGCGACGGCGGCAAGCTGCAACTGGAGCAGGTGGACGCCGCCGAGCTGTCGCCCGGCGAATTTACCCATCGTGTCTTGGAGCGGGTCCACGACGGGGCGCAAACGGTGGTGATCGACAGCCTGAACGGCTATTACGCCGCCATGCCGGAAGAGCGCTTCCTGCTCCTGCACATGCACGAGTTGTTGCAGTACCTCAACCGGCACGGCGCCTCGACGTTTCTGACAGTTGCGCAGCACGGTTTTGCCGGCGACATGAAAGCCCCGGTGGACATCACGTACCTGGCCGATACCGTCATCGTGCTCAGGTATTTCGAGGCGATGGGGCGGATCCGCCGCGCCCTTTCGGTGATCAAGAAGCGAACCGGAGCACACCAGGACGACATCCGCGAGTTTCATATCGGGAAGGGCGGAATTCGGATCGGCGAGCTCCTCGAGGCGTTTCAGGGCATATTGCGCGGGGTGCCGCTGCACACGGGCGAGGATCCGATCCTGGCTATCGGTAGGAGGAAGTGACGGCTGGCCGCGTTCCCGAGATCGAAAAACGCGCGCTCGTTCTCGCCCCTGTCGGCCGGGATGCGGCTGTTGCCGCCACGATCCTGGCCGAAGCCGGCATCGCGGCGGAGATTTGTCCCGACCTGAGCGCGCTCGGGCGCGAGATGGCGCGCGGCGCCGCCACCGCGATCCTGACCGAGGAGGCGGTGCTTACCGCCGATCTGAGCGAGCACGAGGCATGGCTCGCCGCGCAGCCGCCATGGTCGGATTTCCCGATCGTGCTGCTCACGCGCCAGGGGGGCGGCGCCGAGCGTGTCCCCTCCGCCGAGCGCTACACCAGAATTCTGGGTAACCTCATTTTCCTGGAGCGGCCGTTCCATCCGACCACCCTGGTCAGCGTCGTCCGCACCGCCCTGCGGGGACGCATGCGCCAATACCAGGCGCGGGCGCAAATCGAGGAGCGCGCCAGGATTGCCGCCGAACTGGCCGAGCACCGCTCGCGGTTGCAGGAGATGGTGGCCGAGCGCACCCGCGCGCTGGAAAACGCGAACCGCCAGCTCATCGCGGAAGCGGCGGAGCGTGAACGCACCGAGGCGCGGCTGCGCCAGGCGCAGAAGATGGAGGCGGTGGGCCAGCTCACCGGCGGGGTGGCCCACGACTTCAACAACCTGCTCGCGGCCATCGTCGGCAATCTCGAACTGATCCTGGCGCGCGCCGAGGGCGAGCGGCTCAAGAAATGGGCCTCGAACGCACTGCTCGCGGCCGAGCGGGGCGCCAAGCTGACCGGGCAGTTGCTGACGTTCTCGCGCATGCAGCGGCTGACGCTCGGGCCGGTGGACGTGAACGCGCTGGTCGAAGGGATGCGCAACCTGATCGAGCGCTCGCTCGGGCCCGCGGTCGAGCTGCGCCTCGACCTGGACGCGGACGTGCATACCGCGGTGGCCGACGCCAACCAGCTCGAACTCGCCATCCTGAACCTCGCCATCAACGCGCGCGACGCCATGCCGGAGGGCGGCCGGCTCACCATTGCCACCGCGCCCGCGCGGTGGAGCGGCAACGGCGAGCAGCCGCCGCCCGAAGCCGGGTTCGTGGGCGTGAGCGTGATCGATACCGGGTCCGGCATGCCGCGGGACGTGGTGGAGCGCGCCTTCGAGCCGTTCTTCACCACGAAGGGCCTCGGCAAGGGGACCGGACTCGGTCTGTCGCAGGTCTACGGCATCGCCAAGCAGTCGGGCGGGACGGTGACGATCGACAGCCAACCCGGGCGCGGCACGACGGTGCGGCTGATCCTGCCACGGGCGGACGGCGCGGCGGTCGCGGCGAGCGCGGCCTCGGATCGCGATTCGGCGGCGGCCGGCGCGCGCCCCTGGCCGGCGACGGTGTTGGTCGTGGACGACGACGCCGATGTGCGACGGCTCTTGGTCGAGAGTTCTGGACACGATGGGCTACACGGTGCGGGAGGCCGCGGACGGCGAGGCGGCGCTGCGGTCGCTGGCGCATGACCCCGCGCCCGATGCCATGATCCTGGATTTCGCCATGCCGGGGCTGACCGGCGCCGAGGTGGCGCGCGAGGCGCTACGCCGCCGTCCGGAGCTGCCGATCCTGATTGCCACCGGCTACGCCGACACCGCCGCGCTCGAAGGCGAGCTGCGCAAGCTGCCGCTGCTGCGCAAGCCGTTCCACATGCGCCAGCTCGCCGACGCGATCGCCGGGGTATTGCCGGCCCGGCAGCCCGACACCGTCCCCGCCGGGCCGCGGCACTGACCGCGTCCGGCCGAGCGCCGGCCGCGGTCCCCCTTCGTCATGGCCGGACTTGATCGGGCCATCTCGGGGCCGCACGCGATTGCCGGGTCGAGCCCGGCGATGACGGACTTTGCGGGGTTTCCGGTCAAGCTGAAGCCGCTCTAACGCCACACGCCCCGCCGTTCCGCGTCGTAGGCGGGCCGGAAGCCGTGCCGGTTCGGCATCCGTATTGCGGGCAAGGTGGTCCGGTCGAGCGGGGCGTCCTCGGCGACGATTTCGTTCAGGAACAGGACATACGCGGTGACACTGTAGAGCTGGTCGGGGCTCAGCGATTCCGGCGCGGTGTACGGCATGGCGCGGCGGATGTAGTCGAACAGCGTGGTGGCGAACGGCCAATAGCTGCCGACCGTCTTCACCGGATGCGCCGTCGTCAGGCTGTCGCGCCCGCCGGCCAGCCGCGGGCCGGGAAAGACGGAGCCGCCTTGCCCCGCGGCACCGTGGCAGGACGCGCAGGCGGTTGCGTAGATGGACTTGCCCTCGCCTGCGGTGCCGTGGCCTGCCGGCAGACCCGCGCCATCCGGCGAGACGTCGATGTTCCAGCCGGCGATCTGCGCAGGCGTGGCCGGACGGCCGATGCCGAGCGATCGGGGTTGCGCGGCGGCGAGCGTGGCCGCGAGCGCGGACGCGGCCAGAACCGCGAGCGCCCAGCTAAAGCGCGACACCGACCTTGCCCTCCGCGTCGACGCGCCAGCCGACGATGCCGTTGAAATGGTAGTGGCCCTTGGTGCCGCGCGCCGCGACGAGCTGCTCGCGGGTCGGCTGCGTGTAGCCGGTCTCGTCCTCGGCGCGGCTCAGCAGCACCGCCGGATGACCGTGCCACGTCCAGGGCAGGCGGAAGCGCGTCAGGCATTTCGGCATGACCGGCGCTTGCAAGGCCGCGCGCTGCCAGGTTTTTCCGCCATCGGTCGAGACCTCGACCTTGCGAATGCGCCCGTAACCGGACCACGCCAGGCCGGCGATTTCATGGAAACCGGGCCCCGGCAGGTGCTGCCCGCCGGAGGGGCGGGTGATGACCGACTTCGCCTCCATGACGAAGAGGAATTGCAGCGCGGTGCCGTCGGGCAGCAGTTCGGTGTATTTCGAGGTCTCCTCGCGCGTTTCGAACGGCGCGGCGCCGAGTTTCAGCCGGCGCAGCCATTTCACGTTGGTATTGCCCTCGAAGCCCGGCAGCAGCAGGCGCACCGGATAGCCCTGCTCGGGGCGCAGCCGCTCGCCGTTCTGCGCGTAGGCGATGATGGCGTCGTCGAGCAGTTTCGCGAGCGGAATCGAACGCGCCATCGCGGCGGCGTCCGCGCCCTCGGCCAGCGCCCATTTGGCCGCTTGCCGCACGCCCGCCTCGGCCAGCACGTCGGCCACGCGTACCCCGGTCCATTCGGCGCAGCTCAGCAGGCCGTGCGTGTGCTGGACGGTCCAGTCCGGTTTCAGCTTTTCCGGCTGCCAATAGAATGACGAGTTGCCGGCGCATTCCAAAAAATGCACCTGCGAAACCGAGGGGAAGCGCAGCAGATCCTCGACGGTGAAGATCAACGGCCGATCGACGAGGCCGTGCACGATCAGCCGATGGGCGGCGGGGTCGATCATGGGAACGCCGGCGTGATGGCGCTCGTAGTGCAGGCCGTTCGGCGTGATGATGCCGTGCAGATCCTGCAACGGCGTGAGCGAGTCGGCGGCGCCGGGGAACGCGAAATGCTCGGGCGCGCGGCGCACCACATCGCGCTCGTAGCGCGATGGCACGCCGTAGGGCGGGCTCAGGATGGGGCGGCCGGGATGGTGCATCCAGTCCGGCACGCTCGGCGGCAGGTCCCGGGCAAGATCGGCGGCTTCCGCCGCCGCCGGTCCGATCGCCATGCCCGCCGCGGCAGCGAGCCCGCTCCGCAGCATCTGGCGTCGGCCGGGCCGGCGGCGTGGATCGGGGCGCGACATGCGGTTCGCCGTTCCGAGGAATTGGACGCCGCGCAAGGCTAGCGCGGCGCGTGCGAAACGGCGAGTCCGGCGGCCACCGGCAGATTCCGTTCGACGCTTGCAACAACCCGGCGGGTATGATCGGATCGCGATCGCTACTGTATGTTTTTGATATGGCATGCGCCCGCCAAGCGGGGTAGACGGTGCCTGGATGAGCAAATAATTACATCTTGGACAGGTGGGAGCGGACAATGTCGGCATCCGAGCCGGCGCGACGGTGCGTCCGCCCGGCTTCTCGCGGCGGCAGCCACGGCGGAGCCGCCTGTCGGAGAGACGTGGAAGCGAACGGCCAGTCGGGCGGGGCGATGCAGGAAGGAGAACCTCGCCCCCGCTCGGGTTGACGCCGCCGCGGCGATCCGTTGCGATGACCACCACGCTCAATCGACCCGACGGCTGGCACGGCCGCAACCCGGACGGGGGACCGCGCATGCAATGTCCAAGCTGCCGGGCGACAATCACGGACGGGCAGCGGTTTTGCGGTGCGTGCGGCGCGGCGCTTGCCACCCCTTGCCCGGCCTGCGGCGTCGCCAACCCGGCCAAGGCCCGCTACTGCGCCCAGTGCGGGGCGGGGCTGGCCGCGAGTATTCTGACCGGGCCGCCGAAACCGGAGCCGTTCACGTCCGCTCCCGGTTCCGATCTGCCCTCGGCCGAGCACCGCCAGCTCAGCATCCTGTTCTGCGACCTCGTCGAATCGACCGCGCTGTCGGGGCGGCTCGACGCGGAGGATCTGCGCGCCGTGCTCGGCGCCTATCACCGTTGCTGCGCCGAGACGATCAGTCGGGCCGGCGGGTACGTCGCCAAATACATGGGCGACGGCGTGCTCGCCTATTTCGGCTACCCGCGGGCGCACGAGAACAACGCCGAACAATCCGTGCGGGCGGCGCTCGCGCTGGTCGAGGCGGTCGGCAAGCTCCGGCCCCCGGTCGGGCGGGATTTCCAACCGCTGGGCGATGGCGCGGCATCTGACGGATTGCAGGTGCGCGTCGGCATCGCCACTGGCCGCGTGGTGGTTGGCGATTTGATCGGCGAGGGGATCGCCCAGGAGCGGATGGTGGTCGGCCAAACGCCGAACCTCGCCGCGCGCCTGAAGGAACTCGCGAACCCCGGCGAGGTGGTCATCAGTGACGCGACCCGCAAACTGCTCGGCGGGCTGTTCGAGTACCGCGACCTGGGCGCGACGTTGCTGAAGGGGTTCACCGGGCCGGTGCCGGCATTCCAGGTGCTGTGGCCGAGCCAGTTCCAGAGCCGCTTCGACGCGCGGCATGAAGGCGGGCTCGCGCCGCTCTGCGATCGCACGCAGGAACTCGCGCTGCTGCTGGATCTCTGGAACCAGAGCAAGGCCGGCTCGGGGCACGCGGTGCTGATCACCGGCGAGCCGGGCATCGGCAAATCCCGGCTCGTCGCGGCGTTGCTGCAAGCGACCGCGAGCACACCGCATTTTTGCCTGCGCTGCTACGGCTCGCAGCATTACGAGCACAGCGCGTTCCATCCGATTCTGGCCAATTTTCAGCATCGCGCCGGGTTTGCGCACAAGGACACGCCCGAGGAAAAGCTGGCCAAGCTCGAAGCGCTGCTCGGCCGCTCGGACGCCACCGAGGAAGAGATCGCCCTCGCCGCCGATCTGCTGTCGCTGCCGTACCCGGGCTGCGCCCGGCTGGCCGGATTGAACCCGCAGCGCCGCCACGAAAAGACCCTCGAAGCCTTTATGCGGCCGATCGAGCGCCTGACCGCGCAGCGTCCGGTGCTGATCGTCTGGGAAGATGTCCATTGGGTGGACCCTTCCTCGCTCGAGGTCATCAAATTGCGGATCGAGCGGATCGCGAGGCAGCGGGTCATGGTGGTGCTGACCGCTCGGCCGGGCTTTGCCGCGCCCTGGCTGGAGCGGGGGGATGTCACCTTGATGCCGCTGACCCGGCTCGGGTCGAACGACGCGGCGTCGCTGATCGGGTCCGTCACCGAGGGCAAGCCGCTCCCCGACGATCTGCTCGCCCAGATCGTCGCCCGCTCCGACGGGGTGCCGCTGTTCATCGAGGAGCTGACCAAGTCGATCCTGGAAAGCGGCCTGCTGCGCGACGAAGGCGGGCGCTACGTGGCGACGGCGCCGGACGCGCGAGCGGCCATTCCCGCGACCCTGCACGACTCGCTTACCGCGCGGCTCGATCGTCTGGCGCCCTGGCGGGACGTGGTGCAAATCGGCGCCGCGCTGGGGCGCGAATTCGCGTTCGACCTGCTGCGCGCCATCGCCGATTTGCCGGACCCGCGGTTGCGGAAAGCACTGGATCAACTGGTTCGCTCGGAGCTGGTGTTCTGCCGCGGCGCGCCGCCGGACGCGGTCTATGTGTTCAAGCACGCGCTGGTGCAGGACACGGCCAGCCAGATGATGCTGCGCGGGGAGCGGCAGCAACTGCACGCGCGCATCGTGGCGGTGCTGGAAAGCCAGTTCGCGGAAATCGTTCTCACCCAGCCCGAGCGCGTCGGGCAGCACTGCGTCGAAGCCGCGCTGTTCGACAAGGCGATCCGCTACTGGCTCACCGCGAGCCGGCACGCCTTGGCGCGCTCGACCACCCAGGAAGCGGTGGCGCTATTGCGCAAGGGGCTCGGCCTGCTGCCGCAAGTGGCGGACGAGGCCCGCCGCGAGCAGCTCGAACTCGATCTGCAGATCGCGCTCGGCCAGGCGCTCGGCGCCGCCGAGGGCTACGCGGCGACGGAGGCGGACGAGGCGTATAGCCGGGCGCGCGAACTATGTTCCCGAATCGGCCGGCCGAGGCAGCTCGTCCCCGTCTTCTACGGACAGTTCCTGCTGCACATCCACCGTCTGGACATGGCCTGGGTGCGCAAGCATGGCGAGGAGGCCTGCCGGCTCGGCGACGCCAACGACGATCCGGTCCTGCAGTGGCTGGGCGGGCGCATGTGCGGCAGCCTGCTCTCGCAGACCGGCGAGTTCGCCGCCGCCCGCCCGCATCTGGAGCGGAGCGTGATGCTCTCCGAGTTCGTGGACCAGGAGAGCGCGGGTACGCTTCCGCCCGAGGGGCCGAAGGTCGGCGTGCTGTTCCATCTCTGCCGGGTGTTGTGCTGCCTCGGGTATCTGGACCAGGCGCGCCAGCGGCTGAACGAACTCATGATCGAGGCCCGAGCGCGCCCGACCTTCGCGCTCTTTCTCGGCCTGAGCGGGGCTTGCATCCTGGATTGGTGCGTTCGGTCGGTGGCCGGCGAGTGCCTGGAGCGCGCCGACGAGCTTTTGTCCATCTCGATCGAGCAGGGACTCGCCCAGGGACGCGCCTGGGCCAACCTGTTCCGCGGCCGGGCGATCGCCGTGATGGGCTCGCCGAGCGAGGCGATACCGCTGCTGACCAGCGGGCTGGCGAATTACCGTGCGCTGGGCATCGTCGTCGGGTTGCCGATGTTCCTCACCAGCCTGGCCGAGGCGTACGGCCTGGCCGGTCAGCCCGAGGCGGGACTGGAGCGGCTGGCCGAGGCGGAGCAGGTCGCCCGCACCACGGAGAGCCAATGGCCGCTGGCGGAGACCCTCCGGCTGCGCGGCAGCCTGCTCAGAGACGGGGAGGATTTCGCGGCGGCCGAGGAAAGCTTTCTCGCGTCGCTGGACCTGGCTCGCCAGCAAGAGGCGCGGCTTTGGGAACTGCGCACCGCCACCAGCCTGGCCGATCTCTGGCGCGCCCGCGGCCGGGGCGACGAAGCGCGCGAACTCCTGGCCCCGATCGTCGCGTGGTTCAGCGAAGGCGCGGATCTCAAGGTTGTCAGACAGGCGAGGGAGTTGCTGTCCGGCGAACCGGCGGCGCGTTGACGATTGCCGGGGTCGCGCCCCGGCAATGACGGCCCGAGCTATCCGGTGCGCTCGATCAGAAGCTGCGTGCCGCCCGTGAAATCCTTCAGACTCTTGTTCGGATCGCGGTAGAGCCGCTCATCCAGGATGAGATGCCGCCCGGGAAGCGTCTTTTCGCAGTGCTGTTTGATGAACATGCCACCAACCGGCTGCTCGTCGGCGGTCGGGCTCCCGTGCTTGCACACCCAACCCTGCTCCCCAAACCGCTCCTTCACCTGGTTGCCCAGCAAGAATGCCTTCTTGCGCATGTAGAACCGGGCGTGCGGGTCGGTGTCGATGCGGATGGCGTCCACCCGCGCGTCATTCCCAATCAGCAGCGAAATCAGCACCGGATGGCCGGCGACCCGGGTGCCGCGATAACCCTCGTTGACGCGCGCCACCGGATTGCCGGAGTTGTCATAATGGAAGCGGACCTCGTGCAGCCCGGCGGCGTCGGCCGGGCATTGCTTGTACTCGGCCCAGCCGGCGATCTTGTGCGTGGGATCGGCGGCGCAGGTGAAGTCCACATAGCCCTTGGCCGGAAGCTCGGAAACCAGCATGCCGACGCGGAATTGCCGGATGTCGTTCCTCTCGGCCGCCCGCGCGTTCCCGCTCGCCGCCGCGATGCCCACGATCAGCCCGGCCGCCGCCAACCCGCCGGCGCCGCGAAACGCGAAATCCATCATTCCCTCCGCTAATGCGATCCGGCCGCGCCTGGTTTGTGCTGCCGCCTCGTAGACGTCGCAAACGCGGGAGCCATTGCCGAAGAAATCGATACATTGCGCGTAGTTCGGGTCGCCCTTGCCCTTTACCTTGGCCAGCACGTAGTCGACGATCGCGCCGATCTCCTGCGGACGCAGGAAAACCGGAGCCTCGATCGGCATCATCTTGCCGAGTTGCTGCCTGGTGAGGCCGTAGCACTTGTTGCTGTCGTAGGCGTTGCGACCGAAATACGGCATGCCGGTGCCGGGGCGGCCGCAGGTCGCCGTTTCAATGATCTGCTCGCGGCTCAGATGGGTCTGGCGCAGCGACAGCGCCGCGCCGCCGTAACCGCCGCCGCCGTTGCCGTGCCATTTGTGGCAGCCGGCACAAGCCTTGCGGAACAGGCGCTTGCCCTCGACGAGTTCATGCTCGTGGCCCGATGGCGCCGGTTGCGCGCGGACTACCTGGAGCGCCGGGAGGCCAACACAGATCGCTGCCGCCAGGATCAAAGCCCGGCCAGCCAGCCTGGTCATGTTCATCGGCGTACTTTTTGCGTCGGCGTCGTTTTGCGAACGAGGCTGCCCCCGCCCGTTCCCGCTCGGGGAAAGGGCGAGGGCAGATGGTCAGGTCACAGGCTGAAGACGTACAGCACCGAACTCGGCGCGATCTTCTTCAGCTCGGGCGTGGCTTCGATGAACCACTTGTCCCAGGCGCCGCCCTGGCCGACCAGCAGCGCGATATACTGCTTGCCGTCCACCTCGAAGGTCATCGGAGGCGCGCTGATGCCGCCGCCGGTATTGAAGCTCCAGAGCTTCTTCAGGCTTTTCGCATCCAGCGCGAGGAAGTGCCCGTCGGGCTCGCCGGTGAACACCAGGTTCGGCGTCGCCAGCATGCCGCCGAGCAGCGGGTATTTCGTTTCGAACTTGCCCGCCTCCTTGCCGGTCGTGACGTCGATCGCCGTCACGCTGCCGGTGATGCGCACGTTCTCGCTCGGCCCGCCGCCGGTGAAGAACTCGCGCGGCTTGTACGACTTGCCCGGGACCATGTCCTGCTCGGTGACATGGTTGCAGCTCTCGATCACCGGAATGTACCAGAGGTGCAGGTTCGGGTTGTACGCCGTCGGCGGCCAGTTCTTGCCGCCCATGTTGCCGGGGCAGATGTCCACGACCTTGCGCTCGCGCGTCGGCGTGGCCTCCGGATTGTAGATCTGCTGGATCTGCTGCGGCTTGTACTCGGCCGGCTTGCCGGTCTCGGGATCGATGCCCTTGGTCCAAGTGACCTTCTTCACGAAGGGCACGGCCCAGACGAACTTGCCGCTGTCGCGGTCCACCGCGTAGCCGAAGCCGTTGCGGTCGGCTTCGAGCGCCAGCTTCTGCGTCTGGCCGTTCGGGCCGGGCACGTTGACCAGCACGTTCTCGGCGACGCTGTCATAGTCGAACGGATCGTTCGGCGTGTGCTGGAAGTGCCACTTGATCTTGCCGGTGTCCGCATCCAGCGCGAGCGAGCTGTCGGTATAGAGGTTGTCGCCCGGACGATACGCGGAATCCCAGTCCGGCCCCGGATTGCCGATGCCCCAGATGATCGTGTTGGTCGCGGGGTCGTAGGTGCCGGTCACCCAGGTCGAGCCGCCGCCGTTCGCCGCCGAGTCGTAGCCTTTCGAGTTCCAGGTATCGTAGCCTGGCTCGCCCTTCGCCGGGATCGTGTAGGTGCGCCAGACCTCCTTGTGCGTGTTGAGGTCGGTCGCCGCGATCCAGCCGCGAATGCCGTACTCGGCGCCCGCCACGCCGGTGATCGCCATGTTCTTCACGATCAGGGGCGCGCCCGTGATCACCTCGGCCTTGTCGGGGTTGGCGACCTGGCGCTGCCACAGGACCTTGCCGGTCTTCTTGTCGGTCGCGATCAGCCGCCCATCCAGCGTGTGGGAAATGACGTCGTTGCCCCAGAGCGCCACGCCACGATTGTCGACCCCGCAACAGGCGACCGCGCCGGCCCAGTCATGATCCGTCTTCGGATCCATTTTCCAGACGAGCTTGCCCTCGCCGCCATGCGCGTCGATTTTGTAGACCGAGCCCCAGCCGTCGGTGACGTAGAGGAAGCCGTTCTCGGCGAGCGGCGTGCCCTCGAGCCCGCCATGGGTGAAGATGCCGCCGCCCTCGACGCCACCGAGCTGCAAGGTCCAGGCGACCTTCAAGTTCTTGACGGTGTCGGGATTGATCTGGTTCAGCGTCGAGAAGCGGTGCGCCGAATAATCCTTGTGGTGGGTGATCCAGTTGGCCGCGTCCTTGTCGGCGTTCAGCAGCATCTGGTCGGTGACTTGATCCGCCGCCCGCGCCGGAACCGTGTGGACCGCCATGCCGATCGCGCCGGCCAACAGGATCGCACAAGTACTGAGCAGACGTGTTCTGGACACGCTCATCGGTCCTCCCCCTGAGTTTGCGTGTTGCGCCGCGAAAATGGCGTATCGCGATCACACATCGGAACCGGGCGCAGATCAAGCCCCAGGCGCCGTAACGAAGCTGCCGAGCCCGGATCGGCGGCAAATCGCCGCCGCCGGGCTCAGCGTCTAATCACCGCTGAAAGCGGACAGCGGGATGTTCGGCATGATGGCCGGCGATCGCGGCGGCAGCCAGGTCAGGCCGGTAGCCTTGCCCATCGCCGGCAGCGTGCCGCGCGAGAGAAGATCGGAAATGATTCCGTTCACTTCCGCGATCAGCGGCTTGTCCGCCGCGATGCCGACGAAGCCGATATTGAATCCGATCGAATGCGTGTAGCCCGATGCGGTCACTTGCGTGCTCGGATGCTGCTGGCGCCAGGCATCGAACTCGTGCAGGTCGACCAGCGCTGCATCGACCTTGTCGTTCTGCAAGTCCCTGAACAGCACGGCGGAATCGGGAAAATGCACGACTTGATCGGCAAGGCGGCCGTGCTCGTAGCTCATCGCGATCAGGTCGGGGACGCCGTGGGTTTCCACGCCGAGTTTCAGACCCGAAACATCGGACAGCTTCCCCACGCGCAGGCCGGCATGCGCCGGGGAGAGAACCACCGCCAGCGCGTCGAAACGGTAGGGCCGGGTGGGAACCAAATCCTGCAGCCTGATCCAGCGGTGCCGATCATCCGCAGTCCTGCCCGCGAACGGCGGGAGCTTGCCCTTGGCGGCGTCGAGATGGCCGACGTTTCCGGCGATCAGCGGATAGCCCGCGAGCAGGTCGCAATGCCCGTTTGATAGCAACGCGCTCGCCTCGCGCGGCGGATTGCTGTCGGGGTCCTTGCGCGTCACGAACCATTGGACCGCCAGCTTCCGGCCGAGCCGCTCGGCGACCGCGCGGGAGAGGGCAACATCGAAGCCCTTCGCCTGTCCGGACACTTCGGAGGATAGCGGCGGATCACGGGATTGCAGGCAAACCGTCAGCGGCTCGGCGGCGCGAACGGGCGAAGCGGCCACGATCAGCGCCGCGAAGCCGGCCGCGCCGGCCAGCTTCAGGCGGGACCTCATGGCTCCTTGCCCCCGGTTCGCACATAGGCCCAGATCGCCTTGATCTCGTCCGGCTTCAGAAGGTCTTTCCAGGGCGGCATGTTGTTCTTGCCGTTCCTGACCGAGTGGAAAAACCGGGCCCGGTCATTGTGCGGAAATTTCCTGAGGTCGAACGAGACGGTTCCGGGATTGACCATGTGCGGCCCGTGGCAATGGGCGCAGATACTCTGGAACAGCATCTCGCCTTTCTCGAACTCGGCCCGCGTGGGCGGCGCCTGTCCCGCCCTGCCGACTTGCGCGGCAATCACGGTGGCGCACGCCAGGGCGGCCGCCAGAACAGCGACAGCAGCTTTCATCCGTCTCGTACCGTTACGAACTTGGGACTGTTACGAAAATTGCAGGGAAATCGTGGCGCCCGCCGGGCAAGCCGGCGGGCGCCATGTGCGAAAACCCTACTTCGTCAGGGCGAACGTCCAGAGCGATCCGCCGGCCGGCACCTTCGCGAGCCGCTCGTCGCCGCCGTACAGCGCGTACACGCCGCCGATGCCGCTGGACACCGAGACGTATTGCACGCCGTCCTGCTCCCAGGTGATCGGCTGGCCCTCGATGCCCGAGCCGGTCTTGAACTGCCACAGCTTGTTGCCGTTGTCGGCGTCGAACGCCTCGAACTCGCCGGTCAGCTTGCCGGTGAAGACCAGGCCGCCAGCGGTCGAGAGCACGCCCGCGAAGCGCGGGATGTCGGTCGGCTGCTGCCATTTCGCCTTGCCGGTCAGCGGGTCGATGGCCTTCAGAATGCCGCGCGGTCCCGGCTTGTAGATCGGCTGGATTTCCGCGCCCCAATACGGCAGGCCGGCGCGGAACTGCACGTCGACCGGCTTGTAGTGCATGCCGAACAGGAGCGTGTTCGCGTAGTCGAGCCCGGTCTGCGGACTATACAATTCGGGGCTCCAGTTCTTCGTGCCCATCGCGTGCGGCCAGACATCGACGGCCTCGCCCTTGCGGGCACGGTCGGCGATCGAGGTCGGCACCGGGCGGCCGGTTTCCGGATCGACACCCTTCGCCCAGGTCTCGTACGCGTATTGATTGGCCGCGATCAGCTTGCCGTTGGTGCGGTCGATGACATACATGAAGCCGTTGCGGTTGGCGTTCATCACCACCTTGGTCGGCTTGCCGTCGACCTCCATCGTCGCCAGCACCGGTTCGGCGACGCTGTCGTAGTCGAACGGATCGTTCGGCGAGTATTGGAAATACCACTTGATGTGGCCGCTCTTCGGATCGAGCGCCAGCACCGAGTCGGTGTACAGGTTGTCGCCCGGATGCGACGCCGCGTTCCAGGAGCCGGCATTGCCGGTGCCCCAGTAGACCGTGTGCAGCTCGGGATCGTACGAGCCGGCGATCCAGGTCGAGCCGCCGCCGTGTTTCCAGGTGTCGCCGGGCCAGGTCTTGGCGTTCGGGTCGCCCGGGCCGGCCACCGTGTAGGTGCGCCAGAGGTGCTTGCCGGTATTGGGGTCCCAGCCGTCGATGAAGCCGCGGATGCCGTATTCGGCGCCGGAAACCCCGGTGATCACCACGCCGCCGGCCACCAGCGGCGCGCCGGTCTCGGAGTAGCCGGGCTTCCAGTCGATGATATTGGACCGCCAGACCTCCTTGCCGGTCTTGGCGTCGAGCGCGATGACGTTGGCGTCCAGCGTGGTGCGGAAGATCTTGCCCTCGTACAGGGCCGGGCCGCGATTGATGATGCCGCAGCAGACGATGCGCGGCACCTCGGCCGGATAGCTGACCTTGGTCTTCCAGATTTGCTCGCCGGTCGCGGCGTTGAGCGCCATGGTCGCGGAGTTGGTGGTGACGTACAGCGTGCCTTTGTAGACGAGCGGCTGCGATTCCTCGCTGTGGTTGTCGTCGTAGCTGTAGTTCCAGACCGGGACCAGGTTCTTGACGGTCTGGCGATTGATCTGGGTCAGCGGGCTGAAGCGCTGCTCGTTGTCCTGCATCCCGTAATGCAGCACGCTGGACGGGTCGCTGGCGCTGTTCTCCAGTTGCTGGGTGCTCTGCGCGTACGCGCCGGCGGGCAGGACGGCCGCCAACGCGCCGGCCAAGACTAGTTTCCGCATGAGTTCGTTTCCTCCTGGGTTGCCGTTTTATTGTGGCGGCTTCTTGTTTGGACTCGCTCCGTTCTCCTCCCCGGATTCCCGGTGAGAGCCTCGAAGAAGCCCGGCCGGAGGCAGGTTAACACGCCGCGAGGCTGGCCTAGCAAGCCCGGGTCCGCCCAGGGAGGGGGAATTTGTTGCCGGCGTGGCGATGACGGCCGCCAGTCAGCCCTGCCGCCACGGCAGGCCTTCCGCCTTCCAGCCCGCGCTGGTTCCGCGATGTCCCGCGGCGTCGGGCGGGCCTTCGAAACCGGTGGCGACGTTGTACACGTGCGGAAAGCCTGCCGCCCGCGCGGCCTCGGCGGCGGCCCGGCTGCGCGCGCCGCTGCGGCAGATGAAGTAGATGTGGCTGCTTTCGGTGAGGCCGGCCTGCCGCAGGTGCTCGGTGAAGGCGGCGTTCGGCTGCATCGTCGGATAGAGCTGCCACGGGATCAGCACCGTCTGTTTCCCGAGTTGCGCGAAATCCGGCACGCCGACGAAATTCCACTCGGCGTCCGTGCGCACGTCGCAGAGCTGCACCTCGGGGTTGGCGCTCAGTTCCTCCCAAACCTTTCGCGGCGCGACGTCGTCGACCATATCCCCACTCCGTTCGACAATGGCGTCCGGCCATGGCACTTCCGCCGCTTGCGTTCAAGAAGCAGGCTGCGAGCAGGAGGGACAAGCATGAACACACCCGAGCCACGCCCGGCCGGTTCGCGGCGTTGGGTGGACGGGCTGGCCGGCGCGATCGGCCGCACGCCGCTGATCCGGCTGCGCCGCGCCTCGGAGGCCACCGGCTGCACCATTCTGGGCAAGGGCGAGTTCATGAACCCGGGCGGCTCGGTGAAGGACCGCGCCGCGCTCGCCATCATTTTGGATGCCGAACGGCGCGGCGCGCTCAAGCCCGGCGGGACCATCGTCGAGGGCACCGCCGGCAACACCGGCATCGGCCTGACCCTGGTCGGCAACGCCCGCGGCTATCGCTCGATCATCGTGGTGCCGGAGACGCAGAGCCGGGAGAAGCTGGAGTTCCTGCGCATGATCGGGGCCGATCTGCGGCTCGTCCCGGCGAAGCCGTATCGCGATCCCGGCAACTACGTTCACGTCTCGCGCCGGCTGGCCGAGGAGTTGGCGGCCAAGGACGGCAACGCGATCTGGGCCAATCAGTTCGACAACGTGGCGAATCGCGAGGGCCATCGCGCCACCACCGGCCCGGAGATCTGGGAAGAGACCGCGGGCGAGGTCGATGCCTTCACCTGTTCCTGCGGCACTGGCGGCACGCTCGGCGGGGTCGGCCTGGCGCTGAAGGAGCGCAACCCGAATGTGCGCATCGTGCTCGCCGACCCCGAAGGCAGCGGGCTCTATGGCTGGGTGAAGAGCAACGATTTGAGCGCGTCGGGGAATTCGATCACCGAAGGCATCGGCAACTCGCGCGTGACCGCCAACCTGGACGGCGCGCCGATCGACGATTCGGAGCGCATTCCCGATGCCGAGATGCTCGAACAGGTCTTCGACTTGCAGACTCCGCGAGGGGCTGTCGGTCGGCGGTTCGTCCGGCATCAACGTCGCGGCGGCGATCCGGGTGGCCAAGGCGCTCGGCCCCGGGCACACCATCGTTACGATCCTGGCCGACGGCGGCGCGCGGTATCAGTCCAAGCTGTTCAACCCGGAATTCCTGCGCTCGAAGAATCTGCCCACGCCGCCCTGGCTCGCCTGATCGGCGTCGGCCGCGGCGGGACGCTAAATCCGCGCGAACTGGTCGAGGGGTTTGTCCGCGATCATGACGTGCTGCCGTTCGAAATCGCGACCATGCAGCCCCGTGCTGCCGAAACCGCCCGCGCTGCGCTCGGTGGCGTCGAGTTCGTCGACCTCGCGCCAGATCGCGCGCGTGACCGGCGCCAGCACCGCTTGCGCGATGCGCATGCCGCGCTCGACGGTGAACGGCTGGTGGCCCGCGTTCAGCAGAATGATTTGCAGCTCGCCGCGATAATCCGAATCGATCGTGCCGGGGCTGTTCGGCAAGACGATTCCGTGGCGCAGCGCGAGACCCGAGCGCGGGCGGATTTGCAGCTCGTAGCCGTCCGGCAGCGCGGTCAGCAAGCCGGTGGGAATCAGCGCGCGCTCGCCCGGCGCGACGGTGACCGGCGCGTCGACGGCGGCCAGCAGATCCATCCCGGCGGCGCCGGCCGTCGCGTAGGACGGCAGCGGCAGGCCGGCCGCGTGCGGCAGCCGGCGCACGGCGATCGGCACGCTCATCGCGGCTCGCGGTCTGGGACAGGCGCCAACGCCTTCGCGATCCGCTCGGCGAGGCGGCGCGCCACCTCGGACTTGGGCAGGCGCGGCCAGTCCTCCGTGCCTTCGGCGGTCACCAGATGCACGACGTTCTCCTCGCCGCCCATGATGCCGGTCGCCGGCGAGACGTCGTTGGCGACGATCCAGTCGCAGCCCTTGCGCGCGCGCTTGGCTTGCGCATTGGCGAGCACGTCGTCGGTTTCCGCCGCGAAGCCGACGACAAGGCGCGGGCGGCGCGGCCCGGGGGCGGAAATCGTGGCGAGGATGTCGGGATTCGGCACCAATTCCAGTTTTGGCGGCGCGCCGCCGGGCACTTTCTTGATTTTCGCGGCGCTCGCGCCGGCCACCCGCCAGTCGGCCACGGCGGCCGCGAACACGGCGACATCGGCCGGCAATGCCGCCTCGCATTCCGCCAGCATCGCCTCGGCGGTTTCCACGTGGCGCACCGCGACACCCGGCGGATCGGGCAGCGCGACCGGGCCGCTGACCAGGGTGACGCGCGCGCCGAGTTCCGCCAGCGCGGCGGCGATGGCATGGCCCTGGCGGCCGCTGGAGCGATTGGCGATGTAGCGCACCGGGTCGATCGGTTCGTGGGTGGGGCCGCTCGTGACCAGCGCGTGCTTGCCGGCCAGCTTCCTGGCGCCGCCCGCCGGCTGCAACAGGCGCACGGTCGCGGCCAGGATTGCCGGCGGCTCGGCGAGCCGGCCGAACCCCCATTCGTTGCAGGCCATCGCGCCTTCGTCCGGGCCGACGATCGCGACGCCGCGCCCGGCGAGGGTGGCAACGTTCGCCCGCGTGGCCGGGTGCTCCCACATCCGCACGTTCATGGCCGGCGCCACCAGCACCCGCTTGTCGGTGGCGAGCAGCAGCGTGGAGGCCAGATCGTCCGCCAGCCCCGCCGCCATCTTCGCCAGGATGTCCGCCGAGGCGGGCGCGACCACCACCAGATCGGCGGCGCGCGAGAGCTGGATGTGGCCCATCTCGCTCTCGTCGGTCAGCGAAAACAGGTCGGCGTAGACGCGGTTTTCGCTCAGCGCCTGCAGTGCGAGCGGGGTGACGAACTGGGCGGCGTTGCGGCTCAGCACGCAGGTGACGCCGACGCCTTCGGCGCGCAGCAGACGGATCAGCTCCAGCGCCTTGTAGGCTGCAATGCCGCCGCTGACGATCAGCAGGATCCTGTGCCCGCCGAGCGGCATCACAATCCCGGACCCCGCGAGGGGAGGAGGCGATCTGTCTTTGCCGCGCCGGGAATGCAATCAGCCCGCATCAGAGCCGCCATCCGCTATGGATCGCCGCGATGCCGCCGGAGAGGTTGCGGACGTCCACGCGGGCGAAGCCGGCTTCGCGCAGCATCGCCGCAAGTTCGTCCTGGGACGGGAAGGTCCGGATGCTTTCGGCCAGGTATTGATAGCTCTCCGGATCGCCCAGCGACGACGCGGCCGAGCAGCGGGAGCATCCGGAACGACCAGGCATCGTAGGCCGGCAGCAGCGCCGCCACCTGGAACCGGCTGAACTCCAGGCAGAAGAAGCGTCCGCCGGGGCGCAGCACGCGCCGCGCCTCGGCGAGCACCGCCGGCTTGTCGGTGCAGTTGCGCAGGCCGAACGCGATGGAGACGCGGTCGACGCAGCGGTCCGGCAGCGGCAGCGCCTCGGCGTCGGCCACCACGAAGCCGATGTCGCGCGCGATCCCCCGATCGAGCGCGCGGTCGCGGGCGCGGCTCAGCATCGCCGGGTTGACGTCCGAAAGCAGCGCCGGCCCGCCGCCCGATTGTCGCCAGCCGAGCCCGATATCGCCGGTGCCCGCGGCGAGGTCGAGCAGCTGGTATTGCGGCCGCGGATCGAGCGCCCGGAGAAAAATGCGTTTCCAGGCCCGATGCACGCCGAGCGACATCAAATCGTTCATCAGGTCGTAGCGCGGCGCCACGCGCTCGAACACGCCGCGCACCAGCGCCTGCTTCGCCGCGCGCGGCACGGTGCGGTAGCCGAAATCGGCGGTGTCGGCCTGGGGCGCGGGATTGTCGCTCATGCGCGCCCACGTATAGCGTGCCCGCCATCCATGCCGGAACTCCCCGAGGTCGAGACGGTGATGCGCGGGCTGCGGGCGCGCCTGCAGGGCCGGCGGATCGTGCGCGCGGCGCTGACGCGGCCCGACATGCGCTGGCCGTTTCCCGAAGGCCTGGCCGCGCGGCTGACCGGCGCCCGGGTCCAGGGATTCCGCCGGCGCGCCAAATACATCCTGATGCGGCTGGATGGCGGTGATCTCGCTGTTGATCCATCTCGGCATGTCCGGCCGGCTGGTCCTCGATCGCCGCGCGCCGGACCTTCCGGTGGCGCATGAGCACCTGGTGCTGGACATGGACGATGGCTGGCGGGTCGGCTTCGTCGATCCGCGCCGCTTCGGCTCGGTTGATCTGGTCGCGACGGCGGCGGAGGATTCGCACCGGCTGCTTGCCGGGCTCGGCCCGGAGCCGCTGGGCGACGATTTTTCTCCCGAGCGATTAACAGCGCTGGTCGCCGGCCGGCGCACGCCGATCAAGGCGGCCCTGCTCGACCAGCGCACGGTGGCGGGGCTCGGCAATATCTACGTCTGCGAGGCGCTGTTTCGCGCGCGGATCAGCCCGAACCGTTCCGCGCATACCGTGGCCGGGACCCGCGCGGGGCGGCTCGTGCCGGCGATCAAGGCCACCTTGACCGAGGCGATCGCGGCCGGCGGCTCCTCGCTCCGCGACTATGTCCAGCCGGACGGCGAACTCGGCTACTTCCAGCACGCCTGGAAGGTGTACGGCCGCGAGGGGCTGGCCTGCGAGCGCTGCCCCGGCCCGCCCGCCTGCGGCGGTATCCGACGCATCGTGCAGGCGGGGCGAAGCTCGTTCTATTGTCCGCGCACGCAACGCTCGAGCGGGAGGATGGCGATGGCCGATGAATTACGAGATGATCCTGGTCGAGACGCACGGGCCGGTCGGCCTGATCCGGCTCAACCGCCCGCAGGCGCTGAACGCGCTGTGCGACCAGCTGATGGCGGAGCTGGGCAGCCAGCTGCTGGCCTTCGATGCCGATGCCGCGATCCGCGCGATCGTGCTGACCGGCTCGGAGAAGGCGTTCGCCGCCGGGGCCGACATCAAGGAGATGCAGCCCCGCACCTATCCCGCCGTGCTGTTCAACGACTTCATCGCCAAGTGGGAAACGATCTTGCAGGTGAAGAAGCCGGTGATCGCGGCGGTGGCCGGCTACGCGCTCGGCGGCGGCTGCGAGCTGGCGATGATGTGCGACATCGTGGTGGCCGCCGACTCCGCCAAATTCGGGCAGCCGGAGATCAACCTCGGCGTCATTCCCGGCGCGGGGGGCACGCAACGGCTGACCCGCGCGGTCGGCAAATCCAAGGCGATGGACATGATCCTGACCGCGCGGATGATGGATGCCGCCGAGGCCGAGCGCGCCAACCTGGTTTCCCGAATTTTCCCTGCCGATCAGCTCGTCGCCGAGGCGATCAAGATCGGCCAGCGGCTCGCGGAACTGTCGCCGGTCGCCGTCGCGGTCGCCAAGCAGGCGATCAACCGGGCGTTCGAAACGACGCTGTCGGAAGGCGTGCGGGTGGAGCGCTCGCTGTTCCTGCCGCTGCTCGGCACGCCGGACCAGAAGGAGGGCATGGCGGCGTTCATCGAGAAGCGGAAGGCGAAGTTCAGGAGCGTCTGACTTGAGCGGCGGCGGCTCGGTTCGGACTGCGAATTGCTCGACCGGCCGAGGTGATCCGGGAGATGACGCGATGACCCAGCCGAGCTATCCGCTCAAATTGCCGGCCTCGATCAAGGCGACGGCGGCGCGCCTCGCCAAGGAAGACGGCGTTTCGCTCAATCAGTGGATCACCGTGGCGGTTGCGCAAAAGATCGGCGCCACCGAAACGGCCGCCGCCTTTCTGAAGCGGCGCGCGGGCGATGCCCGGCCCGAGGATCTGAAGCGGTTTCTGGCGAGGTGCCCCGGACGTCGCCCCCGAGCCAGGGAACGAAATCACCGGGCACGTTCCCGAACCGCACGTCACAGCAGCAGCACGCCGGCGAGGATCGTGAGGACCGTCAGAGGCGCGCCGGCGCGGAAACGGTCCCAGAAGCCGATCGCCACGCCCGCCGAGCGCGCGCGCTGAACAGCGATCAGATTGGCCACCGACCCCAGGATCGTCAGGTTGCCCGCGAGCGTCGAGGCCATCGCCACCACCAGCCAGGCATGCGCCGGATCGGCCAGCCGGGCGACGAACGGTTTCAGCACCAGCACCGCCGGGACGTTGCTGACCACGTTCGACAGCACCGCCGTCATGGCGGCAAGCGGTCCGGCGCGCCCCAGGTGCCAGCGCCCCACCGCGGCGATCACGTCCGGCGTCAGCACGGCGTGCTCCAGCCCGGCGGCGACGATGAACAGGCCGGCGAACATCAGCAGCAGGGTCCAGTCGATCTGCGCGTAGACCTTCGCGGGCTTCACGGTGCGGGTGAGCAGCAGCACCGCGCCCCGAGCCGGCCGTAGCCGATGCCCGACACGGTGCCGATGATCATGTTCTGCGGGTTGCCGGTGATGGTCGCCGTGCTGCCGGCGTTCGAGGCCATCGCGATCGCCAGCAGATAGGGCACCAGGTTGCGCCGCAGCCGTTGCACCACATCGGCCACGAGCGGCGTCAGCACGAGGCAGATCGTGTCGTTCACCAGGAAGGCCGAGAGCAGGCCGGAGACCAGCACGATGCTGGTCAGCAGCAGCAGCGGATGCCGCGCACGCCGCACCGACCAGGCGGTCACGACGCGGAAGAACCCGGACAGCCGCAGGTTCGCGGCGAGGATCATCATGCCGAGCGGCAGCGTGATCGTGTCGAGGTCGACCGCCCGCTGCGCCTGGTCGAGGCTCAGCACGCCGGAGGCGACCATCAGCGCCGCCCCGAGCAGCGCGGCCCCGGCGCGGTCGAGCCGCAGCACCGGCAGCTTGCCCAGGGCGACCACGAGATAGGTGACGGCGAAAATGGCCACGGCGGCCACGCGCTGATCGAGCGGAATCATGCCGCGGCTTTGTCTCCGGCGCGGCGAGTGCAAACAAGGCCAGGGCCGGGCGGAGGGTTGCGGGCCGTTGGCCGCGTGCGCGTCGGGCGGGAATAACGGGCGAGGCGGTGTGCCGGCGGTGTAGAGTGGGGGTTGTCGGCTCTGCGCGCGCCGATGCGGTTGGCGACGCGGAAGATTGTGCAACCGCGCCGCCGCGCGCGACAGGCGAGGGGCCGCGACCTACCTGCGCGAGAATGGCCGGTTGCTTGACTCGCGTCGCGGCGGTTCGCTAGAAAAGCCGCCTTTACGGCATCCGCCATCCCACACAATCGAACGAGCACATTGCACGCCCATGGCCAACACAGCCTCCGCCCGTAAGCGCATCCGTCAGAACGTCCGTCGCACCGAACGCAACCGGGCGCGGAAGTCGCGCGTGCGTAACTTCGTCACCAAGGTCGAGGCGGCCATCACGGGCGGCGACAAGGCGGCGGCGGCGGAGGCACTGAAGGCCGCGCAACCGGAGATGCAGCGAGCCGCCACCAAGGGCGTGCTGCACCGCAACCGCATCGCGCGGAAACTGTCGCGACTGTCGGCACGGATCAAGGCGCTGTCCACCGGCTGAACGCGTCACCGCTCTGGGGGGAGGGGACCGACAAGTGCGAGAGTTGTGGCTGACCGGCCAGGGACCCTCGGCGGTCTGACGGGCCGGCCTACATCGTTCGCCGCACCGCGGCGCTAGTGGAAAATCGTCGCAAGTAATCCCAAAAATATCGCGGGACGCGCGTTTGTGCGCTTAAAGTATAGTCCCGGCGAATTCTTTCACATTTGTAACACGACAAAGTTTTGGGTTGCCGGAACCTTCGCCGCCGGTGTAACTGTAACGGCATCGAACGCGGCTTCCCCGTTTCCCGAGGTTACGTTTCGTAACGGGAGGCCGACATGAGCACGGTGCCTAGGCGGACCGCTCAGCCGCCGCCTTCGAGGTGGTGTCGACAGCAGCAGGCAAAAACCGGCATGGATCAGGAACTTGCGGCGTCCTCCGACGAGTTGGTGTTCGACGAAGATGATCGGATCGGCAACGACGCGCGGTCCGTGGACTTGATCCCGCAACACGTTCTCGCCGCGCAATGGGCCCGCGTGCGCGGCAGGCTGCAAGGCGAGGTCGGCGCCGTCGAATGCCGCGCCTGGCTCATGCGGATGGACGTGGCGGGTCTGGACGGCGACGAGGTCACGCTCTGCCTGCCGACGCCGTTTCTTCGCGACCGGGTGCGCGGCCAGTACCGACGATCGACTGACCGCGCTGTGGCGCGCCGAAAATCCCCAGGTCCGTCGCGTCGATATCCGTGTCGGCAACGGCGGAATCACCCGCGCCGGCGCGACGGTGCACCGCGATCTCGTTACCGAACCGGCGCCCTCGCGCGTGCCGACCGCCTCCGAGGACGAGCTGACGAGCCGCGCCGAAGCCTGCGGGCTGCTCAAGCATCTCGATTTCGAAAGTTTCGTGGTCGGCAAGCCGAACGAGTTCGCGCATGCGTGCGCTCGCCGGGTCGCCGATCAGCCGGCCGGCGCCGGCTTCAATCCGCTGTTCCTGTACGGCGGGGTCGGCCTCGGCAAGACGCACCTGATGCACGCCATTGCCTGGGAATTGCTGCGCAAGCCCGGCTCGCCTGTTTCGGTCGCGTATCTCTCGGCCGAAAAGTTCATGTACCGTTTCATCGCCGCGATCCGCAACCATTCCACGATGGAGTTCAAGGAGGAGTTGCGCGGCGTCGATGTGCTGATGATCGACGACCTGCAGTTCCTGATCGGCAAGGACAATACCCAGGAGGAATTTTTCCACACGTTCAACGCGCTGGTCGATGCCGGCCGGCAGATCGTGATCTCGGCCGATAAATCGCCCTCGGAACTTTCGGTGATCGAGGACCGGCTGCGCACGCGGCTCAACTGCGGCATGGTCGCCGATCTGCACGCCACCACCTACGAGCTTCGGCTGTCGATCTTGGAATCGAAGGCCGCGCGGGCTTGCGTCATCGTGCCCGCGAAGATCCTGGAGTTCCTCGCGCACAAGATCACCTCGAACGTGCGCGAGCTGGAAGGCGCGCTGAACCGGCTGATCGCCCACGCCAATCTGTTCGGCCGCGCGATGACGCTCGAGACCGCGCACGAAGTGTTGCACGACATCCTGAAGGCGCACGATCGGCGCGTCACCATCGACGAGATCCAGCGCAAGGTCGCCGAGCACTGGCGCATCCGGCTGAGCGACATGGCCTCGCCCCGCCGCGCCCGCTCGGTGGCGCGGCCCAGGCAGGTGGCGATGTATCTCGCCAAGCAATTGACCACCCGCAGCCTGCCGGAGATCGGCCGCATGTTCGGCAACCGTGACCACACCACGGTCATTCACGCCGTCAACCGCGTGACCGAGCTGATGGCGCGCGACGCCATGTTTTCCGAGGACGTGGAACTGCTGCGGCGCATGCTGGAGTCCTGACGTTCCGATACCGCTTACACCAATTGCACCGGAGCCGGGTACCGGGCGACGAGCGCGTCCGCGGTCAACAGGGTGATCCCTTCGACAACTGACTGCGCGATCAGCAGACGGTCGAACGGATCCCGGTGCAGCCGCGGCAGGCTGTCTATCGCCACGACATGATTGCTGGTTATCGCGATTTCGCCGTAGCCGTTGTCGAGCAAACCCCGGCGCAGAAGTCGGGCATCCACCTGGAAATCCGCTCGGCGAAGCCCGTGCTTGATGACCACTTCCCAGATGCTGGCCGGACTGAACACGAGTTCGTTATCCCGATCGTCGATCAACGCCCGTGCCTTGGCCGGCAATCTGTCCGGCTGCCCGGCCGCCCAGAGCAGCAGGTGCGTGTCCAGCAACAGTTTCATTGCGCGCCGCCGAACAGCCGCTCGATCTCCGCGCTGCCCATCCGGTCGAAATCGTCGGGCACCACGATGCGACCGGCCATGAACCCAAGCCGCCGTGCTTGCCCGGGAGCCGGCGCGTCGAGCGGCGTCACCTTGACCAGCGGCTTGCCGGCCTTGGCGATGACGAACGGCTCACCCTTGGCCGCCAGCTCGACCAGCCGCGACAGATGGGTTTTTGCCTCGTGGATGTTGACCGTGCGCATGATGGAGCCACTCTGGACTTAGTCAAATCAACTTAGTCCATTGCGCGAGGGTTGCAAGCACGCGGCAGCGAACACGCGCGGCGGCCAGTGCGCTGGCTCACAGGCGGGGAACGGCGCGGCGCGCCAACGTCATGCCGCTTTTCCGGCCGAATCCCGGTTGCTACACTGACCGACCCGACTCGGCGGCCGGTGCCGCCGGGGTGGTGCGCCGGTTCCGCCCGCTCCGATTGAGGACACCCGCCCGATGAAGTTCAAGGCCGACCGCGCCGCGCTCCTGAAGGCGCTGGCCCATGTCCAGAGCGTGGTGGAGAAACGCAACACCATTCCCATCCTCGCCAACGTGCTGATCGCCGTGCGCGAGGAGCGGCTGAAGCTGACGGCGACCGACATGGAAATCGCCATCGTCGAGGACGTGCCCGCCAGCGCGACCCGCGACGGCGCCGCCACGGCCCCCGCGGCCACGCTGTACGAGATCGTGCGCAAGCTGCCCGACGGCGCGGAGGTCGAGTTCGACTACCCGGGCGGCGAGACGCAGCTCAAGGTCCGCGCCGGGCGATTCTCCACCAGCCTCTTGGTGCTGCCGACCGAGGATTTTCCCTCGATGACCGCCGGCACCCTGCCGCACCATTTCGCCGTTCCGGCGCAGGCGCTGCGCGGGCTGATCGACCGCACGCGCTTCGCGATCTCGACGGAGGAAACGCGCTACTACCTGAACGGCATCTACCTGCACGCGGCGGAATCCGACGGCGCCAAGGTGCTGCGCGGGGTGGCGACCGACGGCCATCGCCTCGCCCGCGTCGAGGAGCCGCTGCCCCAGGGCGCCGAGGGCATGCCGGGTGTCATCATCCCGCGCAAGACGGTCACCGAACTGCGCAAGCTGCTCGAGGAGGTCAGCGGCGAGGTGGAGATCGGGCTTTCCGAGACTCGCGTCCGGTTTCAGCTCGGCGCCGTGCGAGCTGACCAGCAAGCTGATCGACGGCACCTTCCCGGAATACGAGCGGGTGATCCCGCGCGAGAACGACAAGGTGCTGAAGGTTGGGCGCAAGGAGTTTTCCGACGCGGTCGGGCGCGTGGCGGCGATTTCCACCGAGCGCTCGCGGCCGGTGAAGCTCTCGGTCGCGAAGCATCTTCTGGTGCTCTCGGCCTCCAGCCCGGAGCAGGGCACGGCGACCGAGGAGCTGGATTCCGATCTGGTGAACTACGAGGCGACCCCGCTGGAGATCGGCTTTCAGGCGCGCTACCTGAACGACATCACCGACCAGATCCCGGCCGAGGGCCAGGTGGAACTTTGTTTCTCCGATGGCGCCGCGCCGACGGTGCTGCGCGATGCCGCCGACCCGAGCGCGCTCTATGTGCTGATGCCGATGCGGGTGTGATGTCGTAGCCCCGTCATTCCGGCCGGAGCGCAACGAAGACCCGGAATCGAGAAGCCATCGGCATGGCTGGATTCCCGCCTCGGCGGGAATGAGGGTGCGGTATCGTTCGCATGCTCGCGTTACGCCTGACCCGCCTCAGCCTCAGCCAGTTCCGCAACTATGGGTCGCTGACCTGGCGGCCGCGCGCGCGCATCGCCGCGATCTTCGGGCCCAACGGCAGCGGCAAAACCAATCTGCTCGAAGCCGTCTCGCTGCTGATGCCGGGGCGCGGATTGCGCGGCGCGCGGCTCGCGGAACTGGCACGCCGCGGCCCCGGCGCGAGCGGCCACTGGGCGGTTGCCGGCCGCTTCAGCGGGCCGGAGGGCGAGACCGACATCGGCACCGGGACGCCGCCCGAGGGGCCGACCGACCGGCGGGTTTTCCGCCTCGACGGCGCCGCGCCGAGGAGCCAGGCCGAGATCGCCGACCGCGTCGCCGCGGTGTGGCTCACGCCGCAAATGGACCGCATGTTCCTGGAGGGCGCCTCGGCAAGGCGGCGCTTCCTGGACCGGCTGGTCTGGGCGCTGGAACCGGGGCATCTGCGCGAAGTCGGCGGCGCATGACACCGCCGTGACCGAGCGCAACCGGCTGCTGGCGCGCGGCAGCGCCGACGCCGCCTGGCTCGGCGGGCTCGAGGACGCGATCGCCCGCCATGCCGTCGCCATCACGGCGGCGCGGCTGGGCTTGATCCGCCGCCTGAACCGGGCGCTCGCCGCCGGGGCCGCCGGCGCGTTTCCGGCCGCCCGGATGGCACTCCTCTGTCCCGTGGCCGAGCGGCTCGCGGGCGCGCCGGCGGTGGCGGTCGAGGACTGGCTGCGCGAGGCCCTGGCGGCCAGCCGCAAGCGCGACCGGGAGGCGGGATCGACCTCGCTCGGCGCGCATCGCGCGGACCTGGAACTCGCCCAAGCGGAAAGCGGGGTTTCCGCCGCGCTCGCCAGCACCGGGCAGCAGAAGGCGCTGCTCGTGGGCGTGGTGCTCGGCCATGCCGCCCTGCTGGCCGAGACGCGCGGCTTCGCGCCCCTGCTGCTGCTCGACGAACCGGCGGTGCATCTCGATCCCGACCGCCGCGCCGCGCTGTTCGCCGCACTCGCCGAAGGGCCCGCCCAGGCCATGCTGACGGGCACCGATCGCGATACGTTTCTGCCGCTCGGCGACGTTGCGGAGGGGCTTCGCACCGGCGGCGAGACGCTCGCGTCCGACCCGGCGTTTTTGGCCGCAACCCAGGCCTGAAACCACCCCTCGGCCCTTCGTTTTGCACCGCCGAAGTGCTATATGACAGGCATTCCTTCCGCCATTTTCTGGAGAGATTTCGCCGGTGAGCGAGAACGCCGCGCCGCCCCCCGACTCCGACATCTACGACGCCTCGTCCATTTCGGTCCTGAAGGGACTGGAAGCGGTGCGGCGCCGCCCGGGCATGTATATCGGCGACACCGATGACGGCTCCGGCCTGCACCACATGGCGTTCGAGATCATCGACAACGCCGTCGACGAGGCGCAGGCCGGCTTCGCGAGCTACGTCCGCATGGTGCTGAACGGCGACGGCAGCGTGACCGTGCGCGACGACGGCCGCGGCATCCCGACCGACATCCATGCCGAGGAAGGCGTCTCCGCCGCCGAGGTGGTGCTGACGCGGCTGCACGCGGGCGGCAAGTTCAATCAGAACTCGTACAAGGTCTCCGGCGGCCTGCACGGCGTCGGCGCGGCGGTGGTGAACGCGCTGTCGGAATGGATGGACGTGCGCATCTGGCGCGACGGCGTCGAGCATTTCATGCGCTTCCGCCGCGGCGAGCCGGAAGCGCCGCTGCACGAGGTCGGGCCGTCCGACCAGCCCGGCGGCACCGAGGTGACGTTCAAGCCCGATCCCGCCGTGTTCACCAAGACCGAGTTCGATTACGCCGTGCTGGAACGGCGGCTGCGCGAGCTGGCGTTCCTGAACTCGGGGCTCGACATCACCTTGCGCGACGAGCGGCACGCGCCGGCGGTGGAATCGAAATTCCATTACGACGGCGGCCTGATCGCGTTCGTGGCGTGGCTGGATCGCGGCAAGACGCCGGTGTTCACGCCGCCGATCAACGTCGCCACGTCCGACGACCAGCAGGGCATTCGCGTCGATTTCGCGCTGTCGTGGAACGACAGCTACCACGAGACGATGCTGTGCTTCACCAACAACATTCCGCAGCGCGACGGCGGCACGCATCTGGCGGGCTTCCGCCAGGCGCTGACCCGCGTGGTGACGAAATACGCCGAGGGCATGGGCAAGAAGGAGAACCTGGCCCTAGTCGGCGAGGACATGCGCGAGGGCATGACCGCGGTCTTGTCGGTGAAGGTGCCCGACCCGAAATTCTCCTCGCAGACCAAGGACAAGCTGGTCAGCTCCGAGGTGCAGCCGGTCGTGCAGATGGCGGTGGCCGATACCATCGCGCACTGGTTCGAGACGCATCCGAAAGAAGCGAAGGGCATCATCCAGAAGGTGATGGACGCCGCCGCCGCGCGCGAGGCGGCGCGCAAGGCGCGCGAACTCACCCGCCGCAAGGGCGTGCTGGACATCTCCACCCTGCCCGGCAAACTCGCCGACTGTCAGGAGCGCGATCCGGCGAAGGCGGAGATCTTCATCGTCGAGGGCGACAGCGCCGGCGGTTCCGCCAAGCAGGGGCGCGACCGCAAGTTCCAGGCGATCCTGCCGCTGAAAGGCAAGATCCTGAACGTCGAGCGCGCGCGGTTCGACCGCATGCTCGGCAGTCAGGAAATCGGCACGCTCATCACCGCGCTTGGCACCGGCATCGGCAAGGGCGAGCCCGAGCAGGGCGGCTTCGATATCGGCAAGCTGCGTTACCACCGCATCGTCATCATGACCGACGCCGACGTGGACGGCTCGCATATCCGCACGCTCCTGCTCACGTTCTTCTTCCGCCAGATGCCGGAACTGATCGAGCGCGGGCATCTGTTCATCGCCCAGCCGCCGCTCTATCGCGCCAAGCGCGGCAACGACGAGCGCTATCTGAAGGACGATCGCGCGCTGGAAGAATTTCTGCTCGACAAGGCGCTGGCCGAGGCGCGATTGACCTACGCCGATGGCCGCGTGCTCGAAGGCGCGGAACTGCGCGCGGAAATCAACCTGTTGCGCGAGACGGCGCAGTCGCTGCGCCGGCTTTCGACCGCCGCGCCGGTGGCGTATCTGGAGCAGGCGGCGCTGGCCGGTGCGCTGACATCCGACGGCGCGCGCGCGACGGCCGCGGCACCGGAACTGGCGGGGCGGCTGGATGCGGTGTCGCTGCCGGCCGAGCGCGGCTGGGTGGTGGCGGCGGACGGCGCCGGGGTGACGCTCGCCCGCACGGTGCGCGGCGTTGCCGAGCGCTACACCTTGGACGCCGCGACGCTGCGCAGCGCCGAGGCGCGCTGGCTCGCCGAACGCGCCGAACCCTTGCGCGCCCGCTTCGGCGAGCCGGCGCGGCTGAAGCTGGACAGCACCGAGATCCTGGTCGCCGGCCCGGCGAGCGCGTTCGACCGGATCCTTGCGCAAGGCCGGCGGGGCCTGACGATTCAGCGCTTCAAGGGTCTCGGCGAGATGAACCCGGATCAGCTATGGAAGACCACGCTCGACCCGGCGGCGCGCACCTTCTTGCAGGTGAAAGTGGGCGACGCCGAGGACGCCGCGCAGATTTTTTCCACCCTGATGGGCGAGGTGGTGGAGCCGCGGCGGGATTTCATCGTGGACAACGCGCTGAAGGTGGCGAATTTGGATGTGTGACCGCCTAATCACCGCGGACGTAACTTGAATAGGGTGAGAACGTGGACTTTTCCAAGCTGGCAGTTCCCGCATCGAGCAAACCTCCGACAGATCCGATCAAGATCTTTGAGCGGCTTCCCCGTTTGGCAGGCGCTCCGAACGACCTGTGGCGCGGGCAGGCTGCGGCGTTAGAAGAATGGAACGGCGCACGAACAAAAAATGACGCTGTAATTGCGCTCAACACAGGAGCGGGCAAAACTCTTATCGGGCTTCTGATCGCACAAAGCTTGGTCAACGAGTGCATCAATAATGTCATTTACGTCTGCGCCACAATAGATCCTGTACGGGCAAACAGCGGCAGAAGCCAAGAAAATCGGACTGGCGTATACTACCCGCGTAGAGCAAGTCTTTGACAACGATCTGTTCGAGAGCGGTCGCGCGTTCTGTATCACGACATATCAGGCGCTCTTCAACGGCCTTTCCAGCATACGGCTGCGGTTTCCACCGGGTGCGCTCATTTGCTGACGACGCGCACGTCGCAGAAGGCATGATGCGGGACGCGTTTACCCTGAAGATTAGCCGCAGCACTCACCCGGAGATCCTGCAAAGAGATCGTAGAACTCTTTCGCAATACTTTGCGGATTTAGGGCGTAGAGGGCCATTTAGGGATGCCACCGACGCCAGTTCCCCGCGTCCAACAATCGCGTTCGCTATGCCGAACGGCATAAGGGCTGCCGCAAGGCGGTTGGAGGAAATTCTGGACCGCCATAATGCTGATAACGATAGCGAATTAAAATATGCGTATTGCCATCTGAGAGATCACCTCACTTGGTGCACAGTCCTGTTTGGGCGCGACGGGTGTCAAATCTCGCCGCTGTTCGTGCCGAGCCTGAATCTCGATGTGTTCGATCGCCGAATTAGGCGTGTATATCTCTCAGCTACATTCAACTGTACAAGACCGATGTCGTTCGAGCCTTCGGTCGCAAGCCAGATGTCGTCATCGAGCCGCGCAACGATGCGGGAAACGGGGAGCGTCTCATATTATTTTCAAGGAATATCGCTGGCCACGCGTTTGCTGAGAACCTAATCAAGCAGATCGCGGCGGATTGGAAAGTTCTGGTTGCGGTCCCCAACTACCCAGCCGCTCAAGCTTGGTCGAGCGTTGTTAGCCCGCCCGAAACTAACGAATTCAGCGAAAAGCTGAACGACTTTCGCGGGCGAGACAAGGGTGCATTCCTGTTGGTTTCTCGCGTAGACGGGATTGATTTGCCCCATGACACTTGCCGCATCATGGTCCTAGATGGTGTTCCGAGCGGTGGAAATCTGCTCGAACGGTACCAATGGGAATTCCTAGGCATGGACAATCTGTTTGCGACCCGAGTTGCTAACAGAATAGCTCAATTGTTTGGACGCATTAACAGGGGTAGAAATGATTTTGGGGCGTATCTTGTCAACGGACCCAGGCTAAATGTCTGGCTCAATAGAGACCGTTTTGTCGCGCTCCTTCCGGAACTGCTCCAAAAGCAGATTTACTGGAAGGTATGTTCAGGACTCGATGAACGTTCATACAAATGAAAGGGTCTTGGAAACGATAGCCCAGGTATTGGTACGCAACCCAAGCTGGATCGATTTTTACGGCCGGTATCTATCGGAAAATAGCCTCGATCCGGACGCGACAGAACGCGTAGCCGACAACCAAGAGCGGCTCACTCAGGCCGCGCTGGCCGAGGCCAATTACATAAGAGCCTTATGGGAGGGAGATTTGCAAGTTGCGAGGCTTGCCCTGGAGGACACGATTGAAGAGACGGGCCGCGCAGATACTCTGCTTGCTGGCTGGCACAACATTTGGCTCGCCGCATGCTATCAAGCCGAAGGTGACAGTGAGAGTGCGAGGCTAAACTATCGCCGCGCCCGTTCACGGCTCGGCGTTAACTTAGCGATTTCACTGAGCCCAGCGGCATCACCGGCGGGAATAACCGAGTTCCGCGGGGCCATTTGCACTCGCGCTCGACAGAATAGCAAACCTGACTTCGGAGGACGCATACAAGCGAGAGGTTCGGTTGCTGAAGGGCAGGTTGAACGATCTTGATGGAGCAAGCCCAAAGAGGATGGAAGAGGCGGTGCGATCGCTTGGCGAAGCCCTTGGTTTCGAGGCGAGCCGTCCTGACAACGACAAAGGTACAGGGCCAGATGTCCTTTGGGTTTTGGAGAGGCCGGCACTGGTACTTGGGGTTCGAGCTAAAGACAGACAAGAGAGATTCCGGCCGTTTACAACAAGGCGGACATCGGCCAAGCCCACAACAGCTTGCAATGGATGCGTGAGGAGATGCCATCCTCAGCTTGCTCGGGTTTAGCTTTTGTTGGCCCAGGAGGTCAATGCTCCGCTGAGGCAAACCCCTCAGCCGAAATGACTTTGACCTCTCCCGAGGAGTTGGCCAAGCTGCGGGATCAAATTTTGGCACCTTCTTGCTGACTCCGCCGCAGCCATGCCAATCGAAAGACCGGATTTGATCCGGACGGAATTTCTCATCAGCGCTGGACGCTTGCTGGAATCGCCGCCCAGATCAAAGGCCGGCCGTTACTGTAAGTTGATAACGGCAGGCCAATGCGCAACAGCAAGCGTAGCCCGGATGAGCGAAGCGCAATCCGGGGTCTCATGCGTGCGAGCCGGCATTCCCGCGCTCCTGCGGCACTGCTGCACCCTCCCCTATCAATCGCCCGATTGCGCTTCGCCGCGTTTCGCCATCAGCGGCCGCACCGGAAGCAGTTGCCGCCAGATCGCGGCGTCGCGGTTGTAGACGTCGGGGCGAAATTGCAGCGTACCGTCGGTGTCGACAAACGCGGTCTCATACACCACGAACACCGGCACCGGGGCTGCCAGATCGCCTTGGTTGGTGCTGCCCGTCGCGATCGCCTGATCGATCGTGTCGATCGGTTGCTGCATCATCAGGGCGGCCAACTCGCGCGGATTCTGCACCCGGATGCAGCCGTGGCTGATGCGGCGGTTGTCGCGGTTGAACAGATCTTTGTCCGGGGTATCGTGCAGGTAAACGTCAAACCGGTTCTTCATCTCGAACTTGATCTGTCCGAGCGCCGCGTCGGGTCCCGGCAGTTGCTGCAGCCCGCCATTGGGTCGCACTACCATGTGATGCTGCGTCAAATAATTCGGGTCCTGCCTCATTATCGGCAGGATCTCCGCCGCGGCGATGTCGCCCGGGACGTTCCATGGCGGGTTGAATAAAATTCCGCTGATCGAAGTACGAAACTCCGGGCTCTGATTGCGCTTCACAGCTTGGCCGATGATCACCCGCGTGGAGAAAACCGGCTGATCGTCGCGATAAAATACCAGTCGCTCGTCGGCAACGTTGACCCAGATGCGCTCCGCCGGCAGCCGCCGCGGCAGCCAGCGTTGGCGTTCCAGGTTTACCTCGATCTTGCGCAAGCGGTTCGTCGCGGCCTTGTTGCCGGCCGGCGTGCCCGCGCGATAAGCCTGCAAAGCCTGGCGCAGCGCCCGGTAGGTGGGCGTCGTCGGCGCCAGCGCCTCGATCACGGACGCCGGATCGGGGCTGTCGATGGCGGCGTCGAGCGCGGCAGCCACATCGATCGGACCAGGCGTCAGCGCCTCGTCATCGTCCCGGCGCTCAACCGGCACGGCGCCGCGGGCCAGTGCGTCGGCATACGACAGGAAGGCGTCCGACAGCACCAGTTCGCGGTCAACCGGCGCCAATGTCGCTGTCTGCCGCAGCAGGTTCGCGTGAAACAGCGCCGGGTCGAGACCCTGATCGCCGGCGCGCAACACGGCCTTCACCAGTGCATTCGCCTGCGCGTGCCGGGTCGTCCATACCGGCTCGAAGCCATGGCGCGCGTAGAAGCGCCGCAGCAACCCGACATGCAGCCGTTCACCGGCGACGACCAGCTCAGGCCCGCTGTCGATCATCTCGCCGAGTTCGGTATGCGGCACCTGCCCGAGGACTGCCCCGGGCTCCGGCCCCGCGCACGATGCGACAAGCGCACATACTGCGGCGAGAACGATCGTGCCGCCTGCAATCGGCCGGACGGATGCCAGAAGGCCTCTCATCGAGAAGCGACATGATGAGAACAAGGTAGCCTCACCTAGGACAGGGCAGCCTCACCAAAGCGTGATCCCGGGGCGACTTGCGCTTCGGCCGCTGGAAAACGGCGCCGCGAAGTCGCAGCTCGGAATTGCGGTGGTAACCTTCACCCGATGGTCACCAGAAACCGTTGATACCAGTCAATGGCTTTGGCGACCAAAGCCGACCCTGTGACCCACTCAACACATCGTCGTGTTGACCCTTTGCCGGCTCTCGCTTTTTGGATTTAGCCAGTCTAACATAGGCTTGCCTGCCTATGACTATGAGCGTCTCAACCTTGGAGGAACGGATGTTCGACGTTGCCCAAAAGCTCGCCGGCTACAGGCTGTTGCGTCATGCGGCGATGATAGCCGTCGTGGGTCCCATGGCGCTCCTCGCGGCCTGCACTCACGAAGAGCCCGCCCCACCGCCGCAACCCGTCGTCTATCAGGCTCCGCCTCCGCCTCCGGCTCCGCCGCTCCGGTTGTGGTTAGGGGCGAACGGGATTAAGGTCGCCAACGCATAAATCGGATTCCCGAATCGGGCGAAAGCTGATTAACGGTCGTGGGAGGATTACCCACGGCCGCACGCCCGCTACGAAATTACCGATTTGCGATTGGGCTGTCATCGCGCGGCGGTTGCCTAACAAGGGGTGCGGCGGCGCGATGGCTACCGGCTTTCGCCGGTCGAGCGGCATCACGCCCCGGATAAGCCACACTAACAGTTGATGCGGTAGTGCCTCTAACGCTACAATCCCGCCCATGTTCGATGGCCCCGCACCAATCCCCCCCGAGAGCCAGCTTCCCGCCGACGCGTACTGGCACCTCGTCCGCACGCTCCGCCTCACGTTGCCGCCGCCCCCGGACGAGAGCCCGGAAGCGCTGAGCCGCCGCGACCACGCCGCCATCCTCCGCATCGCGGCACTCGCGCCGGCGAACGCGGCCGAGGCCGATGTCGCGGCGCAGTTCGTCGCCGCCTCGGAACAGTGGAAGGATTGCCTCCGCCTCGCCCAGGCCCCGGAAACAACCCCGGAATGGGCGGCGAAATGCCGCGCCCAGGCGCTCGGCATGATGCGCCAGGCGAACGGCGCGCTCCGCCTGCTGCTGCGGCTGCAGCAGGCGCGTCGCAGGCTGGAGGCGGACAGTGCCGCGGCCGACCGCCTGACCTGGACCGAGCATTGCGCCGCCGCCCTGATGGCCGAGGCGCTCGCGGCACAGCCGCTACCGGCGGAGAGCGCGAAGCCGGCACCGCCGGCAGGCTCGGAGCCGCCGGACTCCCTCTCCCGCAACGCGGGAAAAGGGCGGGGTGAGGGCGCTGACGAGGGGCCGGGCCCCGACCTCATCGCCGCCGCCGAGCGCTACGCCGCCACCTATCCGGAACGGGCGGCGTCGATCCGCCGCACCGGGCGGCTGCCCTGCGATGTCGTCTATTTCGACCCGCCCGAAGCCTCGCTCGCGCGCGCGCTCGTTGCCGGCCGCAGCCCGCGCTTGGCCGCGCTCGACCAGACGTTCCCCGAAGCCTGCCCCGACACGGGGGCTCGCGCAGCGTAGCCAGGCGGCCACTCGCTCAAGAAGCGACCCGGTGTCTCGGATTATGAGACAATGAGACGACGGTGAGCACCGCCAGCAAGAGCAGGGCGAATAGCGCGAGCAAGTCCCCGGTCTAGTCGCCGGTCCAGTCGCCGGTCTAGTTCCCTCGGCGGGCGCGCGCTCGCGACCCCGGCCGGCGGCCGCTCCCGGGCAAAAGCGCGATGCGCGGTGCTGCGAGGTTGCAAATCGCCGGGCCGCGATGCAGGAACGCGGACCGGGCGGCCGGCCCAGGCTGGCCGGCGACTCGGGGTGGCCAGCAGCCGCGGGGGACGGGTTGGGCGAAGAAGTAGGGCCGGCGGGCGCGTGAACCGGCGTCTGGGCGACGTGCTGGTCAGCCTGGGCGCGGTCTGCGTGCTGGTGGCGCTGGTGGAGATTGTCGGCCACGCGCTGGTCAGGCCATCGCCCCTCACCTACGGCACGTTCCTCGGTCGGCCGTTGCCGCCGTTCAAGGTGGTCCCCGCCTGCCAGCCGCCGCCGCCCACCGATTGGCGCGCCCCCTACGAGAAGCTCGTGGTCGACGGGCGGCGCATTACCCTGGGCGACCTCTACGGCATCAACCGGCCGGATCCGGTGCTGGCCTACGCGCCCAAGGAAAGCGCGGTTTCCGTCAATGGCTGGTGGCAATCGAACAACCTGGGCGCGCGAGCCCGGCGCGATGCGTCGCGCGCCCCGGCGCCGGGGACCAGGCGCATTCTGGTGTTCGGCGAATCCTTCGGCGCCGGCAACCGCGTCGAGCAGGAGCAGATGTGGTCCGCCGTGCTGGCCCGCTCGGTCCCCGATACCGACGTGCTGAACTTCGCGGTCGACGGCTACGGCATGGGTCAGGCCTATCTGCGCTTTCGCCACGTCAGGGCCGAGCTCGACTACGATGCCGCGCTGATGATGTTTGTCCCGAAGGCGGATCTGAGTAGGGATATCAACGTCTATCGCCCGTTGCTGTCGCGGGATTGGCAGCTCTTCGCGGTGGTGCCCCGATACGTCGTCGCGAACGGGCGGCTGGTGCTGGCAAAGCGGCCGGAGCAGTCCCAGGCAGCGTTCTTCGCCGCGAATTGCCGCACGATCAGCCAGAAGTTGCGCGCGCATCTGGCGAAATACGACCGCTTCTACGTCGATGCGGAGTACCGGAAGCAGCCGCCGGTTCTCGGCCGATCGCTGCTCTACAAGCTCGGCGTGACCGCCTATGCGAGCTATCTGCGCCGACGCGCCGCGGCCGCGGTGATGCGGCAGGGTTCCGAAGCGCGCCGCGTGACCAAGGCGATTTTCCGGCGGATGGACGACGACGTGCGCCGGGACGGTGGCAAATTCATCCTGGTGTTTCTGCCGCTCGAGTCCGAGCTGAAGCGCCTCGGGTCCGATACCGATTACCGCACAAGGTGGCGTGCGATGGTCGATTCCATGTGCGGTCCGGCGATGTCCTGCATCGATCTGGCCGACGACCTTGCGAAGCTGCCGGCAAACCAGATCGATCGCGGGTATGACGGAACGCATTACGGTCCGGTGGCAAATCGGCGCATCGGCCAGTTCATCGCCCGCGCCATCATGCAGCGGAACCTGCTTGCGGCGGCGCCGCAGAAAATCGGCGAGTACCGGCAATGAGCCGTGCCAGCACACCGGCTGCGAAGGGCCGCTAGCGTGTCCGGCAGCACCTCCTTCCACGAGGATTTCCACCGCCCGGAAGTCCGGAACGGCGGGTCCAGCCGCGCCTTTGGGCTGGTGATCGGCGCGGTGTTCGCGATCGTGGGCATCCGGCCGATGCTGGCCGGCGGTTCCATCCGGTGGTGGGCCATCGCGATTGCGGCGGCATTGGTGCTCGTCGCCCTTGTCCACCCCGCCCTGCTCGATGTTCCGAACCGGCTATGGCATCGGCTCGGGGTCCTGTTGGGCCGGATCATGAACCCCGTCATCCTCGGCCTGCTGTTCGTCGTCGTCATCACGCCGACGGCGCTGATCACGCGGCTGCTCGGCCGCGACCCGCTCCGCCTGAACCTGGATCGCGGCGCGAACACATACTGGATCGAGCGCCGCGCCAACGGCGCGGACGGCGTCGATATGCGCAAGCAGTTTTGATACCAGACGGAAATCGACCGTGTTACCGCGCCGGGACAAGGAGCAGACTGGATGGCGTTTCTGATGGAGTTCTGGGAATTTCTCGCCTGCCGGAGAAAATTCTGGTTGTTGCCGATACTGGCGATGATGGCGCTGCTCGGCGGATTGCTGGTGTTCGCGCAAGGATCGGTGATCGCGCCGTTCATCTATACGATTTTCTGAATCCCTGCCGATGCGCGTCCTCGGCATTTCGGCCTTCTACCACGACAGCGCCGCCGCCCTGATCGAGGACGGCCGGATTGTCGCCGCCGCCCAGGAAGAGCGGTTTACGCGCAAGAAGCACGATCCGTCGTTTCCCGCGCGCGCCATCGCCTATTGCCTGGCCGAGGGCGGCGCCCGGCTGGCCGATCTCGACCATGTTGCCTTCTACGACAAGCCGTTCCTGAAATTCGAGCGCCTGCTGCAAACCTACGCCGCGCTGGCGCCGCGCGGCTTCGCCTCGTTCCGCATGGCGATGCCGGTCTGGCTGCGCGAGAAGCTGTTCCAGAAGGATCTGCTGCGCAAGGAATTGCGGGCGATCGACCCGCAATTCGATTGGAAGCATCGCATCCTGTTCGCGGAACACCATCAAAGCCACGCCGCGTCGGCGTTCTTTCCTTCACCGTTCCAAAGCGCCGTCGTGCTGACCTTGGACGGGGTCGGCGAATGGGCCACCTGTTCGGTCGCGCTCGGCGAGGGAAACCGTCTGGACTTGCTGAGGGAAATCCATTTCCCGCATTCGCTCGGCCTGCTCTATTCGGCGTTCACGTACTACACCGGCTTCAAGGTCAATTCCGGGGAATACAAGGTGATGGGTCTCGCCCCCTACGGCGAGCCGAAATACGCGCCGGCCATCCTGGACAAACTGATGGATTTGAAGGCGGACGGATCGTTTCGCCTCGACCAATCGTATTTCGACTACTGCACCGGCCTGACGATGACCGGCGAAAAATTCCATCGGCTGTTCGGTGGCCTGCCGCGGCAGCCGGAACAGGAGAAGCTCACGCAACGCCACATGGATCTCGCCGCCTCGGTCCAGGCGGTCACCGAGGAGGTGGTGCTGCGGATGGCGCGCGCGCTCAAGCGCGAGACAGGGGCGCGCCATCTCTGCCTCGCCGGCGGGGTGGCGCTGAACTGCGTCGCGAACGGGAAAATTTTGCGCGAGGGCCTGTTCGAGTCGATCTGGATCCAGCCGGCGGCTGGCGATGCCGGCGGCGCGCTCGGCGCGGCCTATTGCGCCTACCATCTTCACCACGGCGCGGCGCGCCGGCCCGCCGAGGGGCGCGACAGCATGCAGGGCGCGCTGCTGGGACCGTCATTCGATCAGAAGGAGATCGAGCGTCGTCTCGCGACCGCCGGCGCGCGGTTTTCCGTATTGGATGACGCGGCTGTCGTCGAGAATGCCGCCGCCGCGCTTGCCGACGGCAAGGCGGTGGGCTGGTTCCAGGGCCGCATGGAATTCGGCCCGCGCGCGCTCGGCGCCCGCTCCATCCTGGCCGACCCCCGCTCGCCCAGCATGCAGAAAACGCTGAACCTGCGCGTGAAATTCCGCGAATCCTTCCGCCCCTTCGCGCCCTCGGTGCTGCGCGAGGATGTCGCCGAATGGTTCGCGCTCGATGGCGACAGCCCGTATATGCTGCTCTGCGCCGACGTTGCGGAAAACCGCCGCCGGGCGATGACCGATGCGGAACGATCGCTGTTCGGCATCGACAAGCTGAACGTGCCGCGCTCGGAGATCCCGGCCGTGACGCATGTTGATTATTCGGCGCGCATCCAAACCGTGCATCGCGAAACGAACCCGCGCTATCACGCGCTGATCACGCGCTTCAAGGCGCTGACCGGCTGCCCCGTGCTGGTGAACACCAGCTTCAACGTCCGCGGCGAGCCGATCGTCTGCACCCCGGAGGATGCGTTCCGCTGCTTCATGGGCACCGACATCGAGCGGCTGGTGGTGGGCAACTGCTGGCTGCGCAAGGCGGATCAGGACCGCGCGCTGGCCCGCGACTACAAGACCGCGTTCGCGCTGGACTGAGCGCCACCCGAAACGACGTGGCGCGCAGTCAGCTCGGCGCGGAGTCCAGGTTGGCCCCCGGCACCCAGAGCACGTCGCCGGCCGGGCCGTTCAGCTTGCGGCCGAGCACGAACAGGTGATCCGAAAGCCGGTTGAGATAGCGGATCAGCGCCGGGTTCACCGCCTCCGCCGCCGCCAGCGCGACCACCTGGCGCTCGGCGCGGCGGACGATCGTGCGCGCCAGATGCGCGTGCGCCGCCGCTGGCGTTCCGCCCGGCAGCACGAAGCTCGTCAGCGCCGGCAGCGCGGCGTTCATCGCGGCGATCTCGGCCTCCAGCCGGGCTGACGGCGTGTCGGTCAGCCGCAGCCATTCCCCGCTCTCGCCCGGCACGCAGAGATCGGCGCCGACATCGAACAGGTCGTTTTGGATGCGCCCGAGCATCGCGTCGGTTTCGGCATCCGCGCGCACATGCACCCGCAGCAGGCCGATGGCGGCGTTGGCCTCGTCGACCGTGCCGAAGGCCTCCACCCTGAGCGCGTCCTTGCGCACCCGCGCGCCGTCGCCGAGCGATGTCTGGCCGGCATCCCCGCCGCGGGTCACCACCCGGTCGATCCGAATCGGTCTCTCCCGCCGCCTCCCGCTTTGCGTCACAGCACCACGATCCCATGATGTTTGGCCTTGCCCTCGGGCTCCACGTGAATGGTGGGGACCAGGCCGTGTACCTCCTCGCGCAGCGCCGCCTCGATGCGGTCGCAGATATCGTGCGCCTCGGCCACAGTCATGGAGCCCGGCACCACCAGGTGGAATTCCAGGAAGGTGAGCCGCCCGGCGTTGCGGGTGCGCAGATCATGCGCCTCCAGCGCGCCGGCCGCGTGCTCCGCGACCAGCGCGCGGATGCGCTCCATGACCGCCGAGTTCGGCGCGGCGTCCATCAGCCCGCCCACGGACTCGCCGATCAGGCGGAAGCCGGCCCAGAGGATGTAGAGGGCGACGGCGGCGGCGATCGCGGGGTCGATCTGACGGATGCCGGTGACAAAGACCAGAGAGAGGCCGAGGAGCACGCCGACCGAGGTGACCACGTCGGAGAACAGGTGGCGCGCGTCCGCAACCAGCGCGGCGGATCGGGTCCGATACCCCACCCGCAGCATCAGCGCCGCCCAGCTTCCGTTCAACAGGGTGGCCGTCGCGTTGAGGCCGAGGCCGGCGAGCGGCGCCGTGAGCGGGAGCGGGTGCCGCCACGTGGACCAGACGTGCTCCATGATGGACAAGGCGGCGACGACGATCAGCACCCCCTCGATCACGGCGGCGAAGAATTCCGCCTTGTCGTGGCCGTAGGGGTGGTTGGCGTCGGCCGGCATCGCGGCGACCCATAGCGCCACATAGGCCATGATGGCCGAGGCGACGTTCACCACGCTTTCCAGCGCGTCGGAATACAGCGCGGCGCTGCCGGTGATCCACCACGCGGCGGCCTTCAGCGCGATCACCGCCACGGCAACGCCGATGTTCGCGGCTGCTATGGACCAGGCCCGCTCCACTCCCTCCCCCTCGGTCCGGTCCGCCGCGACCCGGTTGCCGCGCGCGCATTCATGGCGCCTGATAGCGTGACTTGGCCAGGCCTGTCCGGCATTTGAATGCCGCGCCCGGCGGTGCGCCCTTGGCACGGCGCTTGCTTGATTCACGACATGTTGAAGCTCGTGATCCTTGTCTGCGCCATCGGCAGGCCGTGCGAATACCACTGGTGGGGCGAACCGTTCCGTACCGAGGCCGGCTGCTACGTGGCCGGCTACGTCGCGGCCGATGACTGGCTGCGCGCCCATGCCGGCTACGTTCTGCGCGGCCGGTCATGCGAACCAGTCCGGACGGACATGGCTGCCCACGAAATGAATAGGGCGCAGATCCGGCGTTCGCGCCTGATCAATCGCTAGACAGAGGGCCGGCGCCGCAACCGTCGCGGCGTCCGCGCGGTTTACATGCCTCGGCGTCTATGGCACCAGCCGGTTCGAACCAATCGGCACGGCATGATGGCATCCTCGGCAATGCTTGTTCTTGCGCTGATTCTCGTGGCGTCCGCTGTGCCTGATGTTGCACGCGCGCAGCACCCGGCCGCGACGACGCCGAGCAATAGCGCTTCGACCCGGACGAAGCCGGGCCGAATCGACACGGCGACCCTGGCCAAGTGGGGTGTTGCGGGCCGCGTCATCACAGGGAAGATTCCGACCCTGAACATCGTCGTCGATCGGCGCAAGGTGTTGGCGAATTGGCGAGCAATTCGCGCGTCCGGCTTGGCACAAGCGACGGGTGACGCAGGCTGGGCCCAGGCGCACCCGGTGGCGGCCTGCACGGATGTCGCGCTCGCCGCGATCCCGACGGTGCTGCACGAGATCTACCACGACGACGACACGCTGGATTACGCGCCGGTTTACGTGTTGCTCGATTCGGCGGATTTCGAGAGCGGTCCGAAGCAAATGCTTTCGCTGAACGTGAACCGCGCGATGGTCCGCAAGATGCGCGGCAGACCTCTGCCCGCCGCGAAAGTCGCGTTCATGCCCTGGCTGGAAGCGCAGCTTCATCATGAACAACGCTGAGTGGCTCACGTGGCCGATCCACGTTGGCCGAATTGTCTTACGCAGCCGCAGCATTCGTTCTGAGCAACGATCAAGGTCGCGCGGCCATCGAGGCTGTGCCTTGATCTTGCCTTGACTTTTGCGTGTCCGGATGCGTCCTCAACGGCTCGTGATGGTGCGGGCGGTCGCATTGCATGACACATTTCGGCCATGCCGCTGCCCCGAGCCGCCCCCGATAACGGTTCCTCCGACCAGCCCGCGCGGACGATACTCGTCGTCGAGGACGACATTCTGATCCGCTCCACGTTGGCCGAGTTCCTCAGAGACGCCGGCTACCATGTATTCGAAGCCGTGAACGCCGCCGAGGCCAAAGCCGTGCTGAACGCCGGTGCGGTGGTCGATCTGGTATTCAGCGACGTGAGGATGCCGGGCGAGGAGAGCGGGGTGGCGTTGGCCGGCTGGATCCGCCGGCAGCATCCCGATACCGCCGTGCTGCTCACCTCCGGTTTTGCGGATGCGAAGGAAACCCGCCAACTGCCCGCCGATATTCTGGTGTTGCGCAAGCCGTATGCGTTGAGTGACGTGCTACGGCACATTCAAATCCTGCTGCGTCAAGCGAGAGCCGGAAATTCGTGACCGTCGCCGCCAACAAGTGCTTGCGTCGCGATATTGAAGTCCGTTGTCAGTGGAGCGGCCGAGCGTGCGTCGGCTGAGGTCCGCGGTAGTCACAACAAGCCGTGATCGGACCGAACGCGGCACGGCATGGCAGCTTTTTGCAGCGTCATGCCAACCACCTCTCCGACTGGGACCGTAGCGCACTTCATCCCCACGATACTCCTGCTCGAAAACGAAGTGCTCATCCGAATGCCGCTCGCGGAATATCTGCGGGACTGCGGCTATCGCGTGCTGGAGGCGACGACCGTCGCGGAAGCGCAGGCCGTGCTGAACGCGGGAATGCGCGTCGATCTCGTGTTCAGCAAAGTCAGGCTGGCGGGAAGCCAGAACGGATTCACCTTGGCGAACTGGGTGCGGCGACACCATCGGAGCACCAAAGTGTTGCTGGCGGCGAGCGTCGCCAACGCCGCGGAAAAAGCGGCTGATCTCTGCGCGAACGGCCCGATGCTGGTGCGCCCCGCCCAGCACGAGGCGGTTCTCCAACGGATCCAGGGTCTGCTCCATCAGGCAAGGCGAATGGGTTTCGGACGGCGGAAAAGCAACACCGCCTAGCGCGGGTTACACGGTAAAGTATTTTGCGTGCGGATTGAGCGTGACGATGGCGCTGGTCGACTGTTCCGGTTCCAGTTGCCACTCGTCGGACAGCGACACGCCAATGCGCTCGGCGCCGAGCAGGCGCAGCAGCGGCGCCTGATCCTCGAGCTTGGGGCAGGCCGGATAGCCGAACGAATAGCGCGAGCCGCGATAGCTTTGGCCGAGCAGCCGGTCGATGTCGCGGTCATCCTCGGCGGCGAAACCCAACTCCGCGCGGATGCGCTTGTGGACGTATTCGGCGAACCCTTCGGCCATCTCGACCGACAACCCGTGCAGATACAGGTAATCCTGATAGCGGTTGTCCTCGAACCAGGCGCGCGTGGTGGCCGACGCTTTTTCTCCCATCGTGACAATTTGCAACCCGATCACGTCACGCTCGGCATCGTCGATGTCGCGGAAGAAATCGGCGATGCACTCGCCATCGTCGCGCGGTTGGCGCGGCAAGGTGAAGCGGGCCAGTTCCGTTTCGCCGTCCTGGTCGAAGACGATCAAATCGTTCCCCTGGCCGGCGGCCTTCCAGTAACCGTAGGCGGCGCGCGGCTGCAAAGTTTGTTGTTCCTCGCACAGCGCCAGCATCCGGCGCAGCACGGGACGCAGTTCCTGCCGCGCCCAGCCGAGAAAGTCATCCAGGCTGCGGCCCTGCTTGCGGAACCCCCACTGGAATTGGTAGAGGCTGCGCTCGTTCAGAAACGGCACGATCGCCTTCGGCGCCGCCTCGATGATGCGCGCGCCCCAGAACGGCGGCGTCGGCACGGCCACGCCCTCGGTCAGCCGCTGCCGGCGCGCCCGCACCTCGGCCACGTCCACCGGCCGGAAGGCGCGCGCGTCGGCCTGGCCGAGCTTGCGGGTGTTGTTGCGCGGCCGGCCGGATCGCCGCGCCTGCACCGCCGCGAGATAATCGTCGAACGCGTTACCGGTCACCTTGTCCATCAGGTGCAGGCCGTCGAACGCGTCCTTGGCATACGCCACGCGGCCGGAGCCGTAGGAGGCGACGCAATTCTCTTCCACATAGCCGCGGGTCAGCGCGGCGCCGCCGAGCAGCACCGGGATTTCCAGGCCCTGGCGCGTCATCTCCTCCAAATTCTCGCGCATGACGACGGTGGATTTCACCAGCAGCCCGGACATGCCGATCGCGTGCGCCCGATGCTCGCGCGCGGCGCTCAGCATGTCGCCGAGCGGAACCTTGATGCCGAGATTGACCACGCGATAGCCGTTGTTGGTCAGGATGATGTCGACCAGATTCTTGCCAATGTCGTGCACGTCGCCCTTCACGGTGGCGAGCACGATGGTTCCCTTTTCCTGCCCGTCGACGCGCTCCATGAACGGTTCGAGATAGGCGACCGCCGCCTTCATCGTCTCGGCGCTTTGCAGCACGAAGGGCAACTGCATTTTTCCGGCGCCGAACAGGTCGCCCACCACCTTCATGCCATTGAGCAGGATCGTGTTGATGATGTCGAGCGGTGAATAGGCTTTCAGCGCCTCCTCCAGATCGTCCGCGAGGCCCTTGCGGTCGCCGTCCACGATGCGGTCCTTCAGCCTGCCCTCGACCGTTTCCGCGCGCTGCTTGCGCGTGGCCGCGGCAGCCTTGCGGTCCGCGAACAGTTGCAAAAGCCGTTGCAGCGGATCGTAGTCCTCCGTGCGGCGATCGAAGATCAGATCCTCCGCGACCTTCAGTTCCTCGGGCGCGATCTGGTGCAGCGGGCGGATCTTGCTGACATGCACGATGGCGCCGGTCATGCCGGCGCGGAGCGCGTGGTCGAGGAAGACGCTGTTCAGCACGGCACGCGCGGCCGGATTGAGGCCGAAGCTGATGTTGGACAGGCCGAGAATGATCTGGATGTCGGGGAATTCCGCGCGGATCGCGCGAATGCCCTCGATCGTCCATTCGCCGAGCTTGCGGTCGTCCTCGTTGCCGGTGGCGATCGTGAACGTCAGCGGATCGATCAGCAGGTCGGATTGCGGCAAGCCGTGCTTGTCGCAGGCGAAATTGACCAGCCTTCGCGCGATCTCCAGCTTGCGCTCCGGCGGCTTCGCCATCCCCTGCTCGTCGATGGTGAGCGCGATCACCCCGGTGCCGAAGCGGCGCGCGAGCTTCAGCCGCGCATCGGCCGCGGCCTCGCCGTCCTCGAAATTGATCGAGTTGATGATCGGCTTGCCACCGTGCAGCTTCAGCGCGCGCTCGATCACCGGGGTTTCCGTCGAATCGATCACCAGCGGCGCGTTCACCGCCGCCGAGAAGCGGCGGATCACCTCGTCCATTTCGCCACCCTCGTCGCGCCCCACGAAGGCGGTGCAGACATCGAGCGCGTTCGAGCCCTCGGCCACTTGCTCGCGCGCCATGGCGACGCAGCCGTCCCAGTCGCCGCGTTCCTGCAACTCGCGCCAGCGCTTCGAGCCGTTGGCGTTGCAGCGCTCGCCGATGGAGAAATAGCTGTTCTCCTGGCGCAGCGATGTCTGGCTGTAGAGGCTGGCGACCGCCGGAACCCATACCGGCTTGCGCATGACCGGCGCGGGCCGGAATTTGGCTCCGTCGCGCCGGCGCAGCATGGCGTCGAGCGCGGCGATGTGCGGGCAATCGGTGCCGCAGCAGCCGCCGATCAGGTTCACGCCGTCCTCGGCCACGAACCGCTCGAGCCAGCTCGCCAACTCGGCGGCGCCGAGCGGGTAGTGCGGCCTGCCGTCCACCAGCTCCGGCAGGCCGGCGTTCGGCTGCACCGACAACAGGCCCGGCCAGTTGGCGCCGAGCCATTTGATATGCTCGGCCATCTCCTGCGGGCCGGTGGCGCAGTTCAGGCCCATGAGCGGCACGTCCAGCGCGTGCACGATGGTCGCCGCCGCGGCGATGTCCGGGCCGACCAGCAAGCGTGCCGGTGGTCTCGACCGTCACCTGAACGAATATAGGCGTGTCGGTGTCCGCCTCGGCGCGGGCGACCTTCGCCCCGTTCACCGCGGCCTTGATCTGCAACGGGTCCTGGCAGGTCTCGATCAGGACGGCGTCGACGCCGCCCGCGATCAGGCCACGGCATTGCTCGGCGAGCGCCGCTTCCAGCGCGTCGTACGCGATGTTGCCGAGGCTCGGCAGCTTGGTGCCCGGACCGACGCTGCCGATCACCCAGCGATGCCGGCCGTCGGCGAAGCGGTCCGCAGCTTCGCGGGCCAGTTCGGCGGCGCGGCGGTTGATCTCGTGCGCGCGCTCGGCGAGGTCGAACTCGCCCAAAGTGACCGGGCTGGCGCCGAAACTGTTGGTCTCCACCATGTCGGCGCCGGCGGCGAAGTAGGAGCAGTGGATGTCGCGCACCAGGTCGGGGCGCGAGAGGGTGAGCACGTCGGTGCAGTTCTCGCGCCCCCAGTAATCGCGCTCGACATCGAGCGTGAGCGCCTGGACGCGGCTGCCCATGCCGCCGTCGCACAGGAGCACGCGCTCGCGCAGGGCCTCGAGCAGATGCGGACGGCTCATGCGGTTTCCTTCAGGCGGCCAGGGTCGGTTGCGGCCGGCGCGCGCACGGCCAGTGCGGCGGACCAGAGGCGCACCTCGGGCGCGCCCGGAACGGCGAGGGCGGGGGAGGGCGCGAGGCCGGCATCGGCCAGCAACCGCGCCATGGCGCCATCGGAAAAGCCGCGCCAGCGATGCGCGAGGCGTTCGGCCATGTCGCTGCGCCGGTGTTCGGCGAGGTCGACGACGATCAGTTGGCCGCCTGGCGCCAGCACGCGCGCCGCCTCGGCCAGCGCGCCGGCCGGGTCCTCGGCGTAGTGCAGCACCATCTGCAGCACGGCCAGATCGAACGCGCCGTCCGCGAGCGGCAGGCGGTACATGTCGGCCAGCCGGACGGAGCAATGGCCGAGCCCCGGCTGCGCCAGCCGCGCGCGGGCGAGCGCCAGCATGGCGCGGCTGGCGTCCACGCCGAGCGCGGACCGGGCGCGCGGCGCCAACAGTTCGAGCAGCCGTCCGGTGCCGGTGCCAATGTCGAGCAGCCGCCCGATCGGATCGGGCAGCAGCGTCAGGAGCGCCGACTCGACCGCGGGAGCATCGAGGCCGAGCGCGCGCATTTCGTCCCAATCCGCGCCTTGGCGGCGGAAGCTTTCGGAGGCGACACGGGCGCGCTCGGCGAGCACGCGCGCGGCGTGCCGGCGGTCGGCGGCGAGCACCGGATCGTCGTCGGGCAGGCGGGCGAGCAGGTCGCGCACCAGCGACCCGGCCGGGCCGGCGGCCACGGCGAACCAGACATTGGCGCCTTCGCGCGTGCGCTCCAGCAGCCCGGCCTCGCCGAGCAGCTTGAGGTGGCGCGACAGGCGCGGCTGTGACTGGCCGAGGATTTCCGTCAGCTCGACCACGCAGAACGCGCCGCGCGCGGCCAGCGCGAGCAGGCGCAGCCGGGTCGGTTCGGCGAGGGCGCGCAGGGCGGCGACGAGTTGGTCCACATGCAACCAAATCGCATAAACATATCCTTATGTCCAGATGGTTTGGCTACGGCGGCGGGATGTCGCTGTCGGCCGCACCGAGCGGTCGTTGCATGAGCACGACGTCGAGCCAGCGGCCGAATTTGCATCCGGCCGCCCGCAAGAGGCCGACCTGCTTGAAGCCGAGACTGGCATGCACGCCGATGGAGGCGACGTTCTCCTCGTCGCCGATGACCGCGATCATCTGTCGGAATCCGGCCGCCTCGGCCGCGCGCAGCAATTCCGCGACCAGCGCCTTGCCGACCCCTTGGCCGCGCACGTCGTCGCGCACGTAGATGCTGTCCTCGGCGCAGTATCGATACGCGGATCGATCGCGATACTGCGTGAAATAGGCATACCCTAATATTCCACTGGCGTCGGCCGAGATCAGCCACGCCCAGCCGCATCGTTCGGCTTCGTGGAATCGCGCCTTCATTTCCTCAACCGAAGGTGGGGCCGCCTCGAATGTCCCCGTGCCGTGCAGCACGTGATGGGCGTAAATCGCCTGGACTTCGGGAATATCCGACGCTGTCGCTTGCCGTATTTGCATGGGTCACTCGCGGTGATTCCAGCCGGAAGCGGCGGACGCTTCCGCTTCCGGTAGATTAAGGATATAGTAGTAAAACCGGGGCGAAAAATCGCGGCACCCGGCAGGTCGCAACGACAACAGCAGCCGGCCCCGGCCGGTTGCGGCGGCGGAGAGAACGCCCGGTTGCAAGAGTTTGATCGCGCGAATGCCCCTGGGGTGTGCTAAACTCTGGCGGGGACAGTCGCGAACGGGCTGGCAGGACGCCATTCCGCAAGTTTATAACTGGCGCCGCCGGGCACTGCCCCGGGGGAACGGCCGTGACCTGACGGTCTGAACGAGCAAGGTCGAGGAACCCTAATTTGCGCACCCCCGACGTTATCGACCCCGCGTTGCCCAGCGGCAACCGCGCGCCGGCTTCCGGGCATCTCGACCACCCGGGCGCCGAGTTCCGGCAAGCGCGGTGGCGGGCCGCTGGAAGCGAAGCTGCTCGCCATCCAGACCGCCGCCCGCTACCACGGTGTGGATTTGGATCGCACCGATCTGCGCTTGGCGCCGGGCGTGACGCCGTCGCCGGCTGTCCTCGTGCAGTGGGTCCGCGATACCGGCCTATGGGCGCGGGCGGTTCGTCTGAGCTGGCGCCAGCTGATCAGGCTGCCGGGCGGGGCGCCGGTCGTGTTGCTGTTCAACGACGGCAACGCCGGCTTGTTCGTCGGCGCCAATCCGGCGCGGCAGGTGGTTTTCCTGAAGGACCCGCGCGCCCCGCAGGGGGAAGACCCGCTTCCGGTCGACGAGCTGCGGCTCGACCAGGTGTGGACGGGCGAGGCCATCCTGATCCGCCGCGAACGCGGCATGGCGGACGAGGACGCGCCATTCAATTTCCACTGGATTCTGCGCGTGGTGCTGCGGGAAAAGAAATTCCTCGCCGCCATTGCCTGGGCCTCGATCGCCCTCAGTTTCTTGACGATCGTTCCGCCACTGCTGGTGCTGATCGTCATCAACAAGGTGCTGCAGTTCCACAGCATGCCGACGCTGGTGCTGCTGTCGCTGATCCTGGTCGTCGCGCTGTCCTACGAGACGCTGCTGGGCTTTGCCCGCCGCGAGCTGACACAAGTGATGGCGACGCGCCTCGACGCGCGGCTGAACCTGCACATCTTCAATCGACTGTTGGCGTTGCCGCTCGACTATTTCGAGCGCATGCCGACTGGCGACATTACGCACCGGATCCACGAAATCTACCGGGTGCGCGACTTCCTGACCGGCCGGCTGCTGCACACGTTTCTCGATATGTTCACGCTGCTCGTGCTGCTGCCGTTCCTGTTCTGGATGAGCGCGACCTTGGCGTGGATGGTGCTGGCCGGCGCTGTCATGATCGCGCTGATCATTCTCATCTTCCTGCCGGCGATCCGCCGGGCCATCGGGCGAAAGATCCAAGCGGAGATCGAGAAGAACACCGTGCTGATCGAGAGCGTGCACGGTATTCGTACGGTCAAATCGATGGCCATGGAGCCGGTTCAGAAGGAGATGTGGGACCTCAAGGTCGCCACCGCGTCCCGCCGCGGCCTCGAGGCCGGACGAATCTCGAACTGGCCCGCCACCTTGATCACGCCGTTCGAAGGGTTTCTCCAGCGTGGCGTCCTGCTGATCGGCGCCTATCTCGCGATCACGGGCGGTGGCGTCGATGTCGGTGCCCTGCTCGCCTTCATGATGCTCGGCATGCGCGTCGCATCTCCGCTGGTCGGGCTGGCGCGGCTCATCGAGGACTTCGAAGAAGTGCGCATGTCGATCGGCATGGTCGCCTCGGTGCTGAATAATCCGACGGAAACCGGCTCCGCGCAGAAGGGGCTGAAGCCGAAATTCGCGGGCGCGATCAGTTTCGAGAACGTGACGTTCACCTATCCCAGCGGCAAGTCGCCCGCGCTGGACAAGATCACCTTCAGTATCCCGGCCGGGACCATGCTCGGCCTCGTCGGCAAGAGCGGCTCCGGGAAGTCCACCATCGCCCGGCTGTTGCAGGGCATCAATCGGGATTACGAGGGATTTCTCAAGATCGACGGCACCGATCTGCGCGAGATCAACCTGGCGCATCTGCGGCGCAGCTTCGGCGTGGTGTTGCAGGACAACTTTCTGTTCCGCGGCACGATCCGCGAAAACATCATCGCCGGACGCCCCGGCCTCACCCTTGAGGACGCGGTGCGGGCGGCTCGGCTGGCCGGCGCGGAGGAGTTCATCGAACGCATGCCGGCCGGCTACGAGACCTTCATTCAGGAGGGGTCGACCAACCTGTCGGGCGGCCAAAGACAGCGGCTCGCAATCGCCCGCGCGCTGATTTCCGATCCGCGCATCCTCATCCTCGACGAGGCGACGAGCGCGCTCGATCCGGAAAGCGAGGCGCTGGTGAACGCCAATCTGCTGCGCATCGCGCGCGGCCGCACCATGGTGATCGTCTCGCACCGGCTGTCCTCGCTGACCGAATGCGATCTCACCCTGGTTCTGGATCAAGGCAAGGCGATCGATCTCGCGCCGCATCGCGAACTGGTGGAGCGCTGCGCCGTGTATCGCCAACTGTGGCTGCAACAGAACCGGCACATGACCGCGCAGGGACAACCGCGGCACGCGGCGGCGACCCCCGCCCTGGCGCAAGGGGACTGACGATCGATGAGCGCAGTCGTTGAATATAAGGAGCAGGCGCGCGTTCCCGCGCTGAGCCCTTCCAAGGCCGTGACACAGCAGGCCGACCAGTCGCTGCTGGAATTCGAATCGCCCTCGGCCGCGGTGATCGCCACCCCGCCGCTTCGGTTCATGCGCGGCACCGCCTGGATCATTGCCGCATTGGTGCTGTCACTGGTGGGCGTATCGGCCCTCATCCCGGTCGACATCGTCGTGACCGCCACCGGCAAGATCATTTCGCGGGCGCCGACATTGGTGGTGCAACCGCTCGATCAGGCGATCGTGCGGTCGATCAACGTGCATGTCGGCCAGTCGGTGCATGCCGGCGATCTGCTGGCCCGGCTCGATCCAACCTTCGCCAATGCCGACCTGAAGGCGTTGGAACAACAAGTCGCCAGCTATCAGGCGCAGGTCGATCGCGACAAGGCGGAAACCGAGGGCAAGCCCTTTGTCGCGAAGAAGAACGATCCGGCTTCGCAATTGCAGGCGGCGCTGTACGCCCAGAACATGGCGGAACGGAACTTCAAGCTCGAGAACTACCGGCAGAAGATCAACAGCCTGGAGCAGCAGATCGCGCGCGATCTGGCCACGTCGGCCTATTATCACCAACGCTTGCAGGTTGCCGACCAACTCAAGGGCATGCGCCTGCAGTTGCAGCACATGCTGGTAGGCAGCAAACTCGAGTCGCTGCTGGCGATCGACAACGCTTTGGAGATCCAGCGCAACATGGCGCTTACCGCCGCTACCGCCGAGTCGGAGAAGCGCGACCTGCAAGGGATGATCGCCGAACGCGAAGGCTACGACAAACAATGGCATGCGCAGGTGCTTCAGGACCTGCAGACGACGCAGCCGCAACTCGACCAGGCCCGGGAGAACCTGAAAAAGGCGAGGCTGCGAGCCAATCTCGTCGAGTTACGCGCCGAGCGTGACGCGGTCGTTCAGTCGATCGCGCCGGTATCGGTCGGCTCGGTCATGCAACCCGGCCAGCAGTTCATCACGCTGGTGCCGGCGGATGCGCCGCTCGAGGCCGAGGTGGACGTGCTCGGGCGCGACGCCGGCTACGTGCATGTCGGCGACCCGGTGGTCATCAAGTTCGACACCTTCCCATACAATCTTTACGGCTGGGCCGAGGGTAAGGTGCGGATCGTGAGCCCGGACAGCGTCTATCAGGGCGGCGGCGCGCTAAATCCCACCGACCCGAGCCAGGGCTCGGGGTCCGCGGTCACCTCGGGGCCGCAACAGGCGGTTCCGGGCGCGACCGCCTATTTCGTCACCCGCATATCGCTCGACCAGATCAAGCTGCATGACACGCCAGAGGGGTTCCATATCACCCCGGGAATGCCGCTGACGACGGATATCAAGACCGGCAAACGGACAGTTCTCACCTACATGCTCTCTCGCGTGCTTCCGGTCGCTCAGGAAGGCATGCGCGAGCCGTGAGGGTGCGGAACGGACGGATGATCGGGCGCGAAGGGCAAGGCCGGTGCTGACGCGAATTGCGGCACTGGTCTCGCCCGCGGCACAGTTGCGCGAAGCCAAGCGGCTCGCCGAGGCCGGGGACTGGGCGCACGCCTTCCCGCTGTTCGCCAAGGCCGCGTCCGCGGGACTGGCAGAGGCGGAGTACCGGGTCGGGCGCTGCTATCTCGAAAGTGTCGCCGTCCCGTTCAGCGCCGCCGAGGCGATCCGCTGGCTGGAACGCGCCGCCGACAAGGGCTGGGTCGAGGCGCAATCGCTGCTGGCAACGCTCTACCTTCGCGGCTTCTCGACCCGCGTCAGCATCGAGCCGGGCGCCACCCAGGGCGAGCGCGCCGGGATTTCGGCGCTGTTCAGCGGCATCCAAACGGGCGAGCCGGATTTTGCCAACGCGGTTGTGTGGGCCCGGCGCGCCGCCGAGGGCGGTTCGGCCGACGGCCAGGCGCTCTATGCCTATATTCTGGTCTCCGGCCCCGAGGAGACGCGCGATCTCGCGGCCGCCGAGCAGTGGTATCGGCGCTCCGCCGAGGCCGGCTGCCCGCAGGGCAAGCTCGGTCTCGCGCTCATGCTTCTGCAGAACGCCAAGGACGAGGAGAGCACGCGCGAGGCCGCCGAGCACATGGCGCGCGCGGCCGCGGACGGGTTGCCGACCGCGGAATACATGCTCGGCGTCATGCTCGAGCGTGGCGCCGGGGTCGAGCGGGACATTGCCGTCGCCTCGCAATCGTACCGGAAGGCGGCGGAAAAGGGGTTGCGCGCGGCGCAGGCGCGCTGGGGACTGGCGCTGATCGAAGGGCGCGGGGTCGAGCGTAACCTGCTCGAGGGCGAATCCTGGCTGCGGCGCGCCGCGCTGCAAGGCGACGCGGAAGCCGCGGCCTTGGTCGGCGATCTTTACGCCAAGGGCGGCGAGCTGCCGCCGAACTATGCCGAGGCCGCGCTGTGGTTCCGCCGCGCTGCGGATACCGGGCATCGCACCGCGGCGCGCGCGCTCGGCCTGATGTGTCTCACCGGCGCGGGCATGGCGCGCGATCCGGAGGAGGCAGCGCACTGGTTTCGCGTCGCGGCGGACGCCGGGGACAAGCAGGCCCAAGCCGATCTCGCGCAGTTGGTGCTGCAGGGCGCCGGCGGCGCGGAGAACGCGGCAAAAATTCGCGAATCGTTCCAGCAGGGCGCGGCCTCGGGCGACCTCGTGGCGGCGTACAATTTCGGCGTCTGCCTCGCCGAAGGCGTGGGCGTGGACCGCGACGAGCGGGAAGCAGCGAAATGGCTGCGGCGTGCCGCCGACGGCGTCGTCAACGCGCAGTATTGGTATGGTCGCATGCTGCTCGAAGGCCGCGGCATTCCGACCGACGCGGTCGAGGGACAGGGCTGGATCGCCCGCGCCGCCGAGGCCGGCATGATCGAGGCGCAGGTCGCGCTCGCCGAACTGCTGCTGAGCGGGCGCGGTGGCCGGCGCGATCACCCGGAGGCGCTGGTCTGGCTGCGCAAGGCGGCGGATCATGGCCATGTCGGCGCGATGTTCGCGGTCGGCGCCATGCTCGGCGGCGGTCACGATGTGCCGGCGGACCGGCCGGCGGCGCAGAAATGGTTCCGCGCCGCCGCCGAGCGCGGCCATGCGCACGCGCAGATGATGCTGGGCCGCTATCTGGCCCGCGGGCTGGCCGGCGAGCGCAACCCGCAGGAGGCGCGGATCTGGCTGGAGCGCGCGGTGGCGCAGGGCATTACCGAGGCCGAAGGCGATCTGGCCGGCTTGCCGCCGGCGGCGAATCCCGCCGCGCTGGCGGCGCCCGGCGCGGGGCGCGGACCGGCCGCGCCGCCAGCGCCGGCGCCGATTCCAGTCGCGCGCGCCGTCGGGCGCGAAATGGCGGCGGACTGATCCCGGCCGCACCATTGTCTCTTGCCAGGGAGGCGTGGCGACTCGGCGAAGCGGCGCTGGCCTCGGGCGAGCTCGACGCCGCCTCGGCTTGGCTCGATCGCGCCCGCCGCCTCGCTCCGGAGGATCCCACGGTAAAGCTGGCTTTGGCGACCGTGTGGTTGCGCCAGGGCCGCCCGGAAGCTTCCGGCTTGTTCGAGGAATTGGCGTCCGAGCACGAGGTGCGGGCGGCTTGGCTGGGTCTGGCCGCCGCGCGGCTCGCCGCGGGCGACTCGGCGGCGGCGGCGCGGGCCGTGGCGAAGGCTTTGTCCACCCAGATCGCCGCCATCGACCCGGAATTCTCGAATCTCGCCGGCAAGGTTGCCCAGGCGCGCGGGGAAGCGGGGTGGTGCGCGGTCGCCGGCAACGGGATGCTGTATGTCGGTCTGCCACCCGACGCGGCGCGAGCAGGGCCGAACCGATGCCTCCCGGTGCTGATGCGCCTCGACGGACGCCGTGTTCGCCCGCGCCTGCTGACCGCGAGCGGCGTGCTCCCCCTTCCGGCCGGCTGGGATCGCGCGCATCGGTTGGAGGTCGCGATCGGCGAGGCCGCGCTGCTGGGCAGCCCGATCGAGCTGGCCCGGCTCCGCCGGACCGAAGGCTTCGTGTCGTGCCGCGAGGGCGGGATCGAAGGCTGGGCCTGGCTCCCCGCGGATCCTGAAACCGACCCGGTCCTGCACATCGTACCCGACGGCCGCCGGGCCGGCTTCAGCATCACGGCAACCGACGCAACGATGCAGGCGGAAGCGGCGCAGTTGCTCGCCCGCCCGCGGCGCTTTCGGATCGGCCCCGGGCAGCTGGCGGGGGTTCGCGGTCCGTTGCGCGTCATCGGGCGGGATGGCCGCGACCTGCTCGGCAGTCCGCTCGATCCCGGGGCGGAACGCGACAGCGCCAGTCGTCTGGCCTCGGCGATAGCGCGCAGGCTACCCGCAACCGGGTCACCGCGCCCCGCGGTCGCGACCCCGCGACTGGCCGCCGCACCCGCCGAGATCGTCGGGACCAAGCCGGGAACTCAGCCGGTGCGTCGGCGCAAGGCTTCGACGCGCCCAGCGAGCGTGATTGTCCCCGTCTATGGGCACCGCGCGCTTACGCTGCAATGCCTTGAGCAGGTTCTGGCGACGGTCCCGCGCGGCGTGCGGGTGATCGTGGTCGACGACGCCAGTCCAGATCCGGACCTCGCCGCCGATCTCGACAAGCTGGCCGCGCGCCGGACGATCAAGCTGCTCCGCAACGCCCGCAACCGCGGTTTCCCGGCGAGCGCGAATGCCGGGCTGCGCGCGGCCGCCGGAACGGACGCGATTCTCCTGAACAGCGACGCGCTGGTCGCCGAAGGCTGGGTCGAGCGCCTGCGCTCCGCCGCCTATGCGGCGCCCGATATCGGCACCGCGACGCCATTCTCCAACGACGCCACCATCCTGAGCTATCCCAGGCTGTCGGAGCGGAATGCCGTTCCTGATCTCGCCGGCACCAGGCACCTCGCGGCGTTGGCGCATCGCGCGAATGCCGGAGAGGTGGTCGACATCCCCACCGCGATCGGCTTCTGCATGTATATCCGCGGCGACTGCCTGGATGCGGTCGGCTTGTTCCGCGAGGACGTGTTCGCGCAAGGCTACGGCGAGGAGAACGATTTCTGCCTGCGCGCGCGCCATCTCGGCTGGCGCCACGTGGCGGCCTGCGGCGTGTTCGTGGCGCATGTCGGCGGGCAATCCTTCGGCGCCGCGCGGTTTCACCTGCTGGCGCGCAATCTGGCGATGCTTAATCGGCTGCACCCGGGCTACGACGCGCTGATCGCCGACTACGTCGCCCGCGATCCGCTGGCGGCAGCGCGCCGACGCTTTGATATCGCGCGCTGGCGCGCCGCGCGTGCGCGCTTCGGCCGGCACGGCTCGCCGGCAGGTTCCGTGCTGCTGATCACGCACGATCGCGGCGGCGGGGTGCAACGGCAGGTCGCCGCGCGCATCGCCGCGCTGCGCGCCGACGGCCTGCGCCCCATCGTGTTATCGCCCGTTCGGCGGCAATCCGAACCGACATACGATGGCCTCTCCCGGCTCGATGACGCCTCGGGCGAGGCCTACCCGAACCTGTGCTTCGCGCTACCGGGCGATCTTCCGGCAATGGCGCGGTTTCTGCGCGCCGAGCACGTGGTCCGCGCCGAGTTGCACCATCTGCTCGGCCACGATCACGCGGTGATGGATTCTGTGCGCCCGGCTCGATGTCCCGTACGACGTGCACATCCACGATTACGCTTGGTTCTGTCCGCGCATCAGTTTGCTCGGCGCCGACCGCCGCTATTGCGGCGAGCCGGACGTGGCGACCTGCGAGGCGTGCGTGCGCGACCACGGCCGGGCGATCGAGGAAGATATTTCGGTGACGCGTTTGCGCGCCCGCTCGGCCGGCGATTTGGCGCGGGCCCGGCGGGTGATCGCGCCCTCGGCGGACGCGGCGGCGCGCATCGCGCGGCACTTCCCCCCCGTGGCGCCCGACGTGGTCCCATGGGAACCGGACGAGCCCGCGCCGCAACGGCCGGCCGCTTCGCCACCCGCCGTGGAGCGCCGGATTTGCATCGTCGGCGCGATCGGCCCGGAAAAGGGCTACGACGTGCTGCTGGCCTGCGCGCGCGACGCCGCCGCGCGCGGTCTGGCGCTGCGGTTCGTGGTTGTCGGCCACACGATGGACGATGCCCGGCTCATCGAAACTGGCCGCGTGTTCATCACGGGTGAATACGAGGAAACCGAGGTTACCGCGCTGATCGCCGCGCAGCGGGCGCATCTCGCCTTCTTGCCGTCCATCTGGCCGGAGACCTGGTGCTTCGCGCTGTCCGAGGCTTGGCGCGCCGGTCTCGATGTGGTCGCGTTCGATATCGGCGCGCCGGCCGAGCGCATTCGACGCACCGGCCGGGGCATGCTGCTGCCGCTCGGGTTGCCGCCCGCATCGGTGAACAACGCGCTAGTGGCGGCGCGCGTCGGTGTTCCGACGACAGAACGCGAGCGGCCGACAAAAGCACGGTTTACGTTCCGCGAGGCTCCTTGTATCACGATTGCGGAAAAGTCAGCGTCCGCCCATCCGACCACCGACCGAACCGAGAGTGAGATTACCGCATGTCCGAGCCCGGCAGCGTCGCCATGACCGGAACGCCTTCGAATCAGAAGCAGTTCGCCGAACTTAGGGTGACGGGTCATCTGATGACCCTCGATCCCGGCCTGTTCTGCATCGTGCAGACGCCGAGCGCGCGCCGGGCCGAGGACGGTTCCGGGTTGCCGGGCGTGCGCGTGTCCCTGCCGCCCGGCCCGGCAGGGCGGCCGGAATCCGTCTCGATCAGCACGTTCCGCCCGGACGGTTATCTGAACGGCCACGCGGACGCCGCCCTGGTGCGGGTGAACGACGGGCCGGCGCAAATCCTGATTACCGTCTATCAGTCGACCGTCGGCGCCGATACGGCGCCGCGCCTGCAGGTGCTGCGGCTCGGCGAGGAAGTGCAGGCCGCGCGTCCGGCGGCGATGCCGATCGCGGCGGGCCCGGCCGCCGGCCCCGCGTCGGGTTCGGGGCAGGCGCTGCAACGCTCCCTGCCGGACGTGATCGCGCATGTCCAAATCCGCGGCGATATCGGGGCAACGCTCGGCGATTGGATCGGCGAGCGCGGCAGCAAGCGCTGGGTCGAAGGCTTCGCGATCGCGCCGCAAAAGGGGCCGGTCGCGGCGAAGGACATCGAATATCAGGCCGTGCTCGGGCGCGGCTGGCTGTCGCCCTGGGTCGAGGGCGGGCAGCTTTGCGGCAGCCGGGGCATGGCCCTCCCCATTCTGGGCTTGCGGCTGCGGCTGCGCGGCGACGCGGTGGATAAGTTCGACTGCGAATATTCCGCGACGTTCACCGACGGAACATCGGTCGGTCCGGTGGCGGCGGGCGAATCCTGCGAGGCCGAAAGCCTGGCCCCGATGGAAGCTTTTCAGATCGTCGTCCGTCCGCGCGCCGAGACCGGCGAGCGCCCGCGCGCCGCGCCGCGCGCCGGGGCCAAGGCCGAACTCGAGGAGGTCGGGGCCGCGGCGAGCAAACTGGAGCGGCGCCCCCCGGCGCGAGCGAAGCCGGAGCCGGAACCGGTCGCGGCCGGTGGCGGCCCCAGGCGCGGTGGAACGACCTCCGCCCGCCGGTCGCGACCGTGACGCGCATCGCCCCTCGCGCCGGATTTGGCCCGAAGGGCGCTCGGCGTTTCCATCGTCCGTTCCATCCGGCCTGACCGCAACGACGCGAGACTGCCTTGAAGTACTTGTTCGTCCACCAAAATTTCCCCGGGCAGTACCTGCATATCCTCAAGCATCTGGCCGCCACCGGCAAACACGAGATTCTCTTCCTGACGGAAGAGAACGAGAGTTCGATGGTTGGCGTGCGCAAGATGATCTATCGCATGCAGCGCGAGCCGAGTGCCGGCGGACACGCCAATTCTCGCGAGTTCGAGCAGGCAATGATCCGGGCGGAGGCGGTGGCGGCGGCCGCGTTCGGCCTGCGGCGGCTCGGCTTCACGCCCGACGTCATCATCGGGCACCACGGCTGGGGTGAATTGCTGAACCTGCCGGACGTCTGGCCCGACGTGCCGATTCTCGGCTATTTCGAGTTCTACTATCACACCACCGGGCTCGACGTGGATTTCGACCCGGAATTCCCCGTCCATCCGGCGCTGCGGCCTTCGATTTGGGCGCGCAACGCGGTCAATCTGCTGGCGCTGGCGCTGGACGAACACGGCCAGACGCCGACGCGGTTCCAGCAATCCACCTATCCGGAATGGGCGCGCGAGCAGATTCAGGTGTTGCCGGAAGGCGCCAATCTGGAGGCCTGTCGGCCGGACCCCGCGGCGCGCACCGAGCCGTTGACGGTGGGCGAAGCGACCATTCCGCCCAACGCCAAGCTCGTCACTTACGTCGCGCGCAACCTGGAGCCGTACCGGGGCTTCCACGTCTTCATGCGGGCGCTGCCGCAACTGCTCCGCGAGCGTCCCGACCTGCAAGTGGTGCTGGTGGGTGGCGACGAAGTCAGCTACGGCGCGCGGCTCTCCCAGGGCACTTGGCGCCAGCGGCTGATGTTCGAGGTCGGCGGCAAGCTGGACCAGGCGCGCGTGCATTTCCCTGGGCGCATTCCGTACGGGCAGTACCCGGCGCCTGCTGCAACGCTCGGACGCGCACGTCTATCTGACCTATCCGTTCGTCGCGTCCTGGTCGCTGCGCGAAGCGCTCGCGACCGGGTGCGCCATCGTCGGCAGCGATACCGAACCGGTGCGCGAGTTCGTCACCCATCGCGGCAACGGCCTGCTCACGCCGTTTCACGACCCCGGGCGTCTGGCCGACACGATTTTGAACCTGCTCGAGGACAAGCCGCTGCAGCAGCGGATCCGGCTGGCGGCGCGCCGCTACGCCGAGCGGCACCTCGATATGCAGGATCACCTGTCGCAGGACCGAGGCGATGATCCGCAAGCTGACGCGCGGTGGCGACGCCCAACTCGGCGCTGTCGCCTGATCCGCGGCCGGGAACAGGGCGGCGGCTCCGTTGCGTGCAGCGGCCGGCAGGTCACCTCGCGATGAGCAATCCGCCCTGATTCCTCAGGACGTGTGACGCAGCCCCGGGAGGGGATCGGCCGACGCGGCGCGATTCGTTCGGAGCGAAACCGCCTGGGCCGGTCAGCGCAGATGTCGCCGCAGAACACGGGCGGCGGCGATGCTCGTGATGGCCACGGCCGCGCCGGCCGGCACGTCCACCAAGTAATGCCCTCCGACAGTGGTCGTGGACGCGAGCATCAGGAGGTTGAGTGGAACGAAGATCGCCAGGGCCCAGCGATATTGGCGCACCGCATAGACGAATAATATCCCGAGTGCCGCGTGGAACGATGGAAACGTGATGATGCCCTTGAGCTGACCATAGTCGAGCACGGACCACCGGCCGCTGCGGAGTTCCGTCAGCACCTCGATGTATCCCCGACCGAGGTGCCCGACATTCGCCGAGCGCAGGGGTGAACACGAATACTGCCGAGGTCAGTGCCAGGGCGATACTCGATTGCCAGAAGAAATCGCCGTTCCGATCGCCTGGGCGAGCAATGCTACCCAGCAACAGCACGGCGGCGCATTGGACGTCGATGCTGCGATAGGCTTTCGCCATCACCCAGTCCAAGACCGGATGATTGCCGATCCATCTGGCGGCGGCCTGCCAATCGAAACCGAACAGCAGCGCGTCAAGCCTTGCCAGTTGGCCGTCGAGCAAGGGAAAATCGACCGTGGCGGCAAGGTAGGTCAATGGCAGGAGCGAGATTATCAGCGCGAGAATTTGCAGCAGCGAAAACAACAAGTCTGACGCGACCGACATGGGCAGCGCGAGACGAGAGAACTTGATGCCGACCACCCGGTAGATGGTGGCAAACGCCAAAAGCAAGACGGCAAGCTCCAGCTTCGCTAGCAACGCGCCCTCGGCCACGCTTACGCCAAGCGCCCACAACCAGATTCCCGCGATGAGGCTGGCGGCTGCGATGAATGCCCATCGCGCGGTGCGGTCGTCGAGTTGGTACCGGAAGGCAACCGAAGCTTTCACGACGCGGAAAAGGAGCTTGGAGATTGCCGGTTTTGGAACAGCGAGCTGGAGTGCCGAAGGATGCATCGTGCCGGGTTCGATGGTCACATGACCTTCGTAAAGCGTAGAACGGTTAACACTTGAAAAACCGCTTGGCAGGCCGGCACCCGCTGCCTTGAGGTGGGGCGCCTCGCGCTTCTAGCCGTGGTCGGGCTGGCGGTGCGAAACCCGCCGGTCGCTCCCGGCAATCCCGCCGAGGGTACCGCACCCCTTTGCCTTCCCGGCCGGGCGCGTACATGTTCGGCCGAACCAGCCCGGAGGGGAAAACATGACGAAATTCGGTCTCGCCCAGCCCGTCCGCCGCGTCGAGGACCCGCGCCTGCTCATGGGCGACGGCCGTTATACCGACGACATCACCCCCCCTGGCACGCTGCGCGGCGTCGTCCTGCGCAGTCCGCACGCGGCCGCCAAAATCACCGGCATCGACACCGCGGCGGCGCGGCAGGTTCCAGGCGTGCTGGCCGTGTACACCGCGGGCGACCTGAAGGCGGACTCGATCGGCACGCTTCCCTGCCTGGTGCCGCTGAAAAACCGCGACGGCTCGGCCTCGGTCATGCCGCCGCATCCGGCGCTGGCGGACGGTGCCGTCCACCATGTCGGCGACCCGGTCGCCTTCATTGTCGCCGAGACGGTGCAGGCCGCCCGCGACGCCGCCGAGGCCATCATGGTCGATTACGACATGCTGTCCTCCATCACCGATCTCGCGGTCGCGACCGAACCGGGCCAGCCGCTGGTCTGGGAGAACGCGCCGCGCAATGTCTGCTTCGATTGGGAGGCCGGCGACCGGGCGAAGGCGGAGGAACTGTTCAAGCAGGCTGCGCACGTCACCCGCCTGACCGTCGTGAACAATCGCGTGGTGGTGAACAGCATGGAGGCGCGGGCCGCGCTCGCCGAATACGACCAGGCGAGCGGGCGCTGGACGCTCACCACCAATACGCAGGGCGGCTGGCTGCTGAAGAACCAGTTGGGACCGCTGTTCGGCACCGAGCCGGACAAGTTCCGTATCGTCACGCCGGACGTGGGCGGCGGCTTCGGCATGAAGCTGTTCCTCTACGCCGAGCACGTGCTGACCTGCTACGCGGCGCGCAAGCTCGGGCGACCGGTGAAGTGGACCTCGGAGCGTTCCGAGGCGTTTCTGTGCGACACCCAGGGCCGCGCGAATTACACCCTGGGCGAACTGGCGCTGGATCGTGACGGCAAGTTTCTGGCGCTGCGCACGCGCAACCTGGCCGACATGGGCGCCTATCTGTCCACGTTCGCGCCGTTCATTCCGACCATGGCCGGCACCAAGGTGCTCGCGAGCATCTATCAGTTCCAGGCCGTCCACGCGCATGTCATCGGCGTGTTCACCAACACGGTGCCGGTGGATGCCTATCGCGGCGCCGGACGGCCGGAGAGCAACTACCTGGTCGAGCGGATCATCGACGCGGCGGCGCGCGAGCTGAAGATCGACCCTGCGGAACTGCGCCGTCGCAACATGGTGCCGACCTCGGCGATGCCGTTCACCACGGCGATGAAGCAGCGTTACGACAGCGGCGATTTCCGCCGCGTGTTCGACACGGCGCTGGAGAAGATCGACTACGCCGGTTTCGCCGCCCGCCGCGCCGAGGCGGCGCGGCGCGGCCGCCGGCGCGGGCTCGGCATGGCCTATTATCTGGAGGCGACCGGCGGCGACCCGACCGAGCGCGCGGAGATCCGCTTCGCGGATGACGGGTTCGTGGACGTCTATGTCGGCACCCAATCCACCGGCCAGGGGCATGAAACCGCGTACGTCATGCTGACCTCCGAGCAGCTGGGCATCGACGGGGAAAAAATCCGCATCCGCCAGGGCGACACCGATACGATCCCCGAGGGCGGCGGAACGGGTGGGGCGCGCAGCCTCTATTCCGAGGGCCAGGCAATTCTGCTCACCGCCGCGACGGTGATCGACAAGGGCAAGAAGGCGGCCTCCGAGGTGCTGGAGGCCGCGCCGGCCGACATCGCCTTCGCCGACGGGCGGTTCTCCATCGTCGGCACCGATCGTGGGATCGATATTCTCGCCCTGGCCGAGACGCAGCGGCGCAAGGCGGCCTCCGGCGAGCCGGCGACCTCGCTCGACGCCGCCGAGGTGGCGCAGATCGCCAACCATACCTTCCCAAACGGCTGCCACATGGCGGAGGTGGAGGTCGATCCCGAAACCGGCGCGGTCGAGCTGAAGCGCTATCTGGTTTGCGACGACATGGGCCGGGTGGTGAATCCGCTGATCGTGCGCGGCCAGGTGCAGGGCGGGGTGGCGCAGGGCTATGGGCAGGCGGTGCTGGAGCGCACGGAGTACGATGCCTCGTCCGGTCAGCTCGTCTCCGGCAGCTACATGGACTACGCGCTGCCGCGGGCGGGCGATCTGCCGGATATCGAGGTGGAGCTGATCGAGGTACCTTGCGCCACCAACCCGCTCGGCGTGAAGGGCGCGGGCGAGGCGGGCGCGGTCGGCAGCCCGCCGGCCACCATCAACGCCATCCTGAACGCGCTGGCCGAGGACGGCGTGAGCCAACTGGACATGCCGGCCACCCCGGAACGCGTCTGGTCGGCGCTCCAGGACGCGCGCAAGGCTGCCTGAGGCTGCGGTGTCTCTCGGGCAGAAACAGCGCCGTCGCATCGCATTCGGCTGTTTCGAGCGTTACCGGCCGAGCCGGTGTCCAGTGCCATGGCGCAGGCAAGCAGGGAGACGCGGATGAGCAGCGCGCGAGAAACGCCCGTGGGCTGGCCAGAGCTTCCGTTCGAAGCGTGGAAGGATACCTGCCTCACGGTTCACCTGTGGACGCAAATCGTCGGCAAGATCCGGCTCGCTACGGCGCCCATGGTGAACCACTGGTGGCAGGTGCCGCTGTACGTCACGTGCCGTGGCTTGACGACCTCGCCCATGCCTCATGGGCCGGGAACATTCCAGATCGACTTCGATTTCATCGCGCATCGGTTGGACATTCGGACGAGCAGCGGCGCAACGGATTGCTTCCCGCTGCAGCCGCAATCGGTCGCCGATTTTTACGCCGAACTCATGGGGCGGCTCCGTGCGCTGGGGCTCGATGTCCGGATCTGGACCATGCCGGTGGAAATTGCCGAGCCGATCCCCTTCGAGCAGGATCGCGAACACGCTTCCTATCAGCCGGATTACGTGCACCGCTTCTGGCGCGTCCTCGTCGAGGCGGATCGGGTGTTGCAGGCGTTCCGCGGAGGCTTCGTCGGCAAGGCAAGTCCGGTCCATTTCTTCTGGGGAAGCTTCGACCTTGCGGTCACCCGCTTCTCCGGCCGGCGCGCGCCGCCTCACCCGGGCGCACCGCACGTTGCCGATCGGGTAAGCCGCGAGGCGTATTCGCACGAACTCAGCAGTTGCGGGTTCTGGCCGGGCAACGGCGGCTTCGGCCAGCCGGCTTTCTACGCTTACGCTTACCCGGAGCCGGCGGGGTTCGCCGATGGGCCAGTTCGTCCGGATGCCGCGTTTTACAGCGGCGAAGCCGGTGAATTCATCCTGCCGTACGAGGCGATCCGCCAGGCGGCGGCACCTGAACAGCTGTTGCGCGAATTCCTGGAAACCACGTACGGAGCTGCGGCCGATCTCGGGCAATGGGACCGTGCGGCGCTCGAACGCTGACCTGGGCGAGAGCGCGGCAGCTCACAAAGGGGCGCAGGCGGCGGCAAGCCAGGCGGCGGGGGCGGGGTCGAGCCGGGGCGCGACCTCGGCCAGCACCCGCGCGTGATAGGCGTCCACCCAGGCGATCTCCTCCGCCAGCAGCAGGTCCGGGGCAACGAGGCGGCGATCGTAGGGCGCCAGCGTCGGCACCTCGAAGCGCAGGAACGGCTTCGTGGCATTCGGGAGATCGGCCGGCTGCACCATCAGCAGGTTCTCGATGCGGATGCCGTAGGCGCCCGGCAGGTAGAAGCCGGGCTCGTCGGACAGGATCATGCCGGGCGCCAGCGGGATCGGCGCGGCATGGCGCGAGAGGCCGGCGGGGCCCTCGTGCACCGAGAGATAACTGCCCACGCCGTGGCCGGTGCCGTGATCGTAGTCGAGCCCGACCTGCCAGAGCGCCCGTCGCGCAAAGGCCTCGATATGCGGCCCGGCCGTCCCCTGCGGGAACACCAGCGCGGCGATGGCGATGTGGCCCTTCAGCACGCGCGTATAGCGGTCGCGGATCTCGTCCGGCGGATCGGAGGGGCCGGTCCAGATGGTGCGCGTGATGTCCGTGGTGCCGTCCGGATACTGCGCGCCCGAATCGATCAGGTAGAGCTCGTCGGGGCGGATCGGTCGGTCGCTGGCCTCGCTCACGCGATAATGAATGACGGCGCCGTGCTCGCCCGCGCCAGAAATGGCCGGAAAGCTTTCGCCGCGGAACCCATCCACCTCCTCGCGGAAGGCGAGCAGGCGCGCGGCCGCGGACAGTTCGCTCTCGCGCCCCGTCGGCCCGGCGCCGGCCATGAAATGCAGGAAGCGGCAGACGGCGACGGCGTCGCGCAGATGCGCCTCGCGCGCCCCCTGCTGCTCGGTCGGGTTCTTGCGCGCTTTCGGCAGGAGGCAGGGGTCCGGGCCCGCCGCGACCTCCGCCCCGGCCGCGCGTAAAGTTTCCGCGAACCACACCGGCGAGCGAGCGCGATCCACCCGCACGCGCCGGCCGGACAACGCGGCCAGGGCGCCGCCGAGGTCCGCGCGGTCGCGGATCGCCACGCCGTTGCCGAGCCAGGCACGGGTCTCGGGAGGTAGTTTTTCCGCCGCCATGAACAGTTCGGCCCGGCCGTCGGCGTGCAGCAGCGCGAAGCCGAGGGCGAACGGCGTGAACGGCACGTCGCTGCCGCGGATGTTGAACAGCCAGGCGATGGAGGCCGGATCGGTGAGGACCGCCGCGTCCTGCCCCGCCTCGCGCAACGCGGCGGCGATGTCCTCCCGCTTGTCCGGCGAGGCGCGGCCGGCATAGCGCAGCGCGTGCGGCGTGGCCGGCGCCAGCGGCGGCGGCGGGCGGTCGCGCCAGATCGCGTCGATCGGATTGGCGGCGACGGCGGCCATGGCGAGCCGCGCGTCGGTGTAGTGCGCGAGGCCCTCCTCGCTGATCAGCATCGGGTCGTAGCCGATGCGCGCCCCGGCCGGCGCGTGCGCGGCGAGCCAAGCGTGCGGCGGATCGTCCACGATGTGCCGCCGCTCCCACAGCGCAGGGGCGGTTTCCTGCTCGACCTGGAGAATGTAGCGCCCGTCGGTGAACACCGCCGCGCGTTCGGGCAGCACCACGGCCAGCCCCGCGCTGCCGGTGAACCCGGTGAGCCAGGCCAGCCGCTCGGCGCCGGGCGGCACGTATTCACCTAGATGCTCGTCGGCGCGCGGCACGATGAACCCGGCCAGTCCTTGCCGGGCCAGTTCGGCCCTCAGCGCGGCCAGGCGTTCGGCGAATTCGCTCACGCGCGGCTCGTTCATGCGGCTCCCCGCTCGGCGGCTTTGGCGCGAGCGTAGCCGATCTCGCGTGCCGGCACATACCGGGCGGGAGGCATGGCACGCTACGTTTCACGATCGGATGTTTCAGGGTCGGGCGATTCCAAATCCGCGACGCTATCCAAAAACTAACCATTCCTGGGCTAACCAGGCCAGCTCGGCAGCACTCGTCTCCTCGGATCGCTAGCTGGAGCGGGCAAAATGGCGGCAACTATCGATACCTGGCTGGTCGGCTCCGGGGACTGGAGCGATGCCGCCAACTGGAGCCAGGGCGTTCCCGGCCCGACCAACAGCGCCAGTTTCGGCACCAATCCGGGGATTTCCGCCAGCTTCACCGCCACCGGTACAATCGATCAACTGCTCGATCCGGCCAACCCGGGCGCGACCCTGGTCCTGAACCAGGGGCTCTTGTCGGTCCTGGACGGCGGCACCTGGGACGGGGTGTTCGTCGTCGCGCCGGGAGCGGAACTGGACGCGCACGGACAGCCGCTCGTTCTCTCCGGCGTGGCGGCGCTGGACGGCATCATCGGCGGCGACGGCACGGTCAGCGTGACCGGTTCGGCCGACGCGCAGCGGCTCACGCTCGACCGGCTCGGCGGTTCTGCGGGCGACCGGCACCATCGACGCCGACGCCTCGCTCACCCTCGGAACCTCGTCGTCCGACGCCGTCACGCTGGCGGTCGCGGCAGGCGGCACGTTCGGCATCCTCGGCGACTACGGCATCGGCGCGGCGGGGCAGGCGGCCATCGTCAACGCCGGGCTGTTCGCCAAGCTCGGCGCGAGCGGCACGAGCTTCGTTAACGCGAGCATCAGCAACACCGGCACCTTGGCCGTGCAGCGCGGCACGCTGAGCCTGGACGCCGGCAACGATGCGCTGGGCGGCACCATCCAGGGCGGCGGGGAACTCGACCTGCGCGGCGGCGGGACCTACGCGCTGTCTCCATCCGTCCTGAGCGTGGACGCGCTCGGCATTCTGGACCGGTCAACCCAGGTCACGCTCGGCGCCTCGCCGAGCTACGGCGGCCGGTTCACGCTGGGCAATTTCGCCCAGTTGAACCTCAACGGGCAGTCGCTGGCCCTGACCGGCGCGGACGACGCGCTGCTCGGAACCATTGCGGGCGGCGGCACGATCGCGCTGCAAGGCGCGGCGGAGGCGAATCAGCTTCGCGTGACCGGCGGGGCGCAAGTGAACATCGCTGGAGCGCTGGTCCAGGACGGCGTGGTCAATCTCGGCACCGGCGCCGCGGATTCGGCCAGCGTGAGCATCGCGTCCGACGCGACCTACGACATCCTCGGGGATTTCGCCGTCAACGGTTACGGCAGCGCCACGATCGCCAATGCCGGACTGTTGGAGAAAACCGGCGGTGGCGGCACCAGCATCATCGGCGCCAGCGTCGCCAGTTCCGGAACGCTGCTGGCCAATTCAGGGACGTTGAGCCTGTTCGGTCCGACCGGCAGCCTGTCCGGCACGCTCGCCGGCGCGGGGGAACTCGACATCCGCGGCGGCGGCCAGCAGACGCTGGCGGCCGGCAGCGTGCTCTCCGTGGCGACCTTCGGGGTGCTGGATTACGGGACGCAACTGAGCGTCGGCTCCGGGCTGGCCGATACGGGCCGGTTCGTGCTGGGCACCGGCGCGACGCTCGCGGTGGCGAGCGGCAGTCTCACGCTGTCCGGCACGGCCTCCCTGGCCGGAACCATCGGCGGGCCGGGCACCGTCTCCTTGCTCGGTGCGGCCGATCTGAGCGGGCTATCGCTCACCGGCAAAACCGAGCTGGACGTGCGCTCGGTGATCATCCAACACGGTGCCCTGAACATCGGCACGGGCTTGGCCGACGCGGCCATGCTGCTGATCGAGAGCGGCGCGACTTACGCGCTGACCACCGACGATGCCATCGTCGGCATGGGCGCCGCCGCGATCAGCAATTCCGGACTGTTCGCCAAGTCGGGCCCCGGCGGCATCAGCACCGTGGGCGGCATCTTCAGCAACACCGGCACGGTCGCCGTCAGCCGCGGCACCCTCGAGTTCGCCGGCACGCTGGACAACGACGGCGTGATCGCAATCGGCGGAGCCGGCGCGAACGCCGGCCTGCTGGTGGCAGGCCAGGTCGGCGCCGGTACGGGCAGCATTCTGATCGGGTCCGGGGCGACCGTCGTGCTGGATTCGGAAATCACGACCGGCGGCATCAGCTTCACCGGCACGCAAGGACTGCTTGAACTCGCCCAACTCGGCAGCGCGACCGCGCCGATCTCCGGATTCGCGAGCGGCGACACGATCGATCTGGGCGGCATCGCCGCGACCGGCGTCTCCTACGCCAACGGCCAACTCGTCGTCACCAATGGCGCGACCACCGTCGCGAGCCTGAACGTCCCGGGGATCGCCAATCCCGCCCAGCTTGCCCTTGTTGCGGACGGCAACGGCGGGACCGAAATCGTGCTCGGATCGGTCGGCGATCCGCCCCCGAACGTCACCGTCGACAATTGGGTCGTGGCCGGCGGCGACTGGTCGACCGCCGCGAACTGGCAGTTGACGGGCGGCGCGTCGGCCGTTCCGAGCGCCAGCAACGCCGCCGTCATTGCCCCGACCGGCACGGCGGGGTTCGCGGTTACCTACAGCGCGACCGGCGCCGTCGACAGTTTGAGCGGTGGAACGGTCTCCTCCGGCGCCGCCGTCACGCTCGCGATCGGTGGCGGTGTATTGACGGTCAACGGCGGCGGGACCTGGTCGGGCTCCTTGGTCGCAACCGGAGGCACGTTCGACGCCTCGTCCGGCTTCGCGGCGATCGGTGAGGTTTCGCTCGGCACCGCTTCCGTCGCCGAGGTGGATGCCGGAACGCTCGCGCTCGGCGGCGGGAGTTTGGCCGGCACGATTCGCGGCGCCGGCGAAGCGAAGCTGATCGGCCAGGCGACCAGTCTGCGGCCCGGGCTTTCCCTCACGGTCGCCACCGTGGACATCGCCGCCGGTTCGGCCTTCGTCACGCTCGAAGCGCCGCTGAGCTATGGCGGCAACTTCGTGCTCGACGGCACCGGCCAGACCGGCGGCTCGCTCAACCTGAACGGCCAGACGATCGGCCTCGGCGGCGCCGCGCAACTGAACGGCGCCGTCGCAGGGCCAGGGTCGATCCGGGTGAGCGGTGCGGCCGATCTGGACGGTCTCGCCTTGGCGGGTTCCGCTTTGCTCGACGATAGCGGTACCGTCACCCAGAGCGGCGCCATCGGCCTCGGGACCGCCGCCGCGGATGCGAGCGTGCTGCAGATCGATCAGGGCGCCGTTTACGACCTGCTTGCCGACGCCACGGTGAACGCCGGCGCGGCGGCCGCCATCCGCAACGCGGGGCTGTTCGAGAAAACCGGGTCGAACGGCACCAGCACGATTGCCGCGGGTTTCACCAGCACCGGAACGATCGTGGTCGCGAGCGGCGTGCTGTCGCTCGCGGGGAGCAACAACAATCTGGGCGGAACGATATCCGGCGCCGGCACGCTGCTGCTTGGGCCAGGTGGCAGTTCCGTGCTGGCGCCGGGCGTCGGCATCGGCGTGAGCACGCTCGACGTCGGCAGCGCGGGCGCGGCCGCGAGCACGACCACGCTCGCGGCCGATGTCGCCTACGGCGGCGCGTTCGTGCTGGCGCGCAACGCGGGAACCGTGCAACTGAGCGGGCATTCGCTGCTGTTGAGCGGCTCCGCGCTGCTGGACGGCGCGATCGTCGCCGGCGGTACCGCGACGGGCACGCTCGTCGTGTCCGGCTCGGCCGACGTGAACGGGGCGGTGCTGAGCGGGCCGATAAACCTGACCGACAGCGGCGCGATCGCCCAGGATGGCGCGCTCACGCTCGCCAGCGGCGGCTCGGGTCCGGAGAATCTGCAGATCGCCGCCGGGGCCACCTACAACCTGATGTCCGACGTCGGCATCGCGAATGGCGGCGGCGCGGCGACGATCACCAACACCGGATTGTTCGAAAAAACCGGGGCCTTCGGCACCAGCACCGTTTCCGGCGACTTCACCAACACCGGAACGATTTTGGCCGAGCGCGGCACATTGATGCTGGCGGACGGCGCGGTCGACAATCTCGGCGGCACGCTCGCTGGAGCCGGTCAGATCGCCATCGATGCCGGCGGCACCGCGACCGTGCAGAGCGGCGCCGTCCTGTCGGTCGCCACGCTCGGGCTGTACGGCGGCAACGTGGTGCTGGGCGGCAGCGAAACCTACGCGGGAGACTTCCTGTTCGCGTCCGGCGCCACACTGACGCCGAACGGATCGGCGCTGGTGCTGTCCGGCACCGCCAGCCTGGGCGGCGTCCAGAATGGCGGCTCGCTCGAGATCACCGGCACCGCGGATGCGAACGGCCTCGCGCTGGAGGGGACCGCGACGCTCGACGACGCCGGGCTGATCACGCAGGACGGCAACGTCGCGCTCGGAACGTCGGCGTCCGATGCGAGCCGTCTCGTGATCGAAGCGAACGCCACATACGACATCATCGCGGACATCAACATCAATTCCCAGGGCAACGCCGCGATCGTCAACAACGGGCTGTTCGAGAAAACCGCGGTCAACGGCATCAGCTATGTGTTCGCGAACCTCACGAACAACGGCACCATCGCGGTCGCGGACGGCACGGTGTCGCTGCGTTCCGGGCAAGCCACCCTGGGCGGACGCATCACCGGCGCCGGCGAATTCGATGTGTACAGCGCTGCCGGCACCTACAGCCTGAACAGCGGCCTGACGCTCGACGTTGCGGCCTTCGGGCTGTTCGGCGGCGCCGATCTCGTTCTCGGATCATCACGCAACTACGCGGGCGCTTTCACGATCGGCGATGCATCGACGCTTGCTCTGAACGGACAGGTGCTGGGCCTGAGCGGGACGGTCGGCCTCGACGGGATAATCGCCGGCGCGGGCACGCTGAACCTGTCGGGCAGCGCTGACGCGAACGGGCTGGTGCTGGCGGCTGCCGCCGTGCTGAACGATACCGGCGTTATCGTCCAGGACGGCGCGGCAACGCTCGGCAGCGGCACCGGTACCGCGGTGCTGAATATCGGCGCCGCCGGCACTTACGATCTCGTCGCCAACATCGATCTCGCCGCGAACGGCAGCGCCGGCCTGAACAACGCGGGGCTGCTGGAAAAAACCGGCGGCGCCGGGTTGAGCACCGTGGGCGTGGCGGTCGGCAACACCGGCACGATCGCGGTCACATCTGGCACACTGGCGTTCGGCGCGGGGCTGATCAACGACGGATCGATGCGCGTCGCGAACGGCGAACTGCTGATCGGGCAATCGCTGGTTGCCGATTCCGGCCGAAGCGGCGGCATCACGCTCGGCCCGGCCGGCACGGCAGTTTTGCAGGCCGGGGCGTCATCCGCCGAGGCGATCACGTTCGACGGGGCCGGCAGCGTGCTCGGCCTGGCGCAACCGATGCAGGTCGGCGGCACGCTCGGCGGCTTCCGGTCCGGAGACACGATCGACCTGGTCGGCGCGACGTTCACCGCGGGCGCGGACGTGGTGTCGTTCGCCGGCCAGGTGCTGAGCGTTGCCAATAACGGCACCACGATTGCCCGGCTCAACCTCGCCGGAAGCTACAGCCCGTCCAGTTTCCGATTGGCCGATGACGGCGCGCATGGCACGCAGATCACGGTTCCCTGTTTCGCCGCCGGCACGCACCTGCTGACGCCTACGGACGAGGTGCCGGTCGAGCGGCTGGCAGTGGGCGAACAAGTGCTTACGCTCGCCGGGCAAGCGCGGCCGATCGTGTGGACCGGCCATCGGCGCATCGCCTGCGCCCGACATCCGGCGCCAGAGAAGGTAATGCCGGTGCGCGTGCGAGCGGATGCGTTCGCGCCCAACGTGCCGCACCTGGATGTGCTGCTCTCGCCCGACCACGGGGTGTTCGTCGACAACGTGCTGATCCCCGTGAAGCACCTGATCAACGGCGTATCCATCCGGCAGGAATCCGTGCCGACGATCGAATATTTTCATATCGAATTGGCGACACACGACGTTGTGCTGGCCGAAGGCCTCGCGGTCGAAAGCTACCTCGACAGCGGCAACCGCGCGGAGTTCACCAATGGAACCGGTTACCTGGTACTGCACCCGAGGTTCGCCGCGCACGTGGACCGCCGCAGCCGCGCGCCGCTCTGCACGTCCGGGGCACCGCTCGCGGCGACGAAGCGGGATTTGCTGTCACGGCTGCAACAGGACGGCTACACGATCACCACCGCGTCCGAACTCCGCCTGGTCGCGGCAGGTCGTGAAATGCGCCCCGCGGCGATCAGCGGACGCTTGCATCGATTCATACTGCCCGACCGCACGGAGCATCTCCGCATCGTTTCCCGCAGCGGCGTGCCGGCCGAAAGCGACGCGGACAGCGAGGACCGACGTCGGCTCGGCGTGGCGATCGAGTGCGTTCTCCTCGACGGGCGCGTGATCGCGCTCGACGGCCTCGCTTTGGCCGACGGCTTCCATGGCGTGGAACGCGACGGACCGATCGCCTGGCGCTGGACGAACGGCAACGCCGGTCTGGCGATGCCGGCGGCGCGGCCGGATCGTTCGCCGCGTATTCTCGAAATTCTGATCCGAGCGACCACGCGAAGCTGGCTCGCGCCCGCCGCTTCGTTCACCCGAGCGGCGTAGCGGCGCGAGGCGCGAAAACGCCCGGGTCGAACTGGTCGAGCCCGGGCGTCCTGCCTTGCGGTTAGCGAACCGCGTTATGCCTGTTGGTCGTCAGGCTTGCGTGTAAACGACCACCGCCTGGTTGGCCTTCAACTGCTTCATGTTCCGGTTGTTTGCGTTCCATTCTGGCATTCCGGCGAGCTGCTGTGCGGTGACGCCCTGGATCACCAGTCGGCCATTCGCCATCCGCACGTCGTTCAGCGGCACCAGCACCTCCTTGCCGTTCAGCGCGGAGCCGTGGCCGATCACGAGCGATGCCGTGCCGGCGTTGTTCTGCACCACGCCGTCCACCTTGCCCAACTTGTTGCCGTTGGCGTCGTAGGCTTCGGTATGCAGAAGCTCGGAAACCTTGACCTGCTGCGTGTTGGCCGCGCCCTGCTGCGCGGCGGAGGGGCCGTTCGCCGCCGTCATCTGCTCATAGCGCACGGTCGGCTGGCCTTCGGGACGCTTGACGAAGACCTTTGCCTTTCCGGTCTGTTCGTAGCGAACGACGGGTCGCGCCTGCTGCATCTCGACATTCGCGGATTGCTGCGCGGCCATCACGTTGACCTGCGGCTTGGCGGTTTGCACCTGCACCTGCGGCTTGGCCTCGCTGACCGAGATTTGCGGCTGCGGCGTGGCCACGCTCACCTCGGGTTTCGGCATCCGCACGATGATTTGCGGCTGCGGGATCTTGACCGCGATGACGGGCGCCGGCTGGCGGACGATGATTTCGGGCTTGGGCTGACGCACCGTGACCTTGGGCTCCGGCTGGCTCACGTGGACCCGCGGCGCCGGCTGCTGAACGGTTACTTCGCCGGTCTGCGTCGTGGCCGGGGCGGGCGGCTGTGTGTCGGCCGCCATCGCGAGCGCCGGGAACAGCGCCGTGCAGCCGAGTAGGGCTCCGAATAGCGAGGGCTTCATGCGGGATCTCCTCCAGATTTGGCGGTTGGGGGCACCGCGATACGATCGGATGTCGCACCGGTCGTACGCGAACTCGGGGCCGGTGCTTCTCTCGCTCCGACCCGATACCCGGGGCAGGGATTCCCTACCCCAATCCGACCGACCAACGCGCAAGCCTCGGCGGTGTTCGCGCCGAGTAGGCGGAAACCGCGCGATCCGAACGTCGCGGGGGCAGCAAGGCGAGGGAATCGAGCGACACTCGGGCCTTCGCCGCGTCTTCAAAATTTCAGGAACGCGAGCGCCGCCCTCACGATTGGCAGGCAAAGGCGACCGAGAATTCGGATGTCAATTCGCGATCAGGGCGGCTGATTGCCGGATCGGGGCGCCGCCTGCGTTGCGGCCATTGCCCTGCGGATCACGTCCTCGGCGGCGGCTCGCGAATCCCAGCCGCGCACCTTCACCCATTTGTCCTCCTCCAGATCCTTGTAGCGGCTGAAGAAGTGCTCGATCGCGCGGCGCGTGATCGGCGGCAGATCCTCGATCGTTTCGATATGGCTATGCTGCGGATGGATGCGGTCGTGGGGCACGCAGACGATTTTTTCGTCCGGGCCTTTTTCGTCCTCCATGTGCAGCACCCCGATCGGGCGCGCGCGCACCACCGCTCCGGGCACCACGGCGGCCGGCAGCAGGATCAGCACGTCGAGCGGATCGCCGTCCTCGGCGAGGGTTCCCGGGACAAAGCCGTAGGCGGCCGGATAGGCGGTCGGGGTGAACAGGAACCGGTCGACGACCAGCGCGCCGGAGTCCTTGTCGACCTCGTATTTGACCGCCGAGCCCTCCGGGATCTCGATTACCACGTTGAGGTCGCTCGGCGGATTCCGCCCGGTCGGGATTTTCGCGACGTCCATGTGGGCCACCCTTTATGCCGTTCCAGAACGCGCCTCGGCTTGGGAGTTGGTGGCGTTCCCCGGAGCGCGTCAAGGCTGGGTATGCGATGCGTGTTTCCGCTCGGATTTCAAACGAAGAGGGCCGACGAGCATTGCTCATCGGCCCCCTTTTTATCGCCGTCGCGGGGGCACTTGATCCCGACGCCAGCCGGGGAGGTCAGGGCGTCAGCCAGTTGGCCAGGACCGCCAGCAGCAGCAGCGCGACGATGTTGGTGATCTTGATCATCGGGTTCACCGCCGGGCCGGCCGTGTCCTTGTACGGATCACCCACCGTGTCCCCTGTCACCGCCGCCTTGTGCGCCTCCGAGCCCTTGCCGCCGTAATGGCCCTCCTCGATGTATTTCTTGGCGTTGTCCCAGGCGCCGCCGCCCGAAGTCATCGAAATGGCCACGAACAGGCCGGTGACGATGGTGCCGAGCAGCATGGCGCCGAGCGAGGCGAACGCCGCCGCGCTGGCCGGCGATGCCCCAGATCACCAGCCACAGCACGATCGGCGCCAGCACCGGTAACAGCGAGGGCACGATCATCTCGCGGATCGCCGCCCGCGTCAGCAGGTCCACGGCGCGGCCGTATTCCGGCTTGCGCGTGCCCTCCATGATGCCGGCGATCTCGCGGAACTGCCGCCGCACCTCGATCACCACCGCTCCGGCCGCGCGGCCCACCGCCGTCATGCCGAGCGCGCCGAACAGGTACGGCATCAGCCCGCCGATGAACAATCCGACGATGACGTACGGGTCCTGCAACGTGAACGGCACGACGAGGCTCGGAAAGTAGTGCGTCAGGTCCGCGGTGTAGGCGGCGAACAGCACCAGCGCGGCCAGCCCGGCCGAGCCGATCGCATAGCCCTTGGTCACCGCCTTGGTGGTGTTGCCGACCGCGTCCAGCGCGTCGGTGGTCACCCGCACATCATGCGGCAGGTCGGCCATCTCGGCGATGCCGCCCGCGTTGTCGGTGACCGGCCCGTAGGCGTCCAGCGCCACGATCATGCCGGCCAGCGCCAGCATCGTGGTGGCCGCGATGGCGATGCCGAACACGCCCGCCAGCAGCGAGGACAGGATGATGCCGAAGCAGATGACGATCACCGGCAGCGCCGTCGCCTCCATGGAGACGGCGAGTCCCTGGATGATGTTGGTGCCGTGGCCGGTGGTGGAGCTGAGCGCGATGCTCCGCACCGGGCGGTAGGCGGTGGAGGTGTAGTACTCCGTGATCATCACGATGCCGCCGGTGACGCCCAGCCCGACCAGCGCGCACAGGAACAGGTCGGTGCCGGTGACCCAGCCCCCGCTGCTCAGCGGCATCCGGGTTCCGAAGCCCACGAACCAGGCGATGACGATGGCGATCCCGATCACCGACAGAATGCCGGTGACCGCGAGCCCCTTGTAGAGCGCCCGCATGATGCCGCCATCGGGGCCGATGCGGACGAAGAAGGTGCCGGCGACCGAGGTGACGATGCAGATCGCCCCGATGCCGAGCGGCAGGAACATCAGCGCGTCGCGGATCGGCGCCATGAAGTAGATCGCGGCGAGCAACATGGTCGCCACGACGGTAACGACGTAGGTCTCGAACAGGTCCGCCGCCATGCCGGCGCAGTCGCCCACGTTGTCGCCCACGTTGTCGGCGATCACGGCGGGGTTGCGAGGATCGTCCTCGGGAATGCCGGCCTCCACCTTGCCCACAAGGTCGGCGCCCACATCGGCGCCCTTGGTGAAGATGCCGCCGCCGAGCCGGGCGAAGATGGAAATCAGCGAGGCGCCGAACGACAGCCCCACCATCGGCTCGAGCACCGGGCGCAAATCCCCAGTATCCGGCGAGATGCCGCGCAGGATCAGGTAGTAGATGGTGACGCCGAGCAGACCCAGCCCGACCACGAGCAGCCCGGTAATGGCGCCCGACTTGAAGGCGATGGCGAGGCCCGCGGCGACGCCGCTGCGCGAGGCCTGCGCGGTGCGCACATTGGCGCGCACCGAGACGTTCATGCCGACGTAACCGGCGGCACCGGACAGTACCGCGCCGATCAGGTAGCCCACCGCCACGCGCACCCCGAGCAGGAAGCCGAGCGCGATCAGGACCACGATGCCGACCGCCGCGATCGTGCTGTATTGCCGGTTCAGGTAGGCGCGGGCGCCTTCCTGCACGGCGGCGGAGATTTCCTGCATCCGCGCCGTGCCGGCATCCGCCGCCAGCACCTCGCGGGCGGTGTAGACGCCGTAGGCCAGCGCCAGGACGCCGCACAGAATGACGATGGCATGAGCAAATGGCATCCGAGAAGACTTTCCCAGCTATTCGGTAACGACAGGCATCCCCCGGCTTCGGCCGGCAGGCGCCCGAGAAGGCCGCGCATATGCCAGAAGCGTCGGGACTAGGCAATCAAGGAGGCTTGTGCCCGCATTTGCCGCCATGCGCTGCGGGCATGCACACCGATCAGCGCACGAGGCGGAGCGTCGAACGCCGCCAATCCGGGCTTGATTCGGTCCTGGTTCAGCCGATCCAGGGCAGTCCGATGTCCGGGCTCCCCGCCTCGGTCCGTTTGCGCCAGTTCCTCACGGTCTCGACCAGCCGCTCGGTAAACACGAACCGGTGGCCGGCCATGTGCTCGGGGTGGCGGTGGAAGTGCTCGGGCGCGCCGAAGTACGCCGGCGCATTGGAGACGTAAGCGTAGCAAGCCGCCTTGACGGAATCGAAGCGCAACGCCTCGCTGACCAGGGAGATCAGCAACAACAGTTTGCGCTTTTTCGCGGCATCGCCCAACCGCCCGTCGAACGCCGCCAGTTCGCGGACCAGTTGCCAGGGCTGCATCACCACCTCGGTGTCGGCGGTCAGCCCCAAATTGCCGTAGCTCGCAGGCCCTCCGGCGATCCGAACCGCCGGCAGCAACAGCCCCGGCCGAACCGCCGGCAGCAACAGCCCGGTGTCGGTGTCGGGCTCGAACTCCCACCAGGCGCGCGCGCCCAATTCCCGGAAGCCGAGAACGTAAAGACTCCGCCCGTCGATCGCGATTTCGAGCACGGGCGAGGTGACCGGCGCCGTCAGGTAGACCGTGATCGCGCCGGCGGCGCGGCGTTCCGCGATCGCCCGCCGCAATTCGGTGATGTTTCGCCCGTAATAGGGGCCGAGCTGGATGAACGCTGACATGCTTGATCTACATGGTGGCCGACGTGACGGATGCGCATTGAGCGGTGACGCTTCGTGGCCCGTCCCCTTTGCGTTCGGGCCTGGGGGGAGGCAAAACCGCGGATGCGCGCCCGTAGCTCAACTGGTTAGAGCAGACCGCTCATAACGGCCTGGTTGCAGGTTCGAGTCCTGCCGGGCGCATCACGGGCAAGCTCGCCGCGCCGATTGCGCGGCCCCGGATCGCGCCCCAGATAGGCGCATCCCACCCACCCGGAGCCAATGATGCCCAGCTACCAGTACGTCTATGTCATGAAGAACCTGACCAAGGCCTATCCGGGCGGGCGGGAGGTTTTTCGCGGCATCACGCTCTCGTTCCTGCCCGGCGCCAAGATCGGCGTGCTCGGCGTGAACGGCGCGGGCAAGTCCACCCTGCTCCGCATCATGGCCGGGCTCGACCGGGATTTCGGCGGCGAGGCCTGGGCGGCCGAGGGCGCGCGCGTCGGCTATCTGCCACAGGAACCGCACCTCGATCCGGCCAAAACCGTGGGCGAGAACGTGCGGGAAGCGTTCGGTGAGCTGCACGCGGCGCTGGCGCGGTTCAACGAGATTTCCGCCCGCTTCGCCGAGCCGATGGACGACGAGGAGATGACCGCGCTGCTCGCCGAGCAGGCCGAGTTGCAGGAGAAGATCGAGGCCGAGGGCGGCTGGGAGCTGGACCGGCGGGTGGACATCGCGCTCGACGCCCTGCGCTGCCCGCCGGCCGACAGCCCGGTCACCAACCTCTCGGGCGGCGAGCGGCGGCGGGTGGCGCTGTGCCGGCTGCTGCTGGAAAAGCCGGAATTGCTGCTGCTCGACGAGCCGACCAACCACCTGGACGCCGAAAGCGTCGCCTGGCTGGAGCGGACGCTGCGCGACTATGCCGGCACGGTCATGGTGGTGACGCACGACCGCTACTTCCTCGACAACGTCACCGGCTGGATCCTGGAAATCGAGCGGGGCCGGGGCATTCCGTTCGAGGGCAACTACTCGTCGTGGCTCGAGCAGAAGCGCAAGCGGCTGAGCCAGGAGGAGAAGGAGGAGAGCGCCCGCCAGCGTGCGCTGGCCGCCGAGCAGGAATGGATCGCCGCCTCACCGCGCGCCCGCCAGGCGAAGAGCAAGGCGCGCATCCAGCGCTACGAGGAGATGCTGGCGCAATCGCAGCAGCGCGGGGGTGGGATGGCCGAAATCGTCATCCCGCCCGGCCCCCGCCTCGGCCAGACCGTCATCGAGGCGGAGCACCTGCGCAAGGGCTACGGCGACGCGCTGCTGATCGATGATCTCGGGTTCGAGCTGCCGCCCGGCGGCATTGTCGGCGTGATCGGCCCCAACGGCGCCGGCAAGACCACCTTGTTCCGCATGATCGTCGGCCAGGAGCAGCCGGACGGCGGCAACCTGCGCGTCGGCGAGACGGTGAAGCTCGGCTACGTGGACCAGAGCCGCGATTCGCTGAACGCCGACAAGAGCGTGTGGGAGGAGATCAGCGGCGGCGAGGACGTGCTGTACCTCGGCAAGCGCACCATGCCATCGCGCGCCTATGTCAGCGCCTTCAACTTCAAGGGGCCGGACCAGCAGAAGAAGGTCGGCATCCTCTCGGGCGGCGAGCGCAACCGGGTGCATCTGGCCAAGATGCTGAAGACCGAGGCGAACGTGATCCTGCTCGACGAGCCGACCAACGACCTCGACGTGGACACCTTGCGCGCGCTCGAGGAGGCGCTGGAGGAATTCCCCGGCTGCGCGGTCATCATCAGCCACGACCGCTGGGTGCTGGACCGGCTGGCGACGCACATCCTGGCATTCGAGGGCGACAGCCACGTCGAGTGGTTCGAGGGCAATTTCCAGGCCTACGAGGAAGACAAGCGCCGGCGGCTGGGGGCGGAGGCGACCGAGCCGCATCGGATCAAGTATCGCCCGATCGCCCGGTGACCCCGGGTGAACCCGGCCTTCGTGCTGCGCACCGGGCGAACGGTGATGCGGCCGCTGGCCGCGGCGGACCTGCCGGATTTGCGGGCGCTGAAGGCCGACCCGCGGGTGTTCGCCATGATGCTCGGCGGCGTGCGCACCCCCCAGCGCACGGTCGAGGAACTGGCCGAGGAGCTCGCCTTCTGGGGCGCGCGCGGCGTGGGCATCTGGTCGGTGCGGGACGCGGTTCCAACTGGCCCGGGAACGTCGGAGGCGATGCAACCATCGTCATGCCCGGGCTCGGCCCGGGCAGCCACGTCTTCTTGGCACCGACGGAAAAGCCGTGGATGGCCAGGACAAGCCCGGCCATGACGGTGTGACGCGGCTGGCCGCTTCCTCGGCATTGCCGGGCTGATGCAGCGCCCGGACGGGCTCGGCCTGGCGCTGCGCTTCGCGCTCTGGCCGGAGGCGCGCGGGCGGGGGCTGGCGCGCGAGGCGGCGGGCGCGGCGCTACGCTTCGCGCACGACCGCGCCGGCATTGCGCGTGTTGTCGCGGTCGCCCGCGAGGACAATTTCGGCTCCCGCATGGTCCTGGGCGCGATCGGCATGGTGCCGTGCGGGGCGTTCGATCGCGAAGGCTACCGGCGCATCATCTACGAGAGCACGCGGCGTTCGTAACGTCGGGCCGACTGGTCGGATTCCAGCGCGACGAACGTGACATAAGCAATGGATTGGCAGATCATCCTTGGCGTCATCGGACCGCAGAACGCTCTTCATGCGAAGTCAGCCGCTCGAAACACAGATCGATGGTAATTGCTCACCTTGGTGACGGAGCGGCCTGGGTCGGGCCGGCCCGATCAGACCGGGACGAGCCGCAGCATCGGATAACGCTTGACACGGCTACGGGCGCCTCGATTCTAAACGCGGGGTGCCGACGTGCCCCGACCTCGACGAACTGAGCCATGCGGAGAAGGACGCGCTGATCCGGGCGCTGATGGCGCAGCTTGCGGCGGCGCAGCAGCAGATCGCGGTACTGCAGGCGCGGGTGGATGAACTGACCCGCCCGGCGAAGACCCCAGACAACTCGTCGAAGCCTCCGTCGCAAGGCCAGAAGGAAAATCTCCCGTCGCCCGGCGGTGATCGCCCGGCGCGCAAGAGCCGGCCCGGCGCGGGTCGCACGCTGCACCCGAACCCGGATCGTGTGGTCGAGGCCAAGCTGACCGCTTGTCCGAACTGCCAGGCGGCCTTTCCGGAGACCTTGCCGACGCCGCAGAACGTCTACGAGCGCATCGAACTGCCGCCGGTCAAGCCGGACGTCACGCAGGTGCGGCTGTTCGGCGGCCGTTGCGCCTGCTGCGGCAAGCGCGTGGTGGCCACGGCGCCGGCCGGGCTGGAGCCGGGTTCGCCATTCGGCCAGTCGATCGCGGCGCTGGTGGTCTACCTGCACTATGCCCACGCCATCGGCATGGAGCGGCTGGCCACCCTGATGGACGAGGTGTTCTCGCTGTCGATCAGCGAAGGCGCGATCAGCAACATGCTGGCCCGCGCGCGCGAGCCGTTGCTCGCGGCCGCGGTGGCGATCCGCGAAACCGTGACCGCCAGCGCCGTGGTGTGTTCGGACGAAACCTCGGCGCGGGTGAGCGGCAAGACTTGCTGGGAATGGGTGTTCGTCGGCACGCTCGCGGTGCTGCACATCATTCGCCCCAGCCGCGGCAAGGCTGTCGTGCAGGACTTGTTCGGTGCCATTCAGCCGATGGTTTGGGTCTCCGATATGCTGGGCAGCCAGCGCGGCCATGCCGTGGAATGGCAGGTGTGCCTCGCGCATCTGCTGCGCGATGCACGGTATGCCATCGAATGTGGCGATACCGCCTTCAGCGCCGCCTTCAAACGGCTGCTGCTGCGCGCCATCGCCATTGGGCAGCGACGCGACACGTTGGCCGACAGCACATTGCGCCAGTATCGTGCCGATCTGAACCGCCGGCTCGATCGGATCATGATGGCCGGCCCGATCGGTGAGCCGGGACGCAAGTTACGCAAGCGCATCGGGGCCAATCGCGCGCACTTGTTCGTGTTCGTTACCAACCGCGACGTGCCGTACACCAACAACATCTCCGAGCGGAACCTCCGCCCCAGCGTGATCTTCCGCAAGGTCACCAACGGTTTCCGCTGCGAGTGGGCGGCCGAGACCTACGCCGCATTCCGCTCCATCGTCAGCACCGCCAAGGCCAACCGAACTGCCATACTCGGTGCCGTCCGCACCGCCCTGCTCACCCAGCCACTACCCACACCGGGGTGAGCAGTTACAACTTGGGTGGTCGGCGGAGCGCTTCCTTGTAGTCGCTGAGAAGCTGCTTGAGATATTCGATCCCGTCCTCTGAGAATGCCAGAGTGGACAGGTCATCGGTTTCCAGAACCGTCAGGCAGCCATCCTCCGGTTCCATCTCCAGCGCAAGATCGCGCAACAAATCCTCGTCCTCGCCGAGCAGTTCGGCCACGCGGCTCAGGGCAAAGACGAAGCTCGGCGCCGCCAATCAGGCCGCCGCGCGCTCACGCTGGATCAGTCGCGCCCAGTTCCAGGGCAACAACTCGGGTAATCGGGAAGCGGGGTGATCGGCGATCCGCGCGAGCACGTCGGCGAGCCAAGCACGCAGATCAGCGCCGTTCAGCTTGCAGGTGAGGATCAGTGAAAACATCGCCGCTGCGCGCTCGCCGCCGCGGTCGGAACCGGCGAAGAGCCAGCATTTTCTGCCGAGGGCAATGCCTCTGAGGGCGCGCTCCGCTGCATTATTGGTGAGGCAAACGCGGCCGTCATCGAGGAAGCGGGTGAACGCTTCCCAGCGGCTGGTGTTGCGCGAATTTCGCGTCCAGGATCATCGCCAGCAAGTTCGGCCCCGCCCGCCCGCGCGATATCGGGTGGAACGGCGCCGGCGGCTGCGTGATGGTCTCGCAGGCGCGGTAGGCGAGTTTCTCCCGCACCGTCTGGATCACCTTCCATTGGCGCGGAACGGATTCCAGAGTTTCGGTAACGCTCTCGCCGAGCTTCACCAGCTTGCCGCCGCAGCACGGGCAGGCGGTCGGCGCGGGAACCACGACGCGCTCGCGCGGCAGATGCGCCGGCAAGGGCGCCCGCACCGGCTTGCGGCGGGTAAAGCCACGCACGTTGGTCTCACCGTTCTGCTCGGCCTCGGCGGCCGCCGCATCCTCGCTCAACCCCGTCTCGGCGTCCTCAAGCTCAAGCTCCATCTGATCGAGCAATTTGCGACCTCGTTCCGAGGACGGCGCAAAGCGATCATGCCGGTATTTCGCAATCTCCAGCTTGAGATGTGCGACATATGCCTCGGCCGCGGCGGCGCGCACTTCCGCTTCGCGCCGCGCGTCCTGTTCGGCGGCGAGCGCCGCGCCCAGTCTGTCGACTTCCGCTTGCAGCGAATCGGCAGGTGTCGTCACGCCGCCGATTGAAACACATCGGCCGATCGCGCGTAATACGAATTATGCTCGAACTGCCGCTTTTTCAGCCGGCGAATTCCGGCCGCCAGGTTCGTTGCGGATGCCGCCAATCAATTCCTTCAAGCATGTAAGCCAGCTGTGCCGCGGAGATTGAAATGACGCCGTCAGCCGGCGACGGCCAGATGAACCGGCCGCGTTCCAACCGCTTGGCGTAAAGCGACATGCCGAGACCGTCATGCCAGAGAATTTTCAAAAGATCACCCCGGCGGCCTCTGAAGACGTAAACATCGCCCGCGTGCGGATCACATTGCAGCGCCTGCTGCACTTGCAGCGCCAGGCCGTTCATGCCGCGGCGCATGTCAGTCGTGCCCGCCGCGAGCCAGACGCGCACGCCGACGGGCGGGCCGATCATCCGCGCAATGCCGACAGCACGCGGCGCAACGCCGCGGCGTTCACCCGCTCGTCAACGCTCACCCGCACCCCGCCGGCCAGATCAATCTCGATGACCCCGCGGCGGCGCGGTTTTGGCACGTCACGCCGCGTCGGCGGGGTGGAAACCGATGCCGCCGCGGGGAGCGTGGCGATCCGCACCGGGAACAGCCGCACCGCCGAATTCCCGGGCGGCTCGCTCTGCGCCAGCCGCCGCCAGCGATAGATCAAGCTCGCGCAGACGCCGTGGCGCCTCGCGACTTCCTGGATGCGAGCGCCGGGCTCCACCGCCTCGGCCACAACCAAGGCTCGGAAGTTCGCGTCATACACGCGCCGCCGCTCGCTGACGATTTCCATGCGAGGCCTTGCCTCGCTATCTGTGGCTGCCACAGTGGCAACCACACGCTTGCTTCCGCTCATGTCCCCAGCAGACCGAGCCACGGCTACCCATGCAAGGCGGTCGTCCCCGGAGGCATACATTAGTGTGTTATCCTGATCAAAGGCGGTGAGGGAACGGCTCAGATCATCCACTTGAGACATGGGGCTCTCCATCGGTTGCTTGGCAGCGTCGATGGTGCCGCACCCTCGCCGCCCGCCCCATAGCATCTTTTTCCGCGCTTTTCACGCTCTGGCTGTCGATGATGCCGGCAGTGGGACTGGCCTCAAGGATCAAGTCCGGCTGTGACGAGAGGTTGATACGATCCCAATGCGCGGATCGTATCAGCCGACTTCCTCCCTGATGCGCGCGGCCACATCGGTAACCGCCGCGGACATGGTCGGTGACATCGGCGCGCCGATTTCGAAGCTTTCACCCTCGATGGCGTAGACCACGCAGCAGGGCGGCAAGCAACCGAGCGCGCGCGCCAACTCGATTGCCTCGGCCAAGCCGAACCCATGCGTGGACAAACCGAACATATCGGCCGGCAGGGGGCCGTCGGCGGCATCGAATCGCCGGACCGTGCCGGCCGGCGCGCCGGAGGCGCTGGCGTCAATCAGAAATGCCGCTGCCGTGTCGTCGAGCAACGCAAGCAGCGTCGTCGCTTCGCCGTCGTGCTCGAACACCTCAATTCCACGCGCCACCGTGTTCCGCAGAAGCCGTGCGACCGTCCGTCCGGCCGCATCGTCGCCGCGATCGGGATTGCCAATCCCGATGACGACCCGGCGCGCGGTGCTCGGCACAAGTCAGCCCCGGTCCAGCTCCAGGCGCAGGAAATGCGTGGCGCAGGAAATGCAGGGGTCGTAGTTGCGAATGGTCTGCTCGCAGCGCTGCCGGATCTCCTCGTCCGGCCGGTCCAGCAGGCTCTCGATGTAGCCGGCGAGATCGTCCTCGATGCTCGCCTGATTCTGCGAGGTCGGCGGCACGATTCGCGCCTCGGCGATCGTGCCGTCGGGCTCCAGCCGGTAGCGGTGATAGAGCAGCCCGCGCGGCGCCTCCGTCGCGCCGAAACCGATGCCGGCGCGCAGCGCGATCATGATCGCCGGCTGGTCCGGCTCTTCGTAGCGGTCGATGATGCGCAGCGCCTCGTCGCAGGCGTACAGCACCTCGACGGCCCGCACCACGATGCTGCGGTAGGGATTACGGCAGGTCGGCCCGAGCCCCGCCGCGCGCGCGGCCTCTCGCGCCAGCGGCGATAGACGGTCGAAATTCAGGTTGAAGCGGGCGAGCGGCCCGACCAGGTACGAGCTGCCGTCCTCGCGCAGCCGCGAATGCAGCGCGGTCGAGCGCGCGATGTGCGTTTCCTCGAAATGCTCGTCGTATTCGGACGGCGCGATGTCGAGCCCGCGATTGGAGACGATGCGGCCCTCGTTGAACGGATAGTCCTCGGCGTGCCGCAGCGCGACGAAGGTGTATGGGCGCTCGCGATCGGGAAAATCGAAACCGGCGGCCCAGCGCACGGTTTCCAGCGCCGCGTCCCGGGCCCATTCGAGGCGCTCCGCCAGGGGCTGCAACGCGCGCCGGCGCGGGGCGCGGTAAAATCCGCCGACGCGCACGTTGATGGGATGGATCTCGCGCCCGCCCAGTAGACTTAGAATTTCGTTGCCGACCTTCTTCAGCCCGAGCCCGCGGCGCACGACGTCGCCGTGATCGCGCGCCATGTCGATCGCGCCCGCGTAGCCGAGGAAATCCGGCGCGTGCAGCATGTAGATGTGCAGGGTATGGCTCTCGATCCATTCGCCGCAGTACAGCAGCCGCCGCAGATCGCGTAGCGGACCGGACACCGTGACGCCGAGCGCATTCTCCATCGCGTGCACGGCGCTCATCTGATAGGCGACCGGGCAGATGCCGCAGATCCGCGCCGTAATGTCCGGTACTTCGGTGAAGGCGCGTCCGCGCAGGAACGCCTCGAAGAAGCGCGGCGGCTCGAAAATGTTGAACTCGGCGCTGTGCACGGCCCCGTCGCGTACCACCACCTTGAACCGGCCCTCCCCCTCCACGCGGGCGAGATAGTCGACCTTGATGGTTTTACCCGCCATGGCGCTCGCTCTCGGTGCGGAACGGCTCGGCGTTCGCGTTGAACGTGCGATACACGCGTCGCAATGTGCGCTGGTCCATGCCGAGTTCGGCAAGTCCAGCCGCTCAGTGAGGCCGTGTTCGGCGTTTCCTTCGGCCCGTAACAGCCATAGCAGCCGCGATCATAGGAGGGGCAAATCGCGCCGCAACCGGCATGCGTGACCGGGCCGAGGCAAGGCGTGCCATGCGCGACCATGACGCAGACATTGCCCCGCAGTTTGCACTCGACGCATACGCTGTGCGGCGGCGTGACCGGCCGCCGTCCGGCGAGAAAGGCCGCGATCACCTCGATAAGCTGGCGCTTGTTGATGGGACAGCCGCGCAGCTCGAAATCGACCTGGACGTGATCGGCGATCGGCGTTGAAGTCGCCAGGGTGCGTACGTATTCGGGATGTGCGTAGACGATCGAGGCGTATTCCTGGACATCCGCGAAGTTGCGCAGCGCCTGAATGCCACCGGCGGTCGCGCAGGCGCCAATCGTGATCAGCCTTCGCGAGCGCCGCCGAACCTCGCGGATGCGCTCGGCGTCGTGTGCCGTGGTGATCGAGCCTTCCACCAGCGAGACGTCGTAGCGCCCTTCGATCGCGCCGCGCGTCGCTTCCTGGAAATACGCGATCTCGACGGCGTCGGCCACGGCGAGCAGTTCGTCCTCGCAATCCAGCAGGCTGAGCTGACAACCGTCGCACGAGGCGAATTTCCAGACCGCGAGCCGCGGCTTGCGCTCTACTGCCGCCATTCAGATCTCCTTCAGCGCCAGCAATCTGCCGATCCGGTCGTAGCGGAACACCGGCCCGTCACGGCAGACAAAATCCGCCGAGAATTGGCAATGACCGCAAAAGCCGACGGCGCATTTCATGTTGCGTTCCATGGAGAGGTAAATTGATTCGTCGGCCACGCCCACTTGGCGCAGCGCGGCGATGGCAAATCGCATCATGATCTCGGGGCCGCAGACCATCGCGATGGCGTGTTGCGGGTCAAAACTTGCACGCGGCACCAAGGTCGTGACCACGCCGACATGGCCGCGCCAGTCGCCAAAGGCATGATCGACGGTCACTTCGATGTCGATGTCGAGCCGCTGCCGCCAAGTCTCCAGGTCGCGACGGAACAGAATCTCCTCGGGACCGCGGGTGCCGTACAGAAGGACAATCTGCCCATAGCGGATGCGTTCAGCGAGCAGGCCGCAAATGGCCGGGCGCAGCGGCGCCAACCCCAAGCCCCCGGCGATGATCACGACATCGCGTCCCGCGGCTTCGGCCATTGGCCAGCCGACACCAAACGGTCCCCGGATGCCGACCGGCGCGCCAGGCCGCAGCGCGGCCAACGCCGTGGATACCGGCCCGACCGCGCGCATGGTGTGGACGAGCGGGGAGGCCACGGCGGGGTCGCCGCTCACGCTGATCGGCACCTCGCCGACGCCGAACACGGTCAGCATGTTGAACTGACCCGGCGCGAACGCCGAAGAGTTTGCCTCGTCGCCCACGATGTCGAGCGTCCAGACCTCCGGGCCGTCGCGCCGACGCCGGCGCACGCGTGCGACCCGAGGCAGCATCGGATCGACAGCCTCTGTCGCGACGCGCGTCGGGTCAGGCATGAGCGCCGTAGACGTCCAGCATCTGAAACCGCGTGGCGTGCAGGCGCTGAATCAGGACAGCCATGAGCCGCTTCATCACCTCGTAGCCGAGGTCATGGTCGGCCTCGCATTTCTGTCGCAGGCAGGTGGCGTCCATGGCGATGGCGCGGACGAGTTCGAGCGCCTTCGCGTCGTACATCCAGCGGTAGGGCGGGATCAGCCAGGAAATGCCGAGGATTTCGCCTTCGGCGAGGGTCTGAAACGTCAGGGCGCCACGCCCCGGCGCGGCGATTTCGAGGGCAATGCGACCGTGCCGGAGCAGATAGAGCTGATCGGCCGCTTCGCCTTCGTGAAACAGATACTGGCCCGCCTCGAAGCGCACATTCTTCGCGCAGCCGCAAACCAGTTCGCAGAATCCGTCGTCCAGCCCGGCGAAGAACCTGTGCTCCTTGATAATGCGTTCGAGCCCTTCCATCGCCGCCACCCTTTCAGTCCGTCTGGTGTTCGCGGATAGCCCGCACCTCTTCGGTGATGTCGATGCCGACCGGGCACCAAGTGATGCAGCGGCCACAGCCGACGCAGCCGGAGGTGCCGAACTGATCGTACCAGGTGGCAAGCTTGTGGGTCATCCATTGACGATATCGCGAATGCGCGCTGGCGCGCACGCTGCCGCCGTGGACGTAGGAGAAATCCATGGTGAAGCAGGAATCCCACCGCCGCGAGCGCGACGTTTCCACGCCGGCCAGATCGCTCGCATCCTCGACCGAGGTGCAAAAGCAGGTGGGGCAAACCATGGTGCAGTTGCCGCAAGTCAGACAGCGCGCCGCCACGTCGTTCCAGCGCGGATGTTCCAGGTTGCGCAGCAGCAAGTCCCGCACGTCGTCCGAGCGCATGTCGCGGCCCATGTCGGCGGCCGTGCCGGCGACGATCCCTTCGGCCGCCGCCATCTCCTGGTCGGTTGCCGGGCGGTGCGGCAGTTCCGCGAGCAGCGCCTGCCCGGCATTCGTTCCGGTCTCCACGAGGAACAGCGCCCCCGCCTCGAGTTCGGTGAGCGCGAGATCGAAACCGGCCTCGGCCTTCGGCCCGGTGTTCATTGACACGCAAAAACACGTGCCGCCGGCGACCGCGCAGTTCAGCGCGACGATAAAGGCGTCCCGGCGCCGTGCCTGATAGTGCGGATCGATGTGCGGACCGCCGAGGAACACCTTGTCTTGTATGGCGATGGCATGAAGATCGCAGGAGCGCACGCCGATGAACGCGAACCGCTCCGTGCTCGGCGGTTCCGGGACCACCCGCACGTCGTTCCCCTCACGCTCGGCGCGCCACAGTCGCAGCACCGGCGGGTGCAGAAATTGCTTCCACGAGTGCGGCCCGACGGCGTAGCCGAACAGCGCGGCGTCGTCGCGGCGCACCATCCGGTAGCGCCCGCCATCCTGCGCATCCGTCCAGCCGCGCGGCAGGGCGGCGATGGAGGCGATGTCGTCGTACACGATTGCCTGGTCGCGCACCGTCGGACCGACAACGCGATAGCCACGGCGCGCCAGTGCTTCGAGCAGCGCCTGGAGCCCGTCGGTGGTCAACACGGCCGGCTTCACATCAGCCACGATCTGCCTCGCCCGCTCATTATCCCCTGACGCGCGATGATTCCACGTCTTCGTGCGCGCGTTAACCGGCCGCCGAAGAGAAATCGCGCGCTCCGGATCGCCGCGTCACATTAATCGGGAATTTAATTGATCCCGCGCGTTCTCCGTCCAGGATGGCGTGATGTCCGCCAGGGAGGACGTACAATGTCTTGGATACCGATTGGCTACCGCGTGGTAGCGGCGCTGGCGGCGCCGTGCTTCGTGTACTTGGCGATTGGCGGCGCCAACCCGGAATGCGTCATGACGGTGGCCAACGGCCCCGACATGAGCCGGGCGGATGCGATCGGGTCGGTTCCTGGGCCGACCCAGCGCGTGCCCTGTCCGCCGTCCTTCCTCGGCCGCTGGAAACAGTGGATTGTCAGTGTCGTGCCCGAGGGTGCGCACGTTGAAGTCCGTGGCTATCCGTGCTCCGGCGGTACCTGACGCGGCGAGCGTTCACGCTCGTTCGCAGAGCCGTTCGGTTTCCGTCCAAAGCCCGGCGAGGAGCGAATTGTCGCGCGCCAGCGGATTGGGTTCCACCTCCTGGCGACGCTTGAAATAGCGGCCGGTCACGCCGAGTTCCGGCGCCAATGCCACGTGTAACGGCGTGTCGGCGCCGCGTTCGGGGCCGATCATGAACGGCGTCATGAGGGTCCAGGCGATTCCGATCAGCCCCGGCACTTTCGCGATTTTGGTAGCCACCACCCCGGGATGCACCACGTTGACGGAAACGCCGGCGCCGTCCAGCCGCTCGGCCCAACCGAAGGTGGCCATCATCAGCGCCAGCTTCGACTGGCCGTAAGCGTGCCTTGGACTCCAACGCCGCGAACCCTCCAGGTCGTCCAGGTCGATGCGCGCCCGGTCCGACGCGGCGGATCCGACATTCACGATGCGCCCCGGCGCGCCCGCCCGCAGCGCGTCAGCCAACGCCCGCGTCAGCACGAACGGGGCGAGATGGTTCACCGCCAGGACCAGTTCGTGGCCCTCCGCGGTCACGCGTCGGCGTTCGGTGAACACACCCGCATTGTTGACCAGCACGGCGAGGCGCGGATGCTTGCCGGCGATGCGGGCCGCCGCCGAACGGGCCTGGGCGAGCAGCGACAAGTCGGCCTCGATCAGTTCGGTCGCGGCCTCGGGGATCCGTTGGGCGATCCAGGCGCGCGTGGCCTCGCCACGCTCGGTGTCGCGCGCCACCAGCACCGTGCGCAGCCCCGCGCGCGCCAAGCCGAGCGCGATCCAGCGCCCGATTCCGGACGTCGCGCCGGTGACCACCGCCACTTTCCGTTCGGCCATGCCACACCCCTCATGCCATGCCACACCCCCTCATGCCATGCCACATCCCCTTCATGCACGGATGCCACGGGGCCAGGCTTCCGGCCAGCAGCGGCGAACGCCTTCGGTGCGCATCCATGTCCCGCCGCGGCTCGTAAACCGATGGCGCTCCGGCTAGGCTCCGGAGCAGCGAAGCACTGCGAGGAGGTCCCCATGGTCCGCCGCAGACAGGCGTTGGCCGCCAGCGCGTCGTTGCTGGCCGCCGCCCTACCATTGATGTATTTCGGCCGCAAAGCTGCCGCGCTGGCTCCGGCCGGACCGTTCGAGGTAGTGAAATCCGAGGCGGAATGGCGCAAGGCGCTGACGCCACTGCAATTTTCCATCTTGCGCCAACACGGCACCGAGCGGCCGTTCTCTAGTCCGCTCGACGAGGAGGGGCGCAAGGGGACGTACGCCTGTGCGGGTTGCGATTTGCCGGTGTTCGCCTCGGCCGACAAGTTCGACAGCGGTACCGGTTGGCCGAGCTTCACCCGTCCGATTCCGGGTGCGGTGCAGACGTCGCAGGACCGCAGCCTGGGGATGCTCCGCACCGAGGCGCACTGCCGCCGCTGCGGCGGCCACCTCGGTCACGTGTTCGACGACGGCCCGAAGCCGACCGGACAGCGCTGGTGCATCAACGGGGCGGCGCTGAAATTCCATCCGGCCTGATCGGGGGACGATCAATGCTGCGACGCATCTGGGTTGGGCTGCTGCTGATCTGCGCGCTCGGTGCCTTGCCGGCACGTTCGCAGTCGCTCCAGCCGCCGCCGGGAGCCGGGTTGAACACCGCGGCGTTCGCCGGCGGCTGCTTCTGGTGCATGGTACATCCGTTCGAGGTGCTGCCGGGCGTGAGCGCCGTGGTGTCCGGCTACACCGGCGGGACGGTGGCGAACCCGACCTACCATCAGGTGTCGGCCGGCGGCACCGGGCATCGCGAATCCGTTCAGGTCACTTACGACCCGAAGCGGATCGGCTACGACCGCTTGCTCTACGTCTACTGGCGCAACATCGATCCGTTCGACGCCGGCGGCCAGTTCTGCGACCGAGGCAGGCAGTACACGTCGGCGATCTTCGTGGCCGATGCCGAGCAGCGCCGCCTCGCCGAGGCGTCCAAGCGCGCGCTCGAGGCGCGATTCAAGCGCCCCGTTGCCACCGTCATCCTGCCGGCCGGCCCGTTCTACCGCGCCGAGGAATACCACCAGGATTATTACCGCAAAAATCCGATCCGTTACCGCTACTACCGGCTCGGCTGCGGGCGCGACGCGCGGCTCGCGCAGGTTTGGGGCAAGGCGGCCGGTGGGCAGCGGCAAGCCGGCGCCCGGTAAGGCAGGAGGCGCGGCGCTATTCGGCCAGACCCGCCCGGCGCAGGCCGTCGGCATAGCGCAGGCGGTCAGCATCGCGCAGGAACGGCGAGCGTAGCAGCGCCTCGCGCACGCAAAACCCCGGCTCCAGCCGCAGCAGCCGCTCGCGCACGGCGCCCTGCTCCGCGATGCGGCCGAGATGGCCGAGCGCGGAGAGATAGCCTTTCTGGGTGGACGACAGCGTCGGGTTGAGCGCCGTCGCGCGCCGCCCGAGCGCGACCACGGTTTCGTCGTCGCCGCGCGCGAGGTGCGGGACCATCAACGCCATTTCGAAGACGAAGCTATGCGGATCGAATGGCGACAGGTGGCGCGCCTTGTCGATGCGCCGGATCGCCTCGTCGTGACTGCCGGCGTAGGAATAAGCCATTCCCGAGAGTGCCCAGGCCATCGGCAGGGACGGATTGAGCGACAACGCCCGCTCGTGAAGTTGCAGCGCGGCGTCCACGTCCCGGTGCAGGAAGGCGCGGACATGCCCGGCGATCGAGAGGGCGCGCGCATCGGACGGATCGCGCGCCACCGCCCGCTCGGCCAGTTCGCCGGCGCGCCGCATGGCCGCGGCGGGATCGTCCGCCCAGCCTTGCCCGACCAGGAACACGTGCCAGTAAGCCCACCAGGCGCAGACCGGCGCGTAATCGGGATCGAGCGCGGCGGCGGCGGCGAGCGTGTCGCCGGCCGCGCGGAACGCCGCCGCGTCGAAGCGATACATCGCTGATATCGCCTGCAGTAGCAGGTCGTAGGCCTTGGCATCCGCGGGTGGCTGCGAGGCGGCCCGCCGGCCTTCACGCAGCAGCAGTTCGGGATCGACCTGCGCGGCGGTTTCGGCGGCGATTTCGTCCTGCAGGACCAGCAGGTCGTCCGCCGCGCGATCGAAGCGCCGCGCCCAGATCACCTCGCCCGCGGCGCGCATGTCGAGCAGGCGCACCGTCACGCGCACCCGCTGGCCGCCGCGCTGAACGGTGCCGTCCAGCAGCGCATCGATGTCGAGTGCCTGCAGACGCGGATTTTCCGCGAGCGGCTCGTCGAACAGCGCGGCCAGGGAGGTGCTCGGAATGAGCGAGATCCAGCGGAAGCAGGACAGCGCGGTCGTGATCTCCTCCGCCAGCCCGATCGACAGCGGCTCCACCCCGCTTGGATCGAGTGAGCGGAACGGCATCACGCCCAAGCGAAGTCCTTCCTGCACCCGCGCCGCGATCGCGCGCAACCGGCGCGGCGCCTGATCGTGCTCCCGGATGGACGCGGCCAAAGCCTGTGTCTCGGCCGAGGGCGGCTTCCCGGTGGCTCCGGCCAGTACCGGCGGCGCAACGCCCGTACGCGTCGAGGGCGGCGGCCCGCTCGCCGCGCTTCGCATGCGCCTTGATCAGCGCCCGCCAGGCGCCTTCGTGCGAGCGGTCGATGGTCAGCAACCGCTCGGCGGTGGCCAGAACCGTGGCTGGCTCGTCGTCGCCGGACAAGGCCGCCTCGGCGAGCGCGGCGGCGTGGGTCACCACGCATCGTCGCTGCTCGACGAGCCAGCGGTCGAAGGCTGGATCGAGGCCGCTCAAATCGTCCATGAGCGGTCCCTCGAACAACTCGAGCACGTCCAGCCCGGCGGCACTCGGCGGCGCCAGCGCGTGGATGTCGACCCAGAGATTGCCGCCGTCGAGGCGCAAATGGGCCCGCTCGGCCCGCAGCGTGTCGTGGCCGACCCGGGCCAGGCATTGCTGCAACTCGTGCACCGCCTGACGCAGCGAGCCGCGAGCCTGCTCGCGTTCCCGCGTGCTCCAGAGCAGTTGCGTCAAGTGATCGCGCGGCAGCGGTCGCGGCGCGCCGAGGGCGAGCACGCCGAGCAGGGCCCGGGTCTTGCGGCCGCGCGGCAGCACCGACTGTCCGAGCCCGTTCTCCGCTGCCATGGTGCCGAGCAGCTTCACCCGCAATTGCGGGGTCGCCGGCTCGCGGCTGGCGCGAACAAGCAGTCCGGCATCTGACGGCATGGCGTGTGACGCCTCGCAACGGCAATTTCGGCAGGACCGAGCGGGGTTTCGCGATATACCTGGAGTCGCAACCGGGCAAGGAAATTTATCAGCGGTACATCAACCGCCTAAATTCCTAGGAAAAATGTCTTGACAGTGATGTCCGGGCCGGGCATAGTCGGCTTGTCAACGGGACAGGTGCGCCCGTCGGCGACTTCCCTTTCCGGCCTCCTCCACGGGACGCACGGCTCACGGTTGTGAGCCGTGCGTTTTCGTTTGACGAAATTGCGTCCGTGCGGTCGGGAATTGGAGGTTTGTTCATGATTTGTGCCGTTATTGGCCACCGATCCTGTCAGAAGGACAACATCAGATGCGTTCCAACACCACCGACATGCCCGTTCTTCCGCCGGTTGCTCCGGCCGAGGTCGCCGACGCCGGCAAGATTCGCACCGGCATGGGCTTCAAGATCCTGCCGCCGGGCAAAACTCCTGCCGCCGTCGCGGACATCGGCAAGGTTCGCACCGGCATGGGCTTCAAGATCTTCACCGCCCCGGTGCGCGCCGCCCGCTGACGCGCCGAGCGCATTCGGATCGCCGAACGGGGTCGCTCCGGAAGCCGAATTCGTTGCGGCGGTCGGACTCAGCCTACGGTTGCCGGTTTCGGAACGGCTCCGTCCGGCATTGTCGGCGTGCGGGACGGGCCAAAACGCCCGCTCCCGGACCCGGCCAAAAGCAACGATCTGGTCGCAAGGGGCGAGAGAACGATGTCTGCCAGGCAGGACCCGATTGTCACCTTCTATCGCGTGATCGAGGCGGCGCGGCTGCCCCAGCGCGCCGACCGCTCGGCCGCCGGAACCCTGCCGACCCGGGCGGCCCGGTATTGCGACGCGGTCACCAGCGCGTCTGCGTTCGGCTGGTATCTGTTTCCGCCGATGGATTTCAGCCTGCTGTGGGACGGCAGCGAGGTGTTCTGGACGTATCCCGGCCTGGAGGACTGGCTGCCGCTGACCGCCGCGCAATTCCCGCATCTGGCCAGCCGGTTCGACGCCGTGGCGCCGGAAACGGCGCGCGGCTACTCGCCGCCATTCCTGACCGCGGCGCCCGAGCCGGGCGCGGTGCAGATCTGGAGCGGCATGATCGCCCGCACCGCGCCGGACTGGAGCCTGCTGGTGCGTCCGCTCGCCAATCTGCCGCCGACCGGGGGCTACGCGCTTTACGAGGGTATCGTCGAAACCGACCGCTGGTTCGGTCCGCTCTTCACCAACCTGCGGCTGACCCGCACCGACCGGCCGGTGAGCTTCCGGGCGGATTACCCGCTGGCGCAAATCCAGCCACTGCCGCGCACGCTCTATGCCGACGCGACGCTCGAGGCGGCCAGCATGGTCGGCGGCCTGGACGGCTTCAACGATGCGGACTGGGAACGCTACTGCGCCACTGTGGTGCGCCCCAATCAGGACCCGGAGCGCCAAGTCGGCCAATACGCCATCGACGCACGGCGGCGGCGGCGCGGCGTTTGCCCACACGCGACGCAGTCGACGGGAACAAGTCGGGAAACAAGCGCGGCCGCGACAGCAGTCTGAA